>NZ_JAPZLB010000012.1:0-186013 GCF_033804635.1 Mycobacterium sp. RTGN4 | reverse complement strand
CCCGCAGATCGAAGTCCAGATCGAACTTCGCGGTGTGGGTGTCCATCGAGAGCGGCTCAATGGTGGCGCCGTCCAGCGCCACCTCCGGACGCACGTTGTTCTGGAACACCATGGCCACCTGGAACAACGGATGATGCGAGGCCGAGCGCGTCGGGTTGAGCCGCTCCACCAGCAACTCGAAGGGCACGTCCTGATTGCCGAAGGCATCCAGCGCCTTGGACCGCACCTGCTCGAGCACCTCGTCGAAGCGCTGCTGAGAGCTCACCCCCACCCGCAACACCCAGGTGTTGACGAAGAACCCGACCAACTCGTCGAGCGCGGGATCCATCCGCCCCGCGGCCGGCGTGCCCAACGCCACGTCCTCCCCGACCCCGGCCCGATGCAACAGCACCGCCATCGCCGCCTGCAACACCATCGAGACCGTCACGTCATGGGCCGCGGCCAACGCCTTGACCCCCGCCCAGGTCTGCGCGTCGATGCCCATCGTCACCCCGTCACCGCGGTAACTGGGCACCGCCGGGCGAGCCCGATCCGTCGGCAACGACACCACCTCGGGCAACCCGGCCAACTCCTGGCGCCAATAGCCCAACTGAGTGGCGGTCACACTGTCGGGATCGGACTCCACCCCCAACCAATCCTGTTGCCACAACGTGTAATCGGCGTACTGCACCGGCAACGGCGCCCAGCCCGGAGCCCGCCCGGCGCGGCGCGCCGCATACGCCTGAGCCACATCGCGCACCATCGGCGCCATCGACCAGCCATCGAAGACGATGTGATGCAACACCATCCCCAGCACGTACTGCTCGGGACCCACCGCGTAGAGCTGCGCCCGGATCGGGATCTCACTGGACAAATCGAAGCGATACCCGGCCAACGCGATCAGCTCAGCAGCCACCTCGGACTCCGCCAACGCCACCACCGCCGGGCCACCACGGCGCCAGCTGCCCGCCTCGGGTGCCAACACCTGCTGAAAGGCCACCCCCTCCAGGTCGGGAAACACCGTGCGCAACGACTCGTGCCGGGCGATCACGTCGTCCAGCGCCGCATCCAACACCTCGACGTCGAGGTCTCCGTCGATCCGGAACGCGATCGGCATGTTGTAGGTCGCCACCCCACCCTCGAACCGGTTGAGGAACCACAACCGATTCTGGGCAAACGACAACGGCACCACCGCCGGCCGCTGTTGCACCGCCAACGGCTTGCGCCGACCCGATCCCTCGCCAATACGCGGTGCCAACTGCGCCACCGTGGGCGCATCGAACAGGGTCCGCACCGCAACTGCGGAATCCAAGCTGGCGTTGATCGCGGAGATCACCCGCATGGCCAGTAGTGAGTCGCCGCCGAGATCGAAGAACGAGTCATCCACCCCGACCCGCTCCAACCCCAACACCTGGGCGTAGATGCCGGCCACGATCTCCTCGGTGGGAGTCGACGGCGCCCGGTAGGCATCGGCATCGACGTACCCCGGAGCCGGCAACGCCGGCCGATCCAACTTCCCGTTCACCGTCAACGGCACGCAGTCCAACACCACCACCGCCGCGGGCACCATGTGGGCCGGTAGCCGCTGCGCCAACGCCGCCCGCATCGCCATCGGATTCGTTGTGCCGGTGGCGGTCTCGGTGACATAGCCGACCAGCCGCTTGTCCCCGGGACGGTCCTCCCGGGCGATCACCACCGCCTGCTCCACCCCGTCCAGTGCGCTCAGTGCGGCGCTGACCTCACCCAACTCGATGCGGTACCCACGGATCTTGACCTGCTCATCAGCGCGACCCAGATACTGCAACTGCCCATCAGCACCCCAGCACCCCAGATCCCCGGTGCGATACATCCGCGCCCCGAGGCCGCCGAACGGGCACGCCACGAACCGCGACCCACTCAACCCGGCCCGCCCGAGGTAGCCGCACCCAACCCCGGTGCCTGCGACGTAGATTTCGCCGACCACACCGGCGGGCACCTGGTGCAGGAATCGGTCCAGAACGAACACGGCCGCCCCGGCCACCGGCACACCGACGGGCGCCGGCCCCGAACCAGGGGTCAGCGGCCTGCTCATCGACGCATAGATGGTGGTTTCGGTCGGGCCGTAGGCGTTGATCATCACGCGCCCGAGCGCCCACCGATCCACCACCTCGGCCGGGCAGGGCTCTCCGCCGAGCAGCAACGCCACCGACTCAAGACCGTCGGGCGACAACATGCCCACCGCCGACGGCGTCTGGGTCAACACATCGACCCGCTCAGCGACCAGCAGGGCGTGGAAGTCCTGGGGGGAGGCGGTCACCGATTCAGGCACCACCACCAGCCTGCCCCCACCGAACAACGCACCCCAAAGCTCCCACACCGAGAAGTCGAAGGCATAGGAGTGGCACTGCGTCCACACCCGACCCTGCCCAAGCCCGGCTTCCAAGGACCCCACCAACTGAGTCAGGTTGCGGTGGGTGATCCCCACTCCCTTGGGCATCCCCGTGGTTCCCGAGGTGTAGATGATCTGCGCGACGGCCTCCGCGTCGGGGGCGGACAACGGGGTACTGGGCTGACCCGCGATCGCGGGGTCGCCGATTTCGAGCACCGCCAAGTCCTGGCCCGCCAGCAGGGCGGTCAGCTCAGCGCTCGTGATCACTGCGACCGGGGCGGCGTCGGCAAGCATGAAATCGATCCGTGCGTCGGGAAGACCCGGGTCGATCGGCACATACGCCGCCCCCGACTTGAGTACCGCCACGATCGCGGTGATCGCCTCGACCGACCGGTTCAACAGCAACGCCACACACCGGCCCGGACCCGCACCATGGGCAACCAACAAGTGCGCCAACCGATTCGACGCCTCATCGAGTTCCCGATACGTCATCGACTGGCCCCCACCAGACAGCGCCACCGCATCCGGGGTGCGCGCCACCTGCGCGGCGAACACCACCGGAACGGATACCGGCGGCGCCGGCGCAGTCAACACTGCGCGCCGAGCGAACCCATCGAGGTCGGCCCGCTCCCCGGCCTCGAGCACCTCGATCCCCGACAACTGCTGCTGCGGATCGGCCGTCATGGCCGCCAACACTCGCGCCAACCGCCCCACCAGGGCCTCGATGCTGGCGGCATCGAACACATCGGTGCGGAACTCCACCACCCCACCGATACCCGCCGGCTCACCAACGCCGTCGAAGCGTTCGGACAGGGAGAACGTCACGTCCACCCGAGCTGTCGCGGTATCCGCGGCCAACGGGGTCACCTGCACATCACCCAACATGGCATCGACGTCGTACCCGGCGAAGTTCTGCCAGGCCAACATCACCTGCACCAACGGATGACGAGCCAGGCTGCGCGTCGGATTGAGCCGATCCACCAACACCTCGAAGGGCACGTCCTGATGCTCGAAGGCCCCCAAACTGCGCGCCCGCACCTGCCCCAACACCTGCGCCACCGTCGGATCACCATCGAGTTCGACCCGCAGCACCAAGGTGTTGACGAAGAAACCCACCAACTCATCGAGCACCGGATCCCGGCGCCCCGCGATCGGGAAACCCACCGCCACATCCGAACTGGCACTCAACTTCGACAACAACACCGCCAACGCGGCTTGGACCACCATGAAACTGGTCGCATCGTGCTCGCGGGCCACCGCCGCCACCTGCTGCTGCACCGCCGCGGGCCACTCCACGGCCACACTGGCCCCCCGGTGATCGGCCGTCGCCGGATAGGGCCGATCCGTGGGCAACCCCATCTGCTCGGGCATCCCGGCCAACACGTCCTGCCAATAGGCCAATTGCCCGGCGATACGACTGGCCTCGTCCTCCATCTCACCGAGCTGTTCGCGCTGCCACAGCGTGTAATCGGCGTACTGCACCGCCAACGGCGCCCACCCCGGAACCCGACCCGCGCGGCGCGCCTCATAGGCCACCCCCAAATCGCCCACCAACGGGGCGATCGACCCACCATCGGCGGCGATGTGATGCACCACCGCCACCAACACGTGCTCCACCTCTGCCACCCGAAACAGCCGGGCCCGCAAGGGAATCTCGGTACTCAAGTCGAACGCGGCACCCACCACCGCGGCCACCGCCGCCTCCAATTCCGCCGCCGACCAGCCCACCGCATCAACGACCTGCCACCCACAATCAGCGGCCGCCGCGTCCACCACCACCTGCTGCGGGATCCCCCCCACCGCCGCGAACACCGTGCGCAAACTCTCGTGCCGGCCCACCACGTCAGCCACCGCCGCACCCAACGCCGCCACGTCCAACGGCCCGCTCAACCGCAACGCCACCGGCATGTGATACGTCGCCGAGGGCCCCTGCAACTGATCCAAGAACCACAACCGATTCTGGGCAAACGACAACGGCACCACCGCCGGCCGCGGCCCAGCGACCAACGGCGCCAACCCATCACCGGCCTCACCCACCCGCGCCGACAACCCCGCCACCGACGGCGCCTCGAACAGCGCCCGCACCGAAAGACCCGCACCCAACGCCTTGTTCACCGCGGCCACCGCCCGCATCGCCGACAGCGAATCCCCACCCAGATCGAAGAACGAGTCATCGGCCCCGACCCGCTCCAACCCCAACACCTGCGCATAGATGCCGGCCACCAACTCCTCGGTGACCGTGCCCGGGGCCCGGTAGGCATCGGCATCGACGTACTCCGGGGCCGGCAACGCCCGGCGATCCAACTTCCCGTTCACCGTCAACGGCAAGCACTCCAACACCACCACCGCCGCAGGCACCATGTACCCCGGCAACCGCTGCAAGAGTTGAGTGCGAACTTTGGGCCCGTCGGCGCTACCGGTGACGTAACCGACCAACCGCTTGTCCCCGGGCCGATCCTCCCGGGCGATCACTACCGCCTGTTCCACCCCATCCATATCCGCCAACGCGGACTGAATGTCGCCCAACTCGATGCGGTACCCGCGGATCTTGACCTGCTCATCGGCGCGACCCAAATACTGCAACTGCCCATCAGCACCCCAGCACACCAAATCCCCGGTGCGATACATCCGCGCCCCAGGCGCGAACGGGCACGCCACGAACCGCGACCCACTCAACCCGGCCCGACCCAGATACCCCAGCCCGACTCCACGCCCGGCCACGTACAACTCGCCGACCACCCCAGCCGGCACTGGCCGCAACCACCCATCCAGCACGAACACCGCTGCGCCGGGCACCGGCCCGCCGATCGGCACCGGCCCCGAACCCGTCGTCAGCGGGGCGCTCATCGTGGCATACACCGTCGCCTCGGTCGGACCGTAGGCGTTGATCATCACCCGACCCGGCGCCCACCGATCCACCACCTCGGCCGCACACGCCTCACCGGCCACCACCAGCGCCGCCGACTCCAACCCCTGCGGCGACAGCGCACCCGCGGCCGACGGGGTCTGGCTCAACACATCGACCCGCTCGGCGACCAACAACGCGTGCAAATCCTCGGGTGAGCGGGCGACCTCCTCGGGCACCACCACCAACCGGCCGCCATGCAACAGCGCGCCAAAGATGTCCCACACCGACACGTCGAATACCAACGAGTGCCACTGCGTCCACACCCGTTCCGGACCGGCCAACGCCGGATCCACCGACGCCAGCAACTGAGTGACGTTGCCGTGGGTGATCGCCACCCCCTTCGGGGTTCCCGTCGTGCCCGAGGTGTACATCAGATACGCGACGTCCTCAGCCACCGGCGCCACCAACGCCGCAGTCGGCAAATCACCAACCCGCCCATCGGTGACGTCGATGACCGGCAATCCACACCCACTGAGCCGCCCGATCAACCCCGCGGTGCTCAACGCTGCGATCGGAGCGGCATCAGCGAGCATGAACTGCACCCGCGCGTCCGGTTGCGCCGGATCGATCGGCAGATACGCCGCCCCCGACTTCAACACCGCCAAAATCGCCGTAACCGCCTCGATCGATCGGTCGAACAGCAACGCCACGTACCGCCCAGGACCGGCTCCCAAACCGGCCAATACATGCGCCAACCGATTCGCCGCCTCATCCAGCTCCCGGTAGGAAAGCGAGCGATCCCCGCAACGGATCGCCACCGCCTCGGGCACCCGACCCACTTGCTCAGCGAACAGAACTGGAACCGACACCTCCGACGCCGACGCGGTCAGCACCCCGCGATTACCCAGCCCATCGAGCCGAGCACGCTCACCCTCATCCAACACATCCACCGATGACAACGACCGCTCCGGATCAGCCGTCATCGCCTCCAACACCCGCTCTAACCGGCTTGTTAGCTCGGCTGCGTCGAGGTTCGAGAACGGCCCAGCGCCCATCGTGCTGAGAAAGAGATGATTGTCGGCGCCCGAGAAAATCAGCCCGAAGCCGCCGACAACGCCTGCATTGACCAATGACGCCGACGCTGGCGCACCACCGAAGTCAAAAGCGAACGTAGACGGAAGAAAATTGACGTTGACCCTGTTGGCCAGCTCGCCTGGTCCGCGGAAGTCGACTTTGCGTTCGATGGCATGCACTGGAAAGCGTTGATGCCGCAGCGCTTCCCGTATTTGCGTGTCGACATGCTCACAAAAGTCGACGACCGAGGCTTCTGGTGGCGCCTTCAATACCAATGGCACAACCCCCGCGACCATCCCGGGCATCGTCTTTGATTCCGGATGCACCCGACGGGTGACCGGGAAGTCGAGGACCACTTCCGGACCGTGGCCGTGCCATCCACGCACCAAGAGTGCGCACGCCGCGGTGAGGAGCGCTGTTCGAGGGATATTCCATGTTTCGGACAGGTCCTCAACCCGGCGAAGAACTTCTGGGTCGAATTGCACCGGCGCAGAGGGCCAATACGTGTCGCTCTCGCCGGCGGCCCGTAGCGCTCGATGGTGCGGTTCGCCCCCCTGGCCAAGATTCTTGATCCAGTAGGCCTGGTCGTCCAGGTAGTCATCGGATGCCTCGTAGTCCGACTCGCGCTCAACGAGATCGGCCAAAGAGCCGAACAACGCGGTCGGGATGGGTGCGCCAGAGACGACTGCCGAATAGACAGATGCAATTCGATGGCCTACCAGCGCAATACCGGATCCGTCGAGAACCATGTGATGGCAGCACCCGAAGAAGCAGTATTCGTCAGATTGCGTCTGGAACAAAGCAAATTTGAACAGAGGTCCGGTCAACGGCATCGGCGTGCGTTGAATGGCAGCCGCCGCTTCCCGGGCTTCCTGTACGGGCTGCGATGAGCCGGTCAGGTCATAGAAGGCCAGCTCGACATCCTGAAAATCGACCGACCGTTGGAAGACCTGACCATCCTTCTCGAAGAAGGTGGCCCTGACCGGTTCGGCCTCTTGCAACACACGACGGATCGCCCACTCGAGGGCATCACGTTCTACCGTGCCCTCGATTTTCACGAAGAGGCCGAGTTGCCACTCCGTGCTGGTCTGAGCCGCCTGCGCTGCAAGCCAGATGTCTAGCTGTGCACGTGTTACAGGTAGTACGCCATCGTCAAACTGCATCGGTTTCCCCCACCGCGTGATCTGATTTCCATGCCCCCCATCGCCTTTACCTGCTGGCTTCCTGGCTCTTAGCCAGTCGATCCCTCAGACTCTTCGGCCGTATATCGGGCCAGTTCTGTTCGATGTACTCCAGACACGCCGCCCGGTCCGATTCGCCGTAGGCCACCCGCCAGCCGGCGGGGACGTCGGCGAAAGTCGGCCAAAGGCTGTGTTGCTCCTCGTCGTTGACCAGGACGAAAAAGCTGCCGTTGTCGTCGTCGAACGGATTGATGCTCACGCGGTTCCCTCCCCACCTGGAATGGACGGACGGTCTGACGTCATTCAACGTTCCGGATGCAGGGCTGTGCTCCGAAAGCTTGCTGAACGTTGTCTGTCTGTGGCCCACTCCAGCTATTAACTGGTCCTTGCAGTTTCAGGAGCATAGCCATTTCGTTTGACGTCCGTGCAAAAATCGCCGATCCAGATCTGCTCTGTTGCTGCGCCCGGTTCGATCGACTACTCCGTCGACGCGTCGGCCCGAGATCAGCAAAGCCACGTCGCATGTGCCGGGCAGGACTGCTGGCTGGCGCGATTTGCAACGCCCCTGGCCTCGGCGATGTGGACAAGTTGACCCGGGGACGCCTACGGCGCTGCGACTGCGATAGTCGTCGGGGAGGGCTGACATGTGGGCTGCCAGGACTTGCTACCAGCGTTCGTTCCCCGCATACGGCGAGTCGTCCACGATGAAATGTGGAAACCCGATCGCTGAGGCGGTGGTAGGGCGGCGGGGTCAGCATGGTGCGCCACGGAGCGGTCGGCTTCGGGGTCGGTACGGCGCCTACTGCGCTGACCAGAACGGCATACGGCTCAAATGCAAAGCGACGGTGAAGCTTAAGGCGCCCCTGGTCGATCCCATCATGGGCCCGCTCGTCGGCTCAGCGCATCTTCGCAATCGAGCGCTTTACGACGAGGTGGGTCAAGGAACGTGCCTGAGTCGCTGGCAGCACCAATGCTCGCCATTAGTTCCGGTACAAGGCGCGCTGCAATTTCGAGGTGCTCAGGGATGGCAGCCAGCTCCCGTTGAGCGATGCCGCGCGAACGGACTAGAGCCATTCTGCCGGAGTGACCGCAGGCGTTGCGCGCCTCTTCGAGCAATCAGCAAATTCACAAGAAGGACTGGTCACACGTTGGCCGGACCAAGAATAACCAGGTCAACCGCGGGGTTGCCGCCCCCTGTGGCAAACGAGTCTGGCTAGCAAAAACGTGTAGCTCAGCTCATCCCAGAGAACTTGCATGCGCAAATACCGCAAACGCCGAATCATTTGCGATAACAACAATCGTCGGTGCGACGTGCAGACCGCCAGCGCCGTCTCCCCGCCGGCGTCCTAGAGGTCGCCGAGCACCGCGAGCGCGTCGGTGGGCGCGACCTGCATGCCGCAACGGTCCTTGAAGGCGCCCAGCGGCCCTTGGATGACCCGCAGCTCGTCGGCCTGCTCGGGATGCTCCTTGAAGTAGTCGTTGAACGACCCCATCGCCGAAAACGCGGACTGCCGGGTGAATTCGATCAGCTGCTGGTTGAGGTCGGGGTGGGCCGCGAAGTACGTCTCCTGTGCGGCCGTGACCGAACTGATCGTCTTGGCCAGTCCGGCAGCGGTGCAGTCGTCCGCGGCAGCGGCGGGCGGTGCCACCGGGGTGCTCGGCTCGACTGGGTCGGCACTCGCCGAGGGCAGACTCAGCACTGCGCAGGTGGCACCGGCGGCGAAGATGCCGAACGCGGCGCGGCGACGGGCACGATTCATGGATTCACTCCTTGGTTCGGGCCACTGGACACTTCTCCCCGGCCACTGGACATGACTTCGCCAGCGACTACGAAGCTGTTACCAAGCGCCGGCCGGTCAGTTGGTGCTGGCCACCGCGAAGGGAAGCACCGCGGGGGCACCGGCCGCACGCACGACGCGGGCCGCCATCGTCAACGTCCAGCCCGTGTCGGACAGATCGTCGACGAGCAACACCGGCCCGTCCACGGCCGCGACGGCCTCCGGATCCGGCGGCAGCCACGATCCGTTCAGGGCCGCGACGCGATAAGCGGAGTTGGCCGCGTTCACCGGCGTGCGTTCCGGCGCGTACTGCAGGATCCCGAGGTCGGTCAGCCGCCCGAGCCGAGCGAGCTCACGCGCCAGCGACGAGATGAGCAGCGGATGGCGGTCCGAGTCCAGCGCCAGCACCGCCTTCGGCCGGGTGTCCCAGTCCCACGACGCCAGCACCTTCACCGCCGCCTGGACGACGTCATCGGACACCTCGGCATCTGGTTCGTCGAGCAGCCGCCTAAGTCGTGCACCCCAACCGAGGTCGGTCAGCCTGCCGATGACGCGACCCGGCGCGGGTCCGTCGGATATCTTGCCGCTGAGCTGAACGCCGAGCTTGCCAAGTCCGGAGGGCCACTGCTTGCGCGGTGCGAGCTCCACTCCCGGTCGCATCAGCCGCGCCCTGGTCTGCTCGGCGGCGGTTTCGTCGACGTCGCCGCTGGCACGTACCCCCGTGCAGTTGTCGCAGCGCCCGCAGCGCTCACCCTCGCCGAGTTCGGGATCGTCGAGTTGGCCGCGCAGGAAGGCCATCCGGCAGCTGTCGGTGGCCTGATAGTCGAGCATGGCCTGCTGTTCCCGCTTACGCGCGTCGTCGAGTTTCCGATAGCGCGGTTCGTCGTAGTCCCACGGCTCCCCGGTGCTGACCCAGCCGCCTTTCACTCTCCGGACCGCGCCGTCGACGTCGAGCACCTTGAGCACCATCTCCAACCGAGTCCGACCGAGGTCGACGAGCGGTTCCAGTGCGGGTGTCGACTGCGGACGATCGGGTTCGAGCGCGTCAATCACATTGCGCACCATGCGTTCTGACGGGAACGCGACGGACGCGAAGTATCGCCATACGTCTTGGTCCTCGCGACCGGGCAGCAGGATGACCTCGGCGCTCGCTGTCGAGCGGCCCGCGCGGCCGACCTGCTGGTAGTAAGCGATCGGCGAGGACGGTGCGCCGAGGTGCACCACGAAGCCGAGATCGGGTTTGTCGAAACCCATCCCAAGCGCTGACGTGGCGACGAGCGCCTTGACGCGGTTGGCCAACAGGTCCGCTTCGAGTTGTTCGCGTTCGGCCGCCTCAGTCGAGCCGGTGTAGGCCTCCACCCGGTGGCCCTGCTCCCGCAACAGCGTCGCGACGTCACGCGCCTGCGTGACGGTCAACGTGTACACAATCCCGGAGCCCGGCAGCGAATCTATTTGCGCCGCAAGCCAAGCCGCGCGCTGAGCTGGGTTGCCCGCCTTTACCACCGACAGCCGCAACGACTCGCGGTCGAGCCCGCCGCGCAGTACCAGCGTGTCCTGCCCTCCCACGCCCAACTGGGTGGCAACGTCGTCGACCACCCTGTCGTTGGCGGTGGCCGTGGTGGCCAGCACGGGCACATCCGAGCCCAACTCGCCGATGAGGGTGCGGATGCGCCGATAGTCCGGCCGGAAGTCGTGGCCCCAGTCGGATACGCAATGCGCCTCGTCCACGACCACCAGGCCAGCGTCGCGCGCCAGCGCCGGTAGTACCTGATCGCGAAAGTCTGGGTTGTTCAACCGTTCCGGGCTGACCAGCAGCACGTCGAGCTCGCCGCCGCGCACCCGTTCGTGGATCTCGGCCCAGTCGGCGACATTGCTGGAGTTGATGGTCGCGGCGTGCACTCCGGCCCGCTCCGCCGCGGCTACCTGGTTGCGCATCAACGCCAACAACGGCGACACGATGACGGTGGCGCCATGTCCAGAGGCGCGCAGCAGTTTGGCGGCGATGAAGTACACCGCCGACTTGCCCCACCCGGTGCGCTGCACGACCAGCGCCCTGCGCCGGTGCACCACCAATGCCTCGATGGCCGTCCACTGGTCGTCGCGCAACGTGGCCGTCGGCCCGGCCAGCTGTTCGAGGATCGCCTGCGCGTCAGCCCGGGTTGCCACCTGGGGCGAGCGAAGCGACGGGGAATCGGCCATGGGTCCATCGTGCCCTGCCGGTCCGACGCGGTTAGTACGCGTAGGCGTTCTTGGGCTTGTCGATGCGCGCGGCGTCGGTGACCACCATCGTCGGGATGAATCCGTCGTCGGCATGCGACGAGCCGGGCCGGATCGTGCCGGTAATCCGCATCCAGGTGTCGTCGGGCTGACCCGCGACGGTCGCCGCCCCGGGGCCGGACAGGTGCACCCTGGCGAGCTGGGCATCTGCGGCGCAACAGACGATGACCACGCGTCCGAGGTCCACCACGCCCCCGTGAGTCACCGTGAATCCGGTCAGCGTAATCGTCCGACCATCCAGCGAGTGGGTGGAGTCGGCAGCCGCACGCATGACGGTTTCAGGTAGCGAGACCTCGGGGGCGGGCCCTGGCGGCAGCGCCGGGAAGGGCCGCGGTTGGGGAGCCCTGACCGCCGCGGGCGGCGGGTTGGCGCCGCGGGCGTCGAGCGGAGGCGGAACCACGAACGCGACCAGCGCGATCGGAATGAGCAGCACCCAGGTGAGCCACGTCTGGTGGGCATGCCCGTGTTCGTGTGTGACGGACCTGAGGTCGAAGACGATGCCCGTCACGCCGAGCACGATGAGCACCGCCGCGGCGGCGATCAACCACGGCAGCAACGCCGGCCGCACGTAGTTGAGGTACGAGCCCTTGAACAGCATCACCGCCGTGCTGAGGCCGATCAGCAGAAGGACGAGGTGCTGGGTGGCGCGACTCACGTGCCGCTCCCCAGGATCGCCAGCCCGACGACGGTCGCGATCACGGTCGCCACGACGAAGGTCGCCGGTCCGAATCGCACGGCGAACCGGCGGCCGAACATGCCGGCCTGCATGGCGGCGAGCTTGACGTCGATCGCGGGGCCGACGACGAGGAACACCAGCCGCGGCAGCAGTGGCAGCATCGTCAGGCTGGCCGCCACGAAGGCGTCGGCCTCGGAGCACAGCGCCAGCACCACGGCGAGCAGCGCCATCGTCAGCACCCCGAGGATCAGGTGGCCGGCGAGCCGTTCGAACATCCACGGCGGAACCAGCACTCGCAGCGCGGCGGCCGCCGCGGCGCCGACCACCAGGTAGGCCGACGCCTGTAGGAAGTCGTGGCGAGCGGCCTCGCTGAACACCGTCCAGCGTGAGGCGTCGCCGTCCGCGGGAGGAGCAGGGGGATGACGGGTGACCCATTCGGAGCGCCCGAAGCGCGACCACAGCAGCCCCATCGCGACGGCGGTGGCCAGTGACGCCACGCAGCGGGCCACGACCATCGCGGGTTGGCCAGGAAACGCGACCGCGGTGGCGACCAGCACGACGGGGTTGATCGCAGGCGCGGACAGCATGAAAGTCAGGGCTGCTGCGCCGCTGGTGCCGGATCCGAACAGCCTGCGCGCCACCGGGACTGACGCACACTCGCAGCCCGGCAGTGCCGCACCTCCGACTCCGGCGACGGCCACGGCCAGCGCGGGTCTGGTCGGCAACCACCGACTCAACCGCTCAGCGCTGACGAAGGCCGCGATGAGCCCGCTCAACACCACGCCGAGCACCAGGAACGGCAGCGCCTGCACGAATACGCCGCAGAACACCGTCGCCGCCACGCTGAGGTCGGGACGATCGGCAACGAACGCACTCATCGCGCTGGCGAAGGTCGCCAGCGCGATGAGGCTTACGAGCAGAACCTCCAGGGAACCGGGCCGCACTCGGCGGACCGTAGGAGCGGAAGTCACCGCCCCATCGTGCCCTGGCTTTCTGTTAAGTCGTCTTCAGTGCGTCAGTCAACTGGTTGGAGGTCGACTGGATTCCACACTGCGAGTTGAGTTCGATGACGGGCTTCTGCAGACCCTTCAGGTCGGTGGCGACCGTCGGGTTCTGAGTGAAGTACGTCTGGTACGACACCTCCGCCTCGCTGGGCGCCTGCTTCGCGATGTCCGTCAGCGCCTGGTTGGTCTGCGGATGCATCTGCAGGTACGTGCTCATCGACGTCTGCACCGTGCTCTGTGTGCTCGCCATGCCGCTCGCGGTGCACTCGTCAGGCGCTGCGTTCGCGCTGGGCAGCACGATCGCTGCCGTCGCTACGCCACCTAGCAGGCCGCCGGCGAGCATTCCGTACAGCCCGCGGCGAACGGTGTTCTCGGATAATTTCATCGAAGTCATTCCGACGTTCCTTTCTCGGTTCCGTCTTCGGACATCTGCGATTCGGTGATCGCCGTCAAGGCATAGCCCTGAGCCCGGGGGCTAAACACCCGGGGTCCGCACGCCTGCTGCACATCGACGACGTCCCCGCAGGCCAGCTGGGGTGTACCGAGATTCGAAAAAACTTGGTTAGCGGGCCGTACTTGTGGCCAGTGTGACGCCCACGGCTAGGCGGACGCGGCGTCCTGCTCGCGCTTGAGCTCCAGCGCGATGTCGATCAACTGGTCCTCCTGGCCGCCGATCAGCTTGCGCTGGCCGGCGCGGTGCAGCAGCTTGTGCGCGGGCACGCCGTAGCGCTCCGACTGGCGGATGGCGTGCTTGAGGAAGCTCGAGTACACCCCGGAGTAGCCCATGACCAGCGCGTTGCGATCGAGCAGGCACTCTGCGGGCATGGCGGGCCGTACGACGTCCTCGGCCGCGTCGGCGATCTCGAAGAAGTCGATGCCGGTCTTGACGCCGATCTTGTCGAACACGCCGATCATGGCCTCGACCGGCGCATTGCCCGCGCCTGCGCCGAAACGGCGGGTGCTGCCGTCGATCTGCTTGGCGCCTGCCCGCACGGCCTCCACGCTGTTGGCCACGCCCAGCCCAAGGTTCTCGTGGCCATGAAAACCAACTTGAGCATCCGACCCCAGTTCGGCGACCAGGGCGGCCACCCGGTCGGCCACGCCTTCGAGGACGAGTGCGCCAGCGGAGTCGACGACGTACACGCACTGGCAACCGGCGTCGGCCATGATCCGAGCCTGGGCGGCAAGCTTTTCCGGCGGAATGGTGTGCGCCATCATCAGGAAGCCGACCGTCTCGAGGCCAAGGTCGCGTGCGAACCCGAAGTGCTGGATCGACACGTCGGCCTCGGTGCAGTGCGTGGCGACGCGGCAGATCGAGCCGCCGTTCTGCTGGGCTTCCTTGATGTCGTCCTTGGTGCCAAGACCCGGCAGCATCAGGAAGGCGATCTTCGACTCCTTGGCCGTCTCGGCCGCCAGCTTGATGAGTTCCTGCTCGGGAGTCTTGGAGAAGCCGTAGTTGAAGCTCGACCCGCCGAGGCCGTCGCCGTGCGTCACCTCGATGACCGGAACGCCGGCGGCATCGAGCGCGCTGACGATGGCGAAGACCTCGTCCTTGGTGAACTGGTGGCGCTTGTGGTGCGAACCGTCGCGTAGCGACGTGTCCGTCATGCGCACGTCCCAGATCGGGTTGAAGAAGATGTCGTCCTGGACGCTCATGCTTGCGCTCCTTCGGATACTGACGCGCGTTCCTTCGCGATCTCCTCGCCGACCTTCGTCGCCGCGGCGGTCATGATGTCGAGATTTCCAGCGTAGGGCGGAAGGTAATCCCCCGCACCCTCCACCTCGACGAAGACCGTCACCAGCGCCTGGCCACCCGAGTGCATCGATGGCGGGTCGAACTGCGGTTCGTTGAGCAACCGGTAGCCCGGCACGTAGGTCTGCACCTCCGCGGCGACCTCCTTGATGGACTTGGAGATCGCGTCCTGGTCGGCGTCCTCGGGGATGGCGCAGAAGATGGTGTCGCGCATGATCATTGGCGGATCCGCCGGATTGAGGATGATGATGGCCTTGCCGCGCTGCGCGCCGCCGATGACCTCGATGCCTGCGCTGGTGGTCTTGGTGAACTCGTCGATGTTGGCCCGCGTCCCTGGCCCGGCAGACGCCGACGACACCGACGCCACGATCTCGGCGTACGGCACGTCGACGACACGAGAAACGGCGTAGACCATCGGGATGGTGGCCTGCCCACCGCAGGTGACCATGTTGACGTTGGGGGCATCCAGGTGCGCGCGCAGGTTGGCCGGCGGAATCACGCCAGGCCCGACCGCCGCCGGGGTCAGGTCGATGGCGCGGATGCCAGCTGCCTCGTACTTCGGCGCGGCGTCGCGGTGCACGTAGGCGCTGGTGGCCTCGAACACCAGGTCCGGCTTTTCGTCGAGCGCGAGCAACCAGTCCACCCCCTCGTGGGAGGTCTCCAGGCCCAGCTTGCGGGCGCGCGCCAAACCCTCGCTCTCAGGATCGATGCCGATCATCCAGCGCGGCTCGAGCCACTCCGACCGCAGCAGTTTGTACAGCAGGTCGGTGCTGATGTTCCCGGATCCGACGATCGCGACTGATGCCTTGTCAGGCATGTGAACTCTCCTTATTCAAAAGACAGATGGACGGAACCTAGCCCGTCGAACGTGGCTACGAAATCGTCGCCTGGACGTGCATCTATCGCACGCGTGCACGACCCGGGCAGGACGATGTCGCCGGCCTTCAACCGCACGCCGAACTGGTCGACCTTGCGGGCCAGCCACGCCACCGCGGTAACCGGATTGCCCAGCACCGCATCGCTTCTGCCCTCGGCGACGACCTCACCGTTGCACGTCAACACCGCGTCGATGTTGCAGATGTCGATGTCCTTGGGCGAGACCCGCTCCTTGCCGAGCACCCAGCCGGCCGACGAGGCGTTGTCGGCGATGGTGTCGCACAGTTTGATCTTCCAGTCGGTGATCCTGGTGTCGATCAATTCGATCGAGGGGGCGTACGCAGCCGTCGCGGCCAGCACGTCGTCCTCGGTGCAGCCTTCGCCGGGGAGGTCGTCGGCGAGGATGAAACCGACCTCGACCTCGACGCGCGGGTAGAGGAACCTGCCTGTCTTGACCGGCTGGTCCTCGAACACCTCCATCTCGTCGAGCAGATGGCCGTAGTCGGGTTCATCGACGTTCATCATCTTCTGCATCGCCTCGGACGAGAGCCCGACCTTGTGACCTATGACGCGAGCGCCCTCGGCAACCCGCTGCCGGATGTTGATCAGCTGAATCTCATAGGCGTCGACGACGTCGATGTCGGTTTCCCTGGTGGTCAGCGGGCTGATGGACACGCGGCTGCGCTCGGCTTGGGCCAAGTCGGCGGCCAACCAGTCGCGCACCTCGACGGAGAGCATTGGTGAAGTCCCCTCGTTTCTTCCACCGGCACAGTTGTGGGTCGGCCGGGCAATTCTATAACGTGTTCTATATGACTGAGCAGGAGTACGACGTCGTCGTGGTCGGCAGTGGCGCCGCCGGCATGGTCGCCGCCCTCACCGCTGCCCGCCAGGGACTCTCGACAGTAGTCGTTGAGAAGGCCCCGCACTACGGAGGTTCCACTGCGCGGTCAGGTGGTGGCGTGTGGATCCCAAACAACGAGATCCTCAAGCGCGACGGTGTCAAAGACAGCCCCGCCGCCGCCGCCGAATACCTGCACAGCATCATCGGCGACGTCGTTCCGGGCGAGAAGATCGACACCTACCTCGAGCGCGGGCCGGAGATGCTGTCGTTCGTGCTCAAGAACTCGCCCCTGAAGCTGTGCTGGGTGCCCGGATACTCCGACTACTACCCCGAGAGCCCGGGCGGTAAGCCGACGGGTCGGTCGGTCGAGCCAAAGCCGTTCAACGCCAAGAAACTTGGCGCCGACGAGAAGGGACTCGAACCGCCGTACGGCAAGGTCCCGCTGAACATGGTGGTGATGCAGCAGGACTACGTCCGGCTGAACCAACTCAAGCGCCACCCGCGTGGGCTGCTGCGCAGCCTCAAGGTGGGCGTGCGCTCGGTGTGGGCCAATGCCACCGGCAAGAACCTGGTCGGCATGGGTCGGGCGCTGATCGCGCCGCTGCGCATCGGGTTGCAAAAGGCTGGCGTCCCGGTGCTGCTCAACACCGCACTGACGGATCTCTACGTCTCCGACGGCACCGTACGCGGAGTCTACGTTCGGGACACGACCGGGCCGGAATCAGCTGAGCCGCAACTGATCAAGGCACGCCGCGGCGTGATCCTCGGCAGCGGCGGGTTCGAGCACAACGAGCAGATGCGGGTGAAGTACCAGCGCGCGCCGATCACCACCGAGTGGACCGTTGGCGCGGCTGCGAACACCGGCGACGGCATCTTGGCGGCCGAAAAGCTCGGCGCCGCTTTGGAGTTGATGGAGGACGCCTGGTGGGGTCCGACGGTGCCGTTGGTGGGCGCTCCGTGGTTCGCGCTGTCTGAGCGCAACTCCCCCGGAGCGATCATCGTCAACATGGCAGGCAAGCGGTTCATGAACGAATCGATGCCCTACGTCGAGGCCGGCCACAATATGTACGGCGGCCAGTACGGGCAAGGCGCGGGGCCCGGCGAGAACATTCCGGCCTGGCTGATCTTCGACCAGCAATACCGGGACCGGTTCATCTTCGCGGGTCTGCAACCGGGCCAACGGATTCCGAAGAAGTGGATGGAGTCCGGCGTGATCGTCAAGGCTGACACGCTCGAGGAGCTGGCCGGATCGACCGGGTTGTCCGCCGACGCGCTGAAGGCCACCGTCGAGCGCTTCAACGGGTTCGCCCGATCCGGTGTCGACGAGGACTTCAAGCGCGGCGAGAGTGCTTACGACCGCTACTACGGCGACCCGACGAACAAGCCCAACCCCAACCTCGGCGAGCTCAGCCACGCGCCGTACTACGCGGCCAAGATGGTGCCGGGCGACCTCGGCACCAAGGGCGGCGTGCGCACCGACGTGCACGGCCGTGCGCTACGCGACGACGACTCGATCATCGCTGGCCTCTACGCGGCGGGCAACGTCAGCTCGCCGGTGATGGGACACACCTACCCGGGGCCAGGCGGCACCATCGGACCCGCGATGACGTTCGGTTACCTCGCTGCCCTTCACCTCGCCGGCAAGGAGTAGCCGTGCCCATCGATGTCGACGTAGCACTGGGTGCGGATCTGCCCGCCGACGAATTCTCTTGGACCAGTAGCGATATCCAGCTTTATCACCTCGGGCTGGGTGCGGGTCGGGATCCGATGGACCCCCGTGAGTTGCGGTACCTCACCGACGACACCCCACAGGTGCTTCCGACGTTCGGCAACGTCGCGCAGACGTTCCATGACACCAAGGCGCCGACGGTGAAGTTCCCCGGCATCGACATCGAGCTCAGCAAGGTGCTGCACGCCAGTGAGGCCGTCATCGTGCCGGGCCCCATCCCACCCTCCGGCACCGGCATCGCGATCACCCGGTTCACCGACATCTGGGACAAGGGCAAAGCCGCCGTCATCTGGTCGGAGACAGAAGTGAAGGCCCCCGACGGCACGCTGCTGTGGACGCAGAAGCGGTCGATCTTCGCCCGCGGCGAGGGCGGATTCGGCGGCGACCGCGGACCGTCGACGTCGTCGGAGCCCCCACAAGGCGAGCCGGACTTCGAAATCGCCATCCCGGTTTCGCCGCAACAGGCGCTGCTGTATCGGATGTGCGGCGACCGCAACCCGTTGCACTCGGATCCCGAATTCGCTGCTGCCGCAGGCTTTCCCAGGCCGATCCTGCACGGGCTGTGCACCTACGGCATGACGGCGAAGGCCATGACCGACCTGCTACTCGACGGCGATGCGTCCCGGATCGGCAGCTACGGCGCCCGGTTCGCTGGCGTGGTGATTCCCGGCGAGACGCTCAAGGTCAGCATTTGGAAGGAAGGTGACGGCTTCCAAGCGATCGTCACCGCGCCCGAGCGTGACGACGCCGTCGCGTTGGCGGGTGTGGAGCTGATCCCGGCCTAGCCGATTCAGTGTTGCCGAGTCTTCATCAGTGGTGATTTCACATTGGTCCAGCATCAGCGCACGGCATCGAACCGACCATTCGATCAGCGTGCACTTTACTTTGCTGGCGCCGCCGATCCAGTTCGCCGCACGCGTCGCTTCGAACGAAACCATGCGCTACCGGTCCCCTCGCCTCGTCGCATCGGCGTTGCGCGCACTCACCTGCGAAGACGTTAATCGCGGCGCCACAACGGATCCGAGGTGCTCAACCTCACAGTGACCTGCTAGTTTCGTTTGAAGTCACCATCCCGTCGGGGGATGTCGTTAGTAGTCACTTTCAGGAGGGCACGACACGTGAAGTTCACCAACGCACTGGCTGCGGCCGCGGCCATCACCGCAGCGGGGTCCATCGGGATCGTCTTCGGCGCGCCGACTGCGGCCGCCGATGCGACCACCCAGACGCTCGGCTCGCAGGGCAAGCTCGTCGACGGCGCGGGCAACGTCGTCCAGGGCTGGACCATCAGCGGTCTCAAGCCGAGCAGCGACGTCATCCCCCATCAGCTGAACGGCACGCTGTGGGAGGCGACGGCCACCGACGAGGCAGTCCAGGGCGGCGCCACCCCGATCGTGTCGAACCTGAATGCGCGGGCCAGCGATGGCGAGACTTACCGCGTGCTGTTTGGCGCCGCCACCCCGCAGGGCATCAACCCGGCGACGCTCGGACAGGGCGAAAAGACCACCGGCAAGGTCTACTTCGACGTGACGGGTGCAGCGCCCGACAGCGTCGTCTACAACACCGGCGGCCAAGACGTCCTCGTGTGGGCGGGCTCGCCGGCGACCAGTCAGGGCGGGACAAGCTCGAAGCCTGCGCAGTCGGGCAGCGGAAGCGGTGCGAGTAGCTCCGCCGCTCCGGCCACGGCCGCGACGCCGGGCGCTGCGACGGGCGCGGTGCCTGCCACGCCTGCGGTCGACGGCACGGTGACGCCTGGCACGGCGGCCACCGGAGGTACTCCCGTGACCCCACTTTCCACCGGTAGCCAGGGCACCCCGCTTCCTGCGGGTAGCACGGGTACTCCAGTCCCCGCGGGCACGTCGGTCCCGGCAGGCACGTCGGCCCCGGCAGGCACGTCGGTCCCGGCAGGTAGCCAAGGCACCCCGCTACCTGCAGGCGAGGGTGCGCCCCAGCCCGCGAGCGTCGGCACGGCGCCGGTCAGCGGCGGCACGCCTGCAAGCGCCGGAACGCCTGCAACTGCTGGCACGCCTGCTGGTGTCGAGGCACCCGCAGCTGCTCCCGCACCCGAAGCAGCGGCGCCCGCAGCAGCACCCGCACCCGCGGGCAGCCAGGGCACGCCCGTCGCGCCGACCTCGACGCCGGTAGTGCCGCCGCCAGCCGGCTGACCGTCAGGAGTGGTTTGACCACCACGCGTACAACTGGTCGAGGGTCGGCCCTTCGGGGCCGGCCCTCACTGCGTTGAGCACCAGTTCGGCATCGTTGGTCCACATCACCTGGGGTTGCTCATGCGACAGCCCGCACACCAGCGTGCCTGCGATCTTCTGCGGGCTGGCGTTGCGCCGCCACGGCCCCGGCGACTGAATGCTGTTGGGGCAGTCGACGAGGTCGGCGTCCACGATGGCCGCACCCACTGCGGCGCTCAAGGCGGCGTCGTCCTTCATCAGTGCGTACGTCGCCGAGGGTGGTCCACCGGCGTCGGCGTTCTTCGTGCAATTGACCGCAGCGACAGCGCCTTTCGGTAGCTCGGCCGGCGCGCAGGCATCCGCCGCATAGCCCGCGGGCAGCAGCGCGCTCAGTCGTTTCTGCGCCACGCCGTCCACCGTCGAGGCCACGGCCGAGCCCGAGTCGCCGGACCGCCACAGCAGCGCACCCACAACCAGGACGAGCGCTGCTCCGGCCACCGCCGCCGCGACGACGACCGGCCGAGGCCCTTGCCGCTTGACCGTTCGCGCATCGAACGCCAACGTCGCGCTCACGCTTCCCGCGGCAATGTGCTCGACCGGTGGGGCCGGCCGGAAACTGTCCGGCCATCGACTTCCGTCGTCGTAGGTTGGCCGCGGATGGACGGACTCGATGATGACGGTCTGCTCGTCGTGCGCGGCGACCGGGTCCCGAGGCGGCCGGGACTCCAAACGTCGCCCAGGCGTCGTCATCCCTCACCCCCCGTATCGCTCACTGTCACTTCAAGACCCGTGGAGTGAGGATAACGGGCCGTCAGGAGTGGCTTGTCCACCACACATAGAGCTCGTCGAGATTCGGGGTGTCCTTGGCGCCCTCGACGGAGCTGAGCACCAGATTGGCGTCGTCGGTCCACACCACTATCGGAACGCTGCCCCGGAAGCCGCAGAACAGCGTGCCGCTGACTAACTGCGGCGTGGCATTTCGTCGCCACGGGCCCGGCGACTGGATGTTGCCGGGGCAGTTGACCATGGTGGAACTGGAGACGATTCCGTCGAACGCGCTCTTGAGCGCCGCCTTGTCACCGGCCAGCGTGTAGGTGGCCGCTGGCGGACCGCCCGCGTCGGAGTTCGCCGTACAACTCACCTTCGCCTGCACACCGTTGGGTGCTTCAGCCGGCTTGCACGACTCGGCGGGGTAGCCCGCGGGAAGCAGTCCCGACAGCCGGTTTTGCGCCGCGGAATCCACTGGCGTCGACGTGCTCGACGCCGTGCTTTCGGCTGACGAATCAGACCCACCGGACGGCCACAAGAGCCATGTCGCCAGCGCGACGATCAGCGCAGCGGCGAGCCCAACGAGAATCGGAAGAGCATGTGACCGTTCGCGCTTGACTTGCATCGCGCGTGGGTCGACCGAAAACGACGCGGTAACCCGATCAGCGATCGACGGTTCGACAGGCGCTGGGTGATACCACGGCGGCGGCGCGATGCCGGCCGGTGCGGTGTCCACCACGTCGGGTGCCACGTAGGGCGGCTGCGCGTGCATCGCGTCAACGCGTTCGGAGAAGGCACGGGCGAAGTCGGAACAGCGGGCGAACCGGTCCTCGGGCCGCTTGGCCAGTGCGACAGCCAGCACGGGGTCGAGGGCGGCGAGTTCCGGTCGCGTCGCCGCCAGCGCAGGAGGCGGGGTGTGCAATTGGTGGTCGATCACCACCTCCGGGTCGGTGTTCGAGAACAGCGGGGTGCCACTCAGCAGGCGGTACGCCGTAGCCGCAAGCGCGTACTGGTCGGCAGGGCCACCTACCTCCTCCCCACGCAGTTGTTCTGGGGCACAGTAGGCGACCGTTCCGACGGTCATGTTCGACGTCGTGGCTTCGCCGTTGTCATTGATGTCGTGGGCTATCCCGAAGTCGGTCAACAAGATTCGCTGATCGCCGTCATCGTCCAGATGTGTCAGCATGATATTGGCCGGCTTGACATCGCGGTGCAATAAGCCCCGTTTGTGGGCGCTGTCGAGTGCGTTGGCGACGGCGGTGACGATGCGGGCCACGTCCTCGGCGGGCATGCCCGCCGGATAGCGCTCGGCGGCCAGTCGTGCGGCGTCGAGTCCGTCGACGTAGTCCATGGAGATCCACAGCTGTCCGTCGTCCTCCCCGCGGTCGTGCACGCCGACGATGTTCGGATGCCACATCGTCGAAGCGAGGTCGGCTTCCCGATTGAAGCGGATCCGATATTCGTCGTCGGATGACCAACCCAACGGAAGCAATTTCAACGCGTCCAGCCGCGGAAGCCTCGGATGCTGCGCAAGGTAGACCTCGCCCATTCCGCCGGAGCCGAGCAATTGAACGATCTTGTAACCGGCGAAGATCTGACCGCTGGTCAGCCCTTCGCCCGGCTGGTACGGCTGTGGTGGCTGGTCATCGGGCGGCGGAGGCGAACTCATGTGCCTACCTCCGTGTCCCTCACGGCCAGCGGAGAATTCCCATGCATCACCTATGAGGGTAATCGGCGACGGCCAGTTGGCGCGCCCGTGTGTCCGATCGGCCGCGCGTCACCTCCTACACCACTACATCCGGCGCGAGAGGTCCTCGTCGCCGTGCCGCGTAGGCGCGGGCGGACCCACCGGTGCCGGGCCCGCATTGTGCTGGCGCTCACCGGGTCCCGCAGCCTCGGCCGGAGGCTGTTCGACGGGCGCCTCGTGCGCCTTGGCTTCGCGTTCGTGCTGCGGGGTCTGATCCTGACGGTTGTCTTGGCCCTCGCGCGACGGCTGTTGCTGCGCCCCTGGAGCCCCGCCGGCAGGACCCTGCCCGCCGCCCTGGCCGCCCGCACCCTGGCTCGCGGCCGGCTGCCCGGCCCCGGGTGATCCGGCTGGCGCCTGGTCCGCGGCTTGTGCATCCGCTCCTTGCGAGCCACCGTCTTTCGAGCCGCCGCTCTGGACGGCCTTCATCGCCTGCTCCATCAGCGACCCGAAGATGCTGGAGCCCCCTTCGCCCCCGCCTGCCTTGCCCGCCTGCTGCGCCATCTGGCCGACCTGGCCGAGCATCTGCCCGATCTGACCGATCCCCTGGTTGCCCTGGTCGTCGGCGTTCTGGTACGCCGACTTCGCGGAATCGACCTTGCCGGAGAACATCGTCTCCTTGGCCTGCAGCGCCGTCACGTTCGCGGCCAGCGGAGCGGACAGCGTCGGCATGACGGCGGCTATGGTCATGCTCAAGCCGTCCTCGCCGGGGGAAATGGTCGGCATCGGCGGCATGTCCACCGACGCGGGATCCCAGGAAGTGCCGTCCTGCATCCCAAGTGGGTCACCCATCAGCGCGAACCTCCTGACTCACCAGTCATCGTCAACCTCGTCGCCCAAGTCGTATTCGAGCGGAGCAGGGGGCGCCAGCGAAGCAGCGGTGCCACCACTCTCCCCGCGCTGACCCATCATGCCCATGCCGCCGCCCATGCCGCCCGACACCGGAGCAACCCCACCGATCGCCGCGGTGCCCGCACCCGCAGGACGCACCGCGACGTCATCCAGGGTGGTGCCAACCAGTTTCGCCATCATCGGGGTCTGCGGGGGCGAACCACCACCTCCTGGCAAGGACGCCGCCTTCACCAATCCGGCGCCACCACCCGCACCGGAGCCCCCGGCTAGCGGGTGGTTGGAGAACGCTGAGAAGGGGCTGATCCCCTTGCCCGCGCCTGCCCCCGAACCGCCCTTGCCGAACATCTGGGTGAGCTGCTGCAGCGGCTGCGTCACCTGCTGCATCATCTGCTGCGGGGCCTGCATGAGTTGTCCGGGCAGTTGGGCGGCCATGCCACCCAACTGACTCATCATCTTCATCATTTCCTGGCCGCCTTGCGCGGTGCCTGGCGGAGCGCCGGCGTTAGGCGTGCTCGGTGGGACCCCCATGCTGTTGGCGACCTCGGCCGACGCTTCGTTGACGTACGCGATGTTCTGCGACAGGCCCATCTTGATGCGGCTCTGGATCAACTCGTCGGTGTTGCTGACCAGGGCGGCGGCGGCCTGAAGCGCCATACATTCCTGCTGGACCTCTTCGGCCGTCGCGTTCGCCAGCCCCTTCGTCTTGACGACGCTGAGTTCCATGGCCTGTAGCTTGAGCGCGATGGCCGCCGCATGCGCGGCATTGGCCTCGTGACCTGCGATGATCGTGGTGGCCTCGCCTGCTGCGGCGACCGAACTGGCCCCGGTCCACTTGGCCGCCAGCGCCGTCAGCTGGCTCTGCTGCAACGGCACGACGGAACCCGTCAGCTTGGCCGCCCACGCCTGGTACTCGGCCGCAGCCGAAGCGAGCTGCTCCTCGTCGACGTTCGGCCAACCAGGACCCGTCACGGTCTGCGACCCATACGGGCTTTGGTCCTGTGGCACCCCCACGACACGGCTCCCCTCACACAGTGCGGCCAGCAATCAGGACTCGGCCAGCAATCAGAACTCAGATTACCGTCGCCGCGGGGGGTCGGGACGCACTAACTGAGGATGAGCCCCGAGGTCGGCACTCCGGTACCTGCCGTGACGAGCACGTGCTCGACGTCTGGCACGGGGTTGACCGACGTGCCACGGAGCTGTCGCACGCCCTCGGCGATGCCGTTCATTCCGTGGATGTAGGCCTCGCCAAGTTGACCGCCATGAGTGTTGATCGGCAACCGTCCACCGAGCTCGATCGCGCCATCGGCGATGTAGTCCTTGGCCTCGCCCCAGCCGCAGAACCCCAACTCCTCCAACTGAATCAGCGTGAACGGCGTGAAGTGGTCGTAGAGGATCGCCGTCTGGATGTCCGTCGGCTTCAGCCCGGACTGCGCCCACAGCTGCTTGCCGACCAGCCCCATCTCGGGAAGCCCGTCCAGTTCGGGTCGGTAGTAGCTCACCATGGAGTACTGATCCGGACTGGAGCCCTGCGCGGCGGCGTCGATGACGGCGGGCCGCTGCTTGAGATCCTTGGCCCGCTCCGCCGAGGTGATCACCAGCGCAACGCCGCCGTCGGTCTCCTGGCAGCAATCCAGCAGCCTCAGCGGTTCGGCGATCCACCGCGAGTTCTGGTGGTCTTCGATGGTGATGGGCTTCTCGTAGAAGTACGCCTTGGGGTTGTTCGCGGCGTGCTTGCGGTCGGCGACGGACACCGCGCCGAAGTCCTTGCTGGTGGCGCCAGAGAGGTGCATGTAGCGCTTGGCGATCATGGCGACCTGCGCGGCCGGAGTCGACAACCCGTGCGGGTAGGAGAACGAATTGTCCACACCCGTCGAGTCGGCGTTCTCCACCAGCCGCATCTGAACCTGACCGAAGCGCTGACCCGAGCGTTCGTTGAACGCGCGGTACGCCACGACGCAATCCGCGACGCCGGTGGCTACCGCGATGGCGGCCTGCTGGACGGTCGCGCACGCCGCGCCGCCTCCGTGGTGAATCTTGGAGAAGAACTTCAGGTCGCCGATGCCCGTGGCGCGCGCAATGGCGACCTCGGTATTGGAGTCCATCGTGAACGTCACCATGCCGTCGACGTCGGCCGGAGTCAGCCCGGCGTCATCGAGCGCGTCGAGCACCGCCTCCGAGGCCAGCCGAAGCTCGCTGCGGCCAGAGTTCTTGGAGAAGTCGGTGGCGCCGATGCCGACGATCGCGGCCTTGCCGGACAGTTCGCCGGGCATCAGGCACCCACCGTCAAGGTGGCGTTGGCGATCACGTGGTCGCCAAGGCTGTTGCTGCCCTTGATCTTCAGCGTGATCAATCCATCCTCCACAGCGGTCACTTCACCGGTGAACGTCACGGTGTCGTAGGCGTACCACGGCACGCCGAGGCGCAGTCCAATCGTCTTGATGACGGCCGACGGCCCCGCCCAGTCGGTGATGAAGCGCTGCACCAGACCGGTATCGGTGAGGATGTTGACGAAGATGTCCTTGGACCCCTTCGCCTGCGCCTTGTCGCGGTCGTGGTGCACGTCCTGGTAGTCGCGCGTCGCGATGGCGGTGGACACGATGAACGTCGGGTCGCCGTAGAGCTTGAGTTCGGGCAGCTTGGTGCCCACCTCTACCACCGGGGCGGTCATGCGTTCGGCTCCCATGCGTAGTTGGTCCAGGCCGGCCCGACGTCGTTGGCCGGAAAGTCGATATAGATTGCGCGGACTGGCATTCCGATCTCCACACTGGCGGGGTCGACGTTGCGGAGCTCACCGAGCATCCGCACGCCTTCTTCGAGTTCGACGAGTGCGATGACGAACGGCAACGTGCGGCCGGGGACCTTCGGGGCGTGGTGCACGACGAAGCTGAACACCGTGCCGTTACCCGATGCGACGACGTAATCGGTCGTCTGTTCCCGCTCCGCCCACAGCGCAGGCACCGGTGGATGCTGCAGGCTGCCGTCGGGTCGCTTCTGGATGCGCAGTTCGTGCGCGTTGACGCCGTCCCAGAAGAATTTGGTGTCCTTCGACGACGCCGGACGCATCGCCGAGTCGGCATCCAGGTCGTCGGGCACCGTGCTCGGAGCGGCCTCTGCTTTGTCGGCCGGGATGAACTTCATGATGCGCCACATCATTTCGGCGACGTCCTCATCGCCGACCGACCACGTGATGGTCTGTGTGATGAAGAAGGCCTCGCCAAGCGCGGTCCGCTTCGGGCCGACGACGTCCGTCAGTTCGGCGGCGACGCTGACCTCCTCGCCAGGACGCAGATAGCGGTGGTAGGTCTGCTCGCAGTTGGTCGCGACGACGCCGATGTACCCTGCCTCGTCGAACAAGTCGAGGATCTTGCTCAGCGGATCGTCGTCAGGGCGAACGCCGCCCAGCCCCATCATCGTCCACACCTGAATCATCGCGGGCGGGGCGACGAGGCCGGGATGGCCCGCCGCCGTCGCCGCGGACTCGTCGACGTAGATGGGATTCTTGTCGCCGATGGCGTCGAGCCAATGCTCGACCATCGGCTGGTTCACCGGGTGGCGACCAACCCGCGGCTTGCTCTTGCCCTCGGCCTTGACCCGCTCGGCCGCAGCCATAATTTCTTCGGACGCGCTCATCTGTGCCCTCTGTCCCCTGCACTTCGTGTGGGGCCCCACTTCGCGCAGGCGCTCATCGCGGAACCCTCGGAACCTTCAGTCCGGCAGCAGCGATCATCTCGCGCATCACCTCGTTCACGCCACCACCGAAGGTGATGACCAGATTTCGCTTGGTCTGGCTGTCGAGCCATTCCAGTAGCTCTGCGGTATCGGGGTCGGCCGGGTTTCCGTGCGCGCCGACGATCTCTTCGGCCAGCCGCCCGGCGTACTGAATGCGTTCGGTGCCAAACACTTTGGTGGCCGCGGCGTCCGCTACGTCGATGGTCTCGCCGCCGGCCGCCACCTGCCAGTTGAGCAACTCGTTGATGCGCCACAGCGCCTTGAGCTCGCCGAGCGAGCGCTTGACGTCGTCGTGGTCGAGCGGGATGTCGCCGTTGCTGCCGGGTTTGGACGCCCAGGCGTGCACTCGGTCGTACAGCGCAGCGACCCGGCCCGCCGGACCGAGCATCACCCGCTCGTTGTTGAGCTGCGTGGTGATCAGTCGCCAGCCGGCGTTCTCCTCACCGACGAGCATGTCGACGGGCACCCTGACATCGTTGTAATACGTGGCGTTGGTGTGGTGCGCGCCGTCGGACAGGATCATCGGCGTCCATGAGTAGCCGGGGTCGGTCGTGTCGACGATCAGGATCGAAATGCCTTTGTGTTTCACGGCTTCCGGGTCGGTACGGACGGCCAGCCAGATGTAGTCGGCATCGTGCCCACCGGTGGTGAACACCTTCTGGCCGTTCACGATGTACTCGTCGCCCTGCCGTACCGCGGTGGTGCGCAGCGAGGCCAGATCGGTACCTGCCTCCGGCTCGGTGTAGCCGATCGCGAAATGCACGTCGCCTGCGAGGATGCCCGGCAGGAACTTCTTCTTTTGGAGCTCGCTGCCGTACTGCTGCAGCGTCGGCCCGACGGTCTGCAGCGTCACTGCGGGCAGTGGCACGTCGGCCCGCTGCGCCTCGTTGACGAAGATGGACTGTTCGATGGGGCCAAAACCCAAGCCGCCGAACTCCTTCGGCCAGCCGACCCCAAGCTTGTTGTCGGAGCCCATCCGCTTGATGATGGCCCGATACGTGTCGTTGTGCCGGTTGGCCTCCATCGCCTTGGCCTCCTCTGGCGAGATCAGCGTCGAGAAGTACTGCCGGAGTTCGGCTTGCAGCTGACGCTGCTCGGGAGTCAGTTCGATGTACATAGCGCTCCCACCAGGTCGAGGCGATGCGACGGCCCGCCGAGAAGTCGGGTCAGGTCCTTGATCGTCGAGTAGTAGCGGTCCATCGGATAGGCGATGTCCATGCCCATGCCGCCGTGCAGGTGATGACACAGCTGCATGACTGGCGGCGCCTGCGACGTCAGCCAGTAGCCGAGCACGTCGAGGTCTTCGGCGGCGTCGCGCCCCTCAGAGAGCCGCCACACCACCGACGTCGACGCCAAGGTGATCGTGCGTGACGCGATGTAGATCTCGGCGAGTTGTGCGGCCACCGTCTGGAATGTCGACAGCGGCTTGCCGAACTGCTCGCGGTTCGCGACGTAGTCGGCGGTGAGTCGCAACGCGCCCGCCACCAGCCCGGCCGCGTAGGCGCCCGTCGCTGCGAGCACCAGCTGGTTGACCCGACTGACCGCATCCGCTCCGCCGAGTACATCAGCGTCTGTGACCGCGACGTCTGCGAAGGTCACGACGTACTCGTCGGAGTGATTGGCGGTCGACGTCTTCGTCAGCGTGACGCCGTCCGCCTTCGACGACACCACGACGACGCCACCATCGGTGGTGACGACGATCCAATCCGCTTGGCCCGCATGGGGAACACCAATCTTGGTGCCCGACAACTTGCCGCCGGCGAAACTGGTCACGGGCCGCTCCGGCAGCGCGTGTCCCGGCTCGTTGAGCGCCGCGGTGAGCACGCCGCCCTTAGCCGCGCCCGAGAGGAAGCGGTCCTGCTGGTCGTCGGAGGCAAGGTCGAGCAGCGGGATCAGCCCGAGGCCGAGTGTCGCGAAGGCAGCGGTGGTGTTGCCGTGCCTACCGATCTCGGTGAGCGCGGACGCGACCTCGGCAAGCCCGAGCCCGTCACCGCCAAGCCGCTCCGGCACGCCGAAGGCGATCACACCGCCGTCGACGAGCGCCTGCCAGCTGTTGTCCCGGCCGAGCGCGGAAGTTACCACGTCGGCGACCGCCTGCTGCCCTTCGTCTGGGCTGAAGTCCACCCGAATCCTCCTTGATTCCTGGGATTTTGAGCGCTAGCCGGACCTAGGCGCCGGTGCCGCTGTAGTCCACCTGCCAGTGCTTGATCCCGTTGAGCCATCCCGACCGTAACCGCTCGGGCTCGCCGATAGGCTTGAGGTCGGGCATGTGATCGGCCACCGCGTTGAAGATGAGGTTGATCGTCATCCTGGCGAGGTTGGCCCCGATGCAGAAATGGGCCCCCGTACCCCCGAACCCGACGTGCGGGTTCGGGTCGCGAAGGATATTGAAAGTCTGAGGTGCGTCGAAGACCTCTTCGTCGAAGTTGGCCGAGCGGTAGGAAATCACCACGCGCTGGCCCTTCTTGATCTGCACACCCGACAGCTCGGTGTCCTCGAGCGCGGTGCGCTGGAAGGCCGACACGGGAGTGGCCCACCGGACGATCTCGTCGGCGGCCGTCGACGGGCGTTCCTTCTTGTAGAGCTCCCACTGGTCCGGGTTGTTCGCCAGCGCGATCATGCCGTGGGTGATCGAGTTACGAGTGGTCTCATTGCCAGCCACTGCGAGCATCACCACGAAGAAACCGAACTCGTCGTCGGACAGCTTCTCGCCGTCGATATCGGCCTCGACCAGCCGTGTGACGATGTCGTCGGTGGGGTTCTTGACGCGTTCTTCGGCCATCTTCATCGCGTAGGTGATGAGCTCGAACGACGACATCGCCGGATCGACGTCGGCGTACTCCGGGTCCTCGCCTGCAGTCATCTCGTTGGACCAGCGGAACAGCTTGTCGCGGTCGTCCTGCGGCACGCCCAACAGGCCTGCAATGGCCTGCAGCGGCAGCTCGCACGACACCTGCTCGACGAAGTCACCACTGCCCTCGGCCGCGGCGGACTTGACGATGTTCTGGGCGCGCTGGCTGAGCTCCTCCTCGAGCCGCCCCACCACCCGCGGCGTGAACCCGCGCGAGATGATCTTGCGCAGCCTGGTGTGCTGCGGCGCATCCATGTTGAGCAGCACGGCCTTCTGCAGATCGATCGCCGAGCGTTCCATCCCCTGCGGCCAGGTCGGGATCGCGCCGTCCGGCGAGCTACCGAAGACGTCGTTGCGCTTCGACACTTCCTTGACATCGGCGTGCTTGGTGACCAGCCAGTAGCCCTTGTCCCCGAATCCGCCGGTGCCACCGGGTACGTCGACCCAGTGAATGGGTTCGGACTTGCGCAGTTCGGCAAGTTCCTCGACCGGCAGGCGCTCGAGGTTCAGCGCCGAGTCCAGGAAGTCGAAGTCAGCTGGAATGTTGAGGGGGGCCATAAAGGGTGCGCTCCTAATTGCAACGTGTTCTAGTGCCAGTAAAACACGGCTCCACCGCAGATCAAAGACGTGGCAGCATCGCAGCTTGTCAGACTAATGAAACGTGTTCTAGCCTGGCGGGATGGGTAACCCTGTCATCGTTGAAGCCACGCGCAGCCCCATCGGCAAGCGCAACGGATGGTTGTCTGGCCTGCACGCCACCGAGCTGCTGGGCGCCACGCAACGAGCACTGGTCGAGAAGGCCGGCATCGATGCCGGCCTCGTCGAGCAGGTCATCGGCGGCTGCGTCACACAGTATGGCGAGCAGTCGAACAACATCACCCGGGTGAGCTGGCTTGTGGCGGGGCTGCCCGACCACGTGGGCGCCATGACCGTGGACTGCCAGTGTGGCAGCAGCCAGCAGGCCAACGGATTGATCGCCGGCCTCATCGCCGCAGGCGCGATCGACGTCGGCATCGCCTGCGGTATCGAGGCGATGAGCCGCGTCGGCCTTGGCGCCAACGCGGGCCCCGACCGCAACATCCTGAGGCCCGAGTCATGGGACATCGACCTGCCCGACCAGTTCACCGCGGCCGAACGAATTGCCAAGCGCCGCGGCATCACCCGTGAGGACATCGACCAGTTCGGCTTCGACTCTCAGCGCAAGGCCAAGCAGGCGTGGGCCGAGGGCCGGTTCGATCGCGAGATCTCGGCCATCGTCGCTCCGGTGCTCGACGAGAACAAGCAGCCGACCTCGGAGCGCGCTCCGGTGACGCGCGATCAGGGCCTGCGCGACACCACGCTGGAAGGTCTGGCGCAGCTGAAGCCCGTCATCGAGGGCGCAATTCACACCGCGGGCACGTCATCGCAGATCTCCGACGGTGCCGCTGCGGTGCTGTGGATGGACGAGGACAAGGCGAAGGCCCTCGGCCTCAAGCCCCGCGCCCGCATCATCAGCCAGGCGCTCGTCGGTGCCGAGCCGTACTACCACCTCGACGGGCCAGTGCAGTCGACGGCCAAGGTGCTCGAAAAGGCCGGCATGAAGATGGGTGACATCGACATCACCGAGATCAACGAGGCCTTCGCGTCGGTCGTGTTGTCCTGGGCTCGGGTTCACGAGCCCGACATGGACACCGTCAACGTCAACGGTGGCGCGATCGCGCTTGGCCATCCGGTCGGCAGCACCGGCAGCCGACTGATCACCACCGCGCTGCACGAGTTGGAGCGCACCGACAAGAGCACGGCGCTCATCACGATGTGTGCGGGTGGCGCTTTGTCGACGGGCACCATCATCGAGCGCATCTGAGATGTCCGATACGGCAACCCGGGTCTTCACCGAAGCCGAACGCATCGCCGCCGCGCAGGCCTACATCGACGCGCTGGTGAGCCACGATGCGAGCGGGGTTCCGTTCGCCCCGGAGTGCACACGCGTCGAAGTGGGGTTGAAGACCGGTTTCTCGGGAAATCACCTGCGCCGCAGCCTGAATCGTGGTCCGCAGTATCTGGTGATTCGGTCGACGACGCAGCCCGAGTTCACGGTCGAGCGTGATCACGTCAGGGCCCGGTTCGACCTGGTGACCAAGCCGTCGGTCGCGGGGCGGCGGGTCGGTGCTCACATCGACGAGACCTTCCTGATCCCCGCCGGGGACGGGCTCATCCACCACATTCGGGCTGGTATCCGTCCGTTCGTCACGCGATAGAGTCACGTCATGGCCAATCCATCCCGCCCGCTGAAGCCCAAGCAGATCGAGGGCCTGAACTCGGCGAAGGTCGGCACCGCGATCAAGTGGATGTCGAAAGCCCAGACCTGGATCTTCAAGAAGTCAGGCGGGAAACTCGGCAACAAGTTCCTGAAGGGCACCGAGGTCGGAATCCTGACTACGGTCGGCCGCAAGTCGGGTGAGCCAAGGGACAGCCCGCTGCTGTTCCTACCGGAGGGCCAGCGCATCGTGCTCGTCGCCTCGCAGGGCGGCCGTGCCACCAACCCGATGTGGTACCTCAACCTGGTGGCCAACCCGCGCGTGACCTTCCGGACCAAGAGCGGCCTGCACGAGCTCACCGCCCGCGATGCCACCGACCCCGAGCGCGACGAGTACTGGCCCAAGCTCGACGCCATGTACCCCGACTTCGTCAACTACCGCTCCTACACCGACCGCAAGATCCCGATCGTCATCTGCGACCCGGCGTAGCCAGCATGCCGCCGGCGGCCACCATCGTCCTGGCGGTCGTGACGGTCGTTGCGGCGGCCTGCTCGTCGGAACCGAGTACCGCCCGCGAGGCCACCACGAGCCAGCCGTCCGGAGCGGCGGCCCTTCACGGCGTCTATCGGGCGGACTACGCAGGCGACGAGCAAGTCTGGAACGGCAAGCCCCGTCCTGACGAGATGTCGGCGCGGCAGTACACGATCCGGTCGGAGTGCACGGGCGACACGTGCGTGGCCACCGGCGTTCGACTTCGTGACGACGACGCCACCCACGTCTTCACCGAGGACGACGGCAAGGACGTCGAGCCGCTGACGATCGACCTCGTCGGCGACCAATGGCGGTGGGCCGAACGGTACGAGTACAGGTGCGACGCGGACGGCAGCACCGGTCACGAATTCGTCGCCTGGTCGGTCACCCCTCAGTCCGACGGAAAGCTCACTGGGACACGGGTCGACGCGCGGTTCGCTAGCCCCGCCTGTACCGGCGTCTTCGAAGTGCCGATCACGTTGTCACGCGTCAAGGACTCCGATGCCGAAGTATCGCTGCCCGACCCCGCCGCCCAGCCTGCGTGGACACACACCGCCCCGGCCGCCTTGACCGGAAACTACAACATCACCAACACGCCGCGCCAGCCCGGCGACCAATCTCCCACGCTCCCTGCGAAATTCACGTCGTTCTGCGTACGCAACACCGATACCTGCATCGCGCTCGAACGCTTCACCGGGTCGTCGGGCACCGAGTCTGTCAACGCGCTCGAATTCGCCGACGGCCGTTGGACCATGACGTACCTGGGCGGAGAGGTGACGTGCCCACTCGGCGGGAAGGCCGCCAGGACGACATACCTGGAGTTCGTCCTGCCCAACCCCGTCACCATTCCGATCGATGCCATGACCGGCTTGCAGCGCTCCACCTTCGGCGGCGACTGCACCGACGTCAACGAGTGGGACCTCGTCGCCAAACGCGTTCGCGACTGAGGCTCGACCGAGGTGATCAGGCGCCGAATACCGGGAGTGGCGTTCGAGATTCGGCCAGCAGTCCGGTAACGACGGGTCCAAGTTCGGCCGGATCCCAGCGGGCACCCTTGTCGGCCTCGGCGCCGCGCGCCCAGCCTTCGGCGACGCGGATAATGCCGCCCTCGACCTCGAAGACACGGCCGGTGACGTCGCGCGACTCCACACTGCCCAGCCACACCACCAGCGGCGAAACGTTCTCTGGCGCCATAGCGTCGAAGGCGGAGTCCTGGGTCGACATCATGTCGGCGAACACCGTCTCGGTCATCCGGGTGCGCGCCGAAGGCGCGATCGCGTTGACGCTCACGCCATAGCGGCCCATCTCGGCGGCGGCGACCAACGTCAGCGCGGCGATGCCAGCCTTGGAGGCGCTGTAGTTGGCCTGCCCGACGCTACCTTGAAGGCCCGCACCGGAACTGGTGTTGATGATGCGCGCATCAACGGGTTGGCCCGCCTTCGACTGGGCGCGCCAGTACGCCGCGGCGTGCTTCATGGTGGCGAAGTGCCCCTTCAGGTGTACGGCGGTGACGGCGTCGAACTCTTCCTCGCTGGTGTTGGCGAACATCCGGTCGCGGACGATGCCCGCGTTGTTGACCAGGACATCCAGCCCGCCGAACTTCTCGACCGCCGTCTGGACGAGGCCCTCGGCCTGCGCCCAGTCGGCAACGTTGGCGCCGCTGGTGACGGCTTCCCCTCCGGCGGCGATGATCTCGTCGACCACACCCTGGGCCGCACTTCCACCGCCAGCGGGAGATCCGTCGAGGCCGACGCCGATGTCGTTGACCACGACGCGCGCCCCCTCGGCGGCGAAGGCCACGGCATGTGCGCGGCCGATGCCGCCACCTGCACCCGTCACGATGACCACGCGGCCGTCGAGCAGTCCCATATGCTTTGTCTCCCTTTACTTGATGTCTGCGGTGGTGGTCGCAAGGTAATGGGGCGGCTCGCCGCCGCCGTGCACTTCGAGCGACGCGCCACTGATGTAGGCGGCCGCATCCGATGCGAGAAACGCTGTGGCCCAACCGACGTCGGAGGGCTTGGCGAGCCTGCCGAGCGGAACGTTCTTCGAGATGGCCGCAATGGATTCGGCGTCGCCGTAGAAGAGTTCGGACTGCTCGGTCTCGACCATGCCGACGACTACGCTGTTCACCCTGACCTTGGGTGCCCATTCGACCGCCAGCGTGCTGGTGATGCTCTCCATCCCGGCCTTTGCCGCACCGTAGGCGACGGTGCCGGGGGTCGGTCGACGACCGCTGACGCTGGCGATGTTGATGATCGATCCGCCTTGCGGTTGGTTCTGCATCACGGCGTTCGCGTGTGTCGATACCGAGAGCGGGCCAAGGAGATTGAGCTCGATGATCTTGGTGCTGAACTTCGCCGACGAATCCGCGGCGAGCACGTAGGGCGAGCCACCGGCGTTGTTGACTACGACGTCGAGTCGTCCGTGCTTGGCGACGACGGCCTCGATGAGCGCCTTGACCGAATCGTCGTCGCGCACGTCGCAGGAGTGGAAGTCGTACGGCTGGCCCTCGACGGGGCGGCGCGCGCAGGTGACGACGGTAGCGCCTTGAGCGGCGAAGACGGCACTGATGCCTGCGCCGACTCCACGTACCCCGCCGGTCACCAGAACGACTCGGCCGCGAAGGTCGAGATTGATGCCAACACTGTCAGCCCCGTCAGTCACTGTGCTAGCGTACCAAGCAAGTGCTTGCTTAGGTAGCCACCCCCAGGAGTAGCTGAGGTATCCGCATGTCGATCACCACGAAAACCATCGAACCGGGCATCGTCTCGGTCACCGTCGATTACCCACCCGTGAACGCCATCCCGTCGAAGGGCTGGTTCGAACTCGGCGACGCCATTACGGCCGCGGGCCGCGATCACAGCACCCACGTGGTGATCCTGCGCGCCGAGGGACGCGGCTTCAACGCGGGTGTCGACATCAAGGAGATGCAGAACACCGAGGGCTTCACTGCGCTCATTGACGCCAACCGCGGCTGCTTCCACGCGTTCCGCGCGGTGTACGAATGCGAGGTGCCCGTCGTCACGGCGGTCAACGGCTTCTGCGTCGGCGGCGGCATCGGGCTGGTCGGCAACTCCGACGTCATCGTCGCCTCCGACGACGCGAAGTTCGGCCTACCCGAGGTCGAACGCGGGGCGCTCGGCGCGGCCACCCACCTGTCCCGACTGGTGCCGCAGCACTTGATGCGCCGACTGTTCTTCACCGCCGCCACCGTCGACGCGGAGACGCTGCACCATTTCGGTTCCGTCCACGAGGTGGTTCCGCGGGCCGAGCTGGACGAGTCAGCGCTGCGCGTCGCCCGCGACATCGCATCCAAGGACACCCGGGTTATCCGGGCGGCCAAGGAAGCGCTGAACTTCATCGACATTCAGCCGGTCAACGCCAGATACCGTATGGAACAGGGCTTTACGTTCGAGCTCAACCTGGCCGGCGTGTCCGACGAGCACCGTGATGCGTTCGCGGGAACCTCGAAGAAGGAGGCCAAATGAGCGACAAGACAACGACTTTGGACGAGGCCGTGGCCTCGATCGAGAGCGGCATGACCATCGGCATCGGCGGCTGGGGGTCGCGGCGCAAGCCGATGGCCTTCGTCCGCGCGCTGCTACGCACCGACGTCACCGACCTCACCGTCGTCACCTACGGCGGGCCGGATCTCGGGCTGCTCTGCTCGGCAGGCAAGGTCAAGCGCGTGTACTACGGCTTCGTGTCGCTGGACTCGCCGCCCTTCTACGATCCGTGGTTCGCCAAGGCCCGCACGACCGGCGCCATCGAGGCCCGCGAGATGGACGAAGGCATGGTGCGATGCGGGCTGCAGGCAGCGGCTCAGCGGCTGCCGTTCCTGCCGATCCGGGCCGGTCTCGGCAGCGACGTGCGCGCCTTCTGGGGCGACGAACTCAAGACGGTCACCTCGCCGTATTCGACGCCATCCATCCCCGGGTCGCTTCGCTCCAGCCCGCCGGAAGGTGGGTTCGAGGAACTCATCGCGATGCCCGCACTGAACCTCGACGCCGCCTTCGTGCACCTCAATCTCGGTGACGCACAGGGCAACGCGGCCTACACCGGCATCGACCCGTACTTCGACGACCTCTTCCTGATGGCGGCGCAGCGACGCCTGCTTTCCGTCGAGCGCGTGGTGCCCACCGAAGAGTTGATCAAGGCGGTGCCGCCGCAGGCCCTGCTGATCAACCGGATGATGGTCGATGCCGTCGTCGAGGCTCCGAACGGTGCCCACTTCACCACGGCAGAACCCGATTACAAGCGCGACGAGAAGTTCCAGCGCCACTATGCCGAGGCCGCAGGCTCCGACGAGACGTGGGCCGAATTCGTCAAGACCTACCTCTCCGGTAGCGAAGCCGACTACCAGGAAGCGGTCCGCAAATTCCAGGAGGGACAAGCATGAGCTCTGCCACCCGAGCCGAGGTGTGCGCCGTCGCGTGCGCCGAATTGTTCCGCGACGCAGGCGAAATCATGGTCAGCCCGATGGCCAACATGGTGGCCGTCGGCGCTCGACTGGCGCGGCTCACCTTCTCCCCCGACATCCTATTGACCGACGGTGAGGCGCGCCTACTGGCCGACACCCCGCCGATGGGCGCCACCGGCGCGATCGAGGGCTGGATGCCGTTCGGGCGCGTCTTCGAGACCCTGGCCTGGGGTCGTCGCCACGTGGTGATGGGCGCCAACCAGATCGACCGGTACGGCAACCAGAACCTGTCGGCATTCGGGCCGATCCAACACCCCAAGCGTCAGATGTTCGGCGTACGCGGCGCCCCGGGCAACACCATCAACCATGCCACCAGCTACTGGGTCGGCAACCATTCCACGCGGGTGTTCGGCGAATCGGTGGACATCGTGTCCGGAATAGGCTGGGACAAGATGGATCCCGCCAACCCGGCCTTCCGGTTCGCAAACGTGTACCAAGTGGTGACCAACCTCGGCGTCTTCGACTTCAACGGACCCGAGCATCAGATGCGGGCGGTGTCACTGCATCCGGGTGTCGACGCCGCAGAGGTCGCAGAGAATACGTCCTTCGAGGTGCACGGCGTCGACACCGCGGGCGTCACCCGGCTGCCGACTGATGACGAGCTTCGGCTCATACGGGAGACGATCGATCCCAAGAGCGTGCGGGACAAAGAGATCCGATCGTGAGTACGTTCCAGGGGGCAGGAGCGCAGCGACTCGGGGGACAGACACTGCGCACGCCACTCACCGAGCTGGTCGGTATCGAGCATCCCGTCGTGCAGACCGGCATGGGCTGGGTAGCAGGCGCACGGCTTGTCTCGGCGACGTCCAACGCGGGCGGCCTCGGCATCCTCGCGTCCGCGACCATGACGCTCGACGAGTTGGCGACCGCGGTGGCCAAGGTCAAGGCGGCCACCGACAAGCCGTTCGGCATCAACATCCGCGCCGACGCGGCCGACGCGAACGACCGCTGCGACCTGTTGATCCGCGAGGGCGTGAAGGTCGCCTCGTTTGCGCTGGCTCCGAAGCCGGACCTGATCGCCAAGCTGAAAGAGGCTGGCGTGGTGGTCATTCCATCGGTCGGCGCGGCCAAGCACGCCAAGAAGGTGGCGGGGTGGGGCGCCGACGCGGTGATCGTGCAAGGCGGTGAAGGCGGCGGTCACACCGGCCCGGTCGCGACGACACTGCTGTTGCCCTCGGTGCTCGACGCCGTCGCGGACACCGGCATGCCGGTCATCGCCGCGGGCGGATTCTTCGACGGACGCGGCCTGGCCGCAGCCCTGTCGTACGGTGCCGCGGGCGTCGCAATGGGCACCCGATTCCTGTTGACGTCCGACTCGACCGTGCCCGACGCGGTCAAGCAGCGCTATCTGGGGGCCGCGCTGGACGGCACGGTGGTATCGACGCGCGTCGACGGCATGCCGCACCGAGTGTTGCGCACGGGGCTGGTCGAGAAGTTGGAAAGCGGTTCTCCGGTCCGCGGTTTCAGCGCCGCCATCGTCAATGCCCAGAAGTTCAAGAAGATGTCGGGCATGACGTGGCGCTCGATGGTCAAGGACGGGCTGGCCATGCGCCACGGCAAGGAGCTCACCTGGTCGCAGGTCGTCATGGCCGCGAACACCCCGATGTTGTTGAAGGCGGGCCTCGTCGAGGGCAATACCGACGCAGGCGTGTTGGCTTCGGGTCAGGTCGCAGGCATCATCGACGACCTGCCGTCGTGTGCGGAACTCATCGAGACGATCGTGGCCGAGGCCATCACCCACTTGCGGAGCGCGGTGGCCTACGTCGACTAGGTCGCCGTGAAGTCGGTAGCTCGTATTCCGCGCGCGGGTTGAGCAGTTGTATTTACACTGACGTCAGCCGAATTTCGGGGGGCGCCATGAAGATGAACGCTGCCGTGCTCTGGGGCATCGACGAAGACTGGTGTATCGAGGAGGTCGAACTCGACCCGCCCCAAGACGGCGAAGTCCTGGTGTCCTTCGAGGCGACCGGCCTGTGCCATTCGGACCACCACGCGCGGACCGACGACATCGCCAGTCCGCTGCCGATGATCGGTGGCCACGAGGGCGCAGGCGTGGTGCAGGAGGTCGGACCCGGCGTACGCGATCTTCGGCCGGGCGACCACGTGGTGGCTTCGTTCCTGCCTGCGTGCGGACGCTGTCGCTGGTGCGCGCGCGGGCGTCAGAATCTCTGCGATCTCGGTGCGATGTGCAACATCGGCACCCAATTGGACGGCACCTACCGGCGGCACGTCGGAGACCGTGACATCAACGCGATGCTGCTGCTCGGCACGTTCGCTCCCTACGGAACGGTGTCGGACGCCAGCCTGGTCAAGATCGACGACGATCTACCCTTGTCGCGCGCCTGCCTCATCGGCTGCGGCATCACGACGGGATGGGGTTCGGCGGTGAACACCGCAAACGTCAGACCGGGCGACACAGTCGTGGTGATCGGATGCGGCGGCGTCGGCAGTGGTGCGATTCAGGGTGCACGGCTAGCCGGTGCCGAGAAGATCATCGCAGTCGACGTCGTTGAATCCAAGCGCGACAAGGTCTTCCAGTTCGGCGCGACCCATTTCGCCGCCTCGATCGAAGAAGCAGGAGAACTCGTCGGCGAACTGACCCGGGGCGTGATGGCCGATTCCGCGATTCTCACCGTCGGACTCGTCGAGGGAGCCATGATCGGCGAGGCCCTCGAACTCGTCAGCAAGGGCGGCGCGGTGGTGCTGACGGCGCTCGCCCCAACGTCCGACGTGACGCCGACGCTGCCGATGACGACCTTCACGCTCTACCAGAAGCGACTGCTGGGCAGTCTGTTCGGGGAAGCCAACCCGCGCAACGACATCCCGCGGCTGCTGAGCCTCTACCGCGAGGGCAAGCTGCTGCTCGACGAGGCGGTCACGACCGAGTACAAGCTCGCCGACATCAACGTGGCCTACGACGACATGTTCGCGGGCCGCAATATCCGTGGCGTGGTCATCCACGACCACTGAGCTCCGTGGTGCCGACGCCGCCGGGTAACGTCCGGGTGCAATGAACCACGCGTCGGGAGTTTGCTGATCCATGACCGAAGGCACCGGCCCACCGGACGTGCGCCAGCGGCTACAGGACCGCTATCGACGGTTGGCCGAGGCCAGGCGACTGCGGCCCGTCGCGGCAATCGTGGGGCGCTTCAACGAGATCGACGGCGGCACGCTTGGCGTCATGGTGTCGGTGCAGCTTTTCATCACCGTCATCCCACTGATGATCATGGGCTTTTCCTACATGCGGGGATTCGCCGACAACGCCAGCCCCGGAACACTCGTCATCCGCGAACTCGGGCTGGTTCACCCGGCGGCCGACCACGTGCGTTCGGCGTTCGGTCATTCGTCGGCGCTGAGGTCCAGCTGGACGTTCCTCGGCGTCGCCGGCTTCCTCATCTGGGGCATCCCGATGGGCATCATGATCGCGGGGATATTCGCAAAGGCCTGGCGCCGTGAGCAATTCGGGCTGCTCGGCAGGCTGTGGCGAGGCGTGGTGTGGTTCGCCCTGTACCTGACGATGATCGGCCTGCGCGATCGAATCGCGTTCGGCGGTGACCACCACACCGGGATGCGAATGGTGCGATTCGCGGTCTCGCTATTACCGGTCTGGATCTTCTGGTCGCTCACCCCGGCGCTGCTTGTCCGCGACGGCGGCCGCGGCCGCAACTACCTGATGCTCGCCGGACTCGCCGGTGTGGTGATCGACGGGATCGTGCTGCCGCTCGGTTCCCGCTGGCTGTTCCCACCCGTGCTGGACGGTTGGGAGGAGCTCGGACCGATCGGTGTCGCGATGGCACTGCTGACGTGGTGCGGCGCGGTCGGGACGGGGTGGGTGGTCACGACGTGCGTCGGCGCGGTGCTGTGGGAGCGCTATGCCCCGTCCAAGACGGTCGTGGAGTCGCAGCTCGACCAGGCAGACAGCTAGCCGAGCAAAACGCGCAGAACTGGCAGATCGCCGTTTACGCGGGTTGCGCGCGCAAGCGTGACCGATCATATGGTGCGGAAATAGCTTGAGCCGCATGACCACAATTGCCACGCCGCCGGCCACCGGCAGCATTTCGATGAAGCGCGTCGCCCTCGCCAGCTACGTGGGCTCGGCGATCGAGTACTACGACTTCTACATCTACGGCACCGCGGCGGCATTGGTGTTCCCCAAGGTGTTCTTCCCTCACCTCGGTGCGACGATGGCCGCGGTCGCCTCGATGGCCACTTTCGCAGCCGCATTCCTGTCCCGCCCCGCGGGCGCGGCCTTCTTCGGCCACTTCGGTGATCGACTGGGCCGCAAGGCAACACTGACCACCACGCTGCTGATCATGGGGCTGTCGACCGTTGCCGTCGGGCTGGTTCCCGGTGCCGTCACCATCGGCGTCGCGGCGCCGGTGATCCTGCTGGCGCTTCGGCTCGCGCAGGGCTTCGCCGTCGGCGGCGAGTGGGCCGGTTCGGCACTGCTTGCCACCGAACACGCGCCCGCGGGTGCCCGTGGCCGCTACGGCATGTTCACGTCGTTGGGCGCGGGCAGCGGCTTGGTGCTGAGCAGCCTGGTGTTCCTCCTCGTCAACTCCACCATCGGCGAGGTGAGCCAGGCGTTCCTGGACTGGGCGTGGCGCCTGCCGTTCCTGTTCAGCATCGTGCTGATCGCGATCGCCCTGTACGTGCGGCTGCACGTGGCCGAGACACCAGTGTTCGCCCGCCAGCGTTCGCGCGGCGCCACCGTCAGGACGCCCGTTGCCGACCTGTTCGCCCGGCAGCGTCGCGAGGTTCTGCTCGGCGCGGGCAGCATGGTCGGCTTCTTCGCCTTTGGTTACACCGCGAACACGTTCATGGCCGGCTACGCCCGCACGCAGGTCGGCTTCTCCCCCGACTCGATTCTCTTCGTGAACGTCCTTGGCGGAATCACGGCGCTGGTGTTCTGCGCGTTGTCGGCGGTGGCGTGCGACGCGTTTGGGCGCCGCCGCGTCATCATGGTCGCGCTCGCGGCGGGCGTGCCCTGGGCGTTCGTGCTGATCCCGTTGGTGGACACAGGAAATCTGACGTGGTTCGCGGTGGCGATCGTCGGCACGTATGCGATCGCCGGGACGTCCTACGGCCCGATGGGAGCCTTCATCCCGGAGATCTTCGCAACGCGGTACCGCTACAGCGGTGCGGGGCTGGCACTCAACGTCGCCGGTCTGGTCGGCGGCGCGGTGCCGCCGCTGATCGCTGCCCCTCTGGTGGCCACCTGGGGTGGTGTCGCGGTCGGCGTGATGCTGGCGTGCTTCGCCACCGTCGGCCTGGTGAGCACGTTCCTGCTGCCGGAGACGATGGGCGCCGCAATGGGCGAGGACGAGCGGCTCGAGCAATTGGCCAACTGCTAGAGGCGCTCGATGATCGTGACGTTGGCGGTGCCGCCGCCCTCGCACATCGTCTGCAGTCCGTATCGACCGCCGGTGCGCTCCAACGTGTTCAGCATCGTCGCGAAGAGCTTCGCGCCCGTCGCTCCGAGCGGGTGACCGAGGGCGATCGCGCCGCCACTCGGGTTCACCTTCGCCGGATCGGCCCCGGTCTCCTTGAGCCACGCCATCACGACCGGCGCGAAGGCCTCGTTGATCTCGACGGTGTCGATGTCCTCGATCGACAGGCCGGTCTTCTCCAGCGCGTAGTGGGTGGCCGGGATCGGACCCGTCAACATGTACACCGGGTCGGCACCACGCGCACTGATGTGGTGGATGCGGGCGCGCGGCTTGAGCCCGTGGTCCTTGACCGCCTGCTCTGAAGCGAGCAGCACCGCGCTTGCGCCGTCGGAGATTTGGCTGGCCATTGCTGCCGTCAACCGGCCACCCTCGACCAGCGTCTTGAGCCCGGCCATCTTCTCCAGTGAGGTATCGCGCGGGCCCTCATCGGTGACGAAGCCGTCCACCGCAATGATTTCGTTCTCGAAGTACCCGGAGCGGATCGCCTCCTGAGCCCGCTGGTGGCTGGTGAGCGCGAACTGCTCCATTTCCTCGCGGGAGAGGTTCCACTTCTCGGCGATCATCTCGGAGCCGCGGAATTGCGAGATCTCCTGGTCGCCGTAGCGGTGCAGCCAACTCTTCGATTCGTTGGTGGGCGAGGTGAATCCGAACTGCTCGCCGACGATCATCGCCGAACTGATCGGAATCTGGCTCATGTTCTGCATGCCACCCGCGACGATGATGTCCGCGGTGCCCGACATGATCGCCTGTGCGCCAAAGGAAATCGCCTGCTGACTCGATCCGCACTGCCGGTCGACGGTGACACCGGGCACCTCCTCCGGGAAGCCGGCCGCCAGCCACGACAGACGCGCGATGTTGCCCGCCTGGCCACCGATGGCGTCGACGCAGCCGGCGATGACGTCGGTGACGGTGCCGGGGTCGACGTCGTTGCGCTCGAACAGGCCACGCCACGCGGCCGCACCGAGATCGACGGGGTGAACCCCGGCCAACCCTCCGTTGCGCTTTCCGACTGCGGTGCGCACAGCGTCGATGACATACGCGTCAGCCATGTTTCGTCTCCTTGCGTTATGCGTCGCCGACGGTGATTCCGCCGAGCACGATGTCGAGATACTGCCTGCCGACCTGTTCCGCCGTTAGCGGCCCGCCGGGCTGATACCACTGGACCGAGACCCACGTGGTGTCGCGGATGAAGCGGTACACAAGGTCGACGTCGAGGTCGGGCCGGAAGCAGCCCTCCGCGACGCCCTGCTTGAGCAAGTCGAGCCACATCGTCCGTTGTTCCCTGTTGCGGGTGTCGAGGAACTCGAACTGCGGCAGCCCCGACAGCCTTTTGGCCTCGTCCTGGTAGATGACGACCTGGGCGTGGCGGTGCTCGATGGCCTCGAAGGACGCCATGAACAGTCCACTCACGCACTCGAGCGGATCGGTCGAACCGTCGACGATCTGCTGGTACCGGGCGAACAGCCAATCGAGAAAGTCGCGGAGGACCTCTTCGACCATCTGCTCCTTGGACTTGAAGTGGTGGTAGAGACTGCCCGAGAGGATGCCTGCTGAGTCGGCGATGTCGCGCACGGTCGTCGCACGCAGGCCACGCTCAGCGAACATCTCCGCGGCGAGGTCGAGAAGCTCGTCGCGGCGGCTCGGAAGCGCCTTGTCCACCCGATCAGCATAGCTACCAAGCGCTTGCTTGGCCACCCGGGGCTACGGTCGCGAGTAGTCGTCGTCCCAGCAGTCCGCGCACGCATCCGCCGGCAGGGCTTCACCGTGGGGTGCGCGGGCGCGGGACACGTTGAATTCGTACCAGGCGTCGGGGTCCTCAAGCCGGTAGAGCGCACACCGCGCAATCGCGTCGGGCAGACGCCGAAGCGCCGGTTCCACGTCGGTCGACAGGCGCAAGAGGTAGTCGGTATCCAGCAGCCCGGTCTGCTGGTAGCGGTCGATGTTGCGGTCGGCGATCAACCGTTCGGGGTTGAGCGCCGCCACACCGAGCAGCGCCACCGCTCCAGCGACTAGCACCGCATGAGGGAGCCAGCGCGCCGTCATCTTCAGGCCCGCCACGGCGATCAGCACGAACACCGCGCCGAGCCAGAGCTCGATGACGATCACCATCAGCCGTTGGACGCTGAACCCGTAGGCCTGCTGATACAGCCACATCCGGTGGATCGCCGAGATCACCACCACCACCGAGGTCACGCACGTGGTTCCGACGAGTACCCGCAGCAGCCTGCGGTCGGCGACGGTGACCCGCCCGGCCACCCGGATGACGACGCTGAGCACCAACAAGGTCAGCGCGGACACCCAGAGCAGTTGCCAGAAGCCCTGGCGGGCGTACTCGGCGTAGGTCAGGCCCTCGGTTTCCAGCACGTGGCTGTGGCCGCCGAACAGGACCGTCGCCTGCACGGCCACGAAGGCAATGAACAAGGCATCGAGCACGCCAAGCGGCAGCGCCCATTCCCACTGCGGTACCGGTCGCGTCGGAGCGGGTGCCATCGCGTCCAGCCGTGGCGCGAACCGCAGCAGGTAGGCACCCCCTAGTGCGAACGCCAGCACCATGCCGAAAACAACTACCCGCGCGACGATGTCGCCGACGTCCAGCGCGGGTACGAAATTGCCAGCCAGATGCGCGAACGCCGGATCCGCTGCGGCGAACAACCCGCCGAACACCAGCACCAGCACCACCGTGATCGCGACGACGGCGGCCGCCCGGCCCGCCTTCGGCACGCCCGCCCGATGCGGCACCAAATCAGGCCCCGCGCGTCGCACCCAGCCGGAGACCCGGGCCGGGAGCGCCCACGGCACAAACGGCGCTGCGAAGACGGCGGTCCACGTGCGACCGCCTGCGAGCGTGGCCCAGCCCACGATCCACGCGGCCATGATGCACAGCACGCCCAGCCACTGCGCCGCCAGCAGGGCAGGCACCGCGAGCAGGGCCAGGGTCAACGCCATCCCGCCCCATTCCCGACGAGTCGGACGACGGTCAGCCTTCCCGTAGACCAGGCCGAACACCATTACCCCAACGACCAGGTAGCCGACGCTGAGTACCGTTGGCCGCCACAGCGCGGTGCCAAGCACGCCGACCAGGACGGCCGACGTGACGAGCCGACGCGGCGCCCGAGCCGTGGGATCGAGCGGCCACACCCGGCGCGGCCAGACCGTCCAGCCCGGCTCGCCGTAGCGCGGCAGCCACGGACCCAGCACGGGCGGCGGCTGCGGTGGGGGCGCCGTGTGCCACCCCGGTGCCATCATCGTCATACGAGCTCCTCCGTCGTAGGCAGGCGTGGGATCGTGACTGCGATTCGGCAGCCCGACCTGACTTCCATGACTTCGATTGCGCCGCCGTGTAATTCGACGGCCCAGCGGGCGATGGCCAAGCCGAGGCCGGTGCCGCCTGCCGAGGTGGCGCCGCGATTGAAGCGTTGGAAGACGCGTTCGCGTTCGTCGGCAGGGATGCCCGGCCCTTCGTCGCAGACGTCCAGTCGCAGTCCCGACGACTCGGCGGCGTGCGCCCGCACCGAAACCCGGCCGGCGGCCGGACTGTGCCGAATTGCGTTGTCCACCAGGTTGACCACCACCTGCCGCAGTCGCGCGGGATCTGCGACGGCGAGGAGGTCGGGTGGCGAGGCGGACACCACGACGTCGACACCATGGGGTGACACGGCGACGTGCCCGACGGCCTCGAGCAGGAACTCCTCGACACGGAACTGGGTGACCTGCAGGGGAACCACCCCACCTTCGAGGCGGGAGAGGTCGAGCAGGTTGGTCACAAGCTCACCCAACCGTTCGGTCTGCGACAACGCCATCCGCATGGTTTCGGTGTCGGGTTCTGCGACACCGTCGACGACGTTCTCGAGCACCGCGCGTAGGGCCGTGATGGGGGTGCGCAACTCGTGTGAGACGTTGGCGATGAGCCCGCGCCGATACTCGTCAGCGGCCCCAAGGTCGGCCGCCATCTGATTGAAGGCCGTTGCCAATTGCCCGATTTCGTCGCGCGAGGTCGCACGCACCCGGAGGCTGTAATCGCCGCGGGCCATCGCCCGGGCCGCGGCCGTCATCTGCCGCAGCGGCGAGGTCATCCCGTGCGCGACGAACTGAGTGAACAACAGCGACGTAGCGAGCGCAGCCAGCAGGGCGTAGCGGAACTTCCAACTCGCGCCAAACCAGAACGTCAGCGCGGCCAAGGTGATCGCACCCGCGACCAGCAGTCCAGTCTTGACCTTGAATGATCCGAACGGATCCAACGGGCGCGGCAGCCGGTCCCAGACCCTGCCCAGCCAGCTCACCGTGGTATCTCCAACGCATAGCCGACGCCGTGCACCGTGCGGATCAGTTCGGCACCAAGCTTGCGCCGCAACGCCTTTACGTGGCTGTCCACCGTACGGCTCTCCACGTCGGATGGAGGTCCCCAAATGTGTTCGAGCAGTGCGGCGCGCGACACCGCGGCGCGGGGGCGGCCCGCGAGGAAGGCCAGCAGGTCGAATTCGATTCGGGTGAGGTGGATCTCCTCATCTGCGCGGTGGACCCGGCGGGCCTGCAGGTCGATTCGATAGAGGCCGAACGAAAGTGGCGCCGCGTCGCCCACGCGATCCATCCGACGCAGCAGCACGCGGACACGGGCGACGAGTTCGCGCATGCTGAACGGCTTCGTCAGGTAGTCATCGGCGCCGATGCCCAGCCCGACAAGCATGTCCGTCTCGTCGCTTCGGGCCGTCAACATCAGCACCGGTGTCGCCCGCACCGCCTGAATCCGTCGACACACCTCCAGGCCATCGAATCCAGGCAGCATCACGTCGAGCACCACCAGGTCGGGATCGGTGGCCGCGGCCGCCGCCACCGCCGACGGCCCGTCCACGGCGGTCTCCACGAGAAATTCCTCGGCACGGAGCCGGGTGGCCACTGCGGCCAGGATGGTCGGCTCGTCGTCGACCACCAGAATTCGCTTCACACCCCGACTGTAGGTGCAGGCTGTGGTGTTTCTGCGTGGCGTTTGTGAAGATACCGTGGAGATTTTCTAGCTGAGTTTCCCAGCCGTCAGGCCAGCTCGCCGATCTTGGCGGCCTGCTTGTCGGCAGGCTGACACAGCCCGATCAGCGTGATCCGTTTGTTCTCGACATCCTGGGTCGACCCGTTGCGGCCGTTGCGCTCCTTCAGCATGCGGGCCGCCGTCGCGTCCTTGTCGTTGTTGCTCATGGCGAGGAAGTCCTTGCAGGTGGTGTCGCCGCCACTGTTGCTTGCGCCTCCGCAGCCGCCCAACACCAGCCCGCCGATGACGGCTGCTGCGACGACAGCTGTTCTATTCATGCCGCCCAGCGTATCGGGGGCGCCGCCGAGCTCAGGCGCGCTGACTCGATACGGAGATGACTTCACCCGTCAGGTAACTGGAGTAGTCACTTGCGAGGAAGGCGATGGTGGCCGCGATCTCCCACGGCTCGGCCGCCCGCCCGAACGCCTCGTCGGACGACAGCCGGTCGAGCAACTCCGAGCTACTCGTCTTCTCGAGGAACTTGTGCCTGGCGATGCTGGGCGACACGGCGTTGATACGTACCCCGAACTCGACGGCTTCGATTGCGCTGCAACGCGTCAACGCCATGACGCCGGCCTTTGCGGCGGCGTAGTGAGCTTGCGAGTGCTGGGCGCGCCAACCCAGCACGCTGGCGTTGTTGACGATGACGCCGCCGTGGGGGACCTCGCGGAAGTAGCGCAAGGCCGCCCTGGTGGCCCGCATGACGGACGTCAGGGTCACGTTCAGCACGCGGTCCCACTCCTCGTCGGTCATGTCGACGACCGGCGTCTGGCCGCCGAGCCCGGCATTGTTGACCAGTACGTCAAGCCTGCCCATCTGCTCGACGGTCCTCGCGATCAGCGCGTCGACGGCCTCGGTCGACGTCACGTCGCACACCACCGCCTCAACCCGGCCGAGCCCGAGTCCGGCGAGCTCGTCGCGGGTCTCGCCCAGCCGGCGCTCGTGGTAGTCGGAGACGACGACGTCGGCACCTTCGGCCAGCGCCCTACGGGCCGTTGACGATCCGATACCGGTGCCCGCGGCGGCCGTGACGAGCACGACCTTGCCTGCGAGCAGTCCGTGTCCGTCTATCTCTTTCGGCGCTTCCGCGAGGCTCATCCTTTTACTTCCCTAGGTAATCCGAGCACCCGCTCGGCAATGATGTTGCGCTGGATCTCGTTGGACCCGCCATAGATGGTGTCCGAGCGGGAAAACAGGTACGTCCGTTGCCATTCGTCGAATTCGTCGTCGGCGAGCACAAGTCCGGCCTTGCCCTGGACGTCCATGGCGAGCTCGCCGAGCGCGCGATGCCAGTTGGCCCACAACAACTTCGACACGTTGTCTTGGCCCGGTTGTTCCACGTCCATGGTCGCCAGCGCGTACGACCGCATGGTCTGCAGACCCGCCCACGACCGGGTGAGCCGTTCGCGGATCAGCGGATCGTCGATGGCGCCGGTCCGCTTGGCCAGTTCCGCCACCCCGGAAAGCTCACGCGCATAACGGATCTGCTGACCGAGCGTCGACACCCCGCGCTCGAAGGTCAGCGTTCCCATGGCGACGCGCCAACCGTCGCCCGGCGTACCGACGACGAGGTCGGCGTCGGTACGCGCGTCGTCGAAGAAGACTTCGTTGAACTCCGAGTCGCCCGTGAGTTGGACGATCGGGCGGACTTCCACGCCCGGCTGATCCAACGGCACCAGCAGGTAGGACAACCCCGCGTGCCGCTTGGAACCCTTCTCGGTGCGCGCCACGACGAAGCACCACTGGGCCCAGTGCGCCAGCGACGTCCACACCTTCTGCCCGTTGATCACCCACGCGTCACCGTCGAGCTCGGCTGCGGTCGACACGTTCGCGAGGTCGCTGCCCGCGCCAGGTTCGGAGTAGCCCTGGCACCACAGTTCGGTGACGTCGAGGATCTTCGGAAGGAATCGCTTCTGCTGCTCCTCCGTACCGAATGCGATGAGGGTGGGGCCCAGCAGTTCTTCGCCGAAGTGGTTGACCTTGTCGGGGGCGTCGGCCTTGGCGTATTCCTCGTAGAACGCCACCCGGTGCGCGACGGACAGGCCGCGTCCACCGTGCTCCTCCGGCCACCCGAGACAGGTGAGGCCGGCCGCCGCGAGCTTGCGGTTCCACACCAGTCGTTCTTCGAATGCCTCGTTGTCGCGACCCGGCCCGCCAAGCCCCTTGAGCGCGACGAATTCGCCGACCAGATTGTCTGCTAGCCACTCCCGGACCTCGGCCCGGAACGTCTGGACCTCTATCACCCCTGTAGGCTAACCTACCAAGCACTTGCTTTGTTAGAGGAGCCTCAATGCCGACGCCCGATGGGCTGGAGCCGTCCACCATCCCGGCGGTGTTGGACCGAATCAGCGCCGAGTTCTCCGACCGGGAAGCGCTGATCACCGACGACCGACAGCTGACGTTCGCCGAGCTCCGCGCGGAAGCCAGACAGGCCGCCGCCGCGCTGATCGCCCACGGTGTCGCCGCGGGCGACCGCGTCGCGATCTGGTCACCGAACACCTGGCACTGGGTGGTCGGGTGCCTGGCCACGCACTGCGCGGGTGCCGTGGTCGTGCCGCTCAACACCCGCTATACGGCACGCGAGGCCGCCGACATCCTGAGCCGCACCGCCGCACCGCTGCTGTTCGTTTCGGGTGAGTTCCTCGGTGCCGACAAGGCGGCCGACCTCGACCGCGATGCGCTGCCCGCGCTGCGTCACGTCGTCCGCATTCCCATCGACTCCGACGACGGGACGTGGGACGAGTTCGTCGCCAGCGGAACCGACCTCGCGGCCGTGGACGCGCGCTCGGCGGCGCTGACCCCCGACGACGTCTCCGACATCCTCTTCACGTCCGGTACCACCGGCCGCAGCAAGGGCGTGCTCTGCGCACACCGCCAATCGCTCGCGGCGCCTGCGGCCTGGGCGGCGTGCGGCGAACTCACCAGCGCCGACCGCTACCTGTGCATCAACCCGTTCTTCCACAACTTCGGCTACAAGGCCGGCATCCTGACCTGTCTTCAGATGGGCGCAACGCTGATTCCGCAGCTGACCTTCGACCCCGAGCAGGCCATGCGGGCTGTGCAGGACCACCGCATCACGGTGTTGCCCGGTCCGCCGACGATCTACCAGACCCTGCTCGACCACCCAAGGCGCTCCGCGTACGACCTGACGTCGCTGCGGTTCGCCGTCACCGGCGCGGCCACCATTCCCGTGGTGTTGATCGAGCGGATGCAGACCGAACTGGACATCGACATCGTGCTCACGGCCTACGGGCTCACGGAGGCAAGCGGTTTCGGGACGATGTGCAGACCAGACGACGACGCCGTGACGGTCGCGACCACCAGCGGGCGGCCGATCGCCGACTTCGAGTTGCGGATCGCCGAGGACTCCGGCGAGGTCCTGCTGCGCGGACCCAACGTGATGCTGGGTTACCTCGATGACGCCGACGCCACCGCCGCCGCCATCGACGCCGACGGCTGGCTGCACACCGGCGACATCGGAGCGCTCGACGACCGCGGCAATCTCCGCATCACCGACCGGCTCAAGGACATGTACATCTGCGGCGGCTTCAACGTCTACCCCGCCGAGATCGAACAGGTGCTGGCCCGACTTGACGGCGTCGCGGACAGTGCGGTGATCGGCGTGCCCGACGAACGGCTCGGCGAGGTCGGGAAGGCGTTCATCGTCGTCAAGCCCGGCGCCGCGCTGGACGAACAGTCCGTGATCGCCTACACGCGTGAGCATCTGGCGAATTTCAAGGCGCCACGCTCGGTGACCTTCCTGGAGGCGCTGCCGCGCAACCCCGGCGGCAAAGTGGTCAAACCCCAACTGCGAGAGCTGATCTGATGGACTTGCACTTCGACGACGACACCGAGGAGTTCCGGGCCGAGGTCAGGGACTTCCTGGCCGCCAACAAGGCCCAATTCCCGACGGAGTCCTACGACACCGCAGCAGGATTCGAGCAGCATCGACATTGGGACAAGGTGCTGTTCGACGCCGGACTGTCGGTGATCGCGTGGCCCAAGAAATACGGCGGCCGCGACGCCACGCTGTTGCAGTGGATCGTGTACGAAGAGGAGTACTTCCGCGCTGGGGCGCCCGGTCGCGCGAGCGCAAACGGTACGTCGATGCTCGCCCCGACGTTGTTCGCGCACGGCACAGAAGAGCAGCTGGACCGCGTGCTACCGAAGATGGCCAGCGGCGAACAGATCTGGGCGCAGGCGTGGTCGGAGCCGGAGTCGGGCAGTGACCTCGCGTCGCTGCGCTCGACGGCCACCAAGGTCGACGGCGGTTGGAAGCTCAACGGTCAGAAGATCTGGAGTTCGCGGGCGCCGTTTGGAGACAGGGGATTCGGACTCTTCCGGTCCGATCCCGCGGCTCAGCGGCACAAGGGTCTGACCTACTTCATGTTCGATCTCGACGCCGAAGGAATCACCGTCCGCCCCATCGCCCAACTGGGCGGTGATACCGGCTTCGGCGAGATCTTCCTCGATGACGTGTTCGTTCCGGACTCCGACGTCATCGGAGGAGTGCACGACGGCTGGCGCGCGGCGATGAGCACGTCGAGCAACGAGCGTGGCATGTCGCTGCGCAGCCCGGCCCGGTTCCTCGCTCCTGCCGAAAGGCTGGTGGCTACCTGGGCACAGGACCGCGACCCCGCCTACGCCGACCGCGTCGCCGACGCTTGGATCAAGGCGCAGGCCTACCGGCTGCACACGTTCGGCACCGTCACCCGGCTGGCCGCAGGCGGCGAACTCGGCGCGGAGTCGTCCATCACCAAGGTGTTCTGGTCGGACCTCGACGTCGCCATCCACCAGACCGCACTGGACCTACGCGGGCCGGACGCCGAGTTGGTCGACTCATGGACGGACGGACTGCTCTTCGCGCTGGGCGGCCCGATCTACGCGGGTACCAACGAGATTCAGCGCAACATCATCGCCGAGCGGCTGCTGGGCCTGCCCCGGGAGCCAAAGTGAAATTTGATCTTGACGACCAGCAGCGTGACTTCGCCGCGAGTATCGACGGCGCACTGAGGGCCGCGGACGTACCCGCCGCCGTGCACGCATGGGCCGCAGGCGACACCGGACCCGGGCGCAAGGTGTGGTCGACGCTGGCCGAGCTCGGCGTGACGGCGCTGGTGGTGCCGGAGCGCTATGACGGCATCGAGGCCCACCCCGTCGATCTGGTGGTAGCGCTGGAGCGGCTCGGTTACTTCGGCGTGCCGGGCCCGGTCACCGAATCGGTTGCCGTGGCACCGATCCTGCTTGCCAACGACGAGCGCGCGGCCGCCTTGGCATCGGGCGAACTCATCGTCACCGTCGCGATGCCACCACACGTGCCGCGGGCCGTCGACGCCGACACCGCGGGGCTGATCCTGGTGGCAGCCGACGGTGAGGTGCGTGACGGCACCGCGGGCGCCGAGCACGCGTCCGTCGACCCCGCGCGTAGGTTGTTCGAGGTGTCGGGTTCCGGCGACGCACTGCCTGCCGACACGGCGCTTGCCTTCGAGTTTGGCGCCTTGGCCACCGCCGCACAGTTGGTCGGTGCTGGCCAGGCCATGCTCGACGGTTCGGTCGAATACGCCAAGCAGCGCAGCCAGTTTGGTCGCGTGATCGGGTCCTACCAGGCCATCAAACACAAGCTGGCCGACGTCTACATCGCGGTCGAGTTGGCCCGGCCGCTCGTCTACGGCGCTGCGCTGTCTCTTGCCGAGGGCTCACCCGACGCGGCGCGTGACGTCAGCGCTGCAGCCGCCGCCGCGGCCGACGCCGCACTGCTGTCGGCGCGGTCGTCATTGCAGGCCCACGGTGCCATCGGCTTCACTCAGGAGCACGATCTTTCGCTTCTGCTGTTGCGGGTGCAGGCCCTGCGCTCGTCGTGGGGTGATGCGACGTGGCACCGCCGCCGAGTTCTGGAGGAGCTAATCCGATGAGTGAAGAACGCGAACTACTGCGCGATACCGTCGCGTCCCTCGTCGAGAAGCACGCAGGTCCGGAAGCCGTGCGGCGCGCCTTCGAAACCGACCTCGGCTACGACGAGAAGTTGTGGAAGTTGTTGTGCGAGCAGGTCGGGGCCGCGGCGCTCGTCGTCCCAGAGGAGTTGGGTGGTGCGGGTGGGGCGCTGGCCGATGCCGCCGTGGTCATCGCGGAGCTCGGCAAGGGCCTGGTGCCGACTCCGCTGCTCGGAACGACGTTGACCGAGCTCGCACTGCTCGCGTCGGACGAGCCGGACGGGGACACCCTGGAGAAGCTCGCCGAGGGCCACTCGATCGGCGCGGTCGTCTTCGACCCCGATTACGTGGTCAACGGCGACGTCGCAGACGTCGTCATCGCGGCCGAAGGGGGAAGGCTTGTCCGGTGGACCGAGTTCACCGCACACCCGGCGACGGCGATGGATCCCACCCGGCGGCTGGCCCGGCTCGAACCGAAGACCACGTCAGACCTCGGGGCCGATCCAGGCTTGGCGGACACAGCCGCAATCCTGTTGGCCGTAGAGCAGATTGGTGCCGCGACCCGCTGCCTCGACCTCACCGTGGCATACACCAAGGACCGTGTGCAGTTCGGCAGGCCGATCGGCAGCTTCCAGGCACTCAAGCACCGGATGGCCGACCTCTACGTACTCGTCCAGTCGGCGCGCGCAGTGGTGAACGACGCCGTCGCCGATCCGACTCCGACCGCGGCGGCGCTTGCCAGGGTCTTGGCGAGTGAGGCGTTCAGCGCCGTCGCGGCCGAGGCCATCCAGATGCACGGCGGCATCGCGATCACCTGGGAGCACGACATCCAGCTGTACTTCAAGCGCGCGCACGGCAGTGCGCAGCTGCTCGGATCGCCACGCGAGCATCTGCGCCGGCTCGAGTCCGAAGTGCTCTGAGCACTTGTCGTAGATGCGGTGTACAGTCGAACGTATGTTCGATGAATTGGCGGTTCTCGACCCTACCGCCGACGAAGCAGCGCTAATCGCCCGGATCACCGCGCTGGAGATCGCGAAGTCCGCTGCTGCGGCCGGACAGGCCAGGGCGACAGCAGCACTGGATGCTGCACGCCGCAGCGCGCAGAAAACACTGGGGATGCCGGCGGCGAAACGGGGCAAGGGCCTCGCCAGTGAGATAGCGCTCGCCCGTCACGATTCCCCCAACCGCGGCAACCAGCATCTTGGGTTCGCCAACGCCCTGGTTCACGACATGCCCCATACGTTGGCGGCATTGTCGGTGGGGGTGCTCTCGGAGTGGCGGGCCGCGCTGGTCGTGCGGGAGTCGGCCTGCCTGAGCGTCGAGGATCGGCGCAGCTTGGATGCCGAGTTGTGCGCCGACCAGAACGGGTTGGCAGGCCTGGGTAACAAGCGGATCGAAGCGGCCGCCAAGTCGATTGCCTATCGGCTCGATCCGCAGGCGGTCACCGACCGCGCGGCGCGCGCGCCCAGTGAGCGGGGGGTCGCGCTCCGCCCCGCCCCGGACGCGATGTCGTATCTGACCGCGCTGCTGCCGATGTCGCAGGGCATGGCGGTGCACGCCGCGTTGAAGGAGGCCGCTGACACTTGCGGGGATGGGCGGGCACGCGGTCACGTCATGGCCGACACCCTGGTGCAACGGATCACCGGACGCCCCGCCGAGGTCCCAGTGCCGGTCGCGGTGAACCTGGTAATCACCGACGAGAGCCTGCTCGTCGGTAACACCACCCCCGCCCGAGTCCCCGGCTACGGGCCGATCCCCGCCGCGATCGCCCGACGCCTCATCGGCGGCGCCGTCTGGGACGACCAGTCCAAGGCCACGCTGCGCCGGCTCTACAAACACCCCACGTCCGGGGCGCTCGTCGCGATGGAGTCCAAGGCACGGTGCTTCCCGAAGGGCCTTGCGGCATTGATCGCCATCCGCGACGACACCTGCCGCACCCCCTACTGCGACGCCCCGATCCGGCACACCGATCACGCCGAGCCCCACATCCGCGGCGGCCCCACCAACGCGGTCAACGGCAACGGCACCTGCGCAGCCTGCAACTACACCAAAGAGGCCCCCGGCTGGCGAGTGCACGCCTGGACCCAGGATGACGGTACCCACGTCGTCGAATTCACCACCCCCACCGGGAGCCGCCACCGATCGACGGCGCCGCCGCTACCCGGCGACGTCGAGGGCGGCCTCGCCAACCACCTCGCCCACCACCGCGCCGCTTAGGGGCCCCGGCTAGCCTGGCGACGTGACAAACCGCGTCGCGCTTCGCGCGGGGATCCCGCCGTTCTACGTCATGGACGTGTGGCTCGCCGCCGCCGAACGCCAGCGCACCCATGGCGACCTGGTGAACTTGTCGGCCGGCCAGCCTGGCGCGCAGGCGCCCGCCCCGATCCGTGCCGCCGCTGCCGCCGCACTGGCCGACGACAAGCTGGGATACACCGTCGCGCTTGGTATTCCGGAACTGCGCGAGGCCGTCGCCGCGTCATATGCGGACCGATATGCCATTCCCGTCGATGCGGCCGATGTCGTCATCACGACCGGCTCGACCGGTGGCTTCATCTTGGCCTTCCTCACCTGCTTCGACGTGGGTGATCGCGTCGCGGTGAGCTCGCCCGGATATCCCTGCTACCGCAACATCCTTTCCGCCCTTGGCTGCGAGGTCGTCGAGGTGCCATGCGGGCCCGAAACCCGGTTCCAGCCGACCGTCGAGATGCTGGCCGCGCTCGACCCCCCGGTAAAGGGGCTGGTGATCGCCAGCCCGGCCAATCCGACCGGAACCGTCCTTCCGCCCGAACAGTTGGCTGCCATCGCCACGTGGTGTGAGCAGTCCGGCGTCCAGTTGGTCAGTGACGAGATCTACCACGGGCTGGTGTATCCGGGTGCTCCGGCCACCAGCTGTGCTTGGGAGACCTCTCGCGAAGCCATTGTGGTGAACAGCTTTTCGAAGTACTTCGCGATGACGGGCTGGCGGCTCGGCTGGCTGCTGGTGCCGCCCCCGCTACAGCGGGCCGTCGACTGCCTGACGGGCAATTTTTCGATATGTCCGCCGACACTGCCGCAATTGGCGGCCGTTGCGGCGTTCACCCCCGAGTCCATCGCCGAGGCCGACGGACTGGTCGAGCAGTACACCGTTAACCGCGAGATGCTGTTGCGCGGCCTCCCGGACATCGGCCTCGCTCGGCTGGCCCCCGCGGACGGGGCGTTCTACGTCTACGCCGACGTCTCCGAGTACTCCACCGACTCACTGGCGTTCTGCGCGAAGTTGTTGGCTGACACGGGCGTAGCCATCGCACCCGGCGTCGACTTCGACACGGTTCACGGCGGCGCCTACGTGCGACTGTCCTTCGCCGGGCCGCGGTCGGACATGGTGGAGGCGTTGCGGCGGATGGGGCCGTGGCTCGCGGCGCAACGCGGTCGCTAGCGGTCAGTCATCCGACCGCGGCCTGACGCTCCGCGGCGACGTCCTCCGCGTCCGCGTCGTCCAGGGACTTGAGGTCGATGCCCTTGGTCTCCCGGCTGACGACCACAGCGACGAGAGTCACGGTGCACGCCGCGGCCAGATACACCGCGATAGGCACCGACGAGTCGTAGATCTCGAGCAGTTTGACGGCGATGATCGGCGCCAGTGAGCCCGCGACGATCGCCGTGACCTGGTAGCCGAGGGACACCCCGGAATACCGCATCCTCGTCGGGAACATCTCGGCCATCAGGGCAGGCTGCGGCGCGTACATGATCGCGTGGAACACCAGTCCGATGGTGACCGCCGCCGTGATGACGACATAGTTGCCGCTGTTCATCATCGGGAAGGCAAAGAATCCCCAGCTGCCGCACGCGACGGCCCCGACGAAGTACACGGGGCGCCTGCCGTAACGGTCCGCAAGCCGCCCGACCAGTGGAATAGCCACGAAGTGCACCACGTGCGCGACCAACAGATAGGCCAGGATCGAGGTGGTGTTCGCGTGCACTTGTGTCTTGAGATAGGTGATGGAGAACGTGACCACCAGGTAGTACATGATGTTCTCGCCGAATCGCAGCCCCATCGCCGTGAAAACACCACGCGGGTAACGCTTTAGCACCTCCAGCACGCTGAACGAGGCCGCCTTGATGCGCTCCGCGTCCCGTTGGGCCGCCACGAAGATGGGTGCGTCGGTGACCTTGGTCCGGATGTAGTAGCCGATCAGCACCACCACTGCGGACAACCAGAACGCCACCCGCCACCCCCAGGACAGGAAGGCGGTTTCCGTCAGCGCATTCGTCAGCACCAGCAGCACGATCGTGGCGAGTAGATTCCCCGCGGGCACGCCGGCCTGCGGCCAACTGGCCCAGAATCCGCGGTCACGGTTGGGACTGTGCTCGGCCACCAGCAGGATGGCGCCGCCCCACTCGCCGCCGACGGCGAAGCCCTGGAGGAACCGCAACACCACCAAAAGCGCAGGCGCCCAATAGCCGATCTGTCCGAACGTGGGTAGACAGCCCATCAAGAACGTCGACGCACCGACGAGCAGAATGCTGAACTGCAGCAGCTTCTTTCGCCCGTACTTGTCGCCGAAGTGGCCGAACACCACCCCGCCGAGCGGCCGTGCGGCGAAACCGACTGCGTAGGTGACGAAAGCCGCGAGGATCGCGTCGAGTTCACTGGTGCTCGCAGAGAAGAAGACCTTGTTGAAGACGAGGGTGGCGGCCGTGCCGTAGAGGAAGAATTCGTACCACTCGACCACCGTGCCCGCCATCGACGCGGCGACCACCCTGCGCAAACCCTTTGGGATCGGCTCACTCATCCGACTGCTCCTTTGTGATGCGGCACACACACGCCCATCAGTATTCACGCAGCCATCCGTCAGTGGGTCGGGACGTCTTGCTCGGCGTGGCATAGCGTCGCAGCCATGCCATTCCTAGAAACCGACGACGGCCGCGCCTACTACCGCCACTGGGCGGCCGAGGATCCCCGCGCCGCCGTGATCTTCCTGCACGGGTTCGGTGAGCACACCGGCCTCTACCACCGCTACGGCTTCGCGCTGAATGCGGCGGGCCTGGACCTGTGGGCCGTCGACCAGTTCGGGCACGGGTTGACGCCCGGCGAGCGCGGTGACTTCCGTTCGCTCGAGGCGAGTTCGGCGCTCGGGGAGCGGCTGGCCGAGTTGGCGTCGGCCGAGCGTCCCGGCATTCCGCTTGTCGCACAAGGTCATTCGTTTGGTTCGGTGGTGACGTTGTTCCGGCTGCTCGGCGCACCCGACCGCTACCGTGCCGGGGTGATCTCGGGCGCGCCGTTGATACCGGTGCCCGCGCTGGTCGACACCGACTCCACGTTCGAGCTCGCACCGAGCCAGCTGTCCGCCGACCCGTTCTACCTCGACGCGCTGGAAAACGATCCGCTGGCCTTCGTCGACGCCGACGGTGGACCGCTCGCGCGGGAACTGGATAGGGGTTGGGACCGGTTCGGCGCCGAGCTACCCGCGTTGGCAGTGCCGACGTTCGCCGTGCACGGAAGCAATGACCCGATCGCGCCCATCGGGGCGCTGCGGGCTTACGCCGAGCAGGTCGGGCCGCTGTCGCTGTTCGAGATCCCAGGTGGCGGCCACGACATCCTCAACGACGTCACACACCGCGAGGTCGCGGCAGCGATCATCGACTTCGTCGACGGTCAGCTCGGCTGATTCCACAGAGGTTGTCCACACTGTGGATGAATTACACGCGTGTCATTCGCGTCTACAACCAGGTGTCGGCCGTCGTCGTGGTGAGGAACGCGTCGAGATCGTCGCGCCACTGGGCGGGCGTGTTCTTGTCCGGTTCGATACCGGTGTACTCGCCGCGATAGAACAGCAGCGGGCGCGGCTTTCGCTTCGGCACCTCCGACAGCGAATGCACCGCGCCGAACACCACGAAGTGATCGCCGCCATCGTGAACCGAATGCACCGTGCAGTCGATGTGCGCCAGCGTTTCCTCGATCACCGGCGACCCGAGCGCCGAAGGGCTCCAATCGATTCCCGCAAACTTGTCCGGCTCCTTGGAGCCGAAGCGCGCTGACACGTGCTGCTGCTTCTCATGGAGCACGTTGACGCAGAACTTTCCGCTGGCCTCGATCGCCTGCCACGACCGCGACATCTTGGTGGGGCAGAAGAGCACCAGTGGCGGGTCGAGTGACAACGCCGCGAACGACTGACATGCAAAGCCGACGGGCTCGTCGTCGTGGACGGTGGTGATGATCGTGATACCCGTACAGAACTGGCCGAGCACGTGCCGGAAGGCACGCGGATCGATGGGCGCTTTACTCATGACTACTTGTTGAAGCCGACGCTGAAGTCGTGGCCCCACAGGCTGATCGCGGTACTCTCGCGCGCCACCCAGCCGTCATCTTCGACTTCGAGTCCCTCACAACCGAATTCGACGTCAAAGCCACCGGGAGTCTTCATGTAGAACGACAGCATCTTGTCGTTGACGTGGCGACCGAGCGTGGCCGACATCGGCACCTTGCGGCGCAGCGCACGATCCAGGCACAACCCGACGTCGTCGCTGTTGCCCACTTCCATCATGAGATGGACGATGCCGCTTGGCGTTTCGCCTGGCATGAAGGCGAGGCTGTGGTGGCGCGGATTGACACCGAAGAACCGAAGCCAGGCCGGCGGCCCGTCGGCGGGCCTTCCGACCAGTTGCGGTGGCAGTCGCATGGAGTCGCGCAGCTTGAATCCGAGCACGTCCCGATAGAAGTGCAACGACTCGACGTCGTCGCGGGTGGTCAGCACGACGTGACCAAGGCCCTGCTCCTCGGTGATGAACTTGTGGCCGTAGGGGCTGACCACGCGCCGGTGCTCGAGCGCCACGCCGTGGAAGACCTCAAGGGTGTTGCCGGAGGGGTCGTCGAAGACGATCATCTCGTCAACGCGGCGGTCGGCGAGTTCGGCGGCGGTGGCCTCCTTGTACGGCGTGCCCTCCACGTCGAGCGCATGGCGAATCTCTTGCAGCGCTGCGGCGTTCGCTGTCTCCCAGCCGGACTGGAGCAGCCGGTCGTGCTCACCGGGCACGATGACCAGCCGCGCCGGAAACTCATCCATCCGCAGGTACAGCGCACCGTCGGTGTGCCCGGATCCCTCGACCATGCCGAGCACCTTCAGCGCGTACTCGCGCCACGCCGACACATCGGTGGCTTCCAGCCGCAGATACCCCAACGACTTGATGCTCATGGCCTAACCCCCAAGGAAATCTACGGTGAGCTTGTTGAACTCGTCGAACTTCTCCAGCTGCGCCCAGTGCCCGCACTGACCGAATACGTGTAGTTGCACCCGAGGAATCTGCTTGAGCGCCACCAGTGCCCCGTCCAGCGGGTTGACCCGGTCCTCGCGCCCCCAGATCAGCAGCACGGGCTGACGCAGCTTGTAGACCTCGCGCCACATCATGCCGAGCTCGAAATCAGCTCCCGCGAAGGACTTCCCCATGGCCTTTGTGGCTGCAATCGACTCGGGTTGGCTGGCGATCGCGAAGCGCTCGTCGATCAGTTCTTCCGTGACGAGCTTCTGGTCGAAGACCATGATGCGCAGGAACTTCTCCAGGTTCTCGCGCGTCGGATCGACGGTGAACTTGCCAAGGAGCTTGACGCCCTCGGTGGGGTCGGGCGCAAAGAGGTTCACCGAAAGCCCGCCGGGGCCCATCAGCACCAGCCGACCCGCGCGCTTCGGGTTGTCGAGCGCGAACCGTACCGCGGTGCCACCGCCCAGCGAATTACCCACCAACGCAGCACGTTCGATGCCGAGCTGGTCGAAGAGCCCCAGCAGCGCCAACGAGCTGTACCGGTTGTACTGCTCGTGCTCGGTGTGCTTGTCGGACTGGCCATAGCCCGGCTGGTCGACTGCGAGCACGTGAAAGCGCTCGGCGAGCACCGCAATGTTCTTGCTGAAGTTCGACCAACTCGACGCACCGGGCCCGCCGCCGTGCAGCAGCACCACAGTGCCAGCGGTCTCCCGATTGCCTTCGCCCGCTTCGTGATAGTGCAGGCGCATGTCGTCGCGCACCTGCGCGAAGCGAGAGGTCGCCTCGAACGTGATGTCTTGAACCGCTTGAGACATCAGACCATCGTGTCCGCAGGCGGGAGCCCGAACGCGTCGTTTCCGAAGATCAGGTAGGCGCGCTCAGGCTCGTTGGCGGCGTGCACCCGGCCCGCATGCGCGTCGCGCCAGAACCGTTGCACGGGCTGGTCGACGTTGAGCGCGGTGGCACCCGAAGCTTCGAACAGCAGGTCGACCGAGGCGATGGCACGGGCGGTGGCCCGGACCTGGTCGCGCCGGGCCCTTGCCCGCAGTTCGAACGGAATCTCCTTGTCCGCCTTGAGCAGTTCATACTCATCGCGCACGTTGCCGATCAGCTGACGCCACCCGGCGTCGATGTCACTGGCCGCTTCGGCGATGCGGATCTTGGCGAACGGGTCGTCCTTGGACTTCTCGCCGGCGAACGCGGCGCGCACGCGCTTGCCCTGGTGCTCGACATGGGCATCGTAGGCGCCGTAGGCCATGCCCATGATCGGCGCGGTGATGGTGGTGGGATGCATTGTCCCCCACGGCATCTTGTACACCGGTGCGGTGTTGCGCTCGTAACCACCCGCGGTGAGGTCGTTCATCTTCTTGTAGGACAGGAAGCGATGCCGCGGCACGAACACGTCCTTGACGACGATCGTGTTGCTGCCGGTGCCCTTCAGGCCCACCACGTTCCACACGTCGTCGATGCGGTATTCGGTGCGCGGAATCAGGAAGCTGCCGAAGTCGACGGGCTTGCCGTCCTTGATCACCGGGCCGCCGAGGAACGCCCACGTGGCGTGTTCCGATCCCGACGACCAGTTCCATGAGCCACTGACCAGGTAGCCGCCGTCGACCACGACGCCCGCACCCATCGGGGCGTACGACGACGAGATCCGTACGGCCGGGTCGTCACCCCAGACGTCCTCCTGCGCCTGCTGATCGAACAGCGCCAGGTGCCAGTTATGCACGCCGATGATGGAGCTGACCCACCCGGTCGAACCGCATGCGCTGCCGAGCCTGCGGACGGCCTCGTAGAAGACCGTCGGGTCGCATTCGAACCCGCCCCACTGCGACGGCTGCAGCAACTTGAAGAATCCGACCTCGACGAGCTCGGCGATGGTGTCGTCCGGAATCTGCCGGAGATCCTCGGTGGCTTGGGCGCGCTTGGCGACCAGCGGCAACAAATCATCGATGCCGTCTAGGACGGACTGCGCGTCACGTTGTTCAATGGACGTCACGGGACTGCCTCCAGGGCGCTGCGGGGCCAAGTAATGAAAAGTTTACGAACTAGACAGAGATTAGAACACGTTACGATTTGTGTCGAGTAAGGCATTCCTACGGTGGCTAGACCTGCGGAAGCGCATTTTTGTAACATGTTCTAGTTCTGGTCGCTTATCGATACCAATGAGGGAGACGCCGCGTGACGGACGAGCCGCTCGGCAAGCACGTGCTCGAGCTGCAGTTGGCAGACGTCGTCGACGAAACCGCCGACGCGCGCTCGCTGGTGTTCAAGGTGCCCGACGGGGCCGATCTGCCGGCCGACCGGCTGCGCTACGCGCCTGGCCAGTTCCTCACGTTGCGCGTGCCCAGCGACCGCACCGGATCGGTGGCTCGCTGCTACTCCCTGTGCAGTTCACCGTTCACCGGGGACCCGCTGACCGTCACCGTCAAGCGCACCGACGGCGGCTACGCGTCGAACTGGTTGTGCGACAACGCCCATCCCGGCATGCGCCTCCACGTGCTTGCGCCGTCGGGCACGTTCGTACCCAAAACGCTCGACGCCGACTTCCTACTGTTGGCGGCGGGCAGCGGGATCACCCCGATGCTGGCCATCCTGAAGTCCGCACTTTCCGAGGGGGCAGGCCAGGTCAAGCTGGTCTATGCCAACCGCGACGAGAAGTCGGTCATCTTCGCCTCCGCACTCCGCGAATTGGCCGCGAAGTACCCCGACCGGCTGACTGTCGTGCACTGGCTCGAGTCGGTCCAGGGCCTGCCCAACGCGGTGGCGCTCGCGGCGTTGGTGAAGCCCTACGCCGCTCGCGAAGCCTTCATCTGCGGGCCGGGTCCGTTCATGGCGGCCGCCGAGGAAGCGCTCAAGACCGCAGGCGCAGCGCCCGAACGCATCCACATCGAGGTGTTCAAGTCGCTCGAGTCGGACCCGTTCGCAGCCATCGTGATCGCGGAAGACGACAGCGGCGAAGGCCCCGCAACCGCCGTGGTGACCCTCGACGGGAGCACCCAAGAGGTGCGATGGCCGCGCAACGCCAAACTGCTCGACGTGTTGCTGGACAAGGGCCTCGACGCGCCGTTCTCCTGCCGCGAGGGGCACTGCGGCGCATGTGCGGTGCTCATGAAGAGCGGTGACGTCGACATGCACGTCAACGACGTGCTCGAACAATCCGATCTGGACGAGGGCCTGATCCTGGCCTGCCAGGCGCACCCGAAGTCCGATTCCGTTGAAGTCACCTATGACGAGTAGCGACCGAGCTAACGTCTACGCAGCAAGACAGAGGGGATCCACATGAAACGGTTGGCCGGCATCGCCGCGCTCGCCTCGACGACGTTGCTGACTCTCGCACTCGTCACGTCGACCATCGCCTCGGCGGCCGAAAACTCGGCGACGGCATCCATCCCCATCGACGACGGCACCACCCTCGAGGTCCACGCCACGGCCAACTGCGTGAAGGCCGACGGCCAGTGCTACTTCACCACGTCGGCGAACCTGCTCACCCCTGACGGCCCGACGGGCTTCCCTCCGCAGTTCTATGCCCGTCAGAACACCACCGTGCGGTCGCCGGATCGCATGGTGTACCTCGACTCGGACTTCAACGCACCGAATACCCGGATGTTCAAATCGATTGGGTCCGTTGAGTTCAGCACCGTCTACTTCGACGGAGGCCCACCCGAGAAGTTCACCCTTCAGGGGAACACGCGCACCACGGATTGGTCGACCGGGCGGCCGAAGCTCGACGCCAACTTCATCGCCTGCACGTACATCCAGGTGGTCTACGCCAACATCAACCTCACGTCACCGAGCGCCTGCGCGACGACGACGTATTAACCCGCGTTGGGTACCAGCACCGGCTGGTCGCGGTACTCGCTCGGGAACAACTCCTTGAGCGCGTCCACCTTCGGCATGTCGTTGATCGCGATGTACGAGGAGGTGGGGTTCGAGTTCAGGTAGTTCTGGTGGTAGCCCTCGGCCGGAAAGAATCCGGTGTTCGGCTCGACCTTGGTGACGATCGGGCCTGCAAAGGCCTTGGCCTGGTTCAGCTGGACGATGTACGCCTGCGCGACCCGCTGCTGCGTCGCATCCTGCGCGAAGATCGCCGAGCGGTACTGGGTGCCGGTGTCCGGACCCTGGCGGTTGAGTTGGGTCGGGTCGGTCACAACCGAGAAGTAGATGCGCAGGAGTTGTCCGAACGTCACCTGTGTCGGGTCGTAGGTGATGCGCACTGACTCGGCGTGGCCGGTGGTGCCGGTGCTGACCGTCTCGTAGTCCGCGGTGTCCTTGCTGCCGCCCGCATAGCCGGACTCCGCCTCCGTCACTCCCTTGACGTGCTGGAAGACGCCTTGAACACCCCAGAAGCAACCGCCCGCGAGGACCGCCGTCGCGCCGGCCGTGGGTTCGTCGACCGTCGGCGCGGGCACCACGACGGAGTCCGTCGCACCGCTTGTGGCCTGAATGACCTGGGGCAACCCGACGAACACCGCTCCGGCGAGGCCCAGCACGCCGAAACAGGTTCCGATGGTCAGTCGCACCCGGGATGTCATTGCACGCATCCCTCCAGTGTCCCAGTGGGCGTGCCTAATCGGTGCGCACGGTTGTTACCGGCTGCTGACGAATCCGCTCCGCAAACGCGTGGAGGGTTACCGTCGAGGCATGACCGCTTCGACCGAATCGCACCTCACTCGACGGCGCCTTCTGCTCGGCACCGCGATAGTCGGCGTACTCGCGGGATGCAGCTCGCTGCGCAACAAGGCCGAGGCCGCGCCGCCCAGCGGGAACTTCGAAGTCACCCATACTGACCAGGAGTGGCACAAGCTGCTCAACTCACAGCAGTACGACGTGCTCCGCAACGCCGGTACTGAGACGCCCTACAGCAGCCCGCTCAACGACGAACACCGAGCAGGCACCTTCACTTGTGCCGGTTGCGCACTGGACCTGTTTTCGTCGACCACCAAGTTCGACAGCGGCACCGGCTGGCCGAGCTTCTGGAAACCCTTGCCAAACGCCGTGATCGAGCACAACGACAACACACTCGGCATGTCCCGCACCGAGGTGCTCTGCCGCCGCTGCGGCGGTCATCTCGGCCACGTCTTCGACGACGGTCCCCAGCCGACCGGACTGCGCTACTGCATGAACGGCGACGCGATGAACTTCCGCGCGGCGTGAGTTTTCGACGCAGGCGCTACCGCGGCAGACCCAGCAGCCGTTCCCCTGCCACGGTCAGCAGGATCTGCTCGGTGCCACCCGCGATCGACAGGCAACGGGTGTTGAGGAAGTACCGCACGTCAGGCGAGTCCACCAGGCCCGCGCCTGCGTAGGAATCCATGATGGTCTCGGCGAGGTTCTGTCGGTAGCGCACGCCGATCAACTTGCGCACGCTCGACGGTGCACCGGGGTCGTGACCACCGACGGCCAGTTGCGCGATCAGCTGGTCCAGCAGCGCACCGACCTGAGCCGCGACGATGAGCGTCCCGAGCCGGTCAGCCTCGGCCGGATCCACGTCGGCGTCGCCGATCACCTCGAGCAGGTGCTCCATGCCCTTGTCGAGCGCGCCGCCCGCCGCGATGGCGATGCGTTCGTTGGCCAATGTGGTGCGAGCCAGTGGCCAGCCACCGTCGACCGTCCCGACGACCATGTCGTCGGGCACGAACAGGTCGTCGAAGAAGACCTCGTTGAAAAGGGCTTCCCCGGTGATCTCGCGCAACGGGCGGATGTCGATGCCAGGCGAGCGCATGTCGACGAGGAAGTAGGTGATGCCCTTATGTTTTGGCGCATCGGGATTGGTTCTGGCCAGACAGATGCCCCAGTCTGCGCGATGTGCGTTGGAGGTCCAGACCTTCTGGCCCGTCAACTTCCAGCCGCCGTCGGCACGAACGGCCTTGGTGCGCAACGCCGCAAGGTCTGAACCGGCCCCGGGCTCGCTGAACAACTGGCACCAGTACACGTCACCGGTGAGCGTGCCAGGAATGAACTTTTCGATCTGCGCTGCGCTGCCGTGCGCAAGAATCGTGGGCGCGGCCCACCAGCCGATCGAGATGTCGGGCCGCTTCACGCCCGCCGCCTCGAGTTCCTGATCGATGACCAACTGCTCGGCAGGCGACGCCGCGCGGCCGTACGGCTTGGGCCAGTGCGGCGCCAACAGTCCGCTCTCGGCCAGTGCGCGCTGACGTTTCTCTTCCGGCAGCGCGGCGATGTCGGCCACCGCTGAAGTGATTTCGGCTCTGATGGCCTCGCCGTCGGTGACGTCGACGTCGAGTTGCCGCCGCACGCCCGCACGGGTGAGCTCCGCGCAACGCCGTAGCCAGAAAGACTTTCCTCCGAGGAACTGCGCGATGGAGTACGCGCGCCGCAGGTACAGGTGCGCGTCGTGCTCCCAGGTGATGCCGATGCCGCCGAGCACCTGGATGCAGTCGCGCGCATTGAGTTTCGCCGCCTCGATGCCGATGGCGGCGGCGACGGCCACGGCGATGGACAGCTGCGCCTCGTCGTCATGAGCGACCGCGCCTGCGGCGTCCGCCGACGCGACCGCGATCTGCTGGGCGCGCAACAACATCTCGGCGCACATGTGCTTGACCGCCTGGAAGCTTCCGATCGGCTTGCCGAACTGTTCGCGCACCTTCGCATAGTCAGTCGCGGTGTCGAGCATCCAGCGGGCCAGCCCGGCGGCCTCGGCCGCGAGCACCGTCGCGGTCAGGTCGACCATCCGCTGGTGGGACAACGGCAGCACAGTCGCAGGCGCGGATGCGAGCTCCACCCTGGCCAAGGGCCGGGAGAAGTCGGTGGCCTCGAGCGCCTCGACGGTGACTCCGTCGGCGGTGGCGTCGACCAATACCCACTGCCCTCCGGCCGGGAGCACCAGCAGCCCGTCAGCCAGCCCACCCAACACGAACTCGGCGGCGCCCGTCGCGGTGCCATCGGAGAAGGTGATGTCCGAGCCCAGCGCGATACCCGCGGTGCGCTCGCCGGACGCCAGTGCTTCGAGCAGCGTCTCGTCGGTGACCACGAGGGTCGCGAGGGCGGTCGTCGCGACCGGGCCGGGAATCAACGCCGCGGCAGCCTCGTCGACCATGGCGCACAGGTCCTCGACGCTGCCGCCCGCACCCCCGAGTTCCTCGGGGATCGCCACTCCGAATATCCCCAGTTGGGCCAACCGCTCGTAGGGCGCTCGCCAGGCGTTCGCACCGCCCTGTTCGACGGCACGTATGGCCGCGATGGCCCCGGAACCCGAGGCCCAGCTCCTGACCAACTCGCGCGCAGCAAACTGTTCGTCGGTGATGGTGGAAGACACCACGTACATCTCCGGCCTCCTAGGCTTGGGCAAGAAGACGATGCTTCTTACTAGAACGTGTTCTAATGGTGACAGCGATCGAACGTCAAGTCGACCGCCATTAGAGCAGGACACGTAGGTGTCCCGGGGGCGCGGAGGTGCGAAATTAAGCGGCGCCGTGCGTATCGTTTTCACACAGTGACGAACGTGAAGGAGCTGCTCGCCGCATGTCTGGGTCTTCTCCGCCAGCAGTTACCAACTCGGGCTCGGGGTCAGATTCGACCACCGGCCCCCGTCGGGTGACGACCGTGTCCGTGCTAGCCGAGTCCGAGCTCGGATCCGAAGCTCAACGGGAACGCCGCAAGCGCATCCTGGACGCCACCCTCGCGATCGCCTCCAAGGGCGGTTACGAGGCCGTTCAGATGCGGGCCGTGGCCGAACGCGCTGACGTCGCGGTCGGCACGCTCTACCGCTACTTCCCATCGAAGGTGCACCTCTTGGTGTCCGCGCTCGGTCGCGAGTTCGAGCGCATCGACGCCAAGACCGATCGGGCGTCGCTCACCGGTGGCACCCCGTATCAGCGGCTCAACATGATGGTCGGCAGGCTCAACCGAGCGATGCAGCGAAACCCACTGCTCACCGAGGCCATGACGCGCGCATTCGTGTTCGCCGATGCCTCGGCCGCCGGTGAAGTTGATCACGTCGGCAAGCTGATGGACTCGATGTTCGCGCGCGCGATGAGTGACGGCGAGCCCACCGAGGACCAATTCCACATCGCCAGGGTGATTTCCGACGTGTGGCTGTCGAACCTGCTGGCCTGGCTGACCAGGCGCGCCTCGGCCACAGACGTGAGCAAACGTCTCGACCTGGCGATGCGGCTGCTCATCGGAGACGGCGAGCAACCGAAGATCTGAGGGTGAACCTTCCCGACGAGCTCGTCGTCGCGCTCGGCGCGGCCGCGTCAACGGACCGCCTACTAGTGGCCTCCGACTTCGACGGCACCCTCGCGCCCATCGTCAACGACCCCGCATCCGCACGCGCACTGCCCCGCGCCGCCGATGCCCTTGTCGCGCTGGCCGACCTACCGCGAACGTCGGTCGTGCTGGTGTCCGGTCGGGCACTGGCGACCCTGCGTGAACTCTCGGCGATGCCGTCGACGGTGCATCTGGTGGGCAGCCACGGGGCCGAGTTCGATACCGGCTTTGCCAACCCGATCGACACCGAACTACTTCAGCGCATCACCACGGAGTTGACCGCGATCGCGTCCGGACGGCCCGGTGTGACGGTCGAGCCCAAGCCCGCGAGCGTTGCGCTGCACGTGCGCAACGCCAACGCCGATGATGGCGCGGCCGCGCTGGCTGCGGCGCGCACCGCCTCGGAGTCGTGGGCGGCCGAAGTCACGTCGGGCAAGGCGGTGCTCGAGTTCGCCGTCATCACCACCGACAAGGGCGAGGCGGTCGACGCGCTTCGGGTGCAGACCGGTGCGACGGCGGTGGTGTTCTTCGGCGACGACGTCACCGACGAGAAGGCCTTTCGACGGATGCTCGACGCTGACGTCGGGGTCAAGGTCGGGCCCGGAGACACGTTGGCGCGCTATCGCATCGACGACCCCGAAGACGTCGCCACGGCATTGAACTACCTTGTGGAGGCTCGGCGGGAGTACCGCTAGCCCAGCAGCCAGTCGTTCGGGCTGAACAGCTCGCAATGCACTTGGTCGGCAGGGACACCAATGTCGGTCAACTGCGCCCGGACCGCCTGGACGAAACCGTTACTGCCACACAGGTAGACCTCGGCATCGGCGGGGATGGACACATCCGCAAGCAGCATCCTTCCGGCGTGCACGCCGTCCCGCTGACCCGTCAGCCCGTCCTCGTACCAGACGTCGAGGCTGCCGTTGGGCAACTGGGCGACCAGTTCGTGCTGCCGTTCTCGCAGCGGATGCTGCTTGTCGCCCCGGTCGGCGTGCAGCACGCGCACATGGCGATCGGGTGTCTGCGCGGCGAAGTACTCGAGCAGCCCGATCATCGGGGTGATGCCGACACCCGCTGAGATGAGCACCGTGGACCGATCTTTGGACTCAGGCGCGGGTAGGTCCCCGAACGGCATGGTGATGTCGAGCAAGTCACCCACCCTCACGTTGGCCGCGATCCAGTTGGACACCTCGCCGGCGGGCGCATCACCGGCAGCGTCGACCGGCTTGACGGCGAACACGAGTTCGTCGGCGCCCGGCGCGTTGACAAGGCTGTACTGACGCAGCTGGCGGGCTCCGTCGGGCATCGTCACGCCGACTGAAACATATTGTCCGGGAACGTTGTCCGGGATCACCCCGTCGACGGGGTGAACGGAGAGCAGCACGGCGCCAGACGGATCGTCCACTCGGGACACCACCGTGGCGCGACGGTGAACGTCCCCGTCCGCCACGCCGGCGGCGGCGTAGAGGTCACGCTCCAACGCGATCAGCGTGTTGGCCATGATCCAGTACACCCGGTCCCACGCGGCGGCGACATCGGACGTCACCGTGTCGGCGCCCAGCACCTCGACGATCGCCGCGAAGAGGTTGTCGTACACGACTCCGTACTGGTCGGCGGTGATACCCAATGACGCGTGCTTGTGCCCGATCCTGGACAACAGCTCCGACGGATGCGGCAGTTCCGGGTCGACCAGATGGGTCGCGTAGGTGGCGATCGACGCCGCAAGCGCCCGCTGCTGCGCGCCCTGGGCTTGGTTGCCTCTGTTGAACAGATTGCGAAGCAGCGCAGGATGATTGTCGAACAGCATCCGGTAGAACACCGTGGTGATCTCGTCCACGTTCGCTCCGACCAGCGGCAGCGTCGCTCTGATCACCTCGGCGTGGTGGGCCTCGAGTTCATCGTGGACGACTGGCGGGTCGGGCAGGGTGACGGTCATCGGTGGTTCCTCTCCAGGGTTGTGTGCAAAACGATGGGCAGACTTGGGTTTCCGACGAGATCGGCGACGGTGTGCCGATCGAGTTCGCGGTAGAACGCCTCCTTGGCGTCGGCGAGTGCATGACGCAGTAGGCACGCGGCGACCAGCGGGCACGGGTTGTCGCCGCCACACTCGACGACGTCCCGATCGCCCTCGAGTTGGCGGATCAGCCAGCCGATCGACGCGTAGCGACCAACGTCGGTCAACTCCAGTCCTCCGACGCGTCCGCGTCGGGCATTGACCATGCCGAGCTCCACCAGCCGGGACACCGCCTTGGCGATGTGGGCTTCGGACGCACCCGCACTGGTGGCGATCATGCGGGTCGTGATGCGGCGGTCGTCGGACTCTCCCGCGGCCAGCAGCATCATGGCGCGGAGTCCGAGATCGGTGAAGCGCGTCAGCTGCATGCGTCCGACGGTATTAATTCCGCATGCGAGATGCGAATTTTCTAGCTATGGCGTTGAACACCACGCGATGCGCGGATTTTTGACCTGCACCGACACATCAAGCCGGGGGCCCAGAGGTCCGTCCGCGCACCAACTCGGTCTCCAGCACGTCCACCACCGGCAGCCCCGACCTCGGCGGGTTGTGGAGCAGCCAACCCGCGCGGCGGCCCTTCTCGACGCTGGGTTGAATGACGGTGGTGAGTCCCCGCGCGAGCGCCTCCGGCACCCCGTCGAACCCCGTCACCGTCATCTGGCCAGGAACGTAAATGCCGTGTGCACGTAAGTAATCCATCGCGGATATGGCGAGCACGTCCGCGGTGCACATGAGTGCGGTGATCCGCGGGTTGGCCTCCAGCGCCACTTCCGCCCCGTCGCCACCCGAAGTCGGCAGATGTTCGTAGCTCTCCACCACGGTCAGCGAATCCGGTTCGAGCCCTGCGTCCTTCATCGCGTCGAGCACGCCGCGGATGCGTTCCCGCTGCACGTGGGAGTGTGGCGACCTCACCCGGTCCGAGCTGGCGAGCGCGGGGCCCTCGGTGTCATGCGGCCAGTCCCTTCCCAGTCGCATCGTCAGCATGCCGAGGTGCCGATGGCCAAGTCCCACAACGTGATCGGCGATTGCTCTCATGGCCGCCCGATCGTCTATGCAGACACGCGACGTCCCTGGCACTCCCATCGGCTGGTCGACGACGACGACGGGCAGTCCGCGCTGCGCGACGACCGCAAGGTAGGGGTCGTCATCGGCCGCCGAGTACACGACGAACCCGTCGACGCCTGCGGACAACACCGCTGCGGTGCCGTCGCTGACGCTACGGCCGGGGCCGACCGCCACCAGCAGCAGCCCCTGCCCCGCCTCCTCGCACGATTCCGCAAGCCCCGTCACGAACCCCAGCGCCGCCGGGTCGCTGAACGAATAGTCGAGAGGCTCGGTCAGCACCAAGCCGACAGCGCCCGCCTTGCGGGTGCGCAGCGAGCGTGCGACGGGGTCCGGGCCCGGGTAACCAAGCTCCTTGGCGGTGGCGAGCACCCGTTCGCGGAGGTCGGCCGACAACTGATCCGGCCGGTTGTACGCGTTGGAGATCGTGGTGCGGGACACCTTGAGTTCCGCAGCGAGCGATGCCAGAGTCGCGCGCCGCCTCGGCATCGGACCTCTGGACATGCTTCATGACGTTAGTGGATCAGCCCTCGACTACGGGCGCACCGTGCGATGGCGCTGGCGCGCTACGGTCCTTGGCGCCGCGTTGGGCGACCAGCCAGACCACCAGCCAAATCACCGACACGATGGTGGTGATGACGAAACTCGGTGGCACGTTGAACATCGCCGACACCGCGAGGCCGGCCCACACCGAGACCACGGCCAGCCCGGTGGCCACCGCCATCGCGACGCCGGGTCGCGCGGTCAGCAGAATCGCCGTCGCCGCAGGCGTGACCACCAGCGCGAACAACAGCAAGGTGCCGACGGCCTGCACCGCCATCGTCACCGAAAGGCCCAACAGGGCCATGAAGATGACGGAAAGCACGCGCACCGGGACGCCCTTGGCCTCGGCCACCTCGGGATTGACCGAAGCGAACAGCAGCGGCCGATACACGAACGCCACGACGGCCGCGATCACCGCAAGCGCCACCGCGAACGTCACCAACTGCTCATGAGATACGGCCAGCAGGTTTCCGAAGAGCACGTTGGTGACGGTGCTGCTGCTCTTGGTGGCGAGTGAGCTGAAGAACAACCCAAGCCCCGTTGCGAAGGCCAGCACCGTCCCCGTCGCCACTTCGCGCTCATCGGCACGCTTGCCGAGCGCACCGATGACGAGCGCGCCGCCGACGCAGAACACGGCGAGCCCGACCGTCACCGGAAGCCCGACCAGAACCGCCCCGGTGGCGCCGGGAAAACCGATGTGGGCCAACGCATGCGCGGCAAACGCGCTGCTGCGCACGATGATGAAGTATCCGATCAGCCCAGCGGCCAGCGCGACCAGCGTGCCGCCAAGCAGCGCATTGCGCATGAAGGCAGACGTCAGGATTTGCGCCCAATTGCTTTGGTAGCCAAGGGCTATAACTTCTGCACTCATTACACGCTCCGCATGTAGAGGTCGCCCTGCGGGGTGTGCACCACCTGGATCGACGTGCCGTACAGATGGGTCAGGAGGTGCTCGTCGACCACCTCGTCCATGGTGTCGAAGTGCGCGTGCCCGTCCAATAGATAGATGGCACCGTCGAGGATCCCCAAGAGCGGATTGAGGTCATGGGCGACGACCACGATGGTGACGCCGAACTCCTCCCTGATCCTGGCCAGCAGGCCGACGATCCCCCGCTGGTTCCGGACGTCGAGCGCCGTCAGCGGCTCGTCGAGGATGAGCAGCCGGGGGCGCCCGACGAGTGCCTCGGCGATGGCGACGCGTTGGCGCTGTCCACCGGACAGTTGCGACAGCCGCCTGCATGCGAACTCCGTAGCGTCCACGGCGGCGAGAATCTCGTCGACGCGACGACGTTGATCGCCGTCCGCCCGTCCGAAGCCCCACCGGTTGCCGGTGAGGCCGAGCATCACCGCGTCGCGGGCGCGGATCGCGCTGCCTGCCGCCGCGGCGTAGTTCTGCGGCACGTAGCCGATCAGCCCGGTGGCGGCGCCGGGCGGCTTGCCCAGCACCCGGATCTCCCCCGAGGCCGTCGGGATGGTGCCGAGTACGGCGTGCAGCAGCGTCGTCTTGCCCGACCCGCTGGTTCCGATGACGGCGATGATGCCGCCCGAGGGTACGTCGAAGGTGCCTTCCGACCAGATCAGCCGGCCGCCTCGAACCACGCTGACGTCGTCGAAGGACAGCGCCGGGGGCGTATCGGCCTCCTCGGCCGCCTGATCAGGTTGCGACACCGAGCGCCTTGGCGAGGGCAGTGAGTTGGTCCACCTGCCAAGCCTCGAACGATTTCGCTCCGGGCGCCACCGTTTCGGTGACCTCGACCACCGGAACACCCGCTGATTCCGCCGCGCTGCGAAGCTGCTGCGGCACCGAACCCTCGGTCTGGGTGTTGTAGATCAGCACGTCGACGCCCTTGTTCCGCAGCAGTCCGAGGAAGGCATCGAGGTCGGCAGGCGACGGGTCGGACTCGTTGTTTGTCGCGGTCTGATAGCCCGCCGGAGTCTCGTTCTGCAGCCCCAGCGCGGACGCCATGTAGTCGAAGACCCCCTCGGTCGCGGCATACCGCTTGCCCGTCGCGCCCGTCTTGATCACGGCGATCTGGTCGTCGTAGGGCCGCAGCGTGCTGGTGAATTCGCCGCGCCGCGCAGCGAAGTAGTCGGACGCACCTGGCGCCAGCTTGCTCAGCTGCGCAGTGACGGCGTCGGCCACCTGCGTCACCGCCGTTGGGCTGTACCAGGTGTGGGGGTTGGTGCCGTTCTGATCGAGGCCGCTCACCTGGACGGCGTCGACGACGGGCGCCGCGGGTGCGGAGCCCGCGGCGAGCTTCGCCGCCCACTCGTCGTAGTGACCGCCGTTGACCACCACCAGCTGGGCGCCGGAGAACTTGACGGCGTCAGCGGGCGACGGCTCGTAGTCGTGGGGATCGACCGACGAACTGGCCAACAGGGTCGTGACCTTGGCGCACGCCCCGCCGAGCTCGGAGACGATGCCGCCCCACTGATCCACGCTCACGACGACCTCGACCGGCGTCGTGGGGCATGACGGGGCATTCGTCGACGAGGACGCGACGGACTGGCTTTCACCGCCACTCGAGCACGACGCCAGCGCGAAGGGGGCAGCAAGTAGGACCGTGGCGGCGAGGCCGAGGCGGCAAGAATTCGACATGACGATAATGATAACCGTTTCCATTAAGCGTCGTCACGCGGGACCCACTCCCACGGGACGCGACGGATCCGCACACCACTGCGACCACGACCCAGGGAACAGCGCCACCGGCACCCCCGCCGCGGCCAACGCGACGACCACGACCGATGCCGTGACGCCAGACCCGCAATACGCACCGACGCCGTCGCCCCACCGGGCCCGCAGGTCGTCGTCGGCCAGGAACGTGCCATCGGCGGCCAGCAGCGACGTACTCGGCACGTTGACCGCGCCCGGTACGTGCCCGGCGACCGGGTCCACCGGTTCGACGTCCCCACGGAACCGCTCGGGCGCGCGCGCATCGACCAGGCGGTTGCCCAAAGCCGCGGCCTCATCGGCCGACAGGGTCGGCAGCGCGCCTGCGTACAGGTCTTGGTGAGCGACGGAGACATCGCCGGGTTCGACTGTCGCCGTGCCGGTTTCGAGTTCCCCGCCCGACTCCGTCCAGGCGGCCAGCCCGCCGTCGAGGATCCGCACGCCAGGAATGCCCGCCGCCGTGAGCACCCACCACGCCCGCGCCGACGCGGCGCGGTTCCAGTCGTCGTAGACCACTACCAGCACGCCGGTGCGAATCCCCCACCGGCGGGCCGACGATTCGATGGCGGCCCCCGACGGCAACGGATGGCGACCGCGTCCTTGAAGCCCGTGATCGGTGAGGTCGTCGTCGAGTGAGACGTACACCGCGCCCGGCACGTGGCCGGATGCGTAGTCGTCTCGCCCGTCGGGCTTGGCGAGTTGCCACCGTACGTCGAGCACGGTCGGCGGGGCGCCGCCGGCCAAGACCTCGCGGAGTTCGCTCGCACTGATCAGGACTTCGCTACGGCTCGCAGTCATCTCACCAGGCTGCCACTTAAGCTGACCGACGTGACAGCAGCACACGCATTCAGCGAGCCGGAACGAAGGGCTGTCTACCGCGCGATATCGGAACGCCGCGACATGCGCGAGTTCGTTCCGGACACAACCATTCCCGAGCCCGTACTGGCCCGCTTGCTCGCGGCCGCGCACGCCGCACCGAGCGTCGGGCTGATGCAGCCGTGGCGGTTCGTCAGGATCACCGACACCGGCTTACGCACCCGGCTCCATACACTCGTCGACGAAGAACGCAGGCTCACCGCCGATGCGCTCGGCACGCGTGGCGACGAGTTCCTGGCGCTCAAGGTCGAGGGCATCCTGGACTGTGCCGAGCTGCTCGTCGTCGCACTCGGCGAGGACCGCAGCCGACATGTCTTCGGCCGCCGCACGATGCCCCAGATGGACCTGGCGTCGGTGTCGTGTGCCATTCAGAACCTGTGGCTGGCCGCGCGCGTCGAGGGGCTCGGACTCGGGTGGGTGTCGATATTCGACCCGGACCGGCTCGCGCGGCTCCTGAACATGCCTGCCGACGCCGAGCCGGTCGCGATCCTGTGTCTTGGTCCGGTGCCCGCGTTCCCCGACCGACCCGTCCTCGAACTCGAGGCGTGGACTTCTGCACGTCCGCTGGCGGAGTTCGTGTCTGAGAACTGCTGGGCTCCGACTGCCGCGTCGCCGACGTAGGCTGGCCGACGTGTCCGCCGCGACCATCGACCTCAACGCCGATCTCGGCGAGGGCTTCGGGGTATGGCAGCTCGGCGACGACGACGCCATGCTCGACCTGGTGACCAGCGCCAACGTCGCGTGCGGATTCCACGCGGGCGACCCAGCCGGGCTGGCCCGTGTATGTCGCGCCGCCGCTGCACGGGACGTGCGCATCGGCGCCCAGGTGGGCTATCGCGACCTGGCCGGGTTCGGCCGCCGCTTCATCGACGTCACCGCCGAGGATCTGTTCGCCGACGTCGTGTACCAGCTGGGCGCGCTGCAGGCCCTGGCACATACCGCGGGCTCGACCGTCAGCTATGTGAAACCCCATGGCGCGCTGTACAACACCATCGTCACCGACAGCGGACAGGCGGCTGCCGTCGCTGCGGCCGTGCACGCCGTCGACCCCGGGTTGCCGGTACTCGGGCTGGCAGGTTCTGAGTTCTTCACCGCCGCCGAACGACTCGGCCTTCGCACGGTGCCAGAGGCCTTCGCCGACCGGGCCTATCGCGCTGACGGCCAGCTGGTCTCCCGTCGGGAGCCCGATGCGGTTCTTCACGACGTCGACCAGATCGCCGAGCGGGTGGTTTCGATGATCAACACCGGGCGTGTCACCGCAGTAGACGGATCACGCATCCCGATCAGCGTGGAATCCGTTTGCGTGCACGGTGATTCACCTGGCGCGGTGCAGATCGCGCACACCTTGCGACAACGGCTGGAATCCGAGGGCATCCAATTGGCGGCGTTCGCCTGATGCGGCTCAAACTCGGCAGACCGAAGCTCGACGACTACCGGGACTACTTCGACGCGTCCACCGCAGCCGCGGACGCCCCGCTGGCGGTGACGTGGGCAGGAGTCACCACCCTGCTCGTCGACGACGGCGACTCCGCGCTGATGACCGACGGATTCTTCTCCCGCCCGTCGCTGGCCGCGGTGGCAACGCGCAGGCTGTCGCCGTCGGAACCCCGCATCGACGGCTGTCTGGCCCGGTTGGGCGTCACGTCGCTCGATGCCGTGCTGCCGGTGCACTCCCACTTCGACCACGTCATGGATTCCGCTGTCGTCGCCGCACGCACGGGCGCCAAGGTGGTGGGTGGGACCTCGACCGCGCAGGTCGGTCGTGGGTTCGGCCTGGCCGAGGACCGGCTCGTCACCGCTCACCCCGGCGTGCCAATCACGTTGGGCGCCAAGGATAACTGGGTCGTCACACTGATCGAGGGCGACCACTGCCCACCGGACCGCTTCCCTGGCAAGATCACCGCCCCGGTCGTCCCACCGGTGAAGGCGTCGGCGTACCGATGCGGGGAGTCGTGGTCGACGCTTATCCACCACGTACCCACCGACCGGCGGCTGCTGGTCGTCGGCAGCGCCGGGTACGTGACCGGTGCACTGAGCGGTCAGCGCGCCGACGTGGTGTACCTCGGCATCGGTCAACTCGGGCTACAGCCGGAGCGCTACCTCGTCGACTACTGGACGGAGACCGTGCGGTCGGTTGGGGCCCGCCGCGTGGTGTTGATCCATTGGGACGATTTCTTCCGCCCGCTGCACGCGCCGCTACGCGCGTTGCCCTACGCGGGCGACGACCTCGACGTGTCGATGCGGGTGCTTTCCCGCCTGGCGGCCGAAGACGGCATCCCACTGCAGCTCCCCACGTTGTGGCAGCGCGCTGACCCGTGGAGCTGACGCTGGCGCTCGCCGCGCTGGCCGTGGTGCTCGGGTTCGCAATGGTTCGGCCGCGCGGCTGGCCCGAGGCCGTGGTGGCGGTACCGGCGGCGGCGCTGCTGATCGCCACGGGTGTGGTCACTTGGGCGGACGCCGTCGCCGAGGTCAAGGACCTGCTCCCCGTCGTCGGTTTCCTCGCCGCGGTGCTGGTGCTCGCGAAGCTGTGCGACGACGCGGGCCTGTTTCACGCGGCGGGCGTCGCGATGGCACGACGCAGCGGCGGCCGGCCACGCAAACTGCTCGGCTGGGTGTTCCTCATCGCGGCAGGCACCACGGCCGTGCTCAGCCTCGACGCGACCGTGGTGCTGTTGACGCCGGTCGTGCTCGCGACCGCCCGTACGCTGCAGAGTCCGCCGAAGCCGCACGCATACGCCACCGCACACCTGTCGAACACCGCGTCACTGCTGCTCCCGGTGTCCAACTTGACCAACCTGTTGGCGTTCAGCGCAGCCGGGCTCGCCTTCGTCCACTTCACCGCGTTGATGGCGCTGCCGTGGGTGCTCGCCATCGCCGTCGAATATGCGTTGCTGCGCTTCTACTTTCGCCGTGAGCTCGTCGCTCCGCTGGAGCCGTCGGCACCCCCACCTGCCGAGGTTCCGGTATTCGTGCTTGTGGTGCTTGGCGCGACCCTGTTCGGATTCGCGGCCACGTCGGCCCTCGGCATCGCGCCGGCGTGGGCGGCGTTCGCGGGCGCCGTGGCGTTGGCGATTCACGGATTGGCCCGTGGCCGCAGCTCCGTCCGCGGAATCGTGGAGGCCGTCAATATCCCGTTCCTGGCCTTCGTGCTGTGTCTCGGGGTGGTGGTCACCGCGGTCACCCACCACGGACTGGGCACCGCGATGCAAGCCGTGCTTCCCGACGACACGACGCTGGCCGCGCTGCTCGGCATCGCCGTCATCGCCGCCCTGCTGGCCAATGTCGTCAACAATCTGCCTGCGGTACTGGTATTACTCCCCCTGGTGGCCGGACTGGGTCCGGCGGCGGTGCTCGCCGTGCTGATCGGCGTGAACATCGGCCCGAACCTCACCTATCCGGGCTCGCTGTCGAATCTGCTGTGGCGCAATGTCGTTCGACGTGATGGACTCGACGCCGGGTTCGTCGAATTCAGCAGGGTCGGGCTGGTGACCACCCCGCTGACGTTGGTGGTCGCCGTGCTCGGCCTGTGGGCCGGTGTGCAACTGTTCGGCGTGTGAACTAACTGCGGCGCTGCCGCGCGATCTCCGCGAGCACCACGCCCGCGGCCACCGACGCGTTGAGCGACTCCGTCGGCCCCGCCATAGGAATCGACACGATCGCATCGCAGTGCTCACGCACCAGGCGCGAGAGGCCCTTGCCCTCGGAGCCGACTACGACGACGGTCGGCCCAGTGGCATCCAACTCGTCGAGTTCGGTGTCGCCGTTGGCGTCGAGGCCGACGATCTGGAGTCCGGCGTCGGACCAACTCTTCAGCGTGCGATTGAGGTTGGTGGCACGCGCGACGCGAAGGCGGGCCGCAGCACCCGCGCTGGTGCGCCACGCCACCGCCGTCACCGACGCCGAACGGCGTTGCGGGATCAACACGCCGTGTCCACCGAACGCCGACACCGACCGCACGATGGCGCCGAGGTTGCGCGGATCGCTGATGTTGTCCAGCGCGACCATCAACGCGGGAAGGACGTCCGAGGTCGCCGACTTCAGCATGTCGTCGGGGTGGGCGTAGTCGTACGGTGGCACCTGCAGCGCGATGCCTTGATGCAGCCCGTTGGTGCTCATCCGGTCGAGGTCGGTGCGCGGCACTTCGAGGATCGCAATGCCGGCATCTGCTGCCCGCGTTACGGATTCGGTCATCCGCTCGTCGGTCTCGGTGCCAAGCGCGACGTACAGCGCAGTGGCAGGGACGCCCGCGCGCAGACACTCCACGACGGGGTTGCGGCCGAGTACGAGTTCGACGTCGTCGGTCTTGCGGCGAGCCCGTTGCTGCTTCGCGGTCTTGGCGGCCTTGGCTGCGCGCTTGGCGGCCGGATGATGGGTGCGCTCGGAGGCGGGCGGGGTGGCGCCCCTGCCTTCCAGCCCGCGCCTGCGGACCCCGCCGGAACCTACGGTCGGGCCCTTCTTGCTGCCCGTCTTGCGCACGGCACCGCGCCGCTGTGAATTTCCAGCCATTATTTTCCGTCTCCATCGAGCAGGCTCCATTGAGGACCGTCGGCTGTGTCGGTGACCTCGATGCCTGCTGCCTTCAGCCGGTCACGGATCTCGTCCGCTTGGGCCCAGTTCTTGTGTTCACGTGCGTCAGTGCGCTGGACGAGCGCCCATTGCACCAATTCGTCGACCGCCGTCAACGCCGCCCGCGTCTCGTCGCGCGACTCCCAACGCTCATCGAGCGGGTCGCACCCGAGAATGCCCATCATCGCGCGGATCGACGAAGCGTGCGCCATCGCGGCCTCGTGATCACCCGCGTCCAACGCGCGATTGCCCTCGGCCCGAGCAGCGTGCACCTCGGCCAGCGCGATGGGCACGGCGAGGTCGTCGTCGAGCGCCGCAGCGAACTTCGGCGTCCAGGTGCCTGGCACCACCGTGCCGACGCGGCCGCGCACCCGGTGCAGGAATTCCTCGATGCCCGTGTACGCATTGGCAGCGTCGTTCAGCGCCGTCTCGGAGAACTCCAGCATCGAGCGGTAGTGGGCACTGCCGAGGTAATAGCGCAATTCAGCGGCCCGCACCCGCTGCAATACCGCGGGGATCGCCAGCACGTTGCCAAGCGACTTGCTCATCTTCTCGCCGCCCATGGTGACCCAGCCGTTGTGCAGCCAGTACTGGGCGAACCCGTCGCCCACCGCGCAGGCCTGTGCGATCTCGTTCTCGTGGTGCGGGAACACCAGGTCCATGCCGCCCGCGTGGATGTCGAACTCGGGGCCAAGGTACGTCTCGCACATCGCGACGCACTCGGTGTGCCAGCCGGGGCGCCCGCGGCCCCACGGGGTCGGCCACGACGGCTCGCCGGGTTTGACGCCCTTCCACAACGTGAAGTCGCGCTCGTCGCGCTTGCCCTTGGCCACGCCCTCACCCTGATGGACGTCATCGACTCGGTGTCCGGACAGTTGGCCGTACTGCGCGTAGCTGAGCACGTCGAAGTAGACGTCGCCGTCGCTGGCGTATGCGTGGCCTGCCGCTATCAGCCGTTCGATGAGCTCGACCATCTGGGTGATGTGGCCGGTGGCGCGGGGTTCGACCGACGGCGGCAGCACTCCGAGCGCGTCGTACGCCTGGCTGAAGGCGCGCTCGAAGGTAGCCGCCCACTCCCACCACGGCCGGCCTGCGTCGGCGGCCTTGATCAGGATCTTGTCGTCGATGTCGGTGACGTTCCGGATGAAGGCGACGTCGAAGCCCTTTGCGGTGAGCCAACGACGAAGCACGTCGAACGCGACGCCGCTGCGCACATGTCCGATGTGGGGCTGCCCCTGTACGGTCGCGCCACACAGGTAAATCGACGCATGCCCCGCCCGGAGTGGGACGAAGTCGCGCACGGCACCGGTCATGGTGTCGTGGAGGCGCAGGCCCGTGTCGGTCACGACGGGCCAGCTTACCGGCCCAATTCGCCGTTGTTTAACAGTCAGGCTTCAACGGCGACGACGAGCGCGGTGGCGATGGCCGCCAACCCCTCACCTCGGCCTGTGAGTCCGAGCCCGTCGGTGGTGGTCGCCGACACCGATACGGGAGCATCGAGTAGCTCGGAAAGCACTTGCTGAGCCTCGATCCGGCGGGGACCGACCTTGGGTCGATTTCCGATCACCTGGACCGAGGCGTTGCCCACCCGGTAGCCATCGGCAAGCAGCAGCCTGCGCACGTGGCGAAGCATGTCTGCGCCGCCGACGCCGCGCCACTGAGGCTGATCGGTACCGAAAACTGACCCGAGATCGCCAAGCCCGGCCGCGCTGAGCAACGCGTCGCACAGTGCGTGAGCAGCGACGTCACCATCGGAATGCCCGGCGCAGCCGTCAGCGTCATCAAACAGCAGGCCCAGCAGCCAACACGGCCGCCCAACCTCTATGGGGTGTACATCGGTGCCAAGACCGATACGCAACACGAGGTCCCTTAGGACGCGGCGGCGAGTACCTCGTCGAGCATGGTGGCAGCCCGCTCGTCATCGGTGCCCTCAGCGAGCGCCAATTCACCGACGAGGATCTGCCGGGCCTTGGCGAGCATGCGCTTCTCACCCGCAGACAGCCCGCGCTCCTGGTCACGACGCCACAGGTCGCGAACGACCTCAGCGACCTTGTTCACGTCACCGGAGGCCAGCTTCTCGAGGTTCGCCTTGTAGCGACGCGACCAGTTGGTCGGCTCCTCGGTATGCGGGGCACGCAGTACCTGGAAGACCTTGTCGAGGCCCTCCTGCCCGACCACGTCACGAACGCCGACGTACTCGGCATTGTCTGCAGGAACTCGAACCGTGAGATCGCCCTGAGCGACCTTCAAGACGAGATATTCTCTCTGCTCGCCCTTGATGGTCCGGGTTTCGATCGCCTCGATCAATGCAGCACCGTGGTGTGGATAGACAACGGTGTCTCCGACCTTGAAAATCATCAGTTTCGAGCCCCTTTCACATCTCAATGTTAGCACGGGGCTACGTCACACGTTGAACAACTATGCAGGTCAGGGGCACTGATGATGATGGAGGGGGCTTGACACCATGGCGAATACATGCAGTCAGCGGGGCAAACGCCTGGCCCTCGGCAACCCTCGCGTGCGCTGCGCTCGTCGCCTTTCAAGGCCCTGGCTACCCGCGGTACAGACGGGATTGGGGTCCGTGCTTGCCCTCGTCTATCGCGGCCAACCGCCACCTACTACTCTCCTTAGTACTGTCAGGGTTCGATACCTGGGACCCACGTCAAGGCTGACCAGGAGGCTTCCGTGAACCGCATCAGAACGCGCATTCCTGCCATGACCGCGGGCCTGGCGGCTGGTGGGCTGGCCGTCGTGGTGACGCTTGCCGGCTGTAGCGCAGGGCAGGTCGCGCAGACCGCCGGGCAGCAGCCTGCCATCAACGGCACCGGCGCGACGGTCGGCAACATCGACCTGCGCAACATCCACCTGCGCGCGGTGCAGGACTCCGCTTACGTACAACCAGGCGCTGACGTCGAACTGCTGTTCGTGGCAGCCAACGGCTCCGCCGCAAACGGCGACCGGCTGGTGTCGATCACGTCGGACGTCGGGTCCGTGGCTTTGGTCGGTGACACCAGGGTGCTCCCCGGCGGCACGCTGGTTGTCGGTACGCCAGACTTTCAGCCCAGCCCCCTGGGCGTCACCGAAGGCGCGGGCACCGCCGAGGCCGCCGTCGCGCTGACCAAGCCGATAAGCAACGGCCTGACCTACCCGTTCACCTTCACCTTCGAGAATGCGGGCCAGCAGACCGTCGAGGTGCCCATCGCCGCCGGCGAGGGTTCACGTCGCGTCGACAACGCGGAGAACAACGGCGTGAGCGTGCCGGCAGGCCCGCACTAGCGCGTCGAATCCGTTCTGTCAGTCGCGGCGGCTAACGTCGGTTCGTGGCCAAGGCAGGGGCGAAGGTGCGTGCGCAGTACCGCTGTTCGGAGTGCAATCACGTCACCGCCAAATGGGTTGGCCGCTGCGCGGATTGCGGCACGTGGGGCACGGTCAATGAGGTGGCCACGATCAGCATGGTCGGCGGCACGACCGGAGCCCGGTCGGTCGTGCCCAACTCCCCGGCCGTCCCCATCACGTCCATCGATCCCGGCCAAACGCGTCACTTCCACACCGGCGTAAGCGAACTCGACCGGGTGCTCGGCGGCGGCCTTGTCCCCGGTTCGGTGACGCTGTTGGCAGGCGACCCTGGGGTCGGCAAGTCGACGCTGCTACTCGAGGTCGCCCATCGCTGGGCCAGCACGGGGCGGCGCGCGCTGTACCTGTCTGGCGAGGAGTCCGCCGGTCAGATCCGGCTGCGCGCCGAACGCACCGGCTGCACCCACGACGAGGTCTTCCTGGCTGCCGAGTCCGACCTGCAGACCGCGCTCGGACACATCGAGGCGGTTCGGCCGTCTTTGGTCATCGTGGACTCAGTGCAGACCATGTCCACCTCGGACGTCGACGGAGTCACCGGCGGGGTCACTCAGGTCCGCGCGGTCACCACCGCGCTGACGTCATACGCCAAGGGTGCAGCCTCTTCGCGGGTCGCGATGATCCTCGTCGGCCACGTCACGAAGGACGGGGCCATCGCCGGCCCGCGGTCCCTCGAGCACCTCGTCGACGTCGTATTGCACTTCGAGGGTGACCGGGCCTCCGCGCTGCGGATGGTGCGTGGCGTGAAGAACCGCTTCGGCGCCGCCGACGAGGTCGGGTGTTTCCTGTTGCACGACAACGGAATAGAGGGGGTCGCCGACCCATCCGGACTGTTCCGCGACCAGCGCCCGGCCCCGGTTCCTGGCACCGCGGTGACGGTGACGATGGACGGCAAGCGTCCGCTCATCGGCGAGGTGCAGGCACTCGTCGCCGAATCGTCGGCAAGCAACCCGCGGCGCGCCACCAGCGGCATCGACTCGTCGCGCGCCGCGATGATCCTCGCCGTATTGGAGAAGCGGGCCAAGCTACCGCTTGGCAAGTGCGACGTGTACCTCTCCACCGTCGGCGGCATGCGCCTGGCCGATCCGTCAACGGACCTGGCCGTGGCTGCCGCGATCGCGTCGGCGTTCGAGGACGTTCCCATGCCCGCCGACGCCGTGTTCATCGGCGAGGTGGGCCTCGCCGGTGACATCCGCAGGGTAACCGGCACGGACCGCAGGTTGGCCGAGGCCGCCAGGCTCGGTTTCAAGTCCGCTATGGTGCCGCCTGGCGTCAAGGACGTGCCTGCGGGTCTGCGGATCCGCACCATCGAGGACATCGGCATGTTGTTGCACGGGGTGCAGCGCATCGCCGACAATGGCGGCTGATGCCTAGGTGCGGCGGGCAGGAGCGCAGCTACCGGGGAATTAGGAGGCGCGATGGCCGTGAAGTCCAGCAGTAGGACCACCCGCGGCACAGTGGTCCAGCTGGCTCGCCCGACCCTGCGCGAGACGCTGGGCCGGCTGGCGCCGGGGACACCGCTTCGCGACGGCCTTGAACGCATCCTGCGGGGCCAGACGGGCGCGCTCATCGTGCTCGGCTATGACGACAGCGTCGACGCCATCTGCGACGGCGGATTCACGCTGGACGTGCGCTACGCCCCTACGAGGCTGCGCGAGCTGTCGAAGATGGACGGCGCGGTCGTGTTGTCCAGCGACGGCACCCGCATCCTGCGCGCCAACGTGCAGTTGGTGCCAGACCCGTCGATTCCCACCGAGGAATCCGGGACAAGGCACCGGTCGGCCGAACGTACCGCCGTCCAGACCGGCTATCCGGTGGTCTCGGTCAGCCACTCGATGAGCATCGTGACGGTTTATGTGGCTGGGGAACGGCACGTCGTCCCGGACTCCGCGACCATTCTTTCGCGGGCCAACCAAACCATCGCCACACTCGAGCGCTACAAGACGCGCTTGGACGAGGTCAACAGGCAGCTGTCCACGGCCGAGATCGAGGACTTCGTGACGCTGCGCGACGTGATGACGGTCGTGCAGCGGCTTGAGATGGTCCGTCGGATCAGCCTCGAGATCGACGCCGACGTAGTCGAACTCGGCACCGCAGGACGGCAGCTCAAGCTGCAACTCGAGGAACTCGTCGGTGACAACGACACCGCACGCGAGCTCATCGTCCGCGACTATCACGCCAACCCCGACCCGCCCACCACCACGCAGGTGACGTCGACGCTGGATGAACTCGACGGGCTCAACGACAACGAGTTGCTCGACTTCACTGCGCTGGCAAGGGTTTTCGGCTACCCAACGACGTTGGAGGCCCAGGATTCGGCGATGAGCTCACGCGGCTACCGGGCCATGGCGGGCATACCGCGGCTGCAGTTCGCACATGTCGACCTGCTGGTGCACGCGTTTGGCTCGCTACAGGGCGTGCTCGCCGCAAGCGCAAGCGACCTTCAGTCGGTGGACGGCATCGGGTCGATGTGGGCGCGCCACATCCGCGAAGGACTGTCGCAGTTGGCCGAGTCGACCATCGCAGACCAGCTGGCCTGAGTCAGTTCCCCGGAGCGGGGGCACCTTCGGCTGGCGGCGGGGCGTCGCCTGCCGGCGCCGCGGGGGCGGCTTCGGCCAGCGCGAACGGCAACGTTGACGACCGCAGATTTCCGAGCTGGACCACCAGGTTGTATGTGCCTGGCCCGATCGGCTGGCGCGGCAGCGGGCAGTTCGGCGCCGAACCCATGCCGGTCCACGTCACCTCGGTGGTGACCTGCTCGCCCGGGTTGAACGTCTTGACCAGCGTCTCGTTCGAGGGCGCACAGTCGAGGTTGGACCACAGCCGCGTGTTGTCGAGGCCGTAGACGTAGGCCGCCAATACGGAGGCACCGACGTCCCGCTTGCACGCGACGAGTCCGATGTTGGTGACGACCATCGTGAACTTGGGCTGATCCCCGACCGAGTAGTCGGGCTGGCTGGTGATGCCCTTGACCGCCAGCGTGGAGTCCGGGCAGTCCTCACCCTCCTTGAGCACCGGCGGCGGCGTGACGGCCGCGGTGGGCGTTGGAGTCGGGGGCGGAGCCTCCGGTGCCGGCGGCAGCACAGGTGACTTGACCTCGGGATTCTCGCCAGGCAGCGGAGTCGGGGGCGCCGCGCTTACGCTGGGCTTGCCGTCGGTCTTCGTGTCGCCGGTCGCATTGGAGATCACGACGATGACGACCGTGACGACGATGGCGAGGACAAGCGCCGCAACCCCGATGGCGAGCATGCGGCGCCGCTTGTAGATCTCGGGTGGCAGCGGGCCCTGCGGTTCTAGATCTAGCACAAGTTCACGGTAAGGCCAGGTCATCGCTAGTCGTCCGACCTCGCTCGGCGTGTCGCGCCTCAGCCTTTTCCGATGTGACTCAAAGTCGACTGCCGAAGTGGCCACCAGAACCATCGGCCGAGCAACGCCACTAGCGACGGCACTACGTACGTGCGGACGATCAACGTGTCCACCAATAGTCCGGCGCCGACCGTGAAACCGATCTGGGCGACGCTCAGGACACTGCCTCCTACCAGGGCGAACATCGTGATGCCGAAGACCATCCCGGCGGTGGTCACCACGCCGCCGGTGCCTGCGAAGGCCCTGATGATGCCCGTGCGGATACCCGCCCGCGCCTCCTCCCGGATCCGCATCGTCAGCAGCAGGTTGTAATCGGCGCCGACGGCGACCAACGCGATGAACGAGATCGGCGCGACGGCCCAGTGCAGTTCGTGGCCGAGCAGGTGCTGCCACACCAGGACGCTGACGCCGAGCGCCGAGGCGTAGGACACGACGACGGTCCCGACCACCGCGAGGCCCGCCACCGGGCTGCGCAGCATCACCGCCACGATTAGGAAGATCAGCGCCAGGGTTGCCCCGACGAGCAACACGATGTCGCCCCTGACGAACTCCTGAAGGTCGCGGGTCGCTGGCCCGACGCCCGCAAGTTCCACGCCGGTCGGGGTGAGCGTCCCCTCCTTGGTCGCCTCGGTGATCGCGGTGTCGAGCTGTCGTGCGCGCGCAGCGCCGTCGACGCCCCACTCCTGCCCGTCGCCGTACACCAGCAGGTAGGTCGCGCGGCCATCCGCCGACATCAGGTTGCGCAGCGCCCCTTGAAAGCGTGGGTCGGTCAGGGCGCGTTCGGGTAGGTAGAAACCGCCGGCCGCGCTGCCCCTGAACTGGGTGTCGAGCTCATCCAGGTAGTCGGTCAGCGCACGCACCTGCGGCCCAATGGAGTTCACCATGTCGGCCACGTCGCGAGTGGCCGATCTCGCCTGACTCAGACTGGCGGTCATCGAGCGCACCGTGGCGGGCAGCCCTGCGAGCGCTGCGGTCGCGGTGCCCGAGCCGTCTGTCAGTTTGGTTGTGCCATCGGTCAATTCGGCTGAGCTACGCATGGCGTCGTCCACGGGCTGAACCAGGCGCACCACCACCGAGCAGACCGGGTTGGTCGGGCAGCCGGGGGTGGCGTCGACGAACCTGCGTAACGGGTCGAGATACCCCGACACCGACGACATATTGCTTTGCAGCCCTTGCATTCCCGAACGCATGTCGTCGGCGGCCGACGAGACCTCACCTAGTCCGTCGGCGCCGCTCTGGAGGCCCCGCCCGAGTTGGGTCACCGCGGACGCCATCTGCGCCAGGGTGGCGTCGAGGTCGGCAACGCGTCGAAGCCCGTCGGTCATCGCGTCGATCCCGTCGTCGAACTGCTCACCCATCACGCCGACCTGGTGGCTCAGGGTTGCCTCGTCGGGTATCCGGCCCGCGGGCCTGCTGGCGGACTGCACCATCCGCACCCCGGGTATCGCCATGACCTGACGGGTGATTCGCTCGACAGCGATCAACCCGGCCGGGTTTCGCATGTCGTGTCCGGCTTCGATCGTGACCACGTCGGGCAGTAGCCGATTGACCGGGAAGTGCCGGTCCATCGCGGCGTACCCACCGTTGGATTCGGCATGAGGCGGCGTTGCGGCCGGTTCGTTCCAGCCCATCCGAAGGCCGGCCACCGGCAACGCCAGGATGACGACGAGCCCAGCGCTGACCGCGAAGATCGGTCCGGGCCATCGCGCCACGGCCACCCCGATGCGCCGCCAGCGACGCGCGATGACGGAGCGCCGGGGTTCCAGCAGCCCACGCCTCGCGGCCAGCCCGATCAACGCAGGGGCCAGCGTCAAGGACGCCAGCATGGCGACCAGAATACCGATGGCGCAGGGGATTCCAGCGCTGCGGAACACGCTGACCTCGGCGACGCTCAAACAGGCCAGCGCCGCGGCCACGGTGAGCCCCGAACCCGCGATCACCGGTGCCACCCCGCGGTACGCGTCGCTCAGCGCGACGGCCGGGTCGACGCCGCACCGGCGGCGTTCGTGGTAGCGGCCGATCAGGAAGATCGCGTAATCGGTGCCTGCGCCCAGCATCATCGCGGCGATGAGCGCGACCGAGAACAGCGAGACCTCGATCAGGCCGGCTTGTCCGAGCGCCGCGACGATGGGCCGGGCGACGGCCATTGCCAACCCCACCGAGATCAACGGGATCGCGGCGGCGACGACCGACCGATACACCACGAGCAGTAACAACAGGATCAGCGCGACGGTGGCTGCGGTGATGCCGAGCAGTTGCCGGTCGATCTCGGCGAACTCGTCGACGATCGTGCTACCTGGCCCCGTGACGTGGACGTGGAGGCCGTCCGGAGCGGCAAGCCGGGCCACCGTCGCCCTGACCGCGCCGACGGAGTCGCTGGCCTCCGTCGTGCCCAGCATCCCGGCAAGCCGAATCATGACGTTGGCCGCCCGGCCGTCCTCGCTTTGCGCCACCGCTTCGGTGACCGGGTCAGCCCAGAGGTCGGTCACCGACTTGACGTGGACGGTATCGGCGCGCAACGCCGACACCAGCGCGTCGTAGTACGCCCTGTCCTGCGGCTGGAGTGGTTGATCACGTTCCAGCACAACGTAGTTGAGGTTGTTGGTGGCGGCTTCACCGAAGAGCTCGGCCGATCGTCGTACGGCGATCGAGCTTTCCGCCTCGGCGGGCATGAACGAGCGGCTGTGCTCGGCGACGACGGTCTCCAGTTGCGGCACAAGCACATTCCCCACGCCGGCAGCGACCACCCAGCAGCACAGCACCAGCGGGGCGTACCGGTTGATGAGCTGCGCGCCCCGCTGTGACCACGTCATGGATCGACGTTATGTGGGCACTCGCGTCAAGCACGTCGTGCCGAAGTCGACTCCTCCACTCCGCCCGTGGGCGGAGTTCGAACCCGACCGCAGCAGGGTGTCGGCAGGGCGGAAGCCTTCTACGATGGGGCGGTGCTACGGGCCGCAACGACGTACCTGCGAGACCGGATCCGGCAGCGGACCGAGCTCATCCCGCTCGGATACTCGTGGGCCATCGTCATCGTGACCGACTGCGCCATGGCGATGGTCATCGTCGTGGCGACGGTGCAGCGACCCGACACCGACCTGGTGGTGGCGCTCGCTGCCTCCCTCGTCGCGGTATCGCCGTTCGTGCTGTTCTTCGTATCCGGTATCCACTTCAACTCCCCGCTAATCTCGGCTACCGCGCTGACCGCCACGGCGATGTTCCTATTCGGCACCTCGACGCCGATACCGGGTGATTTCGCACCGCTGTCGTTGGTGCTGATGGTCGGCGCGGTCGGGTCGCTGGCGTCGGTGTCGGGCGGGCTGCTGGCCACCGCGTTGGCGACCGCACTGCTGGGGGCCGCCTCGGCGATGCACCGGCTGGACGGAATCGCGATGTACCTCAGCATCATCGCGATGGGCTGGCTGGTGGGATTTCTGCTGCGGACCCAGCGGCAACTGCTGATCAGACAGAACGAGATGCAGGCGGAGCTGGCCGAGCACGCCGCAACCGACGAGCGTCGTCGGATCGCCCGCGAGGTGCATGACGTCATCGCGCATTCGCTCACCGTCACGCTGCTGCACGTGACGGGAGCCCGCCGTGGCCTGCAGCAGGACCGCGACATCGACGACGCGGTCGATGCACTGTGCGACGCCGAACGCCTCGGTCGCCAGGCGATGGCCGACATCCGTCGCACGGTCGGCCTGCTAGACCAGGGCCCGGCCAGGATTGCCCCAGAGCCGGGCATCGGTGACATCCCTGTGCTGATCGATGACTTCCGCCAGGCCGGCCTTGCCCTCACGTTCGACGCCGACGGCCCGCACGACCGGGTGTCGGGAGCAGTTGGGCTGGCGCTCTACCGCATCGCGCAGGAATCGTTGGCGAACATCGCCAAGCACGCGCCTGCATCCAATACCGCTGTGCGGCTGTCGGTTTCACGGGCGGCTGCCCGACTAACCGTCGTCAACGAGATACCCGTCGCGTCAACCGTCCAAGCCGCATCCGACGGGCGTGGGCTGAACGGGATGCGTCAGCGCGTCGAACTGCTTGGCGGCGCGATCGACATCGGCCGCGTCGGCGACGACTGGTCGGTTCGAGCGGAGCTCCCGTTGACCACCGGGCGCGGACAGTGACCGCCGACAGCGCGGACATCTCCGTCCTGCTGGTCGACGACCAGGATCTGGTGCGTTCCGGACTGCGCCGGATCCTGCGCCGCAAGGACGGCTTCGTCATCGTCGCCGAATGCAGCGACGGCGACGAGGTTCCCGACGCCGTGGCTGCACACCGTCCTGACGTGGTGGTGATGGATCTGCGGATGAAGCGGGTCGACGGCATCGAGGCGATTCGGAGGATGACGGATCAGGCCTCGCCGCCGGTGCTCGCGCTCACCACGTTCAACGAGGACGAGCTACTGTCCGGCGCACTGCGGGCCGGTGCGGCGGGCTTCGTCCTCAAGGACTCATCGGCCGAGGAGTTGATCCGCGCGGTGCGAGCGGTGTCCAGGGGCGAGGGCTACCTGGATCCTGGCGTGACCTCTCGGGTTCTGCACACCTACCGACGGGCGGGTGGCGCGCGGCCTGCCGGGTCGTTGACCGAGCTGACGGTGCGCGAGCTCGACGTGCTGACCCTGATCGGCGCGGGCCGTTCCAACAACGAGATCGCCGAGGATCTGTTCATCTCCTCAGTCACCGTGAAGAGCCACATCGGCCGGATCTTTCAGAAACTTGAGCTACGCGACCGCGCCGCCGCGATCGTGTACGCCTACGACCACGGCATCGTCGCGCCCCGCTGACCGCTCCGCCGCTATGCGCCTTCGCCGATGTCGCCCAAGTGGTCACGCAATACCACCCGGCCGTCGGCCAGGTGGTAGGTAAGCCCGACGATCGCAACTCTGCCCTCCTGGATGCGCTGCGCGATCTCCAGGGACCTCACCCGCAACTGGGCGACCGTCTCGTTGACATGCCGCGCCTCGAACTCGTCGACACGCGTGAGCCCGGAAGCACGCCCGAGCAGGATCGACGGGGTCACTCGCTCCACGATGTCACGCACGTAGCCGCCGGGGATCTCGCCGTCGTCGAGCGCCGATAGCGCCGCTCGAACCGCTCCGCAGCTATCGTGGCCGAGCACCACGATCAGCGGCACGTCGAGTATGGAGACCGCGTATTCGATGGAACCGAGCACGGCCAGGTCGGCGACGTGGCCCGCAGTGCGTACGACGAACATGTCGCCGAGGCCCTGATCGAAGATGATCTCGGCGGCCACCCGACTGTCGGCGCAGCCGAAGACCACCGCGGTGGGCTTCTGCCCGTGGGCGAGTCGCGCCCGGTCGGCGATGCTTTGGCTGGGATGGGCCGGCTGGCCGGCGACGAATCGCTCGTTACCCTCCTTCAGTGCCTTCCATGCGGATATCGGATTCGAATTGGGCATGGGCACATTGTGCACGGAGTCGGAGTTGACGTTCGATTCGAGTGAGCTGCTGCGCTGGTACGACGCGGCCCAGCGCGACCTGCCGTGGCGTCGGCCGGGTGTTTCTGCATGGCAGATCCTGGTCAGCGAGTTCATGCTGCAGCAGACCCCGGTGGCCCGGGTCGACCCCATCTGGCGCGACTGGATCGCGCGGTGGCCCACTCCGTCGGCCACCGCCGCAGCGAGCGCCGCCGACGTGCTTCGGGCCTGGGGCAAGCTCGGATATCCGCGCCGCGCGAAGCGGTTGCACGAGTGCGCCACGGTGATCGCGACAGAACACGGCGACGTCGTGCCCGATGACGTCGAGGTGCTGCTGACGCTTCCGGGGGTCGGGGCATACACCGCGCGCGCCGTCGCGTGTTTCGCCTACCGCAAGCGCGTGCCCGTCGTCGACACCAACGTCCGCCGGGTGGTCGCGAGGGCGGTGCACGGGCGGGCCGACTCCCCCGCGAGCGTGCGCGACCTCGCCGACGTCGAGGCCCTACTCCCCAATGATGCTGACGCACCGCGATTCTCGGTTGCCTTGATGGAACTCGGCGCGACGGTGTGCACGGCGCGGTCGCCACGCTGCGGCGAGTGTCCACTGAGTGTGTGCGCATGGCGTGCCGCTGGTTTTCCACCGGCGGACGCTCCGGCCCGTAGGCCGCAACGCTATGCAGGCACCGACAGGCAGGTGCGTGGAAGGCTGCTGGATGTGTTGCGCGACAACACCACCCCCGTCAACCGCGCCGCGCTGGACGTAGCGTGGCTGTCCGACCCCGCGCAGCGTGACCGCGCCCTCGATTCATTGTTGACCGACGGGTTGGTGGAGCAGACGGCCGACGGCAGGTTTGCGCTGTCAGGTGAAGGCGGCGAAGCCTAAGCCGCGCAGGCCCAGGTGAACTAACCTTTGGCCGTGGCTGTAACCGGTTCACGGGCTCCGCGGACTCGCTACGCATCGCGGGGCGATCTGGACATCGCCTACCAGGTACTCGGCGACGGCCCGGTGGACGTGGTCGTCATGCCGGGCCCGTTCATCCCGATCGACTCGATCGACTCCGAACCGTCGATGTACCGCTTCTACCGCAGGCTGTCGTCGTTCTGCCGGGTAATCCGCTTCGACCACCGCGGCATGGGGATGTCCTCGCGCATCGGCGCGGACAAGATCACTCCAGCGTGCTGGGCGGAGGACGCGGTCGCGGTGATGGACGCCGTCGGAATCGAGCAGGCCACGATCATCGGCTCAGGGTTCACGGCGGTGAGTGCGATCTTCCTGGCCAGCGACCGCCCCCAACGGGTGTCCAACCTGGTACTCCTCAACGCAGGCGCGCGGCCGATATGGGCACCCGACTACCCGGTCGGGGCGCAGCGCAGCGGCGCCAGTCCCTTCACGACGGTGGCCATGGAGCCCGATGCGGTCGAGCAGGGCTTCGACGTGCTCGACCTCATCGCACCGTCGGTCTCCCACGACGACGTGTTCCGCACGTGGTGGGACGCCGCGGGCAACCGGGCCGCCTCGCCGAGCATGGCGCGCAGGGCCAACCAGGCGCTCGTCGACGCCGATCTGCGGGACAAACTTCCGTTCATCACGTCGCGCACCCTGATCATGCATCGCGCAGACTCCGAGTTCGTCCCCGTCGGCCACGGCAGGTACCTCGCCGAGCACATCGCGTGCGCCCACTACGTCGAACTGCCCGGAGCGGACACCCTGTATTGGGTCGGCGACAGCGCGCCCATCCTCAGCGAAATCGAAGAGTTCATCACGGGCAAGCGGGGCGGTTCCGACCCCGAACGGGTGCTCACCACGATCGTGTTCACCGACATCGTCGGCTCAACGCGACGTGCCGCTGCCCTGGGTGACGACCATTGGCGCGATCTACTCGACAGTCACGACACCGTGGTCCGCCGAGAGCTCGAGCGGTTCCGCGGACGCGAAGTCAACACGGCCGGTGACGGGTTCGTCGCGACGTTCACCAGCCCCAGTGGTGCCATCGACTGTGCGGAGGCGATCGTCGACGCGGTGCGCGCGCTCGGCATCGAGGTGCGGGCTGGCATTCATGCCGGCGAGGTCGAGGTTCGAGGTGACGACATCGCGGGCATGGCCGTGCACATCGCCGCCAGGGTGGCCGGGTTGGCCGGACCCAGCGAGGTGCTGGTCTCCTCGACCTTGAACGAAATCGTGACGGGCTCTCGCCGACCCTTCGTCGAACGGGGCGACTACGAACTCAAGGGCGTCCCAGGTTGGTGGACTCTTCACTCACTGTCGCGACGTCCCGGTTAACCTACGTCGACGTCGACTGCCCGTCGGACAGCTGACCTTTGTCGCTAAGCCGTTGCCGCACAACCGGAGTCGTTACACGCGAAGCTTCTCCGGTAGTCCGACGGGGTGACACCGATGACCCGGCGGAAGTGGTGACGCAGCAGCGTCGCCGTACCGAAGCCGGATCTGTCGGCGACGCGGTCGATGTCCAGGTCGGTCTCCTCTAGCAGCCTGCGTGCGTAGAGCACCCGCTGGTCGGTGACCCACTGCATGGGCGTGCGGCCCGTCTCGTCGACGAACCTCCGCGCGAACGTACGAGCCGACATGCTCGCACGCTTCGCGAGGGTGGTCACGGTGTGCGGTTTGTCGAGGTTGGTCAGGATCCAATCCAGATGCGGCGCAAAGCTGTCGGAGCAGCGGACCGGGATCGGCTGATCGATGTACTGACGCTGACCACCGTCGCGTTGCGGCGGTACCACCATGCGGCGCGCGATGGTGTTGGTGACCTCGCTACCGAGCTCGCGGCGGACCAGGTGCAGACAGGCGTCGATCCCTGCCGCGGTGCCCGCGCTGGTGATCAGGTTGCCGTCGTCCACGAACAGCACGTTTCGGTCGACGCGCGCGGTCGGGTACCGCATTGCGAGTTCGTCGGCGTGCATCCAGTGCGTCGTACACGGGCGGCCGTCGAGCAGTCCGGCCGCACCAGCGACGAACGCCCCCGAACACACCGTCAGGATGATCGCCCCGCCCTGCGCCGCCGCTCGAATCGCGTCGAGCGCCTCCGGTAGGTACGGACCCGGGATGGCCGGAATCGCGACCAGGTCGGCGCCGACGAGTGCGTCGAGCCCGTGATCGGGGGCGATGGACGCGCCGATCGAGGTCCGCAGCAATTTACCGGGCTCCGGTCCGCAAACCTTGAAGTCGAAGTTGGGCACGCCGTCGGCGGACCGATCGATGCCGAACACCTCGCAGATCACGCCGAACTCAAAGGGCGCGACGCCGTCCAGCACCAGCGCTGAGACACTTCTAATCATGGCAGTATCTTATCGTACAGCGGCACTGCTGCCACTGTTGGCGGAATATGACTGGTCGAATACTTGCTGCCATGAACGTGATACTGACCTTCCTCATCCTGATGGCCCCGTTTGCGGTGGCAGCCCTCGTCAGTTGGGCGAGCCACCGGTCGGATCCGAAACGCGCTTGGCTGGCCGCTGCGGCCGACGACCCCGACTGGTACCGGATTCAGCACGATGCCGATGCCGCCCGCACTCGCTTCGAAACGGTTCCCACCTGGCCGGTCTCAGGCGTGACCGGCGAACGCCGATAGGAACGCCTCGACCGCACCGCGGTATTCCTGTGGTGCGTCGTCGTGCACCAGATGGCCGGCGCCGGGCACGTGCAGATACGTGGCCCGTGCGCCGGCCTCTTGCATTTCGCGCATCTGCCCAGGCGGCGTGACGGAACCGCCCGCCTCGATCAGGAGCGTGGGCGCCCGCACCGCCCGCCACTGGTCCCAGTAGTGCCGAGTGCCCCACTGCGCGGCGATCTCGATCCACCGTGTCGTGTGCCCATGCAGCCGCCATCCCGTCGCCGTCTCGTCGAACGCCTCGAGAAAGTACTGGCCGGCAACGTCCCCGAACTCGTCGAATATCTGCTGCGCCGAACCGAACTCAACCGGCAGCGCGTGCAACCACGGCTCCCACGGGCCGGTCGTCCGGCCGCGGAAGTCGGGGGCCATGTCCTCCACGACCACCGCGCCCACCAACTCGGGACGTTCGGCCGCCAGACACCAGGAGTGCAGTCCGCCCATCGAATGCCCGACGAGCGTCACCGGTCGACCCAACGCCGTCACCGCGTCGGCAAGGTCGGATACGAACCGCTCAGTGCTGACGGGATGGTCGTCGGCGACGTCGCGCCCGCGGTGCCACGGCGCGTCGTACGTGTACACGGCACCGTGCGCGGACAGCCACGGGGTTTGACGGGACCACGTGCTGCCGCGACCCATCAGGCCGTGCACCAAGACGATGGGCTCACCCTCGCCGGCCCGGTGCGTCAGCAAGTCGGTGCGCATGCGGCAATCTTGCCCCGAATGAGGTTCGGAGGGCAGGAGCGAAGCGACCCGGGAAATGCGTGCGGAGGGCAGGAGCGAAGCGACCCGGGAAATGCGTGCGGAGGGCAGGAGCGAAGCGACCCGGGAAATGCGACGGGTAGCCTGAACCAATGCCCGTGGTGAAGATCAACGCGATCGAGGTCCCGGCCGATGCAGGCCCGGAATTGGAGAAACGGTTCGCCAACCGAGCGCACGCCGTCGACAAGCAGCCCGGCTTCCTCGGATTTCAGCTGCTACGCCCCGTCAAGGGCGAGAACCGCTACTTCGTGGTGACGCAGTGGGAGTCCGATGAGGCCTTCCAGGCATGGGCCAGCGGCCCTGCCGTCGAGGCGCACGCAGGCCAGCGCGCCAATCCAGTCGCCACCGGAGCGTCCCTGCTCGAGTTCGAGGTCGTGCTGGACGTTGCGGGTTCCGGCTCCGAGCAGTAGCGCAAGCGGGGTGCGGCACCGCGTCATTGGGATCGCGACGATCCTCGCTTTGGTGGCGGCGGTTGGTTGCGGCTGCGCTCACACGGGCTCACCCCCCGCTGAGGCGGCGGCCTTCGGCGCGCACATCGACACGAATACGCCGCAAGGCGTTCGGGCCAAGCAGACCGTCGACATGATCAACTCGGACTGGCCGATCGGCACCGTCGGGGTGCGGACGCTCGCCGCCCCCAAGCAGGTCGATGACATCACCTCGGCGATGGGCCGGCTCTGGTCGGATCGACCGATCACCGTCACCGGTATCGACATGGGGGCGAGCCAGGCGACGTTGCACCTCCGTACTTCCTACGGGGCCGCCCAAGACGTCGAACTGCGCACCAACGACGTCGGTTTGGTCGATCGCTTCGTGGTGACCGTCCAACCTCCGACGATCAAGAACTGGGCCGACATCGACACCGAACTGACCAAGTCCGGAGCGCGGTATTCGTACCAGGCGTCGAAGGTCTCAGGCGGCGCATGCACGACGTTCGCGGGCACGAACGTCGACGATTCGCTGCCACTGGCCTCGATCTTCAAGCTCTACGTGCTGCTGGGCTTGGCCGAAGCCGTAACCGCGGGCACGGTCCGCTGGGACGAGCTGTTGACCATCACCAAGGAGGTCAAGGACGTCGGATCGGCCGGCTTCGACAAGCTGCCGCCCGGGTCCCATGTCTCAGTGAGAGACGTTGCCCAGCAGATGATCTCGGCAAGCGACAACATGGCCACCGACATGCTGATACACCGCATCGGTCATGGCGCCGTGGAGCGGGCCATGGTCGCGGCAGGCCACCACGACCCTGCCCTGATGACACCCTTCCCCACCACGCATGAGCTGTTCACGATCGGTTGGGGCAAGCCCGATCTGCGCGAGCAGTGGAAGACGGCGTCGCCCCAGCTTCGGGCGCAAATGCTCGAGCAGACGAATTCCCGTGCCTACGAACCAGATCCAGAGCGCATCTACACGCCCGCCTCGCCGTACGGCGCCGAGTGGTATGGCACGGCAAAGGACATCTGCCGCGTTCACGCCGCGTTGCAGGCCGCCGCAGTCGGGCGGGCCGCTCCGGTCAGGGACATCCTCTCGGCCGTCCCAGGGATCGACCTCGACAGGGCCAAGTGGCCCTACATCGGCGCCAAGGCAGGCAACCTGCCAGGCGACTTGACCTTCAGCTGGTACGCCGTCGACCGCAGCGGTCAGCCGTGGGTCGTCAGCTTCCAGCTGACCTGGCCGAAGTACCGCAGCCTGGCCGCTGCCGAGTGGGTGTTGTCGATCGCCAAGCAGGCCTTCGGGATGCTGCCCGTCGGCTGACGGCTCAACCCGTCGAACGCAGCGTCCACGACTGCCCCCGCTTGTGCATGACCGTACGACTCGCGGGACTGACGTCGATGCGCCAGAAGGACTTCGGCGGCGCATCCAACGCAATCAGAATGGCCGCCCGAACCACCGCCGGATGGGTGACGGCGACGATTCGGCCGCGCCTTGCCGCGATGGAGTCCAGCCAGCGTCGCACCCGAATCATCAAGGCAACCAGCGACTCCCCGCCGTGCGGTGCCCCTGCGGGGTCGGTCAACCAGATCGCGAGTTCGGCGGGCTGAACCCCGCCGAGTACGTTGCCGCGCCACGACCCGTGGTCCAGGTCCGCAAGCGCGGTGTCGGTCTCGGCGCGCAACCCGAGCAGCTCGGCGGTCTGACGCGTCCGCTTCTCGGGGCCGCACAGCGCGGCGTCGATCGACCCGAGGTCGACGGTCGCGTCGAGTTGACGGTGCCCCATGGCGTTCAAGGGCTCGTCGATGGGAAATCGTCCGGCTGCCATCGCATCGGTCATGCCGTGCGACACGAGGGTCAGCCGGACGACGTCACTCACGCAGAAATGGGTTCCTTGCGCTTCGACTCCAGGAAACGCGAAACGAGCGCCGCGAAGACCAGTCCGATAGTCGTCCACATGACCACTTGTGTGCCAAGGGAATACAACCTGAACTGATAAAGATCATCGGCCGGGAACCCAGCGAAGATGATGGTCCCCGCTTCGTCGCGCAATGGGCCAGGCGTCTCGTCGATGGTCGGCAGGATCAGCATGACGACCGCGATGGCCACCACATATGCCCCACCCGCAACCAGCGTGGCGTTCCACGCGCCGAGTCTCGACACTAGCCGACGGCCCAGGTACACCGCCGCGACGAACAGGGCGGCGGACAGTACGACCATCAGCAGGTAGAGCAAGGTCCGTTGCCGGATGGTCTCGTCGAGGCTGACCGCGGGCGGGTTGGCCGGGTACTTCAACGCCGGAACGACGTAGAGGCTCAACAACATTCCGCCGGCCACGAACACTGACAGCAGACGGGCCGACACGTTGCCCACCCGGCCGTACGTCACCGCGTACACGACGGCGAAGAGCGCGCCCATCGCGATACTGAACGCCAGCACCCCGAAGCCCATCCCGATGTTGGCCTGAACGCCGCGGGTGAACAACTCGGCCCCGTGTTCGTGGCCGCCGCCGTGCATGGCCTCGTGGGCCTCGCCTACGCCGTCTTCGAACCCGATGGCCCGCTCGATGACCGGCTCAACGAAGATTCGCGCGAAGACGAATGCGAACACTCCAGCAAGGGCGCCGGCCAAAAGGCCGCGCCCGATGATGTTCTTTTCCATATTCAGCTTTCCCTGTCCGTCCGAATATCAGTGGCAGGGGAAGCCGAGCAGATGCCTGGCGTCGTGAATGAACTCGTGCACGTGGGTGTCGCTGCCGAAGATCGACGTCGCACCCTGGTCCATTCCGACGAAGTAGAGCACGATCAGCGCGAGGAATGCGGTGGCCGACAGCCAGACTGCTGCCTTGGTGGCCGACAGGTCGAGCGTGGGAGCGGCCTCGCGGGCCTCGGGAGTTGTCATGTCCAGTCCTTTCGGGATTTCGCGTCCCGTTTGCAGGTGTTGACGAACTTCGGGTCTGACTGTGCAGTGGCGCGACCGTACTGGAATTCCACCAGCTTCCGCCGTTCGTCGATTACAGCAGAATCCTAAACCCTGGGTCTAGGGCGCGCCGCCGTATCCCAGTTGCTGAGCTGTGTACTTGGCGGCATCGGTCACGGGCACGGCTTGCACCGCGGTGCCGTATGCGCAGATCTCCGTCCACACGTCGCCCAGTTCGGTGGTGTCGAAGCGCATCGCGACGATGGCATTGCCGCCCCGCTTGCGCGCCTCCTCCAGAAGTCGGTTCATGGCCTCGTTGCGGCTCTCCGCGAGGTTCTTCGTCATGCCGGCCAACTCGCCACCGAACATCGACTTGAACCCGGCGCCCATCTGCGCGAAGGCATTTCGCGATCGGACGGTAAGCCCGAAGACTTCCCCACATACGCGCTGGATCTCCCAGCCTGGAATGTCGTTCATGGTGACGACGAGCATGGGCAGACCTTCCTGTGAACGGATCGGGCAAGTCGCCCGTGGTGAGGCTATCCGTTCGCGAGGCGCGGCATAGGCACGAATAAGGGCGGCACCCCAGCGTGGGATGCCGCCCTTATTCGCTACTGAGCTACTCCGCGACGGTCGCCGCCCCTGCGGTTCCCGGCGCACCGGCACCGGCCAGGTCGGGTTCGGCGTCGACCACGGGCTTGCTGGCGCCCACGAACGTGAACACCGCATCTTCGATGTTGTTGCTCTCGCCGTCCCAGTTGTCGACGTCGACGCTGACCAGCTGGCCCGGTCCGACCTCGTCGAACAGGATCTTCTCGCTCAACGCGTCCTCGATCTCGCGCTGGATGGTGCGCCGCAACGGGCGAGCCCCCAGCACCGGGTCGAAGCCGCGCTTGGCCAGCAGCGCCTTGGCCTTGTCGGTCAGCTCCATGGCCATGTCCTTGGCCTTGAGTTGCTTCTCGACCCGACCGATCATGAGATCGACCATCTGGATGATCTCGTCCTTGGTCAACTGGTGGAAGACGATGATGTCGTCAATGCGGTTGAGGAACTCCGGGCGGAAGTGTTTCTTCAGCTCGTCGTTGACCTTCTGCTTCATCCGCTCGTAGTTATTCTCGCCGCCACCCTGGGTGAAGCCGAGCCCAACCGCCTTGCTGATGTCGGACGTACCGAGGTTCGAGGTGAAGATCAGCACCGTGTTCTTGAAGTCGACGGTGCGACCCTGACCGTCGGTGAGCCGACCATCCTCGAGCACCTGCAGGAGGCTGTTGTAGATCTCCTGGTGGGCCTTCTCGATCTCGTCGAACAGCACCACGCTGAACGGCTTGCGACGCACCTTCTCGGTGAGCTGGCCGCCCTCTTCGTAGCCGACGTACCCGGGAGGGGCACCGAACAGCCGCGAGGCGGTGAAGCGGTCGTGGAACTCGCCCATGTCGATCTGGATGAGCGCGTCGTCGTCACCGAAGAGGAACTCGGCCAGTGCCTTGGACAGTTCGGTCTTGCCGACACCGGACGGGCCGGCGAAGATGAACGACCCCGACGGGCGCTTCGGATCCTTCAGGCCGGCGCGGGTACGCCGGATGGCCTTGGAGACGGCCTTGACGGCGTCCTCCTGGCCGATGATCCGCTTGTGCAGCTCGTCCTCCATGCGCAGCAGACGCGTGGTCTCGGCTTCGGTCAGCTTGAACACGGGAATGCCGGTCCAGTTGCCGAGCACCTCGGCGATCTGCTCGTCGTCGACCTCAGCAACCACATCGAGATCACCTGAGCGCCACTGCTTCTCGCGCTCGGCACGCTGAGCGACCAACGTCTTCTCGCGGTCACGCAGGCTGGCAGCCTTCTCGAAGTCCTGCGCGTCGATCGCGGACTCCTTCTCCCGGCGCGCGTCGGCGATCTTCTCGTCGAACTCACGCAGGTCTGGCGGCGCCGTCATCCGACGGATGCGCATGCGCGCGCCCGCCTCGTCGATGAGGTCGATGGCCTTGTCCGGAAGGAACCGGTCGTTGATGTAGCGGTCGGCCAGTGTCGCCGCCGCCGCGATGGCACCGTCGGTGATCGACACGCGGTGGTGCGCCTCGTACCGGTCGCGCAACCCCTTGAGGATCAAGATGGTGTGCTCGACCGTCGGCTCGCCGACCTGCACCGGCTGGAAGCGGCGCTCCAGCGCGGCGTCCTTCTCGATGTACTTGCGGTACTCGTCGAGGGTGGTGGCACCGATGGTCTGGAGCTCGCCGCGGGCCAACTTCGGCTTGAGGATGGATGCCGCGTCGATCGCGCCCTCGGCGGCACCCGCGCCGACGAGCGTGTGCAGCTCGTCGATGAACAGGATGATGTCGCCGCGGGTGTTGATCTCCTTGAGCACCTTCTTGAGGCGCTCCTCGAAGTCACCGCGGTAGCGGCTACCCGCCACCAGCGAACCGAGGTCAAGCGTGTAGAGCTGCTTGTCCTTCAGCGTTTCGGGCACGTCGCCGTGGACGATGGCCTGCGCCAGCCCCTCGACGACGGCCGTCTTGCCGACGCCGGGTTCGCCGATCAGCACCGGGTTGTTCTTGGTACGACGGCTCAGCACCTGCATGACCCGCTCGATTTCCTTCTCGCGGCCGATGACGGGGTCGAGCTTGCCTTCCATCGCGGCGGCGGTCAGGTTGCGTCCGAACTGGTCGAGCACCAGCGACGTGGACGGGTTGCCCGCCTCGCCGCCGCGTCCGCCGGTACCGGTTTCGGCCGTTTCCTTGCCTTGGTATCCGCTCAGCAGCTGGATGACTTGCTGGCGCACCCGGGTGAGTTCCGCGCCCAGTTTGACCAGCACCTGGGCGGCGACACCCTCGCCCTCACGAATCAGGCCGAGCAGAATGTGCTCGGTGCCGATGTAGTTGTGGCCGAGCTGAAGCGCCTCGCGCAGTGACAGCTCGAGCACCTTCTTGGCACGCGGCGTGAAGGGGATGTGGCCGGACGGAGCCTGCTGGCCCTGGCCGATGATCTCCTCGACCTGGCTGCGCACGCCCTCGAGCGAAATGCCCAGCGACTCCAGCGACTTGGCGGCCACGCCCTCGCCCTCGTGAATGAGGCCCAACAGGATGTGCTCGGTGCCGATGTAGTTGTGATTGAGCATCCTGGCCTCTTCTTGGGCCAGGACGACGACGCGCCGTGCGCGGTCAGTAAAGCGTTCGAACATCGGTGGTTACCTGCTCTCCATCAAATAGCGCAGCACTTGCGACTAAGCCAGCACGGCTAACCGCGCTCTGCACTTACCGTCCACTGTAGTGGGCGGCGGCCCGGGGCGCCCCGCCTGTCCACGTCTTTTGACGCTTCTGGGAAAGGTCTACCCCGCACCTCTGACGAGCAACGCCCAGCCGAGGGCATTCGTTTCCGCTAGATGGCGCAGCCCGTTGCGCCGTCGGCGAAACCACCGGCAGCAAGTGCCCGGCGTCGCGATTTTGGCTACGCCCCGTTATGTTGCTTCGTGAAAGGCGTCGATGACGTCGGCTGGGATGCGCCCGCGGGTGGACACGTTGTGCCCGTTCCGGCGCGCCCAGTCGCGGATGGCGGCACTCTGCTCACGATCGATGGAGGCCCGGCCCCGTCCCGTACCCGCCGAACGACCTCTACGTCGACCACCGACGCGGCGCCCGGCCTCAACCCACGACTTCAGGTCATTCCGAAGCTTTGCGGCATTCTTTGACGTGAGGTCGATCTCATAGCTCACGCCGTCAAGCGCGAATTCGACAGTCTCGTCGGCAGCACCTTCACCGTCGAAATCATCGACCAACGTGACGGTTACCTTCTTCGCCATTAGCTCACACTGACCCTTCTGTCTGGACACGAGGGCCTAATGCCCACCCCGAGCCCAATGCTTACATGAAAACGTAAATCATTCAAGAAGTATGATACAAGAAGTATGAAACTGAACAGTTCAGTTTGTAGACCTGCGAACGATCGGGAACAAAACGGTCTCCCTAATCGACAACCCCGTCAAGGCCATCAACAACCGGTCGATACCCATTCCGGTGCCGGTGGTAGGAGGCATCGCATACTCCAACGCAGTCAGGAAATCCTCGTCGAGCAGCATCGCCTCGTCGTCGCCGGCGGCCGCCGCCCTGGCCTGGGCCGCGAACCTTTCCCTTTGCACCACGGGATCGATCAATTCGGAGTATCCGGTGGCCAACTCGAACCGCCGAACATACAAATCCCACTTCTCGGTGACGCCGGGAATGCTTCGGTGAGCCCGCGTCAACGGGGTGGTCTCCACGGGAAAGTCCCGTACAAACGTCGGCGCCCACAACGTTTCCCCAACGGTGTGCTCCCACAGTTCCTCGACGAGCTTTCCGTGCCCGTAGCCGCGGTCGCGGGGAATCTCCACACCGAGTTCGGAGGCGATCGCCAGAAGTCTTTCCACGCCGGTTTCAGGCGAAATTTGTTCGCCGAGCGCTTCGGACAAGGACGGATACATTTCGAGCGTCGCCCATTCGCCGTCTAGGTCGTAGGTCGTGCCATCGGCCAGTGGCACGTTTCTGGTGCCAATCGCTTCGTCGGCGACTTCCTGAATAAGCTCACGCGTCACGACCGCAGAGTCGTCATACGTTCCGTATGCCTGATATGTCTCGAGCATCGCAAATTCTGGCGAATGCGTTGAATCTGCGCCTTCGTTTCGAAAGTTTCGATTCAACTCGAAGACCTTCTCGAAACCGCCCACCAAGCAACGCTTTAGGAACAACTCCGGTGCGATGCGCAAGTAGAGCGCTGTGTCTAGTGCATTGGAGTGCGTGACGAATGGGCGTGCGGCCGCCCCACCAGGAATCGTTTGAAGCATAGGTGTTTCCACTTCGAGAAAGCCACGGCGTTCCAATGCCGAACGCACCGCTCGCACCACCGCAATCCGCTGCCTGGCCACGCTGCGCGCCTCCGGGCGGACGATCAGGTCGACGTAGCGCTGCCGTACCCGGGTCTCCTCGTTGAGCTCCTTGTGTGCCACCGGCAGCGGCCGCAAGGCCTTGGAGATTATTTGCCAGGAGTCCGCGAGCACAGACAATTCGCCCCGGCGGGAGCTGATCACCTGGCCGTGTACCAGAACGATGTCGCCAAGATCGACGTCTGACTTCCACGCGTCGAGAGACTCTTGCCCGACACCGTTCAAACTGATCATCGCCTGCAGCTGCGTCCCGTCGCCCTCCTGCAGGGTCGCGAAGCAGAGCTTGCCGGAGTTGCGGGCGAACACCACCCGCCCCGCGACGCCGACCTGCTGACCCGTCTCGGTGTCGGCGGCCAACTCGGGATACGCCCGCCTCAATTCCGCCAGCGTATGGGTGCGTGCGACCTCGACCGGGTACGGATCACGGCCCTCGGCGAGCAGGCGCTCACGCTTGGCCTGCCGAATTCGAAACTGCTCGGGCAGGTCGTCCGGCGCATCAGGTGAGCTCACGACGTGCCAGCTTAAAGGAACTCAGCGGGCTTGCTTGAGCCTGCCGCGCTGGTTGTCGAGGTTGCGTTCGTAGACCAACCGCAGGCCGTCGAGCGTGAGGTACTTGTCGTAGTGCTCGACGCTGCGCAGATCGGGCAGCACCAAAGGCGCCGTGTGTCCGGTGGCCACGACGGCGACGTCGTCACCGGCGAAGCCGTCGACGTCCTCGCGGATCCGGTTCACCAGCCCGTCGACCAGGCCGGCGAACCCGAACACCGCACCGGCCTGCATGCACTCGACGGTGTTCTTGCCGATGATCGAACGCGGCCTGGTCAGTTCGACCCGCCGCAGCGCGGCCGAGCGGGCGGCCGCCGCGTCGGACGACACCTGAACGCCTGGGGCGATGGCGCCACCGAGGAATTCCCCCCTGGCGGACACCACGTCGACACAGATCGACGAACCGAAGTCGACGACGATGGCGGCGGACTTGAACTTGTGAAAGGCGGCCAGGCAGTTCACGATTCGGTCGGCGCCAACTTCTTTCGGATTGTCCACCAGCAGCGGAATGCCGGTGCGCACTCCCGGCTCGATCAGCACATGCGGTACCGACGGCCAGTACTGCTCCAACATGAGCCGAATCTCGTGCAGCACCGAAGGCACCGTCGACAGCCCGGTGGCCCCGGTGAGCCGTTCCGCGTCATCGCCGATCAACCCGTCGATGGTGAGCGCGAGCTCGTCCGCGGTGACCTCAGCCTCGGTACGAATTCGCCAGTTGTGCACCACTTTTGCGTGTTCGCCGGACCCCGACACCAGCCCAACCACGGTGTGAGTGTTGCGAACGTCGATCGCGAGCAGCACGGTTCTAGTTCCTCCAAGGCAATTCGTGATTCGCATCCGAGGAGACCCGGGAATGGCCGTCGATGCCTGCGGACGCACCGATGTCCACCGCGATGTTGTCCAGAAGCCTGGTCCGCCCAAGCCTGGCCGCCACCAGCAGGCGGCCCACCCCTTCGGCCGGCGCCGGCCCGAGCCAGGTGTCGCGTACCTCGAGGTAGTCGACGGCGATGGCAGGCACCTCGTCGAGCACGGCCCTGGCCGCGTCCAACGCCTCCGAGGCACCCCGTGACGCCGCGTACATTCCGGCGAGCAGGGCCGCCGACAGCGCCCCGGCCTGCTCTCGCTCCACCTCGTCGAGGTAGCGATTGCGCGACGACAGCGCTAGCCCGTCGGGTTCCCGCACGATGGGCACGCCGACGATCTGCGTGTCCACGTTCAGGTCGTCCACCATCTGCCGCACCAGTACCAACTGTTGGTAGTCCTTCTCGCCGAAGAACGCGCGGTCGGGCCGGACGATCTGCAAGAGCTTGAGCACGACGGTCAGCATTCCTGCGAAATGGGTTGGGCGAGAACCACCTTCGAGCTCCGCCCCGAGTGGACCGGGCAGCACCGTGGTTCGGGGACCGGCTGGGTACATGTCGGCGGCGGTAGGCGTGAACGCCACCTCGACTCCCTCGGCGCGCAGCACCGCGAGATCGTCGTCGAGCGTGCGCGGATACGCGTCGAGGTCCTCCCCCGCTCCGAACTGCAGCGGGTTGACGAAGATCGACACCACGACCACGGCGCCGGGCACGCGGTTGGCAGCCCGCACCAGCGCAAGGTGACCGTCGTGGAGGGCGCCCATCGTGGGCACCAACATGACGCGCCTGCCGGTGGCCCGAAGTGCGCGCGTCACGTCGGACACGTCACGCGGCGGACCGTAGACGTTGAGTTCGCCTGCCACGAACTTGGGCGGTCTGCGGGCGTTCATGGCTGTCCCCCTCGACTCGACGGCGCTGCCAATACCGCGAACACCTCGGCGGGCGCGTGGGCCCGCTGGGCGGTACGCAGCGAATTCGCGCGATATGCCTGGGCCAGTTCGGGATCCACAGCGCTGAGTGCCTCCAGATGTCGCGCCACCGCTGCCGCGTCGCCGCGCGCAACCGGTCCGGTAAGCGCGCCCTGCCCGCGTTGGAGCACGTTCTCCAACGATGCCCGGGCCAACGGACCGATGACCCGCTCGGCGAGGCCGCCTGGGGCGTCGCCGACCAGCTCCTGCCCGAGTAACTCCTCGCCCCTCAGCGCGGCGCGCAACGCCTCGACCGCATCCAACAGGACCGTGATCACGTGGTTGCCCGCGTGCGCGAGTGCGGCGTGATAGAGCGACCTGGCCTCCTCGCGGACACCGAACGGCTCACCGCCGATCTCAAGCACCAGCGATTGCGCGACGGCGGCTCCGACTTCGTCGGCCGCAGTGACACCGAAGCAGGCATCGGACAGCCGCACGATGTCCTCGTCAGCTCCCGTGAACGTCATCGCGGGGTGGATTGCCAGCGGGATGCAGCCGAGCTCGGTCAGCGGTGCGAGCACCGCGACACCGTTGGCTCCTGAGGTGTGCACGACGATGGTCCCTGGTCGGACGGAGTCGGTGGCTGCCAGGCCTGCCACCAAACCCTCGAGTTCGGAATCGGGAACCGCCAACAACAGCAACTCGGCCATCCCGGCGACGTCCTGCACCGGAAGCACCGGAGTATCGGGCAGCCGCCGCTCGGCGCGCAACCGGGACGCCTGCGAGATCGCGCTGCACGCCACGACGACGTGCTCGGCGCGCTCGAGCGCTACACCGAGTGCCGTACCCACCCGACCTGCAGAGATGATCCCGACACTGAGTCTGGCCGGACGCAGTCCGTTGGGGGTCCCCATATAGACGACCTCGCTGACGTCATGAGTCGAATGTCGTTCCAGGCCCACATCGTGGGTACCGGACAGTCGCCATGAGACTAACTCACTCCTCACGGCGACGGCGACGGCCGCCGCCCGTGGAACCAACCTGCAAACGTGCGAGCAATTCCGACAGGGGCTGCCCACCGGCGTGCTGACCGGCCTCGTCTTGGACCTCGTCTTGGACCTCGTCACTTCCGCGGTGACGAGCGCTCGGCGGCTCGGGAGCCACAGGGGGTACGACGGGCGGCTCGGGGGGCGGGGGCGGCGGAGTGGCCAGCGTGGGCGAGCGCCGTCCGGGGTCCTCGGCGTCCTGCGCCCAGTGTCTGGCCCGCCGCTGGACGTCCTCGGCATTGGGCTCGGAACTACCGTGCCTGCCGCGCCGCGGTTCGGCCGGGGGCGGCGTCATCGCAGGCGGGTGAGGGTGCCCGGCGGCCGGTGGGCCCGCCGCGACGTTGCCGTTCTCGGCCGCCATCGACTCCCAGTTGCTGCCCGGCTCGCCGGCGGGGATGAACTGGCCGTCGGCAGGCGCCGGCTGCCAGCCCGAGGCGGCCGGAGCGGGCCTGCCGGGGTCCTGCCACGACGGCGGTGGTGGCGGGGTGGGCTCCGGTGCGGGTCGCGGAGGAGCGGCGGGTGCCGGCGGCGGGGCGGGTGCCGGCGGAGGGGCAGTTGCCGCCGTTGGGGCGGGTGCCGGCGGCGGGGCGGGAGCGGGCGGGGCCGGTTCAGGCGGCAGCCACGGCAGCCGTGGCTCCGGCGCAGGTTGAGAAACACGCGGCCGCGGCGGCGGCTCCGGCGAGGCCCGCCAGCCCGTGCCGGCAGGTTCACGCTCGGACGCCCTGCGGTGCGCACCGCCCGACAAAGGCGTCGGAGCCCATTCGTGCTCCGGAGGGTGCGGTTCCTCAGGCACGTCGATGATCGGGCTCTCGTCAGTGTTGGCCTCGACGTCCTCGCGATCCTCGGCATCGATTCGGCTGCTGATCACTCGGCCGAAGGTGTGGACGGCCGTGCGCTCGGTCTCGAGCGCGGGCCGATGCTGCAGATCGGTGTCGAAGATGATCTCGAGGCTGGCCCGCAGCGCGGCCAACTCGGCCCGCAGGCTAGCGACCTCGTCCGCGCTCTGGGCCCGCAGCTCGGACGAGAGCTCACGCCGAAGCTGAGCTTCGACCGAAAGCTCGTACTCGCGCCTCGCGGAGATCTCTCGATCCAGCTGAAGGTCGTAGACCATTTTCAGGTCCCGCGCCTTGGCTTGATCGACGTCGGACTGGCGGCGGTAGATGAACGAGATGAAGGCCGCCACCACCGCTGCCCACAATGCGATGACGACGGCGAGCTTGAGCAACTCGACCCTGTTGGTGAACACCAGGGCGGAGCTTGCGACGATGGCGAGCACCAGCAACGCCGTGAGCAAAACCCAACCTGGCCTGCGGTTGACGCGCCGCTGGCGCGCTCCACGGGTAGGTTCGATCATGGGCTGACTGTACCTGTCACAGGTCACCAAGCGTGTCGACCCGTACGGCGATTCGGCAGGTCAGGTGAGTCATCGGCTACTCCGGCACGCCATCGGCTTGTTCCGGCGGTTCCGGCGGAGACTTGCAGCAATGCTGTAGCCAGAGCGCCGCGAGCACCAACGCCGCCGCGCTTGCGGCCGCCACCACCGCACCCGGGGTATCCGCCTCGGCCACGCGCAACGCTTCTCGGCGAGGGATGAGGAAGGCCAGCACTCCCACCCACCAGCCAGTCGCGACAGCGCCGACCCAGGCCGATGCCTTGGCCACCATCACCGACCGGGCCACCGACAAGGGATGCAACCAGCCGCGTGCGTCGCCGATCTCGCCGTCGTTGATCTTCGATCGAACATAGAAGGCCCAGCCGAACTCGGCCGCCGCCACCGCCAGAAGCGACGAGCCAGTCCAGATCGTGATCGGAGGGAACCAGCGGTACGCCCCGTGCACCACGATGAAGGCGACGACGGCGACCACGACGATCGCTCCGAGCAGATCACGCTTGCGGGTGGGTCCCATCAGCGCCCCAGCACCAGTTCGGTGAGCCGCACGTCGGAGCGGTCACCGGGATCGAGGTCGGCGAGCAGTCCTGCGACTGAGCGCTGTTCACCGCCCACGGTCAAAGTGGCCGCGGGGTCGATCGCGAGCCACGGAATCAGGACGAACGCGCGCTGATGGGCGTACGGGTGCGGCAACGTCAGCTCTTCGTCGTGGCTCAATACTTCGGCTGTTCCGTCGTGACAGGAGATCAGGTCGACGTCGAGTGTCCTTGGGCCCCAATGCTGTTCACGTACTCGGTCAGCGTCCCGTTCCAGTTCCTGGCCACGGCGCAACCAGTCGCGGCTGTTCAACTCACTATCGTCGGCCAGCAGTATCGCGTTCAGGAACCCGTCCTGGTCGACGCCGCCCCACGGCTCCGTCTCGTACACCGGAGACACCGCGCGCACTGCTGCGCCGAGGCCGTCGACCACCGATTGCAGATGTGCGAGCCGGTCACCGATGTTGGACCCGACGGACAGCACGACCCGCGTCAAGGGGTCCGTCCCCCGCGTCGCGAGCGCCGGGCCACCACCGCAACGTCGGAGAACGTCAAGGGAATCGGTGCATCGGGCTTGTGTAGCACCACCTCGACCGCGTGCACTCGCTCGTCGGCCATGACGTCGTCGGCGAGCTCGGCCGCGACCGTTTCGATGAGGTTGCGGGCTGGGCCGCCGATGATCTCCGCCGCCCGCTGCGCCAACGCGCCGTAGTCGACCGTGTCGGCGAGGTCGTCGCTCTCGGCAGCCGCCGCGAGGTCGATCCACACCGTGATGTCGACGACGAAGTCCTGACCGTCTCTGCGCTCATGATCGAACACCCCATGATTGCCGCGAATGGTCAAGCCACGCAACTCGATTCGATCAGCCAAGGGACCAGGCCTCCACCACTTTCAACGCGTCCACCGACGCTGTCACGTCGTGCACCCGCACCCCCCAAACTCCGTGTTGCGCGGCGAGTGCCGAGATCACCGCCGTCGCGGTCTCCCTGCCGCCTGGTGGTCGCAGCGCTCCTTCGGAGTCCGCGAGCAGGGCGCCGAGAAAACGCTTGCGGGAAGCGCCGACCAGCACGGGTATCCCGGTGGCGACCAATTCGGGTAACGCGTTCAACAGCGCCCAGTTGTGCGCGGCCGACTTCGCAAAGCCGAGCCCTGGATCGATGACGAGCTTGGCCGGATCGACCCCCGCTGCCACGGCCGCGTCGACACTTGCCAGCAACTCGGCACGCACGTCGGCGACCACGTCGGCGTAGGCGGGGATTTCGTGCGGGCGGTCGGCCGCGACCGACCGCCAGTGCATCAACACCCACGGCACCCCGGCGTCGGCAACCAACGGCCCCATGTCCGGATCGGCCCGGCCGCCGGACACGTCGTTGACGATGCGGGCGCCGGACTCCAGTGCCGCACGGGCCACCTGTGCGTGCATGGTATCGACGCTCACCGTAATACCTTGCTCGGCAAGGGCTTTGATGACAGGAAGAATTCGAGCCGTCTCGACGTCCGCGTCGATCCGCGCAGCGCCGGGGCGGGTCGACTCACCGCCAACGTCGATGATCGCCGCGCCATCGGCGGCCAGCGCAAGTCCCTGCGCGACGGCTCGAGATGGTTCGAGGAACCGTCCCCCGTCAGAAAAGGAGTCGTCGGTGACGTTTACGACGCCCATCACCCGTGGGGCGAGCGAAGCGACGGGCTTTGGGGTGATGCTCGGTGGGCTCACTTCCGCAGAATCAGATCCAGCGCCTCGGACCGGGATGCCTTGTCCGTCTTGAACTGACCGCGTACGGCCGACGTCGTGGTGGTGGCGCCCGGCTTCCGAATGCCCCGCATGGCCATGCACAAGTGCTCGGCCTCGACGATCACGATGGCTCCGCGCGGGTCGAGCTTGCGCACCAGCGCGTCCGCGATCTGCGCGGTGAGCCGCTCCTGGACCTGAGGACGCTTGGCGTAGAGATCGACGAGCCGAGCCAGCTTGGACAGGCCCGTGACGCGGCCGTCCACGCCGGGGATGTAACCCACGTGCGCGACGCCGTGGAATGCCACCAGGTGGTGCTCGCAGGTCGAATACATCGGAATGTCCTTGACCAGCACCAGTTCATCGTGTTGCTCGTCGAACGTGGTGTTGAGCACTTCGTCGGGATTCTCGTACAGCCCGGCGAACATCTCCCGGTACGCCCTCGCCACGCGGGCCGGTGTGTCCAACAGACCGTGTCGCTCCGGATCCTCGCCGACGGCGATCAACAACTCGCGCACCGCTGCTTCCGCGCGGGGCTGGTCGAAATCCGAAGGGGTGAACGTGACCGAGTCGAGTTGCCGCGTCATCTATGGAATTTCCGTTTCTCGTCAGCCAGGTGGCGCCGGATTGGGCCGGTCGTCATGGCCCTGTTCGTCGTGCGGGGCCGGCGCGGGAGCGCCACCCTGCGGGACGGGCTGCCCGGACTGCGGGTACGTCTGATACGGCGGCGGGTACTGGCCTGGCGGCGGCGCCCACCCGTACGGAGGGGCCTGCGGATAGCCGTGGCCTTGCGGGTAGTGCTGACCCTGCGGGTACTGGCCGGGTTGTGGCGGGTACTGACCGCCCTGCTGCGGGGGCCAGCCAGGCGCGTGCCAACCCGCGGGCGCGCCGTAGTCGGGTTGCGTGGCGCCGTTGGCGGGGTTGGCGGGCACCCCGTTCGCGGGCGCGCCGTTGGGTGCGCCGTTGGCGCCGACCCCATTCGAGCCGTTCGTGCCGTTCTTCTGCGCCTCCGCCTGGGCGGCCTTGCTGGCCTCGGCGATCGCGACCTTGAACGCAGGCTCCGGGGCAGGCTGGGGCCACGGTTCGCCACGTTCGATTGCGAGCTCGCCGGGGGTCTTGATCGGCGGTTTGTCGGACGGCACGCGGCCACCGAAGTCGTCGAACATGGTCAGCCGCGGGCGCTTCTTGACGTCGCCGAAGATGGCCGCGAGCTCGGCCCGGTGCAGCGTTTCCTTCTCGAGCAGTTCGCCGGCGAGGATGTCCAATACGTCGCGGTACTCGGTGAGGATGTCCCACGCTTCGGTGTGCGCGGCCTCGATGAGCTTGCGCACCTCGTCGTCGATGATCTGCGCGACTTCGTGCGAATAGTCGGCCTGCGTTCCCATCGTGCGACCGAGGAACGGATCGCCGTGTTCGGTTCCGTACTTGACGGCGCCCAGCTTGGAGCTCATGCCGTACTCGGTCACCATGGCCCTGGCGATCTTGGTGGCCTGGTCGATGTCGGAGACGGCGCCGGTCGTCGGCTCGCGGAAGACGAGTTCCTCGGCGGCCCGTCCACCCATGGCGAACACCAGTCGAGCGATCATCTCCGAACGGGTCATCAGCCCCTTGTCGTCCTCGGGGACGGCGACGGCGTGGCCACCCGTGCGCCCGCGCGCCAGGATGGTCACTTTGTAGATGGGCTCGATGTCAGGCATGGCCCACGCGGCCAGCGTGTGGCCGCCTTCGTGGTACGCGGTGATCTTCTTCTCGTGCTCGCTGATGATGCGGCCCTTGCGGCGCGGCCCGCCGACCACCCTGTCCACAGCCTCTTCGAGTGCGGCGGCAGCGATGACGGTGCCGTTCTCGCGCGCGGTGAGCAGAGCGGCCTCGTTGATGACGTTGGCCAGATCCGCGCCGGACATGCCGACGGTGCGCTTGGCCAGTCCATCGAGATCGGCGTCGGGCGCGATGGGCTTGCCCTGTGAATGCACCCGCAACACTGCACGGCGGCCCGCGATGTCGGGGTTGGATACCGGGATCTGGCGATCGAAGCGGCCCGGACGCAGCAGCGCGGGGTCGAGGATGTCCGGGCGGTTGGTCGCCGCGATGAGGATGACGCCCTGGCGTTCGCCGAAGCCGTCCATCTCGACGAGCAGCTGGTTCAGCGTCTGTTCGCGTTCGTCGTGCCCGCCGCCGAGGCCGGCACCGCGCTGGCGACCGACGGCGTCGATCTCGTCGACGAAGATGATGCAAGGGCTGTTCTGCTTGGCCTGCTCGAACATGTCCCGGACACGCGAAGCGCCGACGCCGACGAACATCTCGACGAAGTCCGAGCCGGAGATGGTGAAGAACGGAACCCCTGCCTCGCCCGCGACCGCGCGGGCCAGCAGCGTCTTGCCGGTGCCCGGCGGCCCGTAGAGCAGTACGCCCTTGGGGATCTTGGCGCCAAGCGCCTGATACCTGGTGGGGTTCTGCAGGAAGTCCTTGATTTCGTAGAGCTCTTCGACGGCCTCATCGACGCCCGCGACGTCGGCGAACGTCGTCTTCGGCAGGTCCTTGTTGAGCTGCTTGGCCTTCGACTTGCCGAAGCCGAAGCCCATCCCCCTGCCACCGCCCTGCATGCGGGAGAACATCACGAACAACCCGACGAGCAGCAGCAGCGGCAACATGTAGATGAGCAGCGAGCCGAGCACGCTGCCCTCGTTGACGACGGTGTTGGTCTTGACGTTCTTGGCCGTCAACGCGTCGAACAGCTGCACCCCGTAGCCGGTGGGGTACTTGGTGATGATCTTGTCGCTGTTCTCGGTGTCGCCGTTGCCGTTCTTGAGGTCGAGGCGCACCTGCTGTTCGCGGTCGTCGATCTGACCGCTGTTGACGTTCCCGGCGCCGATCTGCGCCATCGCCACCGACGTGTCGACGGGTTTGTACCCGCGGGTGTCGTCGCTGAAGTAGAAGAAGGACCAACCAAGGAGCAGCACGACCGCGATGGCGGTGACGGTGCGGACGACGTTCTTTCGATTCATCGAGCATCGGCCTTCTACGGCCAGGTCCTTCCGATACGCATGCTTTAGTTCCGTTCAGGTTACCGCTAGACCAACGTGTGAAGGTTCCCGCGGTTCACCGGAGGTGATGCGCTGTGCTTGGCTGAAGCCGTGAGTGCACCGACGGAACGGTTCGTCGACACCAACGGCGTGCGGTTGCGTGTGGTCGAGGCCGGTGCACGCGGAGCACCCGTCGTCGTGCTGCTGCACGGATTCCCCGAGCTTGCGTTCACTTGGCGCCACCAGATCTGCGCACTCGCAGACGCCGGGTACCACGTGTTGGCACCCGACCAACGCGGCTACGGGGCGTCGACCAAACCGGATGCCGTCGACGCGTACACCGTGGTCGAGATGTCGGCCGACGTGATCGGACTGCTCGACTCGGAGGTCGGCGGAGGCGCCGACCAGGCGGTGTTGGTAGGCCACGACTTCGGCGGCGTCGTCGCGTGGGGAGCGCCGCTGCTGCATCCCGACCGCATCGCAGGCGTCGTCGGCATCAGCTTTCCGCCGGTGCCGCGCTCGCGCGTCCCGACCACCGTGGCCTTCCGTCGGATCTTCGGCGACAACTTCTTCTACATCCTGTACTTCCAGGAGCACGGTCCCGCGGATGCCGAACTGTCCCGCGATCCCGCCACGACGATGCGGAAGATCATGGCGGCCGATCTCACCGCACCCGGCTCCAACCCGGACCCACGGGGCTTTCTCGACCGGATCGCCGAGCCGGGGCACATCCCGGCCTGGCTGACGGATGACGAATTCGACCACTACGTCGCGGAATTCACCCAGCACGGCTTCACCGGCCCGCTGAATTGGTATCGCTGCTTCGACCGCAACTGGGAACTGACGGCCGACCCTGTCGCCCCCACGATCACCGCGCCCGCGCTGTTCATCGGCGGCTCCGCCGACCCGACGCTGGCCTACACGCCGCGCGACCGCGTGCGCGAGCTCGTCACCGGCGACTACCGCGAGGTGATGATCGACGGCGGGCACTGGTTGCCTGAGGAGCGACCGGTCGAGGTCACCGACGCCCTGCTGGAGTTCATCGGCGGACTCAGACTTCCCGATCGCAGCACGCCGGATCTGTAGGGTGCCTGTATGCCGATCAGCGCGTGGGCAAGGTTGCCAACTCGATTCCTCGTCGTCGCCGCCGCGGGGCTGACCGTGGCCGGACTGGCGGCCTGCGACGCCAAGTCGGGGCCCGTCCAGGCGGCCGATGGAAAGGTGCGTCAGGTCACCGTCGTCGGCGAGGGCAAGGTGCAGGGCACGCCCGACACCGTCACCGTCGCGGCGGCCATCGAATCGATCGCCCCCGATGCCAGCGCCGCGTTGAATCAGACCAACCAGCGCATGTCGGCGGTGACGGACGCCGTCGCCAGCCAGGGCATCGACCGCAAGGACATCAGCACCACCGGCGTCACCCTCCAACCTCAGTACGGCGACAACTCCGTCATCAACGGCTACCAGGCGAGCAACTCGATCGAAGTGAAGATCCGAAAGCTCGACGCTGCTTCGCCGACGATCCTTGCGATTCAGAACGCCGGCGGAAACGCCACCCGAATCAACTCGGTGAATTTGTCGATCGAGGACGATTCACAGTTGGTGAAGGACGCCCGCGCCGGTGCGTTCAACGACGCGAAGAACCGCGCTCAGCAATATGCACAGTTGTCCGGACTCGACCTCGGCAAGGTCATCTCGATCTCCGAGGCGGGCGCCAACGTCACACCGCCAACGCCGATGCCGCGCTTCGACGCCACGGCCGCGGCAGGCGTGCCGATCTCGCCGGGCCAGCAGACCGTCGGATTCTCGGTGACGGTGGTGTGGGAACTCGGCTGAGCCGCACCGCGTTTGGCGGCTAGGCCGGGGCGATCTGCACCGGGATGCCGTTCAGCACCGCCGTGCCTGACAGCGGGTCGAGTGTCGTTCCGTCGTTCAATTGGTTGACGTTGACGCCGGGGGCCCCGGCCGCGACCGACATCTTGGTGCCGCTGAGGTCATGCCCCCAGCCGTGTGGCAGGGAGACGACGCCGCGTCTGATGGCGTCGGTCAGTTCGACGGGCGCCTCGAGTTCACCGCCCGGCCCCTTGACCCGCGCCGCGTCCGTGACGCCTAGTTCGGCGGCGTCGGCGGGATGCATCCGCAGCGTGCAGCGGTTCGTGCCCCCGTTCAGCGCGGGCAAGTTGTGCATCCAACTGTTGTTGGACCGCAGGTGACGGCGCCCGATGAGCACGAACCCGTCGGTCCCGCGGTCGATGGACGCGTGCAACCGCGCAACGTCCTCGACGAGCGCAACCGGGGCGAGTTCGAGCTTGCCGGAGGCCGTCCGCAGCACCTCGGATATCCGTGGGCGCAGCGGCCCGAGATCGATGCCGTGTGGGGCAGCGATGAGCCGCTCCAGGTTCAGCCCGTCGGGCTTCGTACCGAACGCGTCGCCGTACGGTCCCAACCGAAGCATCATGTCGAGCCTGCGTTCGTAGCCCCGGCCCTCGGGCAGCATCGCCGTCAGTTCCGCGGGGTCCCGCCCCGCCACCGGCGAATCGGGATCGGCGGTCTCCTTGGCAAGTGTCATGGCGATCACCTGCTCGTCGACCAGTGCGGGGTCGGCGAATGGGCCCATTCCGGCCAAGACGAGCGCGAGCCTGGACAGGATTTCCGGCTCGTCGGGCTGGCCAAGCGAAAGCGGTAGCGCCGGAGGCGAATACCTCGCGTTGTTGCGCACCGAAGCGCCGGCAAGAGCCACGTCGAAGTGGGCGCTCCGCGACGGCGGAGGCGGCGGGAGGATCACGTCGGCGTGCCGCGTCGTCTCGTTGAGGTAGGGGTCGATGCTCAACATGAACCCCACCCCGTCCAGCGCCCGGCTCAGCCGGTCACCGTCGGGCGCCGACAGCACCGGATTTCCCGCGATGGTGATGACGGCTCTCACCTGACCGTCACCCGGCGTCTCCAGTTCCTCGGCGAGCGCGGTCACCGGCAGCTCGGACAAGACCTCTGGGTGACCGGACACCCTGCTGTGCCAGCGCCCCGTGCGGAACCCGCGACCGGGCTTCGGCGGCCGCGCCGCTTGGCTCACCGGCGATTGCGGGAACATCGCACCGCCGCGCCGATCCAGATTGCCCGTGAGCACGTTGACGACGTCGACCAGCCAGCTCCCGAGCGTCCCGAATTCGACTGTGGACGTGCCAATTCGGCCGTACACCACAGCCGTTGGCGCAGCGGCGAGTTCCCTGGCCACGATCCGGATGTCTTCGGCAGGCACCCCGCAATGCTCGGCGACGACTTCCGGTGCGAAACCCTCGGCCAGCGCCTGCACCTGCTCGATCCCGACGACGTGCTCGGCCAGCCCGCCGAGCTCGTGGGCCACCAGCTCCTCGTCGAACAGCGTGTGGACGACGGCGAACAACAGTGCCGCGTCTGTGCCTGGCCGTGGGGCAATGTGCAGGTCGGCCAGCTCCGCGGTGCGCGTGCGGGCAGGGTCGATCACGACGAGCCGACCGCCTCGCTTCTGCAACTCCTTCAGCTTCCCGCCGAAATCGGCGGCGGTGGCGAGACTTCCGTTGGACACCAACGGATTCGCGCCGATGACGACGAGATGATCGGTGTGGTCGAGGTCCGGAACCGTGAACGCGATGGCGTTGCCGAACATCAACCCCAGCGCCACGTGCTTGGGCATTTGGTCCAGGGTGCTCGCGGAGTAGATCTGCTGCGTGCCAAGGCCCTTGATGATCAGCGGGACGTACAGTCCGCCCGCAATGGTGTGAGCGTTCGGGTTGCCGACGTAGACCGCGACCGACCGCCCGCCGTGCTCGCGCACCACGGTGCCAAGGCCGTCCGCGGCCGCCTGGAAGGCCTCGTCCCACGTCACTTCGACCAATTCGCCGTCCCGCCGAACCAGCGGTGCGCTCAGTCGGTCCGGGTCCCCGTCGAGTGCGCCGAAACTGGCTCCCTTGGGGCAGATGAACCCCTGGCTGAAGACGTCCTCGCGATCGCCGCGGGCCTTGGTGACGCGCCCCTGCTCGATGGTGAGCGTCAGCCCGCAGGTGGCCTCGCAGAACGGACAGATCCGCAGGGCGGTCTGCGTTTCGTCGATGATGTCCAGTTGGGCCACGTCGCACCTTCCTTTGGGCTAGGCAGGCTCCTCGTAGACCTTCGGGTCGAGGGTGCCGATGTAGGGCAGATCGCGGTAGCGCTCGGCGTAGTCCAGGCCGTAGCCGACGACGAACTCGTTGGGGATGTCGAAGCCGATGAAGTCGATGTCGAGGTCGACGCGGACGGCGTCGGGCTTGCGCAGCAGCGTGCACACCTTCAGCGACCGGGGATGGCGGGTGGCCAGGTTGCGGAGCAACCACTTCAGCGTCAACCCCGAGTCGACGATGTCCTCGACGATCAGCACGTCGCGCTCGTTGATGTCGCGATCGAGATCCTTGAGGATGCGGACCACGCCGGACGACGACGTCGACGACCCGTACGAACTGACCGCCATGAACTCGAGTTGCGTGGGTAGCGGGATGGCCCGCGCGAGGTCGGTGACGAACATGACCGCGCCCTTGAGCACCGTGACCAGAAGAAGGTCCTGACCGTCGGCGACGGAAGCTCGGTAATGCTCGCCGACCAGCGCGCCCAACTCGGCGACGCGCGCCTGGATCTCGTCCTCGGAAAGCAGCACCGACTTGATGTCGCCGGGGTACAGCTCGGCGGCAGATTGCGCAGGCACGGCATCAGCGTGCCACGTCGGCGGCCCCGCGACCAATACAGGTTCCGCTAGACCGGTTCGCGGGTCAGCAAAAGCCGACCGTCGCGACGACCCGCGAACATCCGCTGGCCCGGAAACGCCGAGCCGACCGCCACCCCGCCCTGCCCCCGCCACGCCGTGACCAGCGTGTCGACGCCCCGAATGTGCTTGTCCGTCAACCCCGTGGCGCCCCCGGCCATCAGCCAGCGGCGGATGACCCGCCGTCGGAGGGCGTCGGGCAGCGTGGCAAGCCCGGCGACGTCTAGCCCGGTATCGGACTCGAGCCCGGGCAGCGCGGCCGCCGCCTGGTCGTCCAGCGCGTCGGTGTCCTCCCGCAGGGCGGCCGCAGTGCGGGCCAGCGCTTCGGCAACCCCTCCTTCGAGCACGTCCTCCAGAAGCGGCAGCACCTCGCCGCGCAACCGCACCCGGGTGAAGCGCGGGTCGGTGTTGTGCGGGTCCTGCCACGGCGTCAGACCCAGCTCCGCGCAGACCGCGTGGGTAAGCGCCCTCCGCACACCCAGTAGGGGTCGACACCACGGCGGGTCGTATGGCCGCATACCTGCGATCGACCGGGGACCCGACCCACGTCCGAGGCCGAGCAGAACCGTCTCGGCCTGGTCGTCCAGGGTGTGTGCGAGTAGCACGGGCGCTCCGGCCCTTGCCCCATCCAGCGCCGCGTACCGCGCGGTGCGGGCGGCGGCCTCCGGTCCGCCGTCGCTTCCCACGTCGACGCGGAGCACGACGGCGTCGACGCAACCCAGCTGCATGGCCTGATCACGGGCGCGGGTGGCGACGCGTCCGGAGTCGGCTTGTAGCCCGTGGTCGACGATCAGCGCGGTCGTATCGTGCTGCGCGGCGGCGACGGCCACCAGCGCAAGGGAGTCCGGGCCGCCGGACAAGGCCACGCACCACCGTCGTTCGCCGGGCAGGTGAACGCGGGCGAAGTCGGCGACCGGCTTTGCCAGCGTCGCTACAGAACCCGTTCGATCCATCGTTGGGGCTCGTCGACTTCCGTTGGCAGCGGAAGGGTTTCGGCGTTGGTCCAGATGGTGTTGAACTTCTCCATGCCCACCTCGGCCACCACATGGTCGACGAAGGCCTTGCCGCGCGTGTACTGCTTCATCTTGGCGTCGACCCCAAGGAGCGCCCGCAGGATGCGCTGCACCGGAGACTGTTTGCGCTGGCGTCGCTCGTTGAACCTGCGCCTGATCGTCGCCACCGACGGCACCACCGCGGGCCCGACGGCGTCCATGACGTGGTCGGCGTGTCCCTCCAGCAGCGTGCCCAGCACCAGTAGCTGATCGAGCGCCTTGCGCTGTGGCTCGGACTGGATGGCTCGCATGAAGCCCAGCACGCCTTCGGAATTCGGTTCCGACGCGACACCGTCTCGCCGATTGCGTACGAACTCGCTCAATCGGCCGACCACCTGGGTGATGTCCTGCTCGCTCTCGTCGGTGATGACCGACAGCGCGCGCGACATGTGTTCGGCCAGCCATGGATTGGCCCGGAACTGAACGCGGTGAGTGACCTCGTGTAGGCAGACCCACAACCTGAAATCTGCTGGGGACACGCGCAACTGACGCTCAACCGCGATGATGTTCGGATGGACCAGGAGTAGCTCACCACCGCCGGCGAACGGGTCGTACTGACCCAGGATGCCCGAAGAGATGAACGCCAGCACCGCACCCGTCTGCGCGCCCGTGACCCGGCCGGTGAGCAAGCCACTCGACTTGTGCGCGTCGCCACCCATCATGAGCCGCATGGATTCGGTTGCGGCCGTGACCCATTCGGCTCTATCGATGATGCGCGCCTCCGTCACGGCGGCACCTTCGTTGAGCAACGTCACTTCGCGAACGGGGAGTTCGGCGCTCCGGGCGGACTCCGAAAGCTGCTCGATGGCCTGCTGGCGGGTGTAGTCGGTGGTCGGCGGCCCCGGCCGGACGAGCTTGCTACCGACGGTGGCCGCGAAGCCCCAGTCGACGGTGCCCCCTACGGACGACGGGCTCACGATCCGCACCCGCACGATTGCAGGGTGGCAGCCAGGGCGTCGATCGAGGTGCGCCCCGTCGGACCGGCGTTGTTCGAGATCAGCGAGAAGGTCAGCACCCGCCCCGCGGCGTCGGTGACGATGCCCGCCAAGGCATTGGTTCCGGTCAACGAACCCGTCTTGGCCCGGAGCAGACCGGCCGCGGCCAGGCCCGCAGGCGTGTCGATGAACCGGTTGGACAACGTTCCGCTACCCCCTGCGATCGGCAACAGGTCGAGGAGTGGCCGGAGCTCCGGGTGCTCGTCACCCGCTGCGGCGTTGACGACCTCGTCGAGCGTCAGCGCCGTCAACCGGTCGTTGACCGACAGCCCACTGGAGTCGACGAGCGTCGCAGCGGCGGTGTCGATGCCGCCCTTGCGGAGTTGACCCAGCACCGCCTGCACGCCGCCGTCGAAGCTCTGCGGGCGGTCGACGGCCGCAGCCACCTCGCGCCCGACCGACTCGGCCATCACGTTGTCGGACTCGCTCATCATCTGTCGCAGCCGTTCGATCAGCGGCGGCGACTGCACCTCGGCGATCTTCTTCGCCGTGGCAGGAGTGGTCGGCAGCGCGGTGACGGCGGCAGGGTTTGCGCCGAAGGCCACGGCCAGCGCACGGCCCGCGTCGAGCGCGGGGGTCGGGGACCGTTGCGACTCGACGCTGACCGGCTGGGTGCGCCCGCCGTCGAGCATCACCGATTCGATGGGGGCGATGTCGCCGCCCTCGATGTCGGTCGCGTCCCATCCGGGCGCCATCGTCGGCCCGCTGAATGCGCTGGTGTCCACCTGGACGGCCGTCACGGCGACCCCGGCGTCGCGCACCTGCGTGACGAGGTCGCTGATCCGCGCCGCGCCCTTGTACCAAGTGGGCTGACCGGGTGCAGCCGCCGACAACGTGGGGTCGCCACCGCCCTTGAGGATCAGCAGCCCAGGGGTATCCGGGTCGGTGAGCACCGTGGTGGACAGCGTCGCGTTGCGGTCGAGCGTGAGCAGCGCAGCAGCGGTGGTCAGCACCTTGTTGGTCGAGGCGGGCTGCATCGGCACGCCCGCCCCCTGCGCCCACAGCTGCGCACCGGTGATGGCGTCGGTGACCCGTCCGGTGAGCGTGCCGAGGTTGGGGTCGGCGACGAAGGGCGCCAACGTCGCGGCCAGCCGGTTCGGTGCCGGCGTTGGCGCGGACTCGGCGACCGCCGTGATGCCGGGTTGCGCGGTGGCGAGTGCCGGTTGCGGTTTGGCCGCCTGCGCCGTGCTGGTCGATTGGCCACCGGAGGTGACGAGCGCAGCCACCACGACGACCGCGGCGACGATCGCGAGCACCGCCAGACCGATCACCACATGGGTGGATCGGCGCCACGTGGTGGGCCGCATGACTCTCCAGGATTCCGGGGTTGCTGAGCGGGCCCGGTTGGACCTCTAAATAACCACAGTATCGCTCGACTATGGTTGAGCCTCGTCGTCACCCGACGACCCCACACGCTTTGTAGACACAAAGGAGACGCGGCGGTGCAGTTCGACGTCGTCATCGAGATCCCGAAGGGGTCGCGCAACAAGTACGAGGTGGACCACGAGACCGGCCGGGTCAAGCTCGACCGCTACCTCTACACGGCGTTCGGCTACCCGGCCGACTACGGATTCTTCGAGGACACTCTCGGCGAGGACGGCGATCCGCTGGACGCACTGGTGCTGCTGCCCGAGTCCGTCTTCCCTGGCTGCATCGTCGAGGCCAGGCCGGTGGCGATGTTCCAGATGACCGACGAGGCAGGCGGCGACGACAAGCTGCTGTGCGTGCCCGCTGGGGATCCTCGGTGGGACCACATCCAGGACCTCGCCGACGTGCCGTCGTTCGAACTCGAGGCGATCAAGCACTTCTTCGTCCACTACAAGGACCTCGAACCAGGCAAGTTCGTGAAGGCTGCTGACTGGGTGGGACGTGCGGAGGCCGAGGCGGAGCTCAACCGGTCGGTCGAACGGTTCAAGGCCAACGGGCACTGATCTATTACTGCCGGAACGATTTATTGCTGCCGTAACACTGAGTAACCTGCGCGTGCCATAGGCCTTCGATCATGGCTATGTGCTGTTGCATCAAGGGATCGGCCTCGAGGCGTTCAACGGGATGCCCGAACGCAAGGCGGTGCACGCCCTTTACGAGTGCTGCAACAGCGTCACATTGGCCCGCGACCTTGCCGGCGGACGTGCCTACGACGATCACGACGCCCTGTTCCGTCGGGCTGATGCGCTGTTGTTCGCACTCTCCGAGCGGGCCGTCGACCAGATTCTCGAGGCCTGCCCGCACCTCGGCCGTCGGCCACGCAGCGCCAAGTCCCACGCTGAGCAGTGCTCGGTCTGGGACGACGACCCCGCGGTCATGGCCGAGCTGAGCGAGTCCGCTCACCGGTACGCCGAGAAGTACGGTTTCTCCTTCGTGATGTGCGTCGGCGGCCTCGGCGCGCCCGACGTATCGGCCGCGATCGCGGACCGCATGCACCACGACACCGAGACAGAGCGCAAGGTGATGCGCAACGAACTCGCCAGGATCAACCGGACCAGGCTCGAACGGATGCTTGGCCCCGAGGGCGGCTACCACAACTGGTGAAAGTGCGTCGCTCGCCTACGCTTAGCGCAGTGACCACCCCATCCGAACGAAACCGGGCGCAATCGCACTTCCTCTCGCTGCCCGATCTGGCTGCGCGGCCCGCCGGCGGTGCCGTGCTGTGGGCCAACGACGACCTGTTCGCCGAGAAGGAAAACCTGATCAAGCCGGCGCCTGCCGAGTTCCGGCCTGCCACGTTCGGCCACAAGGGGCAGATCTACGACGGCTGGGAAACACGGCGGCGGCGCGACGTCGGGCCCGACGTGTGCGACTCGGTGATCGTCCGCCTTGGTGTTCCAGGGTTGGTGCGCGGCGTTGTCGTCGACACCGCTTGGTTTACCGGCAACTACCCGCCGCAGATCTCGGTCGAGGCCGCCTACGTCGCGGGCCATCCGTCGGTCGAGGAGCTCGTCGACAAGACCCAGTGGACGACCATCGTCGAACGCACCGGCGTGAACGGCGACACCCGCAACCCGTTCAAGGTCGAGTCGTCGCGGCGCTGGTCGCACGTGCGGCTGTCGATCTACCCCGATGGCGGGGTGGCCCGGTTCCGGGTGCACGGCGAGGGGCTGCTGAACCCGGACTTCGCCGATGGCGTGCCACTCGATCTGGCAGCGCTGGAGAACGGCGGCCGAATCACGGCCTGCTCCAACATGTTCTACAGTTCGCCGAACAATCTGCTGCTGCCTGGCACCGCCAGGACCATGGGCGACGGGTGGGAGACCTCGCGTCGGCGCGACACCGGAAACGACTGGGTACAGCTTCATTTGGCGAGCCGCGGCGTGCTGAACACCGCTGAGCTCGACACCTCGTACTTCGTCGGCAACGCGCCAGGGGTGGCCCGGCTCTCGGGGCGCGACGGCGACGGGGACTGGTTCGAACTGCTGCCGCCGACGGACCTGCAACCGGACACCAGGCATCGTTTCCTCATTCGCGATGACCGTCCGATCACCGACGCCCGACTCGACATTCATCCCGACGGCGGGATGGCGCGGGTGCGCCTGTTCGGCAGCCTCACTCCTGATGGGCTCGAGCAGATTCGGGACGCCTGGAACGCCAGCGCCTGACGCTTACGTGCCTGCACCACGGTCGCGATTCGAGCCGAACCGGCGACCCTGGTGCACATCTCGACGCATGATGGTCCGATGGACAACGTGGTTCACGGACACTGGGACAGTCGCTTCGACAAAGTAGCCGCCGCCTTGGGTGACGCGATCTCCAGCGGCGAGGAGGTCGGCGCGGCGATCGCAATCGATATCGACGGCGAGACCGTCGTCGACATGTGGGGTGGCCATGCCGACGTCGCGAAGACGACGCCGTGGACGGCGGGCACCATCGTCAACGTCTGGTCGTCGACCAAGACGGTGACCGCGCTCGCCGGCCTGATGCTGATCGACCGCGGCCTGATCGAACCGGAAACCCCAGTCGCCAGCGTCTGGCCGGAGTTCGGCGCGAACGGCAAAGAGGGGGTTGAGTTTCGCCACTTCCTCAGCCATTCGTCCGGCGTATCGGGATGGGATCAGCCCGTCGTCACCGAGGACATCTTCGACTGGGCGAAGTCCACGTCGATGCTGGCCGCTCAGGCGCCGTGGTGGGAGCCAGGCACCGCCTCGGGTTACCACGCGCTGAACCACGGTCACCTCATCGGCGAAGTGGTGCGCCGGACTACCGGCCGCACGCTCAAGCAGTTCGTCGCCGAGGAGATCGCCGGCCCACTGGGAGCGGACTTCCAAATCGGTGCAGTACCCGAAGACTCCGCGCGCATCGCCGACGTCATCCTGCCCGAGGACCCGTTCGAGGGCCTCCCGCCCTTCGCCGAATGGCCCGACCAGATGCTGAAGACGTTCACCGGACCGGCGCCGGATCCAGCGGTGGCCAACACGGCCGACTGGCGCGCCGCCGACATCGGCGCCGCCAACGGCCATACGAACGCGCGGGCGCTCGCCAGGATCCTGTCGGCGATCTCATTGGGCGGCGCGGTCGATGGCGTGCAACTGCTCCGTCCGGACACCATCGAGCGGATCTTCGAGGTGCAATGCGATGGTCCGGATCTCGTGCTCGCCGGAGAACGCATCCGGTGGGGACTCGGCTTCGGCCTACCGACGCCCGAAACCATCCCGTACATCCCCGACGAGAAGATCTGCTTCTGGGGCGGCTGGGGCGGGTCATGGGAGTCGATGAATCCGGAGCGCCGGACCACCATTGCCTACACGATGAACAAGATGGGCCCTGGTATCCAGGGAAGCGAGCGCACCGCCAGGTACTTCACCCTCGCCTACGACGCGCTGCCCTGACTAGTCACTAGATCGGCGATCCGTCGGCCGATCGGTAGCGCTGCCGTCGCCGCCGGTGACGGCGAGTTCAGCACGTGCACCATCCGCGGGGTCTGCTCGATGACGAAGTCGTGCACCAGCGTGCCGTCCCTGCGTACCGCCTGCGCACGGATGCCCGCCTCTCGCGGCAACAGATCGTCCGCCGTCAATGCCGGCGCGTACTTGCGACATTCGCGTAGATAGCTCTTCTTGGACACCGAGTTTCGAATCTCGCGCAGGCCGGTGCGCACGTTCGCCCCCGCGACGCGCCACAGTCCGGGGAAAGCCGCCAACTGGATGGCATCGCGCAGGTTGAAGGAACCCTTGCGATAACCCTCGCGAGCCAGGCCGAGCACCGCGCTTGGCCCGACGGTGATGTCGCCGTCGATGGTCGGGCTCAAATGCACACCCAGGAAGGGGAGCTCGGGATCGGGCACCGGGTAGATGAGTCGACGCACGAAATTCGCTCGCCCGGAGGGCAATTGGAAGTACTCGCCCCGAAACGGGACGATCTGGACGTCGGTCTTCACGCCGGCCAACGCTGCGAGCCGGTCCGATTGCAGCCCGGCACACACCACCAGCCGGTCGCACAGCAGCAACCCGGTCACGGTCGAGACCGCCACACCGGACGCGCCCTCGACGATGTCCGTCACCCTGGCGCCGGTGTGTACCGCGCCACCCGCGACTTCGACCAATTCGGCGAGCTTGCGCGCGACCAATCGGTAGTCGACGATGCCCGTGGCGGGAAGGTGCAACGCGCGCAGCCCGGTCACGTTCGGCTCGAGCTCGCCGAGCTCATCGTGATCCACCGGCCGACAGGTGATTCCGTTGATCGCGGCGCGCTCCTGCAGTCCGGCCAGCCGGTCGGCTTCGACGCTGTCCGTGGCGACGATGAGCTTCCCGCACTCCTCGTACGCAATGCCATGTTGGGTGCAGAACTGCTTGGTCTCCCGCTCGCCCGCCTTGCACAGCGTGGCCTTGAGGCTGCCGGGTTCGTAGTAGATGCCGGAGTGGATGACGCCGCTGTTGTGCCCCGTTTGATGGGTCGCGACGTCGTCGGCTCCGTCGAGTACGACGACCGACGCGTCGGGTTGCCCCGTGAGCAGGTGATGTGCCGTCGAGAGCCCCACGATCCCGGCGCCGATCACGCAGTAGCGATACCGATCCATTGCACCGCACTGTACAAGTCAGAACTAGCGCGCCACCACGTTGCGCAGTGGCTCGCCGCGCGCCAACCGTCCGATGTTGGCCGTGATGTCATCGCACCGGCCGATGAAGGTGTCGGCGGTGATTCCCGAGGAGTGTGGTGTCATCAGCACGTTGGGCAACGTCGCGAAGGGCAACTCGCTAGGCGCGACCAGTTCACCGCGGGCAGCGGGATAGCGGTACCAGACGTCGATCGCGGCGGCGCGGATGACGCCGTCGCGCAAGGCTTCGTAGCACGCGGCCTCGTCGACGACGGGTCCGCGGCCGACGTTCACCAGCACTCCGTCCGGGCCAAGGGCCCGCAGCGCGGCGGCGTCGATCATGCCCTCGGTGTCGGGTGTCAGCGGGGCGGACACCACCACGACGTCGGACTCGCGCATCAAGGTCTCCAGCCGGGTGGTGTCGCCCGCCCACGTCAGCCCGTGGATCGCGGCGTCGATGAGGCCCGAACCGGTCACGGCCGCCCCGGCGCATCCGAGCGCTTGAAAAAGATCCCAGGCGAACTGGCCGATGTGACCGAACCCCACGAATCCGATGCGGGTGTCCCGCATCGTCCGCGGTTGGGGGGTCGCGTCGTCGTACACCGAGGTCGCCCACACGCCGGTACGCAGCGCACCGTCCTGCGCGAGGAACCCCCTGGTGAGCATGATCGCGGCGGCCAGTACGTACTCGGCAATCGAACGCTCGTGATGAAAGGTGTTGGCCACCAAGATGTCTTCGGAGAATGCCGCGAAGTCGACGCGATCAATGCCCGCACCCACGACGTGGATCAGCCGCAGCTTCTCTGCGACGCTGGCCATGTCTGCAGTGAACCGGCCACCGACGTAGACCTCGGCTGCCCGTAGGTCGTCAAGCACGGTGTGCGCGTCAGTGCCGACTCGCCAGTACACGTCCGCGTCGGCCGGCAGGGCCGCCTCGAACCGCTCGCGGTGCGGTATCAGATTGCTGTCGGTGACGATGATCCGCATGGCGCTAGTTCCGTTGCAGCGCTGGACGTTTGCCGTCGAACGTCCAGCCGGGGATCAGGTACTGCATGGCGGCGGCGTCATCACGCGCGCCGAGCCCTTCGGCCAGGTAGAGCTCGTGGGCGGCGGCGACGGCCGCTTCGTCGAGTTCGACGCCGAGGCCAGGCGCGACCGGAACGTCGAGGTACCCGTCGACGATCTGGAACGGTCGCTTGGTGATGCGTTGGCCGTCCTGCCAGATCCAGTGGGTGTCGATCGCGGTGACCTCACCGGGGGCGGCCGCCGCGACGTGGGTGAACATGGCCAGCGAGACGTCGAAGTGGTTGTTGGAGTGCGACCCCCACGTGAGCCCCCACGCGTCGCACAGCTGCGCCACGCGCACCGAACCGCTCATGGTCCAGAAGTGTGGGTCGGCCAACGGAATGTCGACGGCTCCGGCGCGGATGGCGTGGCCCAACTCCCGCCAGTCAGTGGCGATCATGTTGGTGGCCGTCGGCAGGCCGGTGGCGCGCTTGAACTCGGCCATCACCTCGCGGCCCGAGAAGCCTGCCTCTGGCCCGACGGGATCCTCCGCATAGGCCAGCACGTCGGTGAGTTCACGGCACGTGGCGATCGCATCGGCGAGCAGCCAGCCGCCGTTGGGGTCCAACGTGATTCGTGCGTCCGGAAAGCGATCGGCCAACGCTATGACGGCCTTGGACTCGTCGGCTGCAGGAAGCACGCCGCCCTTGAGCTTGAAGTCGCGGAACCCGTAGCGCTCGCGTGCGGCCTCGGCAAGCCGGACGACGGCCTCGGGCGTCAGCGCTTCGTCGTGCCGGATCCGGAACCACTCGTCGGCGGACCCGTCCTCGTCGGCGCCGGACAAGTAGGGCAGGTCGGTCTTGGTGCGATCCCCGATGAAGAAGAGGTAGCCGAGCGCCTGTACGCGATCGCGCTGCTTCCCCTCGCCGAGCAGTGCCGCGACCGGCACCTCGAGATGTTGCCCGAGCAGATCGAGCAGTGCCGATTCGACAGCAGTCACCGCATGCACCGTGACGCGCAGGTCGAACGTCTGAGCGCCGCGACCTGCTCCGTCGCGGTCTGCGAATGCGCGCCTGATGTCGGCGAGCACGGCGTGGTACGCGCCGATGGGCCTGCCCTCGATGATCGGGCGGGCGTCTTCGAGCGTGCGCAGGATTGCTCCACCCCCTGGCACCTCGCCGACGCCAGTTCGGCCGTCGGAGTCCTTGAGGATGACCAGGTTTCGGGTGAAGAAGGGACCGTGGGCACCGCTGAGATTGAGCAGCATGCTGTCGTGGCCCGCGACGGGGACGACCCGCATTTCGGTGACGACCGGAGTGCGACGCTGCTGGGTCATGCGCTTAGCGTACAAACGCTTGTTGATGCACGTCCAACACCGTTGTGGCATGGATTGATGCTGTACACGCATCGATTCGTCGTCACTGCGCGAACCACTTGTCGCCATTCGCGACGGGTCGCAGCACGCGGGTCACCTTGTCCCCCACCGTGCACAGCGCCTCGACGAGCCCCCGTTCGCGCTCCGGCGTCAGCCGTGCGATCGGAACGGACACGCTGATCGCGTCCTGGGCGGGCCGCGTGTAGTGCAATGGCACGGCGTAACAACGCAATCCGGGAGTGTTCTCCTCGTCGTCGGTGGCATAGCCGCGAATTCGGGCGGTCTCGAGCGCCTCCTCGAGCTCGGACCTGTCCACGATGGTCTGCGGCGTGATCGATTGCAGCTGGTCGGGAATGTGGCGGTCCCGTTCGGCGCCGAATCGGTCGGCCAGCAGCGCCTTGCCCAATGCGGTGGCGTGTGCCGGCAGCCGGCGCCCGACTCGGTTGGCCGCACGCTGATACTGACGAGACTCGCGGGTGGCGAGATAGACCACGTCCGGCCCGTCCAGGCGGCCCACGTGAAATGTCTCGTCGAACTCGCGGCGCAGGTCGTCGAGGAACGGCGTGATCAGCGGCAGGTAGGGGTCGCTGTCGAGGTAACTCGTGCCGACGAGCAGTGCGCGGATACCGATTCCGTACCGCGTTCCGGAGTCGTCGGAGCGCACCCAACCTTGGGCCATCAGCGTGCGTAGCAGCGCGTGCGCGCTACTGCGCGGCATGCCGAGCGCCGCACTGAGCTCGCGGATGCTCGCGGGCCGATCCTGGCGGGCGGCCAGATACTCCAGCAACTCGACGGTCCGCACGGCCGACTTGACCTTGCGCACAGCGACTTCCGACTCACCATCGGGCGGCATCGTCACAACACACCTACCTCACGTGCGATCAACGCGGCGGCGCCTGCGAACGACATCACGATCGCCGTCCAGCGCTGCCGCGCGGGGTTCAACCAGCCATTGACATACCGGGACAACGCGTAGCCGCCGAGGACCGCGGGAAGCAGCAGTGCGCACATCCGGAAGGTTTCGACGTGCACTGCACCGGCCACCGCGAGTACGACAATCGACATCACCGACCCGACGAGGAAGAACGTGCTCATGGTGCCACGCAGTCGCGGCCCGGTGTTCCGTTGCCAGACGAGCGCCATCGGCGGGCCGCCGATCGAGGTCGCGGTACCCAGCACACCCGACGTCGCGCCCGCCAACACAAGGTTGCGCCTGCGCGGCAGCGGCACCCATCCGAAGCTGGTCAGGACGATCCCAAACAGCACCACACACGCGATCAAGAGCACCAACGCGCGCTCGGGGATGAACGTCAGAATTAGGCCGCCCGCAATGGTTCCCGGCACTCTGCCCGCCAGCGCCCACCCGGTTCCAGAGAAGTCCACGGCCGCGCGCTCGCGCACGGTGACCGCCAACGTGACGACCGTGGCCAGCATGATCAGCGTGCCGGGAATCAGGCTCGGATCGACCAGGGCCACCACCGGAGCGGCGAGCATCCCCATGCCGAATCCGATCGACGCCTGAAGACACGAAGCGATCAGCACCGCGGCGGCGATCACGGCATAGCCGGTCACGCGCTGCGGGTAAGCGCCGACTCATCCGCGAGTGGGTGATGGCATTCGGCGGAGTGGCCGGCCACCCGAAGGTCGAGCGCCACCGGCGGGCGCTCCTGCGCGCAGACGTCGGTCGCCTTCCAGCAGCGAGTCCGGAAGCGGCAACCCGAGGGCGGGTTCAGCGGCGACGGAACCTCGCCCTTGAGCAAGATGCGCTCGCCGCGCTGTGCGGCGTCCAACTTCGGAGCGGCCGACACCAGCGCTGCGGAGTACGGGTGTTGCGGAGTGTCGAAAACCGCTTCGGTTGGCCCGGTTTCGATGATGCGGCCGAGGTACATGACGGCGACCCGGTCGGCGACGTGCCGCACTACCGACAGGTCGTGCGAGATGAAGACGTACGAGATCTTGAGCTCCCGCTGCAACTCGTTGAGCAGGTTGAGCACCTGCGCCTGAACCGAAAGGTCCAGGGCGGATACCGGCTCGTCGCAGATGATGACGTCGGGGTCGAGCGCCAGCGCCCGTGCGATGCCGATGCGCTGACGTTGACCGCCGGAGAATTCCTGCGGGTACTTGTCGGCGGCCTTCGCGCCGAGTCCGACGAGGTCGAGCAGGCCGCGCACGCGCATGTCGCGGTCGCGCTTCGACTTGTGGAGTCCCTTGTGGGTGCGCCACGGCTCGGCGATGATGTCGCCGGCCGACATCCGCGCGTTCAACGACGCGTAGGGGTCCTGGAACACCATCTGAACGCGCCGCCGGAACTTCAGCAAGTCCTTGCCGCGCAAGCCGAACGGGTCGATCCCGTCGAACGTGACGTTTCCTGCGTCGGGACGTTCCAACATCATCAACGTGCGTGCGAGCGTCGACTTGCCGCAACCGGATTCGCCGACGAGGCCAAGGGTTTCGCCACGGGCGAGGTCGAGGTCGATCCCGTCGAGCGCGCCCAGCTTGTTCTTGCTGCCGGGTACCCGGAACGCCTTGGACAGACCGCGCACGGTGAGCAACTGATCATCCGCCGCTGTGGGGTTAGACATTGACGACCTCCTCGGGGAAGTGACATGCGGACTTCCGTCGGGCGCCGACGGCCTCGAGCGTGGGCCGCTGGGTGCGACAGAGCTCGCTGGCCAGCGGGCAGCGCGCCTGGTAGACGCAGCCCTCCGGAATGGAGTGCAGATCCGGCGGCGCGCCACCGATGGACTTCAGTTCTGCGCCGCGCTCGGCGTCCACCGGGACTGAGTTCAGCAGACCCTTGGTGTAGGGATGCTTCGGGTTGGCGAACACCTCTGCGACCAAACCTGTTTCGACAATGTTGCCCGCGTACATCACCGCGACCCGGTCGGCCTCCTCGGCCACAAGCGCCAGGTCGTGCGTGATCAGCACGACGGCCATGTCGTACTCGGAACGCAGACTCTTGAGCAGGGCCATGATCTGAGCCTGCACCGTCACGTCCAGCGCGGTGGTCGGCTCGTCGGCGATCAGCACCCGCGGATTCAGCGCGACCGCCATCGCGATCAGCAGGCGCTGGCGCATGCCGCCCGAGAACTGGTGCGGGTAGGAGTTCAACCGCTCCTGGGGCTGCGGAATCCCCACGCGTGCCATGAGTTCGGCTGCCTTGCGCTTGGCCGCCTTGGCCTTCATCCCATGGTGGATGCGGAAGGGCTCGGCGAGTTGAGTGCCCACCGTGTAGAGCGGATTGAGTGCGGTGAGCGCGTCCTGGAAGACGATCGCAAGCTCGGTGCCCGCCAGCTGGCGGCGCTTCTTGCGATCGACGGCGAACAGGTCGACGTCGGCTAGCCGTGCGGAGCCCGCGGTCACGTCGGCGACGGGCTCGAGCAATCCGACCAGCGCCGTCGCGGTCATCGACTTGCCGCAGCCGGATTCACCGAGCAGGGCAAGGGTTTCACCGCGGTGAGCGGCAAACGACACGTGGTCGACGGCGCGCACGGTGCCCGTGATGGTGCGGATGTCGACCGTGAGGTCCTCGACCCGAAGGGCGGGATCGGCGTCCACGCGTTCGGCGGACGGATGTTCTGCCACTGCGGTCATGAGAGGGCCTTTCCGGTCTTGGTGAAGCGCGACAAGCGTTTCTGCGGAACGGTGAGCCGCCACCGCTGACCGGGATCGGTCGCGATCCTGGCCCACGCGGCGAGGATGGTGGCCGACACGGTCGTGATGACGATGGCCACTCCGGGGAAGAACGAGAGCCACCACGCGGTGTGCAGGTAGGTGCGGCCCTGGGCCACCATGAGCCCCCAGCTGACGTCGGGGGGCTGGATGCCTATGCCCAGGAAGCTCAACGAACTCTCCGCCAGCATGACGTAACAGAAGTCGAGCGTCGCGACGGTGAGCAACGTCGGCAGCACGATCGGCAGCACGTGGCGGGTGATGATCGAACGTCCACTGGCGCCGAACGTGCGGGCCGCGTCGACGAACACGCGGCTGGAAAGCTCGGACGACTCGGCGCGTGCGGTCCGCAGGTACACCGGGATGCGGGTGATAGCCAGTACCAGCACGATGTTCGCCGCGCTTGGCGAGAACACGTACAGCACGACGACGGCGAGCAACAGCGACGGGAAGCTCATGATGACGTCGGCCACCCGCATGGCGACGGTCTCGCGCCAGCCTCGGTAGAAGCCGGCCCACATGCCGACCAGCGACCCGACGACGGCGGAAATGAGAACCGCCGGAACGGCCACCGACAGCGTTGTCCTGCAGGCCACGATGAGTCGGGCCAGCATGCTGCGCCCGAGCGGGTCGGTGCCGAGCACGTTCGCCCACCCGTGGGCCAGGGTGAACGGCGCCTGGTTGGAGTTGTCGAGGTCGATGTGGGTGGCCAAGTTGCCCATCAGCGTCGGGCCGATCAGCGCGGTGAGGAAGACGAGGCCGAGGATCACGGCGGCGACGGTCGCCACGCGGTCGTTGACGAGTAGCCGGAACCACTTGGATCCGGTACTCCTGCTCGAGCTTTCGCCCACAATGGCAGTGGTCGGCTTGACTGGGACGAGATCAATCTGAGTGCTCATTTGCCTTGTCTCCCTTAGACCTTCGCCGGTTCCCGGACGCGGGCGTCGAGCAGCGCGTAGCAGGCGTCGATGAGGATGTTCAGCACGAAGATGCTGACGGCGGTGAGCAGCACCGCCGCTTGGAGCACCGCGAAGTCGCGTTGCAGGATGGCGTCGATCATGAGCTTGCCGATACCGGGCCATCCGAAGATGGCCTCGACGACGACCGCACCGTTGATGAGGCCGACGGCCAGGTCGCCTGCGACGGTGAGCGCCGGTGCGGCGGCATTGCGCAATGCATGATGGGTGACGACGCGCAGATCGCTGGCGCCCTTGCTGCGGGCGAGCCGAACGTACGGCGCGGACAACGCGGAAACCATTGCGCCGCGGACGACTTGGGTCAGCACACCGAGCGGCCTGATCATCAGCGTGGCGATAGGCAGGATCCAGGACAGCCCGCTGTCGACGCCGGATGTCGGTAGCACCCCGAGTAGCACGGCGAACAGCCAGACGCCGGTGATGGCGAACCAGAAATCCGGGATGCTGGCGGCGGTCATCGACAGCAGGCTCGAGCACCGATCCGCAAGCGAGTTGGGCCGGTACGCGGCCCAGCAGCCGATGATGACCGCCAGCACCGTCGCGAGAAGCATGGTGGTCAGTGCCAATTGGAGCGTCGCCGGGAAGGCCCGCAGCGCCATCGTCGACGCCGGCTCGCCGGTGCGTAGCGACGTACCGAAGTCCAGGTGGATGACGCCCTTGAAGTAGTCGATCAGCTGAGTCAGCAGCGGTTGATCGAATCCGTTCTTCGCGGCGAACGCGGCCCGCTGGTCGGCCGTGGCCGATTCGGGCAGGTAGAGGTTGGTGGGGTCACCGGTGAGCCTGGCGAGCAGGAACACGCCGAGCAGCACGATGATCAACGGCAGTGCGCTGGTATACATCCGGCGCCGAACGAAGGGGAACATGGGCTGTCTACTCCTGGCGGACTAGGACTTGTCGGTACGGTCGGCAGTCGGCGTCATCTCGGCCAGTCGCATCTCGTCACCGGTGGCGGAGTTGGGCGTGTAGTCCACGCGTGGCGACTTGCCGAGGATGCCCTTCATGTGGGCGATGTAGGCCATCTGCATGATCTCTTGCGGCTCCTCCGCGAACAGCTTCGCGAAGGCGTCTTGGCGGGCCTGGCCGGTGAGGGCTTCCGCGGCTCGGATCTTCTCGTCGAATTCGCTTGTGCCGTAAGCGGCTTGCGGACCGTCGCTGAGCATGTACTGGTCCATGGTGAAGGCGGCGTCACCGGCCTGGTTGCCGTGCATGATCATCAGCAGGTACGGGCCGGAGTTCTGCGGGAACGGCCGCAGCTGATAGAGCAGCTGGTTGGCCGTGTCCATCATCTCAATCTTGACGTTGAGCCCGATCTCGGCGAACTCACTCTGCAAGACCTCGATGGTCTCGCTGATGTTCGGGAACTGGGCAGTGCGGCCGATCAGCCGGATCTGCTTGTCGACGGGGACGCCGTCGGCCTTCGCGTCGGCGATGAGTTGCTTGGCCTTGTCGGCGTCGTGCGGCCAGATCTTCAGCTGGTCGTTGTATCCGACGACGCCGGAGGGAATCAGTTGTGACGCAGGATCTCCGAGCCCGCGGAACAGCGCCTTGACGATGCCGGCGCGGTTGACGGCGTAGTTGATGGCTTGGCGCACTCGCATGTCGTTGAGCGGGGCCTCGGTGGCCTGCATGCGCAGCGCCGTCGTCTCGTTGTTCTGGAACGGGACGCCGAGGTCGCCCGCGCCGTCCTCCGGTCCGAGCGAAGTGGCGATGTCGGTCTCGTCGTTGGTGATCATCGCCGCGCGCACGCTGCCTTCGCTGCGCCACTGGTATTCGGCACGGGCGAAGGCCGGCTTGTGGCCCCAGTAGGTGTCGTTGCGCCTGAGCAGGAGCTTCTGGCCGTACTCCCAGTCCTCGACCGCGTAGGGCCCGGTGCCGATCGGCTCGCGGACCTTCTCGGTGGTGCTGGTGGTCGTCGGGACGATCTCCACGAACGAGATGCGCAGCGGCAGAATCGGATCCGGCTGCTCGGTGCCGACAACCAGGGTGTTGTCATCAGGGGTGGACAGTTTGAGCTTCTCGTCGCCGAACACGTAGCCATCGACGTTGCACTGCAGGTTGGAGTTGACCGCGCGGTCGATGGAGAAAGCCGCGTCCTTGGAGGTGAAGGGGGCGCCGTTGGAGAAGGTCACGCCGTCGCGCACCGTGAACGACCACTGGTTGGGCGAGGTCTGGCGCCACTCGGTGGCGAGCAGCGGCTGAAGGTCGCCCGAGTTCGGGTCGCGTTCGATGAGCGGCTCGGTGATGTTCGAGCGGACGACGATACCGGTAGAGGTCAGCGAGGACTCGCACGGTTCGAGCGTGGGCGGTTCCTGCGAGAGCACGATGCGCAGCGTGTTGGGGTCGTATCCGCCGTGGCTCGAGTTCGCGACGGTACAACCGGTCGCGGCGACCGTGACTGCCGCTGCGGCGACGGCCAAGGCTGCGCGTGAGCGCGGCTGGCGTGAGGCGGAGCTCATGTGTCCTCCAGGGCTGCTGGTGTGACGTCCACGTATGTGGATGAAACGTGTGATCGCAGACACACGGTAAGGACGGTGTTTCCACAGCGTCAACCCCACCTGAACGGCTCAATAGGGGGCTGCGTTAGGGCGTCCTGACCTCGCTGGACTCGCCGAAAACAGCCGTTGAACTGGGCATTCGATGACGGGGCGCGGGCGCCGATACCTTGCCGACGCAGGGAATCCGCAAGTCATGCAGGTTCAGCATGAGTCCATGCTAATTCGGGGTTGGACGGGTATCTGCAGGTCGTCGTACCGTGGTCAGCATCATGAGCACCGCACACCGCACGTCAAAGAACCCGTCCGTGCTGCAGGTCGGACCGCTGAAACCATCGTTGGCCCAGACCCTGGCCGACGATTACGCGGCCCGCGTGCTACCCGACGGGTCCGCCGATCGCGCGGAGTTTCTGTCGTCGCACGGCGCCGACATCACCGCCGTCGTGACGTCGGGCCGTACCGGCGTGGATGCCGAACTCATGGCGGCGCTGCCCAATCTGGGCGCGGTGGTGAACTTCGGCGTGGGTTACGACACCACCGACGTCGAGGCCGCCGCCGCACGCGGGATTGCGGTGAGCAATACCCCGGACGTGCTGACCGACTGCGTGGCGGACACCGCAGTGGGCTTGATGATCGACACGTTGCGCCAGTTCTCCGCGGCAGATCGCTACGTGCGCGCAGGCCAATGGCCGGTAGCCGGGAACTACCCGTTGACGCGGCAGGTCAGCAATACCCGGGTGGGCATCATCGGGCTGGGCCGCATCGGTGGCGCAATCGCGAAGCGGCTCACCGCTTTCGGTTGCACGATTTCGTATCACAATCGGCGCCCGGTCGAGGGTTCGCCGTACGAGTACGTAGCGTCGCCGGTGGAGTTGGCCGGCGGTGTCGATGTGCTGATCGTCGCGGCGGCAGGCGGTTCGGGCACCAAGGAGTTGGTCGACCGCGAGGTGCTCGACGCGCTCGGCGCGAACGGATATCTGATCAACATCGCCCGCGGCAGCGTCGTCGACGAGCAGGCCTTGGTGGCAGCGTTGACTGAAGGTCGGCTGGCCGGGGCAGGCCTCGACGTCTTCGCCGACGAGCCGAATGTGCCAGAGCCATTGCTGTCGATGGACAACGTGGTGGTGCTGCCCCACCTTGGCAGCGGGACGGTGCAGACCCGCGCGGCGATGGAGCAGCTGACGCTGCGCAACCTGGACGGGTTCCTCGAGTCAGGTCATCTCGTCACGCCGGTGCCGATGCCTGCGACGGCGTCGAGTTAGCCCACGACGTCCTCGACCAGCCCGTCGGTCGTCCATTCGCGTTGCGGCAGCACATCTCTCAGCAGCCGCAGCAACGCCGGGTTGGTACTGTCGCCGCGCCACACCGCGTCGAGCTCGACCGGCCGCTCGCGGAACGCCCCGATCGAGCGGAACACCACGCCTTCCGGGTGCAGCGTCGCCGCCGACGCGGGTACTAAGGCGATCCCGATCTGCGAGCGCACCAGCACCAGCATGGTGTGCACCTGGGTCACGTACTGCACGTAGCGCGGCGTCACGCCGGCGATGGTGAAGGTGCTGATGAGCAGTTCGTTGAAGTACCTAGCCTGCACCGGCGAGTACATGATGACCTCTTCGCCGTCGAGGTCGCCAAGCGTCAGCTGGCGGCCCAGGTCCGCCAGCGGATGCCCCACCGGCAGCGCGGCGATCAGCTGTTCGTGCAGCAACGGCCGCGACACCAGGCCAGGGCGCTTCACCGGTGGACGCGCCATGCCGAGGTCCAGTTCGCCGTTCATCAAGCCCTCAAGCTGAACTGACGTCACCAGCTCGCGCAGGTCGAGCTTTACGTCGGGCAGCTTTTCCCGCGCGGCTTCGAGCAGCAGTGGCAACACGACGTGTGCCGACGCCGCGGTGAAGCCGACGACGACGGTGCCGAGGTCGCCTGCGGGTACGCGCTTGACCGTCATCGCCGCGCCCTCGGCCAGTTGCAGGATGCGACGCGCATCCGGCAGGAATGCCACTCCGGCGGGGGTCAGCGTCACGGATCGGGTGGTTCGGTCGATCAATTGGACGCCGAGTTCGCCCTCCAGCTGCTGGATCTGCCTGCTCAGCGGCGGCTGAGTCATGTGAAGCCGCTCGGCTGCGCGCCCGAAGTGCAGTTCCTCGGCTACCGCGATGAAGCACGACAACCGCGCGAACGAGAACACCGATGCACTCCCAGTATCATTCGGCTCCCACGACGGGCCGATGGTGCATGAGTGTAACTACCAGCGCGGGCTGGAGGCCTCGAATTCGGGGTGGATGCTCTGCATGTAGCCGGTGTCGTCGCGGTCGCGGATCCCGCAGCGCACGTACTGCTCGTGCAGCGCAGCGAGTGCGTCGTCGTCGAGTTCGATGCCGAGGCCGGGCGTGGTCGGCACCGCGACCGCCCCGTCGCGGATCTCTAGCACCCCTGGCTTGACGACCTCTTCGGTCTTCCACGGCCAGTGGGTGTCACACGCATAGCTGAGGTTCGGCGTGGCGCCGGCCAGGTGCACCATCGCCGCCAAGCTGATGCCCAGATGCGAGTTGGAATGCATGGACAGGCCGAGCCCGAAGGTTTCGCAGATGCTCGCCAGCAGCCGGGAACGCTGCAGGCCGCCCCAGTAGTGGTGATCCGAAAGCACCACGCCCACCGACTGTTTGGCGATTGCCGGGGCAAGCTGGTCGAACGCAACGACGCACATGTTCGTGGCCAGCGGCATCGGTGACTGTTGGGCCACCTCGGACATACCGTCGAGCCCGGGCGTCGGATCCTCGAGGTATTCGAGGATGCCCGCCAGGCCGGCGGCCACCTTGACCGACGTCTGCGTCGTCCACGCCGCATTCGGGTCGAGCCGCAGCGGATGGTTGGGGAACGCGTCGTGAAGCGCCTCGATGGCGTTCATCTCCTCGTCGGGAGGAAACACGCCGCCCTTGAGTTTGATTGCCGTGAAACCATATTCGTCGATCATGCGTGTCGCCTGGGCGACGATGCCCGCGGGGTCCAACGCCTCCCCCCAGGAATCCGGCTCGCCAGCTGGGTGGGCGGCCCACTTGTAGAACAGGTAGGCGCTGAACGGCACCGCGGCGCGGACGGCACCGCCGAGTAGGTCGGACACCGGCCGATTCGTGGCGTGGCCCTGCACGTCGAGGCAGGCCACCTCGAACGGGGACAGAACCTGGTCCACGGCACTGGCTGACGTGATCATGCCCGCGGTGCCAACCGCGGCGTCGTCACCACGAAGCCGTTCGGAGATGGCCGCGCGAATCACGTTGAGCGCAAACACGTCCAGCCCGGTGATGGCCTCGGCGGCGGCTTCGAGCCGGGCCAAGTGCCTGGTGTCGGCGTAGGTCTCGCCGAGTCCGACCAGGCCCGCGTCGGTGTCCAGTTGAATGATCGCGCGCAACGCGAACGGCTGGTGCACGCCGACGGTGTTGAGCAGTGGAGGGTCGACGAATGCGACCGGCGTGATGCGGGCGCCCGTGATGCGGATCCGGGAGGTCACCTCACGCCCGCAAGTTCGTCGGCGATCACCGCGCGACCCGCCGCTATGATCTGGGCGAGTTCGGCAAGGGCCTGCGGCGACGGCATGATCAGCGGCGCCCGGACCGATCCCGCGTCGATGCCCTCCATCGTCACCCCGGCCTTGATCAGCGAGACCGCGTAGCCGGGCACGGTGTCGCGCAACCGGACCAGCGGATGGAAGAACTCGCGCAGGAGTGCGGCGGCTGCGTCGTCGTCGTTGCGCTCGAGCGCCTCGTAGAACGCCAGCGCCAACTCGGGGGCGAAGGCGAACGTCGCCGACGAGTACAGCGTGACTCCGATGGCGCGATAGGCCTGCTGCGCCACCTCGGCCGTTGGCAGCCCATTGAAGAACTGGAACGGCTTGCCCGATGGCGCAAGGGCATCGGTGACCGCGCGCACGATCCGGGCGACCAGATCGACGTCGCCGGTACCGTCCTTGAACCCGACGACGTTGGGGAGTTGCGCCACCTCCACGGCCGACGCCTCGGTGTAGCGGGCGTTCGCACGGTTGTAGACGATCAACGGGAGTTCGGTGGCGCCCGCGACCTCGCGGGTGTAGGCGACGAGCCCCTCCTGCGGCATCGTGACGAGGTACGGCGGGAGCAGCAGCAGCCCGTCGGCGCCGGCCTCCGCGGCCGCACGTGCGAAGACCTTGGCTTGCGCGACGGATCCGCCTGTGCCGGCGTACACCGGGACCCGGCCAGCGCTCGCTTCCACGGCGGTGCGCACGATGTCGGCGAACTCACCGGGCTCGAGCGCGTGGAATTCGCCTGTGCCACAAGCGATGAACACTCCGCCCGGGCCCGCGTCGACGCCCTTGGCGACGTGCTCGGCGAGCTTGGTCAGGTCGACCTCGCCCGACTCATCGAAAGGGGTGACAGGGAAGAAAAGTACGCCGTCAAGCATGTGGAACTCCTCGCTGGATGGGGTGGGTTTCAGTCTTTGGTGAGCTGGCCGTCGATGCGGCGCCAGAGCCCGTCGGGATTGCCATCGGCAATTGCGCTGGGCAGCAATGCCTTCGGCACGTCCTGATAGGCGACGGGTCGCAGGAAGCGTTCGATCGCGCGGGCCCCGACGGAGGTCGTACGCGAGTCGGACGTGGCGGGCGATGGGCCGCCGTGGACCATCGCGTAGCCAACCTCGACGCCAGTTGGCCAGCCATCGAACAGAATTCGCCCTACCTTGGTCTCCAACGTCGGCAACAGCCTGCCCGCATCGTCGTAGTCCGACTCGTCGGCATGAATGGTCGCAGTCAGTTGGCCTTCCAAACTTGCTGCGACGTCGTTCATCTCGTCGACATCGGCACATCGCACGACGAGGCTCGACGAGCCGAACACCTCGGCCTGCAGCAACTCGGAGCCCTGGAAGGAGGCGGCGTCCGTGCTGAAGAGCGCGGCCCGGCAGGCGGTGGGATTGTCGGCCGACTCGCCGCGGGCGACGAGGTCGGCGGAGCCGGTGAGCGCGGCGACACCATCGGCGTAGTTCTCGGCAATCGCGGGGGTCAGCATCGGCGTGGCGGGCGACTGCGCAAGCGCATCGCGGGCCGCGGAGAGGAACGCGTCAAGCCCAGGCCCGTCGACGGCGATGACCAGCCCGGGGTTAGTGCAGAACTGGCCGGAGCCCATCGTGAGCGAGCCGACGAACGCACGCCCGAGGTCGGCCCCCCGCGTCGACAGCGCGCCGCCGAGCAGGAACACCGGGTTGATCGAGCTCATTTCGGCGTAGACCGGGATGGGCTCTGGCCTGGCCGCGGCGGCTGCGACGAGAGCCGTTCCGCCAGAGCGGGATCCGGTGAATCCGACGGCCTTGATCCGGGGGTCGGTGACGAGTGCGGTACCGAGCCCGGGGCCGGAGCCGAACAGTAGCGAGAACGTCCCTGCGGGTAGGCCGGAGGAGGCCACGGCGTCGGCGATGGCGCGGGCCACCAGTTCGGACGTGCCGGGATGCGCATCGTGCGCCTTGACTACGACGGGGCAGCCGGCGGCGAGCGCCGACGCGGTGTCGCCGCCTGCGACCGAGAACGCCAGCGGGAAGTTGCTGGCCCCGAACACGGCGACCGGGCCAAGCGGGACGGCCCGCTGGCGAATGTCGGGCCGCGGCAACGGGGTTCGCTCGGGCTGCGCGGGGTCGATGCGGGCCTCGGTCCAACTGCCCTCGCGCAACACGGCGGCGAAGAGTCGGAGTTGTCCGGTGGTCCGGCCCACCTCGCCGGTGATCCGGCCCTGGGGCAGCCCGCTCTCGGTCACCGCCCTGCCGACGAGCGCCGTCGCGCGGGCTTCGAGGTTGTCGGCAATGGCCTCGAGGAAGAGTGCGCGTTGTTCGGAGGTGGTAGCGCGGTATGCGGGAAAGGCCTCGGCGGCGGCGGTGCAGGCGGCCTCGACGTCGGACACGTCACCGTGGCGGTAAGCCGGTTCTACGGGGGCGCCGGCAGCGGGGTCGAAGCCGCGGACCTCTGGCCCGGTGCCGGTGACGGGAACGCCGGCGATGATCATCTGTCCGGTCAAGTGGATGGAGTCGGAGATCGTTGCTGTCACGAACCCAACGCTAGGACTCCGACCGATACATGTCCAAGACCAATATTGGGACCATTAATAGCAGAACTGCATGAGTCACGGTCGACGTGGACCGAGCCTGCCTAGGAGGCGTTAAGCCGACGCGCGACCGCGCAGGGCAAGCCGCTCGAGCACGTCACGGCCTACGCCGTCGAGCTCGGTCCGCGAGCCCTCGGGCACCAAGGTGACACCGTCCGCCACCCCGGCCAACTCGATGTCGGCGATGAGCCCGGTCAGCCCGTCGACCGTCCCGGCGTACTGCACCGTCGACGTCGCTTCGGATGCGAGCCATGCCCTTGCCGAGCGAAAGTCACCCGTCACCGTCACCCGGACGTCCAGGATCACGTCGACATCCGGCCGGTCCGCACGGATTCGGGCCCCGTCTCGCTTGGCGAGTTGGAGGTCGGGCGCCGCGAACCGGACGACCGGACGACCGCCCGTCGTCAGCTCGGTCCAATCGTCATCCAACTCACCGGCGAAGAAAAGCCTCACCAGCCGCACCGTACGGGTCTGGCCTCACTGCTGCCACCGTTGCAATCAGCGCGAATCCATCGGAATGTCCGTGCGGCGTGGCCGGGCCGACGCTTCGGCTTAGTAGTTTGTAGTCGTGACAGCGGACATCCCACCCCAATATCTGTTGTCCGCGCAGGCGCCCGAGCCACGCACGCTGATCGACGTGCTGTACGCCACCGCCGAGCGCCATCCCGACTCCCCAGCGCTCGACGACGGTGCTGTTCAACTCACCTACGCCGAGCTCGTCGCCGACATCGAGGAGAGCGTCGGGTGGCTGGCCGCGCGGGGCATCGGCCGCGGCGACCGCATCGGCATACGGATGCCATCCGGCACCTACGCGCTCTACGTCGCGATCCTTTCGGCCCTGGCCGTCGGGGCGGCCTACGTGCCCGTCGACGCCGACGATCCCGACGAACGCGCCGAATTGGTGTTCGGCGAGGCGGGCGTCGTCGGGGTGATCACCGAGGCCGGCCTGGTGCGCGGAGTCGGTTCGTCCCGAGGCTGGCGCGCCGGCGAGCCGCTGGGGCGCGACGACGCCTGGATCATCTTCACCTCTGGGTCGACCGGAACGCCCAAGGGTGTCGCGGTGACGCATCGCAATGCCGCGGCGTTCGTCGACGCCGAGGCCCAGATCTTCCTGAAGGACAGCCCACTGGGCCCCGGCGACCGGGTGCTCGCCGGGCTGTCGGTGGCGTTCGACGCGTCATGTGAAGAGATGTGGCTGGCCTGGCGCCACGGCGCATGTCTGGTCCCGGCCCCCCGCTCGCTGGTCCGCAGCGGCATGGATCTTGGCCCGTGGCTGGTCTCCAGGGACATCACGGTCGTCTCGACGGTGCCGACGCTCGCTGCGCTCTGGCCAGCCGAGGCGCTGGAGGCCGTCCGGCTGCTGATCTTCGGTGGGGAGGCCTGCCCGCCGGAGCTCGCGGAGCGGCTCGCCGTCGAAGGCCGCGAAGTGTGGAACACCTACGGGCCCACCGAGGCCACCGTGGTCGCGTGCCTGGCCAGGCTCGAAGGGAAGGCGCCCGTCAGCATCGGGCTGCCGCTGCCAGGGTGGGACCTCGCCGTCGTGGACAAGGACGGCCGGCCGGTTGCCCTCGGCGAGGTCGGCGAGCTCGTCATCGGCGGTGTCGGTCTTGCGCGCTACCTCGATCCGGAGAAAGACGCCGAGAAGTACGCACCGATGCCGACCCTGCAGTGGGCCCGCGCCTATCGCAGTGGTGACCTGGTTCGTCTCGAAGCCGATGGCCTTTACTTCCAGGGCCGCGCCGACGACCAGGTCAAGGTGGGCGGCCGCCGCATCGAGCTCGGCGAGGTCGACTCGGCGCTAGTGAACCTGCCAGGAGTCAGCGGTGGCGCGGCCGCGGTACGCCGCACCATGAGCGGCACTCCCCTGCTGGTCGGCTACATCGCCAGCGCCGACCCCGAGTTCGACCTGGCCGCGGCTCGGGCCGCGCTGGCCGATTCCTTGCCCCCCGCGCTGGTGCCCAGGCTGGTGCTGGTCGACGAGCTGCCGACCCGGACGTCCGGGAAGGTGGATCGCAATGCGCTGCCGTGGCCGATCGAGGGCGACAGCGGCGCCGACGGACCCGAACTCTCGGGAACGACGGGCTGGCTGGCCGGGCTGTGGCGAGACGTACTGGCGGCTCCGGTCGACGGACCCGAGGCCGACTTCTTCGCGCTCGGCGGGGGTTCGTTGTCCGCGGCGCAACTGGTGGCGGCCTTGCGCGCGCGTTACCCAGAGGTGACCGTCGCCGACCTCTACGACCATCCGCGACTCGGCTCGCTCGCCGGCTACCTCGACGAGCTCGACCCGCCCCCGAAGGTCGAAACCCGTTTGGTGACGCCGGTATCCAGGTGGACCGAACTCGCCCAGGTGGTCGCATCGGTGCCGCTGGCCACGCTCACGGGGATGCAGTGGGTGGTGTGGCTGGCCCTGCTCAACAACGTCGCAGCGGCGCTGCACGTGGCGCCGTGGACACTGTCGGTGAGCTGGTGGTGGGTACTTGCCGGCTTCCTGGTCTTCGTAACTCCGTTGGGGCGCATGGGTATTGCCGTACTCTGTGCCCGCATCCTTGTCGGCGGACTCGAGCCTGGCACCTACCGACGGGGCGGGTCGGTCCACCTGCGGATATGGCTGGCCGAACGACTCGGCGAGGCCAGCGGCGCGGAGAACCAGGCCGGCGCACCGTGGTTGGTGTACTACGCGCGCGCACTGGGCAACAAGGTCGGCAAGGGTGTCGACCTGCACTCCGCACCGCCGGTGACCGGGATGCTGACCCTGGGCCACCGGTGCTCGATCGAACCCGAGGTCGACCTCACCGGACATTGGATCGACGGCGACCTCTTCCACGTGGGTCCGATCACCGTTGGCAACGACGCCACGATCGGTGCGCGAACGACGCTGCTGCCCAACGCAACAATCGGCAAGAACGCGGACGTCGCTCCGGGCTCCGGCGTCATCGGCAAGGTCAAGGCCGGCCAGTACTGGAAGGGCTCACCGGCGATGAAGTCGGGCAAGGCCCGCCACCCGTGGCCGGACGAACGGCCCCGTCGCGCCCCGTTCTGGGTCGCGGTCTACGGCGTCACCTCCGTGCTGCTCGGCGGGGTCCCGTTGGTGTCGTTGGGCGCAGGACTTGCCTTGTTGGGCTGGGCCATTCGCGACACCCAGTCACTTCGGGCCGCGCTTGTCCCCGTCTTGACCTGGACACCCGTGGCCACGATCGTGGCGGTGGCCGTCTACGCGGCGCTGACGGTCATCGGGGTGCGGACGTTGGCCCTGGGCCTGCGCGAGGGTTACCACCCTGTGCGCAGTCGCGTGGGTTGGCAGTTGTGGGCCACCGAGCGGCTGATGGATGCGGCCCGCAACTACCTGTTCCCGGTCTACGCGAGCTTGCTCACGCCGTGGTGGCTGCGGCTGCTCGGCGCGAAAGTCGGTAAGGGCACCGAGATCTCGACTGCCTTGCTCACGCCGAAGTTCACCGTGGTGGAGGACGGCGCCTTCCTGGCCGACGACACCATGGTGGCGTCCTACGAGCTGGGTGGCGGATGGATCCACGTCGCGAAGGCCACCATCGGCAAACGGGCCTTCCTTGGCAACTCCGGCATCACCCAACCGGGTCGGCGGGTGCCCGACGACGGGCTGGTGGCCGTGCTCAGTGCAACGCCGCGCAAGGCCAAGGCGGGTTCGTCATGGCTGGGCAGCCCTCCGATCCGGCTGCGTCGCCAGCCGACGGCCGCCGACGCGCTGCGTACCTTTCACCCCTCGCTGCGGCTCAAGCTCATGCGCGCCACGGTCGAGACGTTCCGGGTCATTCCACTGATCGTGACGTTCGCCATCGGGGTGGCGGTACTCGGCGGATTGCAATGGCTGGCAAGCGAATTCGGCTGGTGGTGGGCGGTGGCTGCCAGCGGAGTCGTGCTGCTGGTGGCGGGTGCGGTGGCAGGCGCCATCGCGGTCATCGCGAAGTGGTTGGTGATCGGACGCATCAAGGCCATCGAACATCCGCTGTGGTCGTCGTTCGTGTGGCGCAACGAGGTCTCCGACACGTTCGTCGAGACCGTGGCGGGGCCATGGTTCGCCAGGGCGGCCAGCGGTACCCCGGTGATGAATCTGTGGCTGCGGGCACTCGGGGCCTCGATCGGGCGCGGGGTGTGGTGCGAAACCTATTGGCTGCCCGAGGCCGACCTGGTCACGCTCGGACGGGGAGCTACGGTGAACCGTGGCTGCGTGGTGCAGACCCATCTGTTCCACGACCGCATCATGCGCTTGGACACCGTCGTACTGGAGGACGGCGCAACGCTCGGCCCGCATTGCGTGGCGTTGCCCGCCGCCAAGATCGGCGCGGGCGCAACGGTCGGACCGGCCTCCCTGGTCATGCGTGGCGACGAAGTACCGGCGTCGACGCGATGGCAGGGCAACCCCATCGCGCCCTGGAATGCCTTCCGTAAGAAGCGCCGCAGCGCGCCCGACAAGACCCCCAAGGAACCCGCCGCGTGACACGCTCCGCCAAGAAAGCCGCACGCAAGGTCGCCCCTGGAACCAACCCTCCCGTCATCGACCCGTATCTGCCTTCCAACGGCAACTTCGGCTACCGCGTGTCGCGCTACGAGCTGGACCTCGAGTACAAGGTCAACATCAACCGGCTTTCGGGGGCGGCCACCATCACCGCCGCAACGCTAGCCTCGTTGAAGTCATTCACACTCGATCTTGCCGACACCATGACGGTGTCCAAGGTGTCCGTCAACGGCCATCGGCCCGCGCAGTTTCGGCACGCATCGGGCAAGTTGCTCGTCACGCTGTCGTCCGCGCTGCCCGCGGGTGCCGCCATGACCATCAGCGTGCGTTATGCAGGCAACCCGCGCCCCATCCAATCACTGTGGGGCGAAGTCGGATTCGAAGAGCTCTCCGCCGGCGCATTGGTGGCGGGCCAACCGAACGGCGCCGCGACCTGGTTCCCGTGCGACGATCATCCGAGTTCCAAGGCCAGCTACCGCGTCCAGATCAGCACCGAGAATCCGTACCGCGCGGTGGCCAACGGCCAGTTGAAGTCGCGCCGCACCCGCGCGGCGATGACGACCTGGACCTACGAACAAGCCGAGCCGACGTCGACGTATCTGATGACCCTGCAGATCGGTGAGTACGACGCGCACCGCCTTGCCAAGACGCCCGTCGAGATGAACGCCGCACTGCCGCAACGTCTTCGGCGCAACTTCGACCACGACTTCGGCCGCCAGCCCGACATGATGAAGCTCTTCGTCAAGCTGTTCGGCCCGTATCCGCTCGCGACGGGGTACACCGTGGTGGTGACCGACGACGACCTCGAGATACCGCTTGAGGCGCAGGGTATTTCGATCTTCGGCGCCAACCACTGCGACGGCCGTCGCACTTCTGAGCGGCTCATCGCGCACGAACTCGCCCACCAGTGGTTCGGCAACTCGGTGACCGCGCGGCGCTGGCGCGACATCTGGCTGCACGAAGGGTTCGCGTGCTACGCGGAGTGGTTGTGGTCGGAGGAGTCCGGCGGCCGCAGCGCCGACGAGTGGGCCCACCACTACCACCGGCGGCTCAAGTCGTCGCCTGCCGATCTGCTGCTGGCCGACCCCGGGCCCGCCGACATGTTCGACGACCGCGTCTACAAGCGCGGAGCCATCACGCTGCACGTGTTACGGCGCACGATCGGCGACGAGAACTTCTTCAACCTGCTGAGGGACTGGACGGCGCGCTACTGGCACGCCACCGCGGTCACCGACGACTTCACCGGGCTCGCAGCCAATTACGCCGATCAGACGCTGCGGCCGCTGTGGCAGGCCTGGCTGTACTCGACGGGTGTCCCCGACCTGTGACCGACGGCGCGTCGGTACCCGCTCAGGGACCAGTGACCAGGGGCAGTGTCGCCCGGGTCGGTGTCGCGACGGTCATCAGCGCGCTGTGCGGGTACGCGGTGCTCTACCTCGCCGCGCGCGACCTCGAACCCGCCGGCTTCTCGGTGTTCGCGGTGTTCTGGGGCGCCTTCGGGCTACTGGCGGGGGCAGCCAACGGCCTGTTGCAGGAGTCCACCCGCGAGGTGCGCCAAGCGCAGCACGACGTACAACCGAAGGGTCCACGGATACACCCCATTCGGGTGGCCCTGGTGGTTGGCCTGGTCGCTGCGGTGGTCGTGGCGGGCACGTCACCGCTGTGGTCGAGCCACGTCTTCGTCGAATCACGTTGGCTCAGTGTCGGATTGCTCAGCGTGGGCATCTTTGGGTTCTGCCTGCACGCGACACTGCTCGGCGTGCTGGCCGGGGTCAACCGCTGGAGCGAATACGGGACGCTTATCGTCGGCGACGCCACGGGCCGGGTCGTCGTCGCGACCGCCACCTTCCTGGTCGGCTGGGGTCTGGTCGGCTACCTGTGGGCCACCGTCGCTGGGTCGATCGCGTGGCTGGTGCTGCTGCTGGCGTCACCCGCGACACGCGCGGCGGCGCGCCTGCTGACCCCTGGCACCACCATGACGTTCCTGCGCGGCGCGTCCCATTCGATCGCGGCTGCCGGCGCCAGCGCCATCCTCATCATGGGCTTTCCGGTGCTGCTGAAGGCCACCTCAGCCGAACTCGGCGCGACCGGCGGCGTGGTGATCCTCGCCGTGACGTTGACGCGGGCGCCGCTGCTGGTGCCGTTGAACGCCATGCAGGGAAATCTCATCGCGCACTTCGTCGACGAGCGGTCCGCGCGACTGCGCGCGTTGATCATGCCCGCGTTGGTCGTGGTGGGCCTCGGCGCACTCGCCGTGCTCGTCGCCGGGCTCGCCGGACCGTGGCTCTTGCAGGTCGCATTCGGGCCCGACTATCGCGCGGGCGGTGCCCTGCTGGCCTGGTTCACGGCGGCGGCCATCGCCATCGCGCTGCTGACGCTCACCGGCGCCGCGACCGTCGCGGCCGCGCTGCACCGGGCCTATGCGGCCGGATGGGTGGGCGCGACGCTGGCGTCGACGTTGCTGTTGCTGCTGCCGACGCCATTGGAGACGCGCACCGTGGTCGCCCTGCTGTGCGGGCCGCTGGTCGGGATCGCCGTGCACCTGGTCGCGTTGGTCAGGATGCCCCAGGTCTGAAGCGTGTAGTTTGTTCGGCATCGACACCCGTTACGACGACGTCTGGATCGTCGTCCCCGCGTTCAACGAAGCGAGCGTGATCGCCGAGGTCATCGCCGACGTTCGCTCCGTCTTCCGTCATGTGGTGTGCGTCGACGACGGCGGCAGCGACGACACGGGTGACCGGGCCCTTGCGGCGGGGGCGTACGTGGTGCGCCATCCGGTCAATCTCGGGCAGGGCGCCGCCATCCAGACCGGCGTCGAGTACGCCCGCAGCAGGCCGGGCGCCGCAGTGTTCGCGACGTTCGACGCCGACGGCCAGCACCGCGTCAAGGACGTGGTGCGCATGATCGACCGGCTGACCTCAGAGGACCTCGACATCATCGTCGGAACCCGCTTCGGCGACCGCGTCCCCGAGGGCATGCCGAAGCTGCGCCGACTGCTGTTCCCGATCATCGCCAAGCTCAGCCCCGCGAGCCGCAAACTCGGCCTCACCGACGCGCACAACGGGCTACGGGTGTTCAACAAGACGGTGGCCGACGGCCTCAACCTCACGATGAGCGGCATGAGCCACGCCAGCGAGTTCGTGGCGCTGATCGTCGAGAACGGTTGGCGGGTGGCCGAGGAGCCGGTCGAGATCCTGTACACCGACTACTCGAAATCCAAGGGTCAGCCACTGGTCAACGGGGTCAACATCATCGTGGACGGGCTACTGCGCGGAAGGATGCGTCGATGAACTGGACCAAGGTCCTGCTGATCGCTTCGGTCGTCGTGCTCCTGATGTATCTGCTGGCGTCCCGCCGCAAGGCGCAGTCCAGGGCGTGGGTCAAGGTTGGCTACGTCTTGTTCTTCGTCGCCGCGATCTACGCGATCCTGCGGCCCGACGACACAACGGTGGTCGCGCATTGGCTTGGCATCGGGCGCGGCACCGACCTGCTGGAGTATGCGTTCATCATCGCGTTCCTCTTCGCGACGATCAGCGCGTACATGCGTTTCAAGGACCTCGAGTTGCGCTACGCCCGATTAGCACGCGCCGTTGCTCTGGAAGGCGCCCGCGAGCCGGCGGACGGCTAACTCGGCGAGAGTCCTTCGAGCAGCGTGGCCAAAGCCTGGATGCGCTGGGCCTCGAGGTCAGGTTGCGGCAGCACCGCCCGGACGATCGCAGCGCCGTCGAACGTGTTCGTCAGGATCGCGACGAGCGCCCCAAAGGTGTCTTTCGGGAACTGCTCGGCCCCTGGTAACGATCGCGCGATGTCGTAGATGCTCGCGGCGTACTCGGCGAGCACGTGCTGCAAAGTGGCCCTGAGCTTTTCGTCGGTGCGGGCGGCGATGAGCAACTCGTACATCACGGCGTTGGTGGCATTGCCGGTGACGTCCCGCAAGATGGTCAGCGCGGCCTGCAGCGCCGGTTGATCTGCCGGAATCTGCGCCACCTGTTTGGTGAACAACTCCAGCTGACGGCGCATCACTTCGTGAGCAGTGGCCGCCATGAAGTCACCCATCGTGGGGAAATGCCGGAACAACGCGCCGCCGGAGACCTCGGCGCGCTTAGCAATCACAGCGGCCGATGCGCGCGCATAGCCGACTTCGACGATGGTGTCGATGCTGGCGTCGATCAGTCGACCGACGGTTTCCTCGCGCCGCTGCTGCTGGGTTCTTGCCATGTCAGGCAAGGGCTTTCGCGGGTGCTGCGGCCACGGAGTCTGCTCGCAGGAAGCGGCCGGCCTTGACGGTGGTGCCGTACCCGTCGCAGAACTGGCCGCTGCGGTAGACCACCACGCCGTTGACTCCGGTGGCCACGACGGCGTCGTCATTGCGGTTGACCATTCGGGACAGCCCGCCGTAGAAAGGCACCACCTCTTCGTGATAGCCGTCCACCGACTCGTCGAGTCCGTCCGGGTCGATGACGACGAAGTCGGCGCGCTCCCCTTCGCGGAGGGTGCCGGCGTCGAGCCCGAACCATTGGGCCACTTCGGCCGTGAGGCGGTGGACCGCGTGCTCGACCGTCATGAACGGTCGCCCAACGCTTTCGGCGTCGCGGACGCGCTTCAGCAGACGCAGCGAGAAGTTGTAGAACGCCATGTTGCGCAGGTGCGCACCGGCATCCGAGAACCCCATGTGGACGGACGGTTCCGTGGCCAACGCATTGAGGTGCTTCGGCCGGTGATTGGCGACGATGGTCGTCCAGCGCACGTTGCGCTCACCGTGCTCGACGAGGATGTCGAGGAACGTGTCGAGTGGGTGCAGCCCGCGCTCGTCGGCGAGCTGCCCAAAGCTCTTGCCAACCAGCGTCTTGTCGGGGCACTCCACGATGGTGGCGTCGTGAAAGTCACGGTGCCACAACGTCGGACCGAGCTTCTTGCGATCGAACGCCTTGCGGAATCGGCGCCGGTAATCGACGTCCGCGAGCAGCTCGTTGCGCTCGAGCTGGTCGCGTAGGTGCAGCGCCGCAGTGCCCGCACCGAACTCCTCGAAGACCGGGAGGTCGATACCGTCGGAGTACAGCTCGAACGGCACGGGCAGGTGCTGGAATCGTATCGAGGAGCCGAACACCTTGTTGAGCAGCCGTGTGCCTGGGCCGAATACGTACACGGCACCTTGCGCGGACTTGGCATCGGCCGACACCAGCAGGCTCATCCGCACCCCCTTGCCACGGCCGAACAGCCGGCTGCTGGTGAGGAAGAACATGAGCGCCGAGATCGCGTTCTTGGTGTTGGGCGCACTCTGCAGAATCCGTCCACGCTTGCGCAGCACGGAGATCAGCTTGCGGCGTTCCCGCCAAGTCGCAAAGGTCGACGGCAACGCGCGGGAGCGGTAGCGGTCGCCGTCGAGCTTGTCGATGGGCGCGTCCATTCCGGACATGCCGAGCAGGCCGGCGTCGAGCGCCTCGTCCAACAGCTTCGCCATGCGGGTGAGTTCGGCGTTCGTCGGTTCGACGCCATCGGTGGTGGCGCGGTCGAGGCCCAGCACCGAGGTCCTCAGATCCGAGTGGCCGAGCATCGAGCTCACATTCGGTCCGAGCGGCAGTCCGTCCAGCGCGGCCACGTATTGGGCCGGCGACGACCAGGTCTTCTTCGCCTCGAGTGCGCCGAGGACGTACTTGCGGGGCACCGCCTCCACCCTGCTGAACAGATCTGCGGCATCTTCGTTGTCGGCGTACACCGTCGACAGCGAGCAGTTGCCAAGCAGCACGGTGGTGACGCCGTGCCGGACCGACTCGCGCAGCCCAGGGTCGAGCAATACCTCGGCGTCGTAATGCGTGTGCACGTCGATGAAGCCCGGGACGATCCACTTCCCGGTCGCGTCGATGACGTCGGGGCAGCCCGTCTCGTCGATCGGCCCGGTGGCCACGGTGGCGACGACGCCGTTCCGAATGCCGAGCGTGCGCAGTTGTGGGCGAGCGCCGGTGCCGTCGAACCACAGGCCGTTGCGGATGATCACGTCGTAGGGCATGCCGCGACGCTACCTTAGATAGCGAGTGCTCGCAATCTTTCTTGAGACGGTGTGCTCCGTCAGGCCCCCGCGAGCGTGAATCTCACGACGGTTCGCCCGGGTGACACGTCGTGATTTTCCTACTCGGCAGCTAGCTTGCGGCCTCGCGGAAGAACTCGACGGTGCGGGCCACCCCGTCGACCAGCGGCACCTTCGGCTCCCAGCCCAGCACGCGCTTCGCGCGGCTGATGTCCAGGCACGACTTCCGAAGGTCGCCCAGCCGCGGCGGATGGAACTCGGGCTCGTCGGGTGCGCCCACTGCCGCGGCGATCGCCGAGTGAAGTTGACGCGTGGAGGTCTCGACGCCGGTGCCCGCGTTGAAGCGCTGGCCGCTGCCCGCGTCGCCTCCGGCGCGGACGAACGCGTCGACGAGGTCGTCGACGAAGACGTAGTCGCGGGTGTCGGACCCGTCGCCGAAGATCTTGGTCGGCTTCCCGGACAGCAGCGCCTTGGAGAAGATCGCGACGACGCCGGCCTCGCCGTGCGGGTCCTGACGTGGCCCGTAGACATTGGCGGGTGCGATGTGTGAGCAGTCCAGGTTGTACAGGTTGCGGAACATGTTGAGGTAGACCTCGCCGCACACCTTGCTGGCCGCATACGGCGACGACGGGTTGACGGGCACGTCCTCGTTGGTCGGGTACACCGGCGGCGTGCCGTAGATGGAGCCGCCCGAGCTGGTGTGGACGATCTTGCGCACCCCGGCCTTGCGCGCCGCCTCTGCGAGCCGCACCGTGCCGACGACGTTGACGCTGGAGTCGAATTGCGCGTCGGTGACCGAGCGGCTGACCGAGATCTGCGCGGCCAGGTGGAAGATCACCTCGGGCCTGGTGTCGGAGATCAAACTCAACAGGTCGGCGTCGACGATGTCGGCCTTCGCGAACTCGTAGGTTTCGTGTCGCTCGGCCGGGACGATGTTGAGGCTGTTGCCCGTACTCAGGTCGTCGACGCCGACGACGGTGTGACCGTCTGCCAGTAGTCGGTCTACCAGCGTTGATCCGATGAAGCCTGCTGCCCCGGTGACGAGTGTCCGCACCGGGTCACCATACCGACGTAGTTTGGACGTCCGTACCGTAGGCGAGCGTGAAGGTCCGGCGGGCAGGAGCGAAGCGACCGGGGAATTGGTGGGTCGCCCGCACCGCGGTAGCGCTGATCGCGCTGCAGTTGGCGCTTCGGGCGGTACTCGCCTTCGGCGGCTACTTCTACTGGGACGACCTCATCCTGATCGCCCGCGCGGGTACCCACAGCCTGCTGTCGCCGTCCTTCTTGTTCGACGACCACGACGGCCACGTCATGCCTGCCGCATTCCTGATTTCCGGCGGCATCATCAAACTCGCGCCGTTCAGCTGGATCGGTCCTGCCATCAGCCTGGTCGTGCTGCAACTCGTCGCATCGTTGGCGTTGCTCCGGGCTCTGTACGTCATCCTCGGTTGGCGGCCCGTGCTTTTAGTCCCCTTGACGTTCGCGTTGTTCAGCACCATGGGGCTGCCTGCCTTCGCGTGGTGGGCGGCCGCGCTGAACGCCTTGCCGATGATCGCGGCGTTGGCGTGGGTGTGCGGGGATGCGATCTTGCTGGTGCGCACCGGAAATCAGCGGTATGCCGCGTCCACTCTTGCGGTCTACTTCATCGGGCTGCTGTTCTTCGAGAAGGCCGCCGTCATTCCGTTCGTTGCGTTCGCCGTCGCTGCGCTGCTGGCACACGTCACCGGCGTCCCGAATCCGCTGAAGACGGTGTGGCGCTGCGGCATTCGGCTGTGGTCGGTAGCCCTGGTGCTGACGGTGGCCTGGGTCGCGGTGTACCTCGTGGTGGTGGATCAGCGGCGCTGGACCTTGGACCCGTCGATGACGTTGGACCTGCTGGTCCGATCGGTCACGCATGGGATCGTCCCAACCCTCGTCGGCGGCCCGTGGGACTGGGAACGCTGGGCGCCGTCGTCGCCGTGGGCGCTTCCGCAGTGGCCCGTGATGGTGCTCGGCTGGCTGGCGCTGGCGGCGATCATCGCGGTGTCGCGGCTTCGCAAGGAGCGCATCGGCCCGATCTGGTGGGCGGCAGCGGGTTACGTCGCGGCCTGCCAGGTGCCGATCTACCTGATGAGGTCGTCGCGGTTCACGGCGATCGAACTCGCTCAGACGTTGCGCTACCTGCCCGACCTCGTCGTCGTACTCGCACTGCTGACCGCGGTCGCCTTCTGCGCGCCGAACCGAAGCACTTCGCGCTGGATGGACGCCTCGCGCGTCCGCACCGGCGTAATTGTCTTGTGCGCAGCACTTTTCGTAGGAAGCAGTCTGTATTCGAGTGCGACGTTCCTGACGAGTTGGCGGGACAACCCGACGCGGTCCTACCTGAACAACGCGCGGACCGGACTCGCCGCGGCGGCGGCCACTTCGACCGCCCCGCTACTCGACCAGGAAGTCGATCCCCACATCCTGCAACGCTTTTCGTGGCCGGATAACTTGGCGAGTCACATCTTCGCGTTGGTGCCAGACCGCCCCGAGTTCAGCACGAGTACGACGGATCTGCGCGTACTCGACAAGGCCGGGAACCTCGTCCCCGCGACGGCGACGTGGGTGCGGGCGATGGCCCCGGGACCCAAGCCACAGTGCGGCTACCTCGTACAGCCGGATCTTCCGGTCCGAATCCCCTTGAGCGGGCCGATGCTTCCGACGGAGTGGACGGCCGAGGTCAACTACCTGGCCAACAGCGAAGGGTCGATCACGATGGCGTTGTCCGACGGCGACGACACCAAGGTCCCCGTGCACCCCGGCCTCAACCGGGTGTTCGTGCGCCTGTCCGGAGCGGGGAATGCCATCGACGTGCGCGCGAACACCGCAGCGCTTTCGGTGTGCCTGGCCGCCGGACCGGTCGGATACGTGGCTCCGCCGTAGCTATGCAGGGGTGATAATTAGCTGTCGGCGTTGAGTGTTGGGTGTTCGGGAGGTGCATGGGGTGGGAGTTCTCGACGGCTTCTTTTCGACGTGGTCGAACGCGAGGGCGACGTTCGGTGAGGGCACCCCGCAGGGCGGCGCGCAGTTCGATGGCAGCGGAACCCTCAACCAGCTGAAATCCAACCTGGACTCCGCGGCGCCCGGTACACGATGGACCGGTACGGCCGCGACCGCATATGGAGCGGCCAACACCGAGCACCAGCGCGTCATCGGCGAACTGGGCGGATTGGACAAGCGGCTCGCCGCGCACGTCGACGAGTCGGCCCGCATCGTCAGCACAGGACGCAGCCAACTCGATGCCGTACGCAGTTGGGTGGTCGACGCCGCCGGAAGCGTGCCCAACACCGCCGAAGGCCAGCGGATGCTGATTCCGATCGCCAACAAGGGCATTGGCCAGGTCGCGGACATCGTCCAGAAGACGAACGGCGAGCTCAACACGGTGGCGGGCAAGATCCGAGGCGTCGGCAACGAATACACCGCCCTTGGCGATCAGAAGTTCGCGCCGAAGGACGGACCGCAGTTCATCACCGGCGACGACAAGGACAAGAAGGACGGCGACAAGAAGGATCCAGACGCAGAGAAGCGACTCGCCGCCGACAGGGTCCGGGAGGCGCTGAACGGTGATCAAGCGGCTGCCGCTCAAGTCGACGAGGTCGTCACCTCGATCTCAGACGAACAGTTATCGGGCAAGAAGCCGTTGTCGACGGAGCAGCAGCAAGTCCTCAGCCAGATGGGTTATCAAACTAAGGACCTCAGCCTGGACCAGCTGTCCCAAATTCACGACAAACTAGGTGACCACAAGGGCGTCCTCGCCAACTCGTGGCAGGTTTTGAGCGATCCCGACGTGAAAGTCCCTGCGACCACGACTTTCTCCGAACTCCATCCAGAACTCGGTAGCCCCCCTGTTCCAGGCAGCTTGGACAACCTCCCGACGAGCATGCAGAGCCCTCTGAACGATCCGGCTGCAACCCTGTCAGATACACCAGGCCGCGGCCCTCGGCCGTGGGAGTTTCACAACGAGGAACAGCTCAAGACCATCGCGGGCTTCGTCGAGGATGGCGACAAGCGGTTCCAGAACGGCTCTCAGCTAGACCGTTCGTTGATGGACCGCGGCACAGAGGTGCTGCACGCGACGACCGGCTTGCAAGCCAATTCGGACCACGACGGGGTAATGCAGGACATCTTCAACTCCGCTGGCCGTGATCAGATCGTGGACCACGACACCATTACCGGCGACAACGGAAAGAACTTCCTGCACGACATCGCAGTTCACAACTGGTCTGACGACGGCTCCGCGGCAAAGAACTTGACGGACTGGGTCGACGACTCAGCACATTCCTCGAATGTTGAAGAGGCGACGCGGGCCGGCGAGACCGCCAACGCGGTCGCGACATTCGTCGGCGAGAAAAAGGACGATTTGATGAATGTGGCGCTGTTCGGCGACACCACAGTCGGAGAACGGAATCCACACCTCATCCAGGGGTGGGCCGAGGCGCTTGCGCCGTATCAGGAAGCGATGGTCGGTGACGATAGTACGGTCAAGGGATTCGGGGTCCTCGGCGATCCGGCCAACGGCAACTACGACCTCGCCCGCAATGTGTTTGCGGTCATGGACTCAGATCCGACTGCCGCGCAGAACTTCAACAAGCATGCGTACCAATCGATTCTGCAGTACCAACAGGACACCTCGGATTGGATCAATCACGGGACCGGTCAGGACTCACCGTTGGCGCCGGCCGGGTTGGCTGGTGCGCTCACCGGACTCGTGAACTCTGGTGCCGACCTCTCACACAGTGACCCGGATTACGGATACCGGCGACAGGCCCTGGAGGCAGCTCTAGGGCCGCTCACGGGACAGTTGCCCATCGTCGGGGACCTCGGAAGGCAAGTGATCTTGGATGCTCTACTCGCTCCCGAACCCCGAGTGGATACACATCATTTTGGCGAGGTCTACAACCTGGAGCGGTATACCGTTGCCAACGCATTGTTCGCCACGAACGCAGAACCCATTCCTGCCTACCTGCAGCCCTACGTCCATGATGGCCATCTAGTGTCGCCGGAATCGATCTCCGCAAACGACCGAGTCAGGTACTACGACGCACTCGAGTCCTATGCCAATGAGGGAAGCGGCGCGCGAGATGGGGGCGACGTTCTCAACAAGTTCTACACGGAGTATCAGACGGCGGGCGGGACCAATAAGTGACAGGCCTTATTGCCGAGTTCCTCAGGCGCGGGTGCGTCAGCTTCGTAGCGATCGGAGCGCTGGCGACTGGGTGCTCGAGCTCACCTCCGCCAATGCCTCCGAGCTCCGAACCCCAAGTGGTGCATCAGTTCTTGATGGACTCGGGTAGCCGCGAGAAGCTCCTCGCCATCAGCACTTACGCGTGGGACGACAGCGGCTCGCATGCGGCTGAATACTTTCAATGGATCTCTCATGACGCTGCCAGCCCCGACGAACCCACAGCAACTGCGGCGGGCGAATCCGCCCATGAGATGGCTTCCTTCCTGGCAGATGATCAAGGTGCACTCGCGTCCATCGGATACGGGTTCTTAGGGCTCCGCCACTCGTCAGTGGGTGCGTTGAATCCCCAGCTGGTCGGCGCGTATGGGCAGGCACTGACGCGGTTTCAAGGTGCGATGGTCGGGGCGGGCGAGAAAGTCCCTGGTTTCGCCCCCTTAAAGGGGGTTGACGTCGACGACTACTCGTCGGTCGTCAACGTATTCGCGGTGATCGCCAGTGATCCAGACGCAGGCAAGCAGTTCATTGCGAGCGGTTATGGCCGGGTCGACGACACGGTCCGAAGCATTGCTACGACCGGGTGCGTGGATCCAGCGGCAGCCAGGGCAAGCGAGCCCGCTCTTGTTCGAGTGGGCGCCTTGGCTGGCAGCATCGCTGCCGCAGTCGAAAGACCCGGTGCTGCAAAACTTCCCGTCAAGGGTCTCGATGAGGCCAACAACAAATCGACATTCATAATTGCCGATGAATGCCTCGCGCGTGCACCGGCGTCGGCGCCGCAGTACCTCCGGCCGTATATGGACGGGGCATCGCTTCTGCGTCCAGAACAGGTCAGTGAGCAGATGGGTGCAGCGGCTCTGGTCAAGTACTACTCCGCGCTCGAGTCCTACATCAGAGAGCGCGAGTTCGAGCTCACGGCCTTTAGCAAGGGCTTCCACGAATCGGCGCAGTGATCAATCGTCAACGCGTCACCGCCGAGCCCAGGGTGGCCGGAGAAGAAGGACTGAGCGCACGCCGTGAGCCACTCGTGCCAAACTAGTAAGCATGACTAACTTACGCGAGGACGGCCTGCGGGTCTTCAAGGAATTGCTTCCTGGAGTAACGGCTCCCGACGGCGACGCCGACGGCTTCGCACCAGAACTGATGGACATCGGCCTCGAGAACGTCTTCGGCAAGCTGTGGACGCGGGAAGGGCTGAGCCGCCGCGACCGCAGCCTCGTCACGCTCGGCATCCTCATCGCGCTGCGCTCCGACCAGGAACTCAAGTTCCATTTCAAGATCGCGCGCACGAACGGGTTGACCGACGATGAACTCGCCGAGGTCATCTATCACGCCACCGGCTACGCAGGCTTCCCGGCCGCAGCGACGGCCAAGAGCGTGGCCGAGCAGGCCTTCGCGGAAGACTGACCGGGCGAATGTGAGCCGCCTCCGGGAATCGAACCCGGGACCTTCTCATTACGAGTGAGACGCTCTACCGACTGAGCTAAGGCGGCGGTTGCCCTTCGTTTCAGGGCGCGACGAGTGTACGACAGCGGCCCTGCGGTCCCAAAGTTGATTCCCCAGTCGCTCCGCGGACCTCAGTTAACGCAGCGCCTGTCCGACGGTCGCCACCATCGCGTCGACGGCGAACTTCGGCTTGACGTTGACGGCGAGCGCCTCGCGGCATTCGAGCACCGCCTCGATGCACCGCAGCACCCGGTCGGGGGGTGCGTGGGCGGCCATCGCGGCGATCTTGTCGGCCATGTCCGGATGATTGGGCGGAACCGCCGTCGCACCCGAGGACACCAGCAGCGCGTCGCGAAAGTACGTCGCCAAGTCGATGAGCGCGCGGTCCAGTGCATCGCGGGACGCGCGGGTCGTGCGCGACTTCTGCCGTTTCTCAAGCTCTTTCAATGCTCCAGCGGAACCGCGCAGCGCAGTGGCCGTGCCCTTGCCGCTGCCACCCGCTCCGAGTGCCGTCCTGAGCTCTTCGGTCTCGGCTTCGTTGCGGCCCTCGGTGAGCGACTTCGCCTCCGTCTCCGCAGCTGCCACCAACTCCTCTGCCGCGGCGAAGGCCCGCGCTGGGGTGGCCGCGTCGCGGGCGAGGCCTAGCGCACGCTCCCGACGGCCGCGCGCCTGCTCATCGGTGGCCAAACGGCGCGCACGGCCCACATGCCCGCCGCTGACCGACGCCGCCCAGAGCGCGTCGGCTTCGGGCAGGCCGTCGGTTTCGACGAGCACCCGGGCGATGGCGTCGAGCCGCGGCGTGACCAATGCCACGTGCCGGCACCGCGAGCGCAGCGTGATGGAGATGTCCTCGGGATCCACCGATGGTGCGCACAGCAGGAAGACCGTAGACGGCGGCGGTTCCTCGACTGCCTTCAACAGCGCGTTGCCTGCGCGCTCGCCCAATCGGTCGGCGTCTTCGATGATCACGACCTGCCATCTGCCGGTGCCAGGCTTGCGCGACGCGATCTGCACGATGTCGCGCATATCGTCGACGCCGATCGACAACCCCTCGGGGATGATCCGGCGCACGTCGGCATGGGTGCTGGCCATCGTGGTGGTGCAGGCCCGGCACTCTCCACACCCCGGGACGCCGTCTGACGTGCACTGCAGCGCCGCTGCGAAGCACAGCGCCGCGATGGACCGACCCGACCCCGGCGGGCCCGTGATCAGCCACGCATGTGTCATGGTCCCAGTCGCGACCGTGTTGTGTGCCGAGTCACCGCGCGCGGCCGTAGCCGCGGCCACCAGCTCGGCTTCGACGACGTCCTGGCCCACAAGACGCGAGAAAACACCGCTCATCGAGGGCAAGCCTAGTGCTGGGGGCAGACACGACCTGCACGCAGCAGCGCTAAGCGTCCCTGCGGCCCGATACGGTAAAGGCGTGACCACCAGGCCGCTATCGATCGGGCGAATCTCCGCGTTCGTCCGCTGGGTCGCGCGCACGCCATGGCCGGTGTTCTCCCTGGGCATGCTGCAGGCTGACATCATCGGCGCTCTGTTCGTGCTGGGCTTTCTCCGTTTCGGGCTGCCTCCCGAGGACCGCATCCAGTTGCAGGACCTGCCTGCCTTCAACTTGGCGATCTTCCTCGGCTATCTGTTCATCTCCTTCACTGCGGGCGTGTGGCTCAGCCTGCGCCTGCTGATCCCCGTGATCCGATGGCAGCGCACCGACACCCTGCTGGGTGGTGGCGACCCCGCGATGACCGAGTTGGCGCGGGTGCGGGCGCTGCGGATGCCCTACTACCGCTCGGTGATCAGCGTTTCGAACTGGTGCCTGGGCTCCGTCGTCTTCATCGCAGCCAGCTGGCCCGTCGCAAGCCACTCGGCGCCCGTCGTTGCGGTGGCCACGGCGCTCGGTGCGACAGCCACGGCGATCATCGGATACCTCCAGTCCGAGCGGGTGCTTCGCCCGGTCGCGGTCGCGGCGCTACGCGGCGGAGTGCCGGAGACGTTCCGCGCGCCCGGTGTGATCCAGCGACAGGTGCTGGCGTGGGTGCTGTCCACCGGCGTGCCGATCCTCGCGATCGTGTTGGCCGTGGTGGCCAGCAAGTTCGAGATCCTGACCGCGCCCGCCGAGAAGCTCAACACGCCGATCCTGTTGCTCGCCATCTTCGCACTCGTCATCGGATTGGCCGGCACGGTACTGGTCGCCATGTCGATCGCCGACCCGCTGCGCCAATTACGTTGGGCGCTGGGCGAAGTGCAGCGCGGCAACTACAACGCACACATGCAGATCTACGACGCCAGCGAGCTCGGCCTGCTCCAAGCGGGCTTCAACGACATGGTGCGCGATCTGGCCGAACGGCAACGGCTTCGCGACCTGTTCGGCCGTTACGTCGGTGAAGACGTGGCCCGTCGCGCGCTGGAGCGGGGCACGGAACTCGGTGGCCAGGAACGCGAAGTCGCGGTGTTGTTCGTCGACCTCGTCGGCTCCACGCAACTAGCGTCCACCAAACCGGCCTCCGAGGTCGTCAGCCTGCTCAACGAGTTCTTCCGCGTCATCGTCGACACCGTGCACCGGCACGGCGGATTCGTGAACAAGTTCCAGGGCGACGCGGCGTTGGCCATCTTCGGCGCACCGATCGAGCACCCCGATGCTTCGGGTGCCGCGCTCGCCGCGTCCCGTGAACTGCACGACGATCTGATAGACGTGTTGGGCCAGACCGACTTTGGCATCGGAGTGTCGGCGGGCCGCGCCATCGCGGGCCACATCGGCGCTCAGGCCCGTTTCGAGTACACGGTGATCGGCGACCCCGTCAACGAGGCCGCCAGGCTTACCGAATTGGCCAAGCTCGAAAGCGGCCACGTGCTCGCGTCGGCCATTGCCGTCAGTGGTGCGCTCGATGCGGAAGCTTTGTGTTGGGACGTCGGGGAGATCGTCGAATTGCGTGGGCGCTTGGCACCCACTCAGCTGGCCCGGCCGGTGCAACTCGCTGCCCCGGTGGAGCTTCCGAGCGAAGCCACCAGCCAGTAGCTATTCGCGCGCCCACTTCTGCGTGAGGGTCGTGAATTCGCGAAAGTCATTACCCGTGAGCAGATTTCGAGGAGATTTCACCGACTTCTACACAGTGGTCGCGGGGCTGGTTACGTGGTTACTTGGTTCCCGCTACCTGGCACGCGTTCGAGACGAAACTTACGAGACGAAGGCCCATCGTGGCGAACCATCCGTCTGGTTGGGTGTAATTCATTCCGACCACCACGATGGCACGCAGGTAGACAGCCGCTACGACTGCGAAATCCTCCAGGATGGGATTGCCGCTTTCCCGGCCCGCCTTCTCTGTGGCGTCAGCAAACCCAGAGATGATAGGAAACGTCGCCTGGTTGACTGCCCGTTCTTCGGGCGTCCACTGTGAGCCAGGCGTGGCGGAAGGGATTCGCGCCCAATCGGCGGTGTCGGCCGCGTACTTGTCCTGACGGTCGATCCAACCCCGACATAACGCGTCCGCTGAGGTAATGAATCGCTCTGGGCTCGCCGGACTACCCGGGGATCGTGGCGCGGTCGGCGCTGAGACAGGATCGAGGCCAGTAACGAGTGGCGCCGACCCATAGGTGATCGCGTTGCACAATGCCGTGATGGCAAAAGATCCATTGATCGTTGCCTCAGCGAGATAGTCATCTGTGGGCGTATATGTGGGTACGGCCGCCACATACGCACGCATGTAGGCGATCAGTTGTTCGTAGAGTTCCCGCACCACGCGGTGGGGCGTTTGTTTGGCTAGCGGCACCATTTGATCGGCAGCCCTGCGCATGGCGTCACTGGCCTCTTCGACGTGGATGCGCTGCTCCGCAGTCCATTGAGATACGAGACCGAGAGAGGCGCGGTCGTTGCCCCACCCCTTCTCCTCAGCGTCGGCCACCATATTGTTGATCGCGTAGTAGGCGGTGCAGGTCGGCTCGACCGTAATAATCGAAACCGCCCCATTGTCGTTCGCACTGGCAATATCGCTTGGTGCACTTGATGATCCAGCCGTGGTAGGCGTGTTGCCGCCCCCACGGTTGCCCTTCAGCAGCAGCGTGGTCGTTACCGCCAGACCGATGACCAACAGCAAGACAAGGCCGCCCAGCGCCCACTTCACGCCGTTGCCCTTGCGCGGCGGTACTGGTGGCGGGTAGCCCGGCTGCGGGGGCCACGGACCAGGGCGACCGGGGTACGGCTGCTGAGGATGCGGAGCATGATAACCGGGACCGGGTTGGCCTGAATCGGGCCGAGGTGCCTGTGGCCAGCCGCCATTGGGTGGCACACTCATCGTGGCTTCCTCCTGGTCATCTCAGGCGTCAATGACCGAGCTCACGAACCGTCCGGCCACAACCGTCACACTGCCACCTCAGCGCTGAGGGCGTCTGACATCAGCACGCCGAGGTGTTGCCAGTAGACCCAGTCGGCGATCGCCGCCCGTTGGGTGGGCCCGTCCAGGGCAGTGTGTGCACGGTAGAGCGCGAGGTCCTGCGCGTGCTCGGAGTAGGTGACGAAGGCTTCGAGGTGGGCGATGCCACGGTCGGGCATCGTGCTCATCAACGGCTTGCACAGGTCGAACCACAGCATCGCCGAGTCGTCGGCCGGTGGCTGCGGGTCCGCCGGTGCCGGCGGCAGCAGTTCCATCAGACCGGCGTCGCTGACCGAGGCCAACCGCGACGCCGCGGCGGGTGCTATGACCTCGAGTCGGCTGCGGCCCTCCATCTTTCCGGTCTCGGGAATGTCATCGGGCTGCAGCACCACCTTGGCGGTGCCCGGGTCGAAGTTAGCGAACTGCGCTTCGGTCGCGACGATCGCACGCAACTTCTCACCGTGCGCCTGGGCCCAACCCTGAACCGCCAGAATCGGATACGTCGCCCACTTGGCCCGCTCACTCGGCGGAATCGACTCATCAGCGGTCACCAGCTGAACCTGGGCGGGCAGGTTCACGTTCTCGGGGATGTAGCCCAGGCCGTAGCTGTTGGCCACCACGATGGTCCCGTCGGCGCACAGCCCCGTCACCCAGAAGAACCCGAAGTCCGTCGCGCCGACGTTGAGCGCGGCACCTATCCGCCGAGCCAATGTCAGCGCGTCGTTTCCGCCGTTCTTCTGACGACGCGCCGCACCGGCGGCCGCCGACGCAGCCATCGCATCGCGCTCCATGCGGGCCGCCGATACCGGAATCGGGGCCGGCGCAGCGATACCCGCCGCCGACGTGTTGGCCGTCGACGCAGCGTGCACGCCCGGACCGGTCGGCGTCGAACCCGGAGTACCGCTGACGGTGCCACCACTGCCGCTTCCGCTGCCGACCGGTGCGGCCGGTGTCGGAGTGGCCGGGGGACCCAATGGCATCGGCGTCGGCGCAGGACCCGACATCCCGCCGACCGGCGCCGCACTCGAACCGCCACCGCCGCCACCTGAGAAGCCTCCGCCGCCAGGCACGCCGCCGCCCGATGCACCGGGCGCCGCGGCGGCCGGAGGAGCCGGCGCATCCACCGGGACCTGAGGATTGACGGGTAGTTGGGCAGCGTTGGCGGGCGAGACCATGGGGTTGGCCTGCACGGCCTGAGTGCCTTGATCGATGCCCTTAGCCACGTCGCTGAGCATCGCCTGCTGCTGCTGAGCAGGAGTCAGCGGAGTCTGGCCGGTACCGGCCGTCGCCTTGGCGCTCCCATCCTGCGAGTGCTCACCCATCTGGCTGGGCTGCGAGGTGTCGCCGTTCGGGCCACCACTAGATGACGAGCTGGGCGTGCCCGGGCCGGATCCGCCCCCTCCCGACGGCGCCGGACCACTCGTTGGCGACGGCGCCGTTCCGCCACCAGGGCTACTCGGAGCCTGCTCGATCGGGGCAGCAGGACCCGACGCGACAGGCGGAGGCTTCAGGGCTGCTGGCGAGGGGTTATTGCCAAAGAACTGCGGCCCGGAGTTACCTGGACCACGTACGTTCGCCACCTCGGGAGCTTTGATGGCGCCCTCTCTTACCGGGTTAGCCGGGGCGGGCGGCGGTATGCCGGGTGTCGCCGGCGTACCGGGTGTCCCCGGCGTGCCAGGTGTCGCCGGGGTGCCAGGGGGTGCCGCCGTCCCAGGTTCCGATCCCACTCCTTGGCTGATCAGATTCTGCGTCTTGCCGCGACCGTGGTCTGTGCCTGCCGCTGGCTCAGATTGGCCAGGGGAGGGCGTGGTTTGGTTGACCAAATTCTGTGTATGACCGCGGCCGCGGCCTGTTAGTCCTGCCGGCACAACGGACCCCGTGCCGCGCCCCTCGGGCGCTTCAGAGAGCGGCGGACCGATGTGATTGGGCACGGGTGGCGGCTTGTAGTCCTTCAGTGCCGCTATCGCCTCAGCAGCGGACGCAACCGCTGCCGTGTTGAGATCGTGCGCGGCATCCACAATCTCGCGAATTGCGGATTGTCGATCAGAGTCGTCTTTGAAGTCCTGATCAGCAAGCCCATCGATCTCCTGTTGCGCTTGATCGCAGATGGCGATGATGTGCTGCTTTGCGCTGAGGACGCTTTTGCTCGCGTTGTGGAAGAAGGTGATCGCCTTAGACAAATCGTCATCGATGGACTGCATCGCCTTGATGCGCGCGTCGACTGCGGCGGATGCGCCGTTGGATGCGGAACCAAACCACGTACTGCCATCGAAGATCTGCGTGCGAGTGAGCCGCCACTTGTCGAGGGGGATTCGAAGCTGAGTCTGTGTTGATCCAAGGTCGGTCGCATGACTCTGTAGCGCATCCTCGTCCGATTCTGGCCAAGCGTCGGGCGGAGTTGTCATCTGCCCCTTGTAACCATCGACCGGCCGTGGAAGCGACATCGTTCAGTTACTCCTCGCGGCTTCGCAGGCAGACGAGACCACGTTGCCGAACCGGGACCCCGTCGTATTAAGCCAGCCGTCTGCTGGTACGAAATTGGTACCCGCGTTGACCCACGCACGCATATAGAGTGCCGCGGCGACGGCGAAATCCTCCAGAACGGGGTTGCCGCTGGACCGCCCGGCTTTCTCGATGACGTCCGTATAAGCCGCCGTAACTGGAAATGCCGCCTCATTGGCAGCCCGCTGTTCGGGAGACCAGTTAGCTGCGGGGATCCCCGAGTCGTACTTGCTCCAGGCATCGGTATCCGCGACGAACTTGTCTTCCCGCGGGATCCATGCCTCACAGGTAGCATCCGACTCGGTCACGAACCGCTGCGGGTTGGCGGGATCACCCACCGGCACAGACGACGTCGGTGGATCTGGCGGATCCACCGTGGCACGAACGGCCGCTCCGTACGTGATCGAGTTGCAAAGCGACAGGACCGCGACTTGAGCGTTCACGAAAGTGTTCGCGAGAAAGTTGTCGCGGACTTCGTAGGTCGGAATGCTGTCCACGTACGCACGCGCGTACGCGACGATCTGCTCATAAAGTTCGCGGACCACCCGGTGAGGTGTCTGTTTGACCAGCGGCACAAGCTGATCAGCATTGGTTCGTAAAGCGGTCGCCACCGCCTCGATACGCGTGCGCTGATCTGACGTCCACTGCGCCGCTGGGCCGAGACTGTCTCGTTCGTCTCCCCAACCGTTGCTTTGGACTGCGGCCACCGCATTGTTGATCGAATAGTAGGCAGTGCAGGTGGGCTCAACGGTGATGATCGCGACCGGCCCGGTGTCGTTCGCACTGGCGACATCGCTTGATGCAGTGGATGTTCCAGGTGTTGCAGGCGTCTTATCACGCGTCAGCAACAGCGTGGTCGTCACCGCAAGTCCAATGACGAGCAACACAGCAAGACCACCGAGCAACCACTTGAGGCCGTTGCCCTTCGACGGCGGCGCCGGCGGCGGGTAACCCTGCCGCGGAGGCCATGGACCCGGAGGGCCGGGATACGGCTGCTGCGGATGCGGACCGGGATATCCGGGCCCAGGTTGCCCTGAGTCAGGGCGAGGCGCCTGCGGCCAACCACCGGACGGTGGCACGCTCATCGGCACTCCCTCCCGATCCGCCTCGTCATTTCGACACCCCTGCAGATTCCTTCGTCCACAGCATGAACACTACTGATGCAATTGGGACCAGCGTAATGGATGATTTGCAGCCGTATTGGCGGCAATTCCGCAACAACAACGCCGCCCGCAAATTCGCTCACAGACCGGCCACGCATCAAACTCGGAGCAGCTAAGCCTTCTTCGCGGGAGCCTTCTTGGCGGCCTTCTTCGCGGGAGCCTTCTTGGCAGGCGCCTTCTTCGCGGCGGCCTTCTTCTTCACCGGGCCACGCGCGCGCCGGTCGGCAAGCAACTCAGACGCCCGCTCGTCGGTAATCGACAGCACGTCGTCGCCCTTGCGCAGGCTCGCATTGGTCTCACCGTCGGTGACATACGGACCGAACCGGCCGTCCTTGATCACCATCGGACTACCCGAGACGGCATCGTTGCCCAGTTCGCGCAGCGGCGGGGTGGCCGCACCCTGCCGACCGCGGCGCTTGGGCTCGGAGTAGATCTTCAGCGCCTCGTCGAGCGTGATGGTGAACATCTGATCTTCGGTCGCCAGTGAGCGAGAATCGGTGCCGCGCTTCAGGTATGGCCCATAGCGGCCGTTCTGCGCGGTGATCTCCTCGTTGTTCGCGGGGTCAACGCCGACCACGCGCGGCAACGACAGCAGCATCAACGCATCCTCGAGCGTGACCGTCTCCAGGTCCATGGTGCGCAGCAACGATCCAGTGCGCGGCTTGGGTCCGGTCGGCTTCTTGCCCTTCTTCGCGGGAGCGCCATCCTCTGGCTCTTCCGGCGGCGCGGGCAGCACCTCGGTGACGTACGGCCCGTAGCGCCCATCCTTGGCGACAACCTCATGTCCGCTGACCGGGTCGACGCCAAGCGAGCGACCCTCCTGCGGTGTGGCGAAAGCCTTTTCGGCAAGTTCCAGGGTCAGCTCGTCTGGAGTCAGATCGTCGCTGAGATTGGCTCGCTGCGGCGTCGGTTCCCCGTCGTCGCCGACGATCATGCGCTCGAGGTACGGGCCGTTGCGGCCGACGCGGACGTTGACCGCCCGCCCCTCAGAGTCGTCGAACAGCTTGATCGAGTTGACCAGCCGCGCGTCGATCTCTTCGAGATTGCCGCCGACGAGCTTCTTCAGTCCGCCGGCGCGCGCGATCGAGCCCTCGACGCCGTGGTCGCCGCCGAAGTAGAAGTTGTTGAGCCAGTTGGTCCTTCGCTCGTTGCCCGAGGCGATCTCGTCGAGTTCGTCCTCCATGGCAGCCGTGAAGTCGTAGTCGACCAAACGCCCGAAGTGCTGCTCGAGCAACCCGATGACGGCGAACGCGACCCACGACGGGACCAGCGCACTGCCCTTCTTGTGCACGTAGCCGCGGTCCTGAATCGTCTTGATGATCGACGAATACGTCGACGGGCGACCGATGCCCAGCTCTTCCAGCGCCTTGATCAACGACGCCTCGGTGTAGCGGGCGGGCGGGCTGGTGGTGTGGCCGTCGGCAGTCAGGTCGGCCGCGTCGACGCGTTGCCCCTGAGTGAGGTTGGGCAGTCTGCTCTCGGCGTCGTCGGCCTCGCCGCCGGCCTGCTCGTCGAGGCTCTCGACGTAGGCCTTCAGGAAGCCTGCGAAGGTGATGGTGCGACCGCTAGCGTTGAACACGACCTCCTCGCCGGACCTCGCAGCACCCGAAATGCGAAGGGAGAGCGTCGTTCCGCGGGCGTCGGCCATCTGCGAGGCCACCGTCCGCTGCCAGATGAGCTCGTAGAGCCGGAACTCGTCGGTGTCGAGCGCGGAGTGCAGCTGACCAGGGGTCTGGAACACGTCGCCCGCCGGGCGAATTGCCTCATGCGCCTCCTGCGCATTCTTCACCTTGCGCGTGTACTGGCGCGGCGACGGATGCACGTACTCCTGGCCGTACAGCTGCCCGGCCTGGTTGCGCGCCGCGGTGATCGCCGACTCCGACAACGTCGTCGAGTCGGTACGCATGTAGGTGATGTAGCCGTTCTCGTAGAGCCGCTGCGCGATGCTCATGGTGCGCTCCGAGGAGAAGCGCAGCTTGCGGCCGGCCTCCTGCTGAAGCGTCGACGTCATGAACGGCGGGTAGGGCTTGCGCGAGTACGGCTTCTGCTCCACCGACGACACCGTGAGCTGCGCGCCGCGCAAGCCACTGGCAAGACCGGTGGCCGCCGCTTCGTCGAGGACCAGCACTTCGTCGGGCTTCTTGACCGCACCCACCGAGTCGAAGTCGCGTCCGCTGGCGACACGACGCCCGTCGACCAGGTTCAGCTTCGCGGTGAACTTCGGCGGCGAGGCTTCCGTGTCGGACACGCTGGCATCGAGTTCGGCGGTGACGTCCCAGTAGCCCGCGCTGCGGAACGCCATGCGCTCGCGTTCGCGCGACACGATGATCCGGGTCGCCACCGACTGCACGCGGCCCGCGGACAGCTTGGGCGCCACCTTCTTCCACAGCACCGGACTGACCTCGTAGCCGTACAGCCGGTCGAGGATGCGACGGGTCTCCTGCGCGTCGACCAGGTCGATGTCCAGGTCGCGGGGGTTCTCGGCCGCCGCCAGGATCGCGGGCTCGGTGATTTCGTGAAAGACCATCCGCTTGACGGGGACGGTCGGCTTGAGCGTCTCGAGCAGGTGCCAGGCGATCGCCTCGCCCTCACGGTCACCGTCCGTCGCGAGATATAGCTCGTCGACGTCCTTGAGCAGGGCCTTGAGCTCGGCGACCGTGGATTTCTTGTCCGGGCTGACGATGTAGAGCGGCTCGAACTCGTCGTCGACGTTGACACCCAGCCGGGCCCACGACTCCGACTTGTACTTGGCAGGCACGTCGGCGGCGGACCTGGGCAGGTCGCGAATGTGCCCGCGGGACGACTCGACGACGTAGTTGGCGCCCAGGTACCCGGCGATTTTGCGCGCTTTCGTGGGCGACTCGACTATGACGAGTCGCCGCACCCGACCGTTGCCGCTGCCATCGTGGTCAGCCAACTCTGTCTACGCTCCTACTTCTTTGCCGCCATTTGGCACCCGACCACGCGTCCGAGGTCAGCTGAGCCCGATGGCAAGGGACAATTTCGCACTCTGCGCGACCGTACGCAAACCGGATCGCCGCACCGAGGGCGTCAAGTACGAGGCCACTGCTGGAACGCCTCGGTGTCTCCAGGGGGTTCCCCGACGTTCTCTACCAGCCGCGATAGCCTTCTTCGGCCACTGATTCTCAGGGCCGGGTGCGTCCCGCGGGTGCCTATCAAGGTCGGCGCTATTCCCACCCGCATCATCGCCGATGCGAGGGCCGAGTGCGTGTCCGGCGCGTGGGGATCGAGCCCAAGTAGGTAGCGGTCGGCCTCTGGGGTGCCTGCGGCCAACGTCCACGCCCGCAACTCCCTGGGGCCAGGTAACCACTGCGGAGGCACCGTCTTGACCGCACCGCGGGTCCACTGAGCGGCAATCTCGGTCAAACGCTCGTCGACGGCCGTCCGAACCAGTGGGGTGTTCTCGTCGGTGCGCGCGAGCTCGGGCTGCAGGCCGGCCTCTGCGATCATCTCGGCGAGCGCCTCGGCGCGCCACAGCCGATCGACCACGACCGACAGCCGTGCCCCCTGCCCCTTTCCCGCCCCCACCAGCACCACCTGACCGGACGCGGCCAGCATGCCGGTCAAGTCGGCGACCGCAGGCGGCACCGACTCAGCCGAGAAGAAGGACAGCTGACTCACGATGGTGACACTAGGGCAGCGACCGACTTCGATGGAGCCGCCTTGCCGACCCGCGCGGGGCGGCATGTACTTCTATCCTCTACTACTTCGGGTGCGGGGCCCTCCGCGCGCCGGGCCGACCTAGCACTCCATCGGGAACCGCGACCGCAACGTCGTTGCCGCTGCGACCACGTCATAGTCGAGGTTGCGACCACCGAATAGTTCAGAACGAACCGACCCGCTGAGAGGAGGTCGACCGTGGCGCATGCAGGCTCGGACTTCGGTCGCGAGCTGCTCGCGTGCGCGGTCGACGGGACCGCCGCCGAAGAGCACCCGTTGCGGCACGTCTCAGACCTCGCTCCGCGACAGGCAAGTGCGCGGGCGTGGCCACGATGGGTCGACCAGGACGTGGTGCGCGCATTCGTCGAACGCGGCGTCTCCGAACCGTGGTCGCATCAGGTGGCCGCCGCCGAACTCGCGCATTCGGGCCGCCACGTCGTGCTCAGCACCGGCACCGCGTCGGGAAAGTCGCTGGCCTACCAGCTGCCCATCCTTTGCGCGATGACCGCCGATCCCCGAGCGCGCGCGCTGTACCTGGCGCCGACGAAGGCGCTCGGCCACGATCAGCTCCGCGCCGCCCAAGCCCTGACCACCGCGATCGACGGGCTGGCCGACGTAGCGCCCAGTCCGTACGACGGAGATTGCAGCATCGAGGCCCGACGCTTCGCGCGGGAGCGGTCGCGATGGATCTTCTCCAACCCCGACATGATTCACCTATCGCTGCTACGAAACCATGCCCGCTGGGCGGTGTTCCTGCGCAACCTGCGATACATCGTCGTCGACGAATGCCATTACTACCGCGGTATTTTCGGCTCCAACGTAGCGCTGGTGCTGCGCCGCTTGATGCGACTGTGCGCACGCTATTCGGCAGGCGATGCTCCTGGGCCGACAGTAATCCTGGCCAGCGCGACGGCCTCCTCCGCCGCTGCCACCGCCTCCGAACTGCTCGGGCAAGCGGTCACCGAGGTCACCGAGGACGGCTCCCCGCAGGGCGGACGCACGGTGGCCCTGTGGGAGCCGGCACTGCGTACCGATCTGCTCGGCGAAAACGGCGCCCCGGTCCGTCGTTCGGCAGGGGCCGAGGCCGCCCGCGTGATGGCCGACCTCATGGTCGAGGGCGCCAGGACGCTGACCTTCGTCCGATCGCGACGCGGCGCGGAACTCACCGCACTCGGCGCACGCGCCCGCCTCGAGGAGATCGGACCCGAGCTCGTCGACCTGGTGGATTCGTATCGGGCCGGATACCTGGCCGAAGACCGCCGGGAACTGGAAAGTGCGCTGGCCGACGGGCGGCTTCGGGGGCTGGCGACGACCAACGCCCTCGAACTGGGCGTCGACATCGCGGGCCTCGACGCGGTGGTGCTGGCCGGCTTCCCAGGAACGGTCGCCTCCTTCTGGCAGCAGGCTGGGCGCGCCGGACGGCGGGGCCAGAGTGCGCTGATCGTCATGATCGCGCGCGACGATCCGCTGGACACATACCTCGTCAATCATCCGGCCGCGCTGCTCGGCAAGCCGCTCGAGCGCGTTGTCATCGATCCCAGCAACCCGTTCGTCCTTGGCCCGCAACTACTTTGCGCCGCCGCCGAACTCCCGCTCACCGACGCCGAGGTTCGGACCTGGAATGCCGAGTCCGTCGCCGAGTCCCTCGTCGACGACGGGCTGCTGCGGCGCAGGCCCACCGGCTACTTCCCCACCCCCGGCGTCGATCCCCATCCCGCGGTCGACATCCGCGGGTCGGGCGGCGGCCAGGTCGCGATCGTCGAGGCCGAGACGGGCCGACTGTTGGGCACCACCGGGGCCGGCCAAGCGCCCGCCTCGGTACACCCGGGCGCGGTCTACCTGCACCGTGGCGAGAGTTATGTCGTTGACTCACTCGACTTCGAGGCCGGCATCGCATTCGTCCATGCCGAAGATCCCGGCTACGCGACGTCGGCCAGGGAGCTCACCGACGTTTCGGTGTCGGGGTCCGGCGAACGGCGCACCACCGGCCACGTGACGACCGGACTGGTACCAGTGTCGGTGAGCCACACCGTGATTGGCTACCTGCGTCGGCGGCTCAACGGCGAAGTCATCGACTTCGTCGAACTGGACATGCCCACGCAGACCCTGGACACGGTGGCCGTGATGTGCACGATTACGCCGGAAGCACTGCAGGACAACGGTATTGATCCGCTGCGCTTCCCAGGAGCGCTGCACGCCGCCGAACACGCGGCCATCGGATTGCTGCCTCTTGTCGCCAGCTGCGACCGCGGCGACATCGGCGGCGTGTCGATGGCCATCGGTCCCGATGGGCTACCGACCATATTCGTCTACGACGGCCATCCCGGAGGTGCTGGGTTCGCGGAGCGCGGGTTTCGGGAGCTCGCCGTCTGGTGGGACGCGACGGCCGCAGCAATCGAAGCGTGCGAATGCCAACACGGTTGCCCGTCATGCGTCCAGTCGCCGAAGTGCGGCAACGGCAACGAACCCCTGGACAAGGCCGGCGCGATCCGCGTGCTTCGTCTGGTGCTCGGCGAACTCGAGGAACGCGGAACGTGAATACGTCCGCGACGGCGACCGACCCCTCGACAGTCGTCTCGACGAATTGGCGCGGGGTACCAAACACAGGCACGCCGAGCACTCAGACGATCGCGAAGAACGGTCGGACAACGCGATCCGTTCTCAGTCCCGAAAGCTCGGGCGCACCAGCAAAATACCTCGTCGCCGCCGCCGAGCGCAACTTTGCGACGAGGGTCGTTGGGACCGACCGCCCGGGTGAACGCGCTGCTAGCGGCGCATTCCTGCGGAACTCGTCGTCCTTGGTGGCGCTGAAGGGCTATCGCCAGAACGGTAGGATGCAGCCATGACCCACGACTGGCTCCTCGTGGAGACGCTAGGCGCCGAGCCAGCCGTAGTCGCGCAGGGCAGTTCCACCAAGAATCTCGTTCCAATCAGCGCCTTTCTCCGGCGCAACCCGAACCTGATGGCGATTCAGACGGCCATCGGAGAGACGGTTCGGGCAGGCCACGCGCTGAGCAGCATCACGCCGAAGCACGACCGCGTGATTCGCACCGAAGTCGTCCAGATGATCGACGGCCGAATTCACGGCGTCCACGTCTGGGTCGGCCCGCCCGACGAAGAACCGCCAGAGCGCCTGATCCCCGGCCCACTCAAATGGGACCTGACCCACGGGGTCGCCACGGACACCCGCGAGTCGTTGACGAACAGCGGTCGCGATCCGTCCACGGAGGCAACCCATGGTCGGGCCTTTGCCGAGGACCTCCCGACCCGGGATCTGAACCCCAGTGAGGCGCACGTACTTTCGGTCGCCATCAAGCCCGAACCAGGTCGCTCCTTCTGCAGTACGTGGGACATCACCGATCACGAAGGCACGCCGATCACGGTGGGCTTCGTCGCACGGGTGATGCTGGAGAGCGACGACGGCGGTCCCGAGATCTTGATGTGCCGGGCCATGAACTGGCGCAGCGAGCGGGAGGAATCGGCCACCACGCCAATCGATCTCGCGCAACGGATCCTGAATGGACTGGCCCAGCCCGGCGTGCACCGCGCCCTGGTCGACCTGCGCACCTGGACACTGCTCAAGTGGCTCGACGACCCGTGCCCCTTCTACGACTGGCGAGCCAGAGAAGAGGGCGAATCCGTCGTACACCCGGATGATGCGGCGATAATGGCTTCCATGACAACGGAATTCGACGGTGGCGCGGCGTCCCGGGTACTGCGGTTGAGGGCCAACGGCGGCGGGTGGACACCCATCCACGTCACCGCGCACCGCGTCGAACTCGAAGCAGGAACCTTCGCCGGCATGCTGTCCATGCGCTTGCCGACCGATGACGAACTGAAGAACCGCGACGGCACCGCCTCGCCCGAGCAGGCCAAGCCACGCAAGGTGCGCGCGCGAAAGGCCAAGGACAAGGCCGCGCAAAGCTAACGACCCGTGTCCGCAGGGCCCGCCCGGGCCAGCGCGCGGGCCGAGCCAACTCCCCACCGACCAAGCTGCACAGGGACGTCCACGCCGACGACCACGTCAAGCTGCTCGACGCGGCATGAGGTGACCGTGGACCGCATCGCGCCAGCCACCGACGATGCCGCCGCGCATGCCGCGACACGCCCCGATGCGAGTCGTCCGGCGGCCGCCAGCGCGGCCAGATCCGCGGCCGACTGGGCTCGGTGACGGGCCACCACTGCCGTCCCGAACACGATGACGCCCAACGCAATCGACATCAGCAGTGCCAGCATCGCCACCGCGACCACGGTCGCAGAGCCACCGTCATGCGCCCGGTTCGCGAGCGGCGACCGCCTCCGCCGCGATGCGGACGCGTAGCCACGGCGCAGGGCTTGCGGTGACACGTGCGACCACGAAGTCGCCGTCGCGCCGGAGTTCCAATTGCGCTCCCGCAGGCCCGACTCTGCGCGCCGCCTCCACCGCGGCGCGCTCGTCGCCGCGGGAAGCCAGTCGCGCGGCCTCCCTTGCCGAATCGACGCACCGCAGCTGGACCGCCATCGCCGACGCGCCGGCCAAGCCTGCGACCAGCACCACCGCCAGCGACGCGATGGCGAAGGCTGCCTCGACCGTGGCACCACCAGCGGTTCCGCTCAGACGTCGGTGTTGAGCGCCCTGGTGATGATGTTCGTCAGTGCCGTGACGATGGAGTCGCCGGTGACCACGCTGTACAAGATCGCGCCGAAGGCGGCGGCAGCGATGGTGCCGATCGCGTATTCGACCGTGGACATTCCGGATTCGTCCACCCACAGCAGTGCGAGCCGTCCGCGCAGTCGGCGAAATGTGTTGCCCATCATCGTCGTTCCTCCCCATGATTCCTCCTGTGACCCGCGGACGGTCCGCGGGTCTACTGTCTTGCGGTCACATCACGCCCATGTCCAATACGTCACGGGCCAGTCCCATCACGACCGGGACGACGCCGAGACAGAGGAATGCGGGCAGGTAACACAATCCGAGTGGACCCGCGATCAGGACCGACGCCCGCTCTCCGGCCGCTGTGGCCGCATCGCCCGCGTCCCGACGGGATTGGTCGGCAAGCTCGGAGACACCTTGGGCAAGAGCGGCTCCCGAGGCAGCCGAGCGGCGCGCCAACCGGGTCAGCGCCTCGACGTGCCGATCGGACGTCGGGCCGACACTGGCCCACGCCGTCGCCGCGTCGGCGCCAAGGGCCAGCAACTCCGCTGCCCGTCCGAGCGCCGCTGCGAGCGGCCGCGGCGCCGACGGTGCCGTCGCGGCCGCGGCACTTGCCACGGCCATGCCCGACGACAGGCACGCCGCAAACACGTCCAGTGCCGACGCCACCGCGAGCGGATCGACCGGGGCGGTAGCGCGCACCGGTGGGTCGATCTCCGCACGGTGAGCAACCCGCGGCCGTGTTCCGGAGCTCAACACTGCCGCGGCGAGAAGTACTGCAGCCCAAGTCATGTCAACGTCCGGTTGGTGATGCGATCCGACCACAGCAGCCCCGCGCATGCCAGCGCCGATCCGATCACGAGCAACCCGCCACCAAGGCCACCGGACAACAGACATCGCACCGGGTCGGCCCCGATCAACTGACCGAGCGCCATGCCGAGCACGGGCAGCCCAGCGAGCACCATCGCAGTGGCGCGGGCCCCTGCCATGCCTGCGGCGACTCGCGATTCGAAACGCTGACGCTCGACGACGTCTCGGTGCGCGGTACGCATCAGCGTGGCGATCGCCAAACCGTGGCGGTTGGCCAACTCCCAACACACCGCGAGCCTGGACCAGTACGCCGGTACCGTCGATCGAGCCGCCGCGGCATTCAGCCCGACGGCCACGTCGACACCCAGCCGTGCTCTCGCGGCGACGACCCGAAGTGCGGACGCCACGTCGTCGGAAACCTCCGCGGCCGCCGTCTCGAACGCCACCACCGGGTGAGCGCCCGCGCGTAGTTCGCCCGCAAGCACGTCGAGGGCAGCCTGCAACGCCGCCGATTCCGACGCGCGACGGGCCCGCCGCACCGTCCCTCGCCTGCGCCACGCGACCGTGCCCGACACGAGCGCCATCGCGACCGCTGCGCTCGACGGAACGAGGCAAGCGATTACCAGCGCACCCGTCGTGAGCCCGAGCGCCAGCCCCGACCTTCGCAGAACGGGGGGCAGCCGCCTAGTGGTCGCGACCCCTGGCCTGCGCACGGGTGCCACGACGACCGCCACGGCCAGTGCCAAGATCGCGACGGTCACGGGCAGCCCCGATCGGTGAGCAACGCCCTCAAACCATCCATGCCACTGTCGATCCCGCGTTCGGCGTGCCATGCCGTACGCGCACTCACCAGCCCGTCGCCACCTCGTTGCAGGACCGCGATCTCGTCGAGCCTGCGACGCCCACCGCGATCCCGACCGACGTGCAACACGACGTGCACGGCTGCCGACAACTGGCTGTGCAGCGCGGCACGATCCAGGCCACCGAGCGCGGCGAGCGCCTCAAGCCGCGCAGGAACCTCGGCGGGTTTGTTCGCGTGAACCGTGCCCGCGCCCCCCTCGTGGCCGGTGTTGAACGCAGCGAGCAGGTCGACGACCTCACCGCCACGCACCTCCCCGACGACAATCCGGTCGGGGCGCATGCGTAGGGCTTGCCGCACCAGGTCGCGCACGGTGACCTCGCCGACGCCCTCGACGTTGGCGCAGCGCGCGACGAGCTTCACCAAGTGCGGATGGCGTGGGGCGAGTTCGGCCGCGTCCTCGATGCACACGATGCGCTCGTGAGCGGCCACGGCTCCGAGCGCCGCGGACAGCAGCGTGGTCTTGCCCGCTCCCGTGCCGCCCGAGACGAGGAAGGCCAACCGGGCTCCGATGATCTCGCGCACCACGCCAACGATCTCGGTGGGTATCGCGCCGCAGCCGACGAGGGCATCGAAGTCCTGGGTGGCGGGGCGCAACACCCGCAACGACAGACACGTACCGCCCGTGGCGATGGGCGACAGGATCGCGTGCAGTCGCACCGCGAACTCCCCGCCCGCGAGGCCCGGTAGCTGACCGTCGACCCACGGCTGCGCTTCGTCGAGCCGCCTGCCCGCCGAAAGGGCCAACCGCTGAGCCAGCCGTCGCACAGCGGCGTCGTCTGCGAATTCGATTGGAGCACGGCGTAATCCGAGTCCGTCGTCGATCCAGACCGAATCAGGTGCGGTGACGAGCACGTCGGTGGTGCCCTCGGCACGCAGCAGCGGCTCGAGGATTCCCGCTCCAGACAGTTCGGTTTGCAGAACACGGAGGTTGTCGAGTACCTCGGTATCGCCGAGCACGCCGCCGGATTCGGCTCGGATGGCGGCAGCCACGACTTGGGGCCGCAACGGCATCGACTCCGAGGCCAGCCGTTCTCGGACGCGTTCGATCAGCGACGCACTCACGCGACGCTCCGCTCTCCGGGCAACTGATGCAGCACGTCGAGCACCCGGCGTGCGGCACGCGCGAGCGGCGAGCGCCGGCGTGGCCTCAACCCGTCGTGTTCGAGCGCACTGGCCACGCCGGGCTGAGCTCGCATGGAGGCGAGGTGCGGAAGTCCGATTGCGCGCGCGACCTCGGTTGCCGTCAATCCGCCGGGCGCCGGACCTCGGACGACGAGTCCGACGTTCGCATTCGCCGCGACCAGCCACTGACCGATGGCCGTGGCTGCGGCGCAGGATCGCACGTCGGCCGGGGTCACGACGGCGACGAGGTCGGCGGACGCGAGCGCGGTCTCCACTGCGGGGGTTGCGCGCCGAGGCAGGTCGCAGATGACTGTCGCGCCCCCGCGGGAACCTGCGTCGATCACTGCGTCGAGGGCGGCCGCATCGACGTGACCTCCTGCCCGGCAGCCTGACAGCACGGCAATTCCTCGATGCGCCGGGAGCGCCGCCTGCAGCGCGGGCCATCCGACGCGTCCGCCCTGCAGGGAGAGGTCTGACCAGCGCAAACCCGGTTCGCCTTCGCTGCCGACGACCAGCTCGATACCGCCGCCCCAGGGATCGAGGTCGACCAGCAGCGGATGGGTGGCAGCGTGCGCGAGTGCCGTCGCGAACACGGACGCGCCCGCCCCGCCGCGGGCTCCGATGACGGCCAGGACGGCGCCGCGTCGCTGCGGCTCTCGACGCGACTCAGTTGCGTCGGAGAGTGCCGACACGAGCTCGGCTTCGTCCTCGGGCATGGCCAGAATCCGTTGCGCCCCAACAGCGATCACGAATGGCCAGTCCCCCGGGCCCGGCTCCGCCCGACTGACGACGAAGATCCGTCCGCGCCGGGGCAGCGCCGCCCGAGCGCAGCGCGCGGCACCGTCGAAGTCGAGCAGCACCGCCGACGCCGCTGCCCACACCTTTGGACTGGACGGCTCCTTCACGTGGACGACGCGCGCACCGATCGCTGCGGCCACGCGGTCTACGTCAGTGCGCAGTACCTCGTCGACGACCAGCGCCAAGATGCCATTGCTCGTGCTCACGACTCCACAATGCGGAGGTCGACCGACGTCGCGCTACGGCCGAAGGCCTATTTGTGGATGAAGGCGGCTCTGTGGACGAACGGCAACGCGGCGGCGGGGATACTTCACTCCGCAACTTTTCGCGATGGTCCTGACCATATCGTCAGACGAATTCTCGGCAACTTGTCCGGAAAAAGGGACGACCCCCGCCAGGGGGGGAGGAGGCGGAGGTCGTCGTGTATCAGCCCCGGGGGGTCGGGCTGATCCACACCCGGCATAAGCCGAGTAATCCTCACTATACACGCGGCAACGCCGTGCGGCGCAAGCCCCGCTTTTCTGCCAAATGAGGCGATGACCTGGAAAATTGCAGACTCGGCCAGGTGTCGGAGACTGCCACTTTGCGCGATCGGCCGCCCGGCGCCGGCCGGCGAACGCTTATGCTGTGCAGCGTGACCGCTCCTGAATCGGCGCCGGACGATTCGCTCGCGCCGCGGCCCGAAGCTGGAACAGGGCGACCGGTGCGCACCGCCGCATTCTTCGATCTCGACAAAACAGTCATCGCAAAGTCGAGCACGTTGGCTTTCAGCAAACCCTTCTTCGAGCAAGGGCTAATCAGTAGGCAGACCGTTCTCAAGTCCGCATACGCACAATTCCTGTTCCTGATGTCGGGTGCCGACCATGAACAAATGGACCGAATGCGTTCCTACATCACCAACATGTGCACCGGGTGGAACGTCGATCAGGTCAAGTCCATCGTCAGCGAGACACTGCACGAAATCGTCGACCCGCTGGTCTTCGCAGAAGCAGCGAATCTCATCGCCGACCATAAGTTGTGCGGTCGCGACGTGGTCGTCGTGTCCGCCTCCGGCGAGGAGATCGTCGCGCCCATCGCGCGCGCGCTCGGAGCCACTCACGCGATGGCCACCCGCATGGTCGTCGAGGACGGCAAGTACACCGGCGAGGTTGCCTTCTACTGCTACGGCGAAGGCAAGGTCGAAGCTATCCGCGAGTTGGCCGCCCGCGAAGACTACGCATTGGCTCACTGCTACGCGTATTCGGACTCGATCACCGACCTCCCGATGCTCGAGGCCGTCGGGCACCCAACGGTCGTCAACCCCGACCGGGGTTTGCGCAAGGAGTCCGTCGCGCGGGGCTGGCCGGTGCTCGAGTTCTCCAGGCCGATCCCGTTGCGCGACCGGATCCCGGCACCGTCGGGCGCCGCCGTCGCGACGTCGGTGGCCGTCGGCGTCAGCGCGCTGGCCGCGGGCGCCCTGGCCTACTCGGTGGTGCGGCGCTTCATCTTCTGACCTCACGCGGCGCGGATAGCTGATGCGCCCTTCGGTCACGATCGGAAATCGCCGCCGCTTGCCCCTTGATGTGACCGCCGTCACGGAGTACAAAGGAGTCACGGACGTTCGGTGAGGCTAAGTTCGAGTCGGAAGAGAAGACTCGCTCTCCCAAGTCGAGCGACCTAGCACGGATCGCGGTACCCACGCGGAGCACAAGCCGCGTTATGGCAAAAGTGTTGCGGGCCTGCGTAACTGCGAACAGCGGTCAACCACGACGATCCCTTGGGTGGGATTGCAGTTGAAGCGCATCGTAAGGACGCCGAGGCCACCCACGTAACCCACCGAGCACGCTTGGTAGCCACGAATCCGTGCTAGCGGGCGGCGAGCCGAATTCAATTCGGGGCGCCGCCCGCTTCACTTTGCTGGAAGCTATCCCGACGACGCCTCGGCTATCGCGAGCGCCTCCCTGGCTCCGTCCTCCAACGCGAGACAGCTGGTGATCACCCACACCGCCAGACCGTCCGGGGTGCCTGAGGCAAACCCGCGCGCCGCGGCACGGTAGTCGCTCGACTCACGCATCCAATAGACCTCCGGGACCGCGAGGCCGTGGGGATCCAGCCCGCTGGTGATGCTGATCAACCGGGCTACCGCCCGCGCCACCACCCCATCGGCGACCCCGAAGGGCGCGAGGGTCAGCAGTTCACCGTGTGCCACGGCAGCCAAAACTGGGGCGGGCACTCGGGTTCCACTGGTCACGATGTCGCCGAGAAGCTCGAGCCGACGCCCCACACCGGATCGGGGCTGGCCCAGGGTCGCTGAGTCCGTCAGGTCGGCGGCGGCCAGCGCATGGAGTCGCGCGATCGCCTGAAGCGGGGCATGTTGCCAGACGCCGACCAGCGCGGTGGCACCGCCTTCTAACGCCTCGGCAACCCGCAGTGCGCCTGCAAGCACTGCGTCGGGTTGGCCGTCGGCTGACATCGAAAGCGAGCCGCCGTCCAAGACCGACGACGCCCGCGCGGCGCGCACCGCGGCCTCGGCTGCGGACTCTGGCCAGCCACGGAGATTCACACGGTGCCGGTGGGCCCGCGCGACGGCCGCGCGCGCGGTCTCACTCGCTTCGGCCACCCCGGGTAGGTCCATCAAGGGGGCGAGCGGGTCGGCTTGGCTTTTGGAGCTCATCGACGCGCAACGCTATCCCAACCTCGATGCAACCTTCGGGTGACTACGCTCACAGATATGTCCGATACGTCTACCGCGACACAATCCACTTATCCCCCGTCGGCCGTGTTCACGGCGTCGGCGAACGCGTCGGCGGAACTATATGCCGAGGCCGAAGCCGACCGGTTGGCGTTCTGGGCCGAGCAAGCCAACCGCCTGTCGTGGGCCACGCCGTTTACCGAGGTGCTCGATTGGTCGGAAGCGCCCGTGGCGAAGTGGTTTGTGGGCGGCAAGCTCAACGTGGCCTACAACTGCGTGGATCGTCATGTCGAGGCAGGCAACGGCGATCGAGTCGCGATTCACTGGGTTGGTGAACCCTCGGACGACGAGCGCACCCTTACCTACGCCGAACTCCTCGCCGAGGTGTCCAAGGCCGCCAACGCGCTGACCGATCTCGGCCTGGTCGCCGGTGATCGGGTGGCCATCTACATGCCGATGGTGCCCGAGGCGATCGTGGCAATGCTGGCGTGTGCCCGCCTCGGCGCGATGCACAGCGTCGTCTTCGCTGGGTTCTCCGCGACGGCACTGAAAGCCCGCATCAACGACGCCGACGCCAAGCTGGTCATCACCACCGATGGGCAGTACCGGCGCGGCAAGCCCGCGTCACTCAAGGACGCCGTCGACGAGGCGGTCGAGGGAGAAGCGTCCGTCGAGCATGTCCTCGTCGTGGCCCGCACCGGCATCGACATCCCGTGGACCGAGGGCCGCGACCTGTGGTGGAGTGATGTCGTCGATTCCGCGTCGCCGGAACACACGCCCGAGGCCTTCGACTCCGAGCAGCCGCTGTTCCTGCTCTACACCTCGGGCACCACCGGCAAGCCCAAAGGCATCGTGCACACCACCGGCGGCTATCTGACTCAGACGTCCTACACGCACCACAACGTCTTCGACGTCAAACCCGACACCGACGTGTTCTGGTGCACCGCCGACATCGGCTGGGTAACCGGCCACAGCTACATCGTCTACGGGCCGCTCTCCAACGGCGTGACCCAAGTCGTGTACGAAGGCACCCCGGCCTCGCCGGACGAGCACCGCCACTTCCAGATCATCGAGAAGTACGGCGTCACCATCTATTACACCGCGCCCACCCTTATCCGCACCTTCATGAAGTGGGGTCGCCAGATCCCCGCCGACCACGACCTGTCCAGCCTGCGGCTGCTCGGCTCGGTCGGCGAGCCCATCAACCCGGAGGCCTGGCGGTGGTACCGCACCGTGTTCGGCGCCGATGCCACGCCGGTCGTCGACACCTGGTGGCAGACCGAGACCGGGTCGATCATGATCTCGCCGCTGCCCGGAGTCACCGCTGCCAAGCCGGGCTCGGCGATGACCCCGCTGCCCGGGATCTCGGCCAAGATCGTCGACGATGACGGCAACCAACTCGAGCCGGGCACCGACCACGGTGAACAGGCCAGCGGCTACCTCGTGCTCGACAAACCATGGCCCTCGATGCTGCGCGGGATCTGGGGCGACCCCGAACGCTTCAAGGAAACCTATTGGTCGCGCTTCGCCGAGCAGGGTTGGTACTTCGCCGGGGACGGCGCGCGC
>NZ_JAPZLB010000011.1:0-206902 GCF_033804635.1 Mycobacterium sp. RTGN4 | reverse complement strand
GTGTCGTTCTACCCCCCCCCCGCTCCGGGGGTGGGCCGGTGTCCCCCCACCCAAATTTCTTTTTGTGGTTGTTGTGGGGCCCCACCCCCAAACCCCCCCCACGCCGAAATCACTAAAACCCCAAGCGGCCAAGCTGTTTGGGGTCGCGCTGCCAATTCTTGGCGATCTTCACCCGTAGCTCGAGGTACACCTTGGTGCCAAGCAGCTTCTCGATCTGAATGCGCGCTGCGGTACCCACCTCGCGTAGCCGGGCGCCGCCCTTGCCGATGACGATGCCCTTCTGGCTGTCGCGTTCCACGTAGAGGATGGCGTGCACGTCAATAAGGTCGTCACGCCCTTCTCTTTCGTTGACCTCCTCGATCACCACGGCGAGTGAATGCGGAAGCTCGTCGCGCACACCTTCAAGAGCGGCCTCGCGAATGAGCTCGGCCATGAGCACTTCCTCTGGCTCGTCGGTCAACTCGCCGTCGGGATAGAAGGCCGGGCCGGGCGGCAACTGCGCGACGAGGACGTCGACGAGCACGTCGATCTGGTCGCCCTTGGTGGCGGACACCGGGATGATCTCGGCCGTGCCACCGGTGAGCTCGCTGACGGCCATCAGCTGCATGGCGATCTTGTCCTTCGACACCTTGTCGGTCTTGGTGACGATGACCACCAGCGTGGTGCGGGGCGCGACGGCGCGAATCTGTTGGTAGATCCACCGGTCGCCCGGGCCGATCGTCTCGTCGGCAGGGATGCACATCCCGATGACGTCGACCTCCGAATAGGTGGCCTTGACCAGTTCGTTGAGCCGCTCGCCGAGCAGGGTACGTGGCCGGTGCAGACCTGGCGTGTCGACGAGCACAATCTGGAAGTCCTCGCGGTGCACGATGCCGCGAATGGTGTGACGCGTTGTCTGCGGCCGACTCGACGTGATTGCGACCTTGGTACCGACGAGCGCATTGGTCAGCGTCGACTTGCCGGTGTTGGGTCTGCCGACGAAGCAGACGAATCCCGAACGAAACTCGGTCACAACGGATTCCCCGCACGATCGGTCACGACCACTGCGGCATCGGCCGACAATTCGCGGACGGCGGCCACGCCGGCGTCGTCGTCGGGTCCGCCGACCAACACCGCGGCCTCCAAACCCGTGGCGCCGCTGGACACCGCCGCGGCCACGGCGGCTTGAAGCGCTGTCAGCGGCAGTGCCTCGAGGGTGACCGGCGCCCCGGCATAGGTGCGTCCGTCGAGATCACGCACGGCAGCGCCACTGCCAGCCTCGGCTCGCGCCATTGCTCCGCGGGCGAGCACCACCAGCTTGGTGTCCTCGGCGTCCAGGGTCACGGCTCTCCCTCGGTTTCAGTGGGTCGCACCAACACGGTGCCGACGCGAACCCGGCCACGGTGGTCGCGACCGCCTTCGGCCCGCAACCGCAACGTATCCCACGTCACCTCAACGCCGGGCAATGGGACTCGGCCGAGCTCGTGCGCGAGTAGGCCGCCGACCGTGTCGACGTCGAGGTCGTCGTCGAGTTCCAACTCGTACAACTCCGCGAGGTCCTCCAGCGGCAGGCGTGCGGACACGCGGAAGTTCTTGTCACCCAACTCTTCCACCGGCGCGACCTCGTCGGTGTCGTACTCGTCGGCGATCTCACCGACGATCTCCTCGAGCACGTCCTCGATGGTGACCAGGCCAGCGATCGCGCCGTACTCGTCAACCAGCAGGGCCATGTGGTTGCGGTCGCGTTGCATCTCCCGCAGCAGTTCGTCGAGCGGCTTGGAGTCGGGCACGAAGACGGGTTGGCGCATGACCTCACCGACTCTGGTCTCGATGCCGCCGTTGGCGGTGTACGTCTGCTGCACCAGATCCTTGAGGTAGACGACACCCACGACGTCGTCGACGTTCTCGCCGATCACCGGGATGCGGGAGTGCCCGCTGCGCACCGCAAGTGAGGTCGCCTGCCCGGAGGTCTTGTCGGACTCGATCCACACCATCTCGGTGCGTGGCACCATCACCTCACGCGCAGGCGTGTCACCTAGCTCGAACACCGACTGGATCATTCGCCGTTCGTCGTCAGCCACGACGCCACTCTGCTGAGCCATATCCACGACTTCACGGAGTTCGATCTCGGATGCGAACGGACCGTTGCGGAAGCCGCGCCCCGGCGTGAGCGCGTTCCCGATCACCACCAGCAGTCGGCTGATCGGCGCCAGCAGCACCGAGATGGCTTGCAGCGGAAGCGCAGCCAGCAATGCGATGGAGTACGCGTTCTGGCGCCCGATGGTGCGCGGTCCGACTCCGACCGCGACGAAGCTGACCACCACCATGATCACGGCGGCCGCCACCAGGCCCCATTCCAGGCCAAGGTCCTCGTACAGGAACGCGACCAAGAGCACGGTCGCGGTGGTTTCACACGTGATGCGCAACAGCACAACGAGATTGATGTAGCGGGGGCGATCGCCGACGAGACGCAGCAGCCGCACCGCCCCCGGCCGCTCGTCACGCACCATCTCTTCGATGCGCGCCATCGAAACCGTGCTGATGGCGGCGTCGATCGCCGCGAACAACCCGCCGAGCAGGGTGAGCGCGATGGCGCCCAGCAGCGGAGCTAGGCCGGTCACTGTTGGTCGAAGTAGCGCGAACCGTCCAGCAGCCTGCGGTCTTTCTCGCTCTGCCGGTCGACGTGGTAGGCCTGCACCTGGTCGGCCACCCACTCCTCCAGCAGCTCGCGTTGAAGGGCGAACATCTCCTTCTCCTCGTCCGGTTCGGCGTGGTCATAGCCCAACAGGTGCAGCACTCCGTGCACAGTGAGCAGCGCCAACTCCTGACCGAGCGAATGTCCCACCGACTCGGCCTGTTTGGCCGCGAACTCCGGACACAGCACGATGTCGCCGAGCATCGACGGGCCAGGTTCGGGTGCGTCGGGGCGACCGCCGGGTTCGAGCTCGTCCATCGGGAAGCTCATCACGTCGGTCGGGCCAGGGAGGTCCATCCACCGCATGTGCAGGTCGGCCATGGCCGCGGTGTCGAGCAATACCATCGACAGCTCGGCGGCCGGATTCACGTCCATCCGCGCAATGACGAAGCGGGCGACGCTGATGAGTTCGGTTTCGGAGATGTCGATGCCCGACTCGTTGGATACCTCGATGGTCATCGGATCACCGTCGCGGCCGGCCCGGCCCGGCCCGACGTTCAGCCCGGTTCATCGCCGTCGGCTCTTCGGATCTCGCGTAGGCGTCGACGATCTCGGACACCAACCGGTGGCGTACGACGTCGGCGCTGGTGAGTTCGGAGACGTGAATGTCGTCGATGCCGTCCAGCACCCGCACCGCTGAACGCAGCCCCGAGGTAGCTCCGCCGGGCAAATCGACCTGCGTAATGTCACCCGTCACAACGATCTTCGAGCCGAAGCCCAAGCGCGTCAGGAACATCTTCATTTGCTCGGCCGTGGTGTTCTGGGCCTCGTCGAGGATGATGAACGCATTATTAAGCGTTCGGCCACGCATGTAGGCGAGCGGCGCAACCTCAATCACCCCGGCGCTCATCAGCTTTGGGATGAGCTCGGAGTCCATCATGTCGTGCAGCGCGTCGTACAGAGGCCGCAGGTAAGGGTCGATCTTCTCCGACAGCGTACCCGGCAAGAAGCCAAGGCGCTCACCGGCTTCCACCGCCGGACGGGTCAGGATGATGCGGTCCACCTTCTTGGACTGCAAGGCGCTGACTGCCTTCGCCATCGCGAGATAGGTCTTGCCGGTACCGGCCGGGCCGATGCCGAACACGACGGTGTGCGCGTCGATGGCGTCCACGTAGCGCTTCTGGTTGAGCGTCTTGGGACGAATGGTCTTGCCGCGCCGCGACAAGACGTCGAGGGTCAGCACCTCGGCCGGAGACTCGTCGTCGTCGCCGGTAAGCATCGCCACGCTCCGTCGCACGGCCTCGGGAGACAAGGTCTGCCCGCCGTTGGCGACCGCCACCATCTCGGTGACCACGCGTTCGGCAAGTGCGACGTCGGCGGGTTCGCCGGACAACGTGACCACGTTGCCCCGCACGTGAACGTCGGCCGTCAATAGTCGTTCGAGCGCGCGCAGATTCTCGTCGGCGGAACCTAGCAGGCCCACCACGAGGTCAGGCGGAACATTGATGCTGCTGCGCACGGCCTTAGATGAAGTAGAAGACGTAGAAGCAGCGCTTGTCTCGCGGGGTGTCACGTGGAGTTCTTGGCCTGCCTTCTGTGTCTATACGGGGTTGCTGCCGGGTTCACTGCGACTGCCAGTTTACCGCTGGTCACCGTCTCACCCCAATGGATAAGCCGGAGCTCTGTTACCGCCAACGCTGGGTCAGTACGCCGAGCGCGCCCAGTGCGACGGCCGCGGCCGTCGACGTCCGGAGCACGCTCGGTCCCAAGCGCGCCACCACCGCGCCCCCAGCCCGCAAATCGGCGAGCTCATCGTCGCTGATTCCCCCCTCCGGACCGACGACAAGCATCAGCGAATCGGCTGAGGCGACGGGGACTTCGGCCAGCGGTTCATTCGCGGACTCATGCAGGACGAGCACCAGCCCGCCAGCTGCCACCACGTCGCGAGTCAGCCGGACCAAATCGGGGGTGGAGACCACCATTCTGACGGCCGGGATGTGGGCACGCCGCGACTGTCTGGCCGCCGAACGGGCCACCGCACGCCAACGCCGCAACCCCTTGTCGATCTTGGCGGCCCCGTCCCACCTGGCCACGCACCGCTCTGCCTGCCAGGCCACGAAACCGTCCGCGCCAGCCTCGGTGGCCAACTCGATCGCCAACTCGGAACGGTCCGATTTCGGCAGCGCCTGCACCACGGTGACCTGCGGAGCTGCCGCCGCGACCGTGCGGACGTCGACGATCCGCGCCGAAAGTCGCCCCTTGACCGCATCCTCGACAACGCAGTGCGCGACCGTACCTGCGCCGTCGGAGAGGTCGAGTTCCTCACCGGACCGGATCCGACGCACGTTGGCGGCATGAAAACCCTCGTCGCCGTCGACGTCGACCAACTCGCCGACGGCAGGCAGCGCGTCGACGTAGAACAGCGCGCGGCTCACGGTTAGCGGCCGGTGAAGGTCTCACGCAGTCGGCTGAACAGGCCACTTCCTCCTGCGGACCCCGCGTGCACCGACTTCACTTCCGCGACGTCGCGGACCCGATGCTCCTTGAGCTTGCTCAAGAGCTCGATGTCCTGGTGGTCGATCCGGTCGGGCACCACGACCTCGAGGTGATGGTGCAGGTTTCCGCGCACCCCCGAGCGGACGTTCGGCATTCCGTGGCCACGCAACGAGATGACGGCGCCGGGCTGGGTGCCCGCCGGAATCGTCACCTCCGTGGGACCGTCGAGGATCGCGTCCACGGTGACGGTGGTCCCGAGCGCCGCGTCGACCATCGGTACCGAGATCGTGCAGTGCAGGTCGTCGCCGTCGCGGATGAAGACATCGTGTTGCTTCTCGTGGATGTCGACGTGAAGGTCGCCGGCGGGGCCACCGCCAGGACCGACCTCACCCTGGGCGGCCAGCCGCAGACGTACGCCCTCACCTGCGCCCGCAGGGATCTTCACGCTTACTTCGCGCCGGGCCCGCACGCGTCCGTCGCCGCCGCAGCGGTGGCACGGGTCGGGAATGACTTCCCCGACGCCACGACACGTCGGGCACGGCCGCGACGTCAGCACCTGGCCGAGCAGCGACCGCTGCACGGACTGGACCTCGCCGTGGCCACCGCAGGTGTCGCAGGCGATGGGCGTGGACTTGCCGTGCGTGCCCTTGCCCTGGCACACGTCGCAGAGGATGGCCGTCTCGACGGTGACCTGCTTGGTCACTCCGGTGGCGCACTCATCGAGGTCCAGGCGCAACCTCAGCAGCGCGTCCGAACCAGGACGGACCCGGCCCATCGGCCCGCGCGTGGCGCCACCGCCACCGAAGAACGCCTCGAACACGTCGCCAAGGCCGCCGAACCCGCCGAAGCCCCCGCCGGAAGGGGCGCCGTTCGACAACGGGTCGCCGCCGAGGTCGACGATCCGCTTCTTCTCGGGGTCGCTCAGGATCTGATAGGCGACGCTGATCTCCTTGAAGCGCGCCTGGGCCTCTTCGTCGGGATTGACGTCGGGGTGCAGCTCGCGGGCGAGCTTTCGATAGGCGCGTTTGATGTCCGAATCACTCGCGCCCTGGCTCAACCCGAGCAGGCCGTAGTAGTCGCGTGCCACGCCTCAACCCTTCTAAACTCTTCTTCAAGCCGCTCTCGCGGTCCGTTTGACACCCCTAGCGGGTGCCCAAGACTTCGCCGATGTAGAGCGCAACCGCGGCAACGTTGGCGATAGTCCCCGGGTAGTCCATTCGGGTGGGACCCACCACACCCATTCCGCCGTACACCTTGCCCGCGCTGCCGTACAGCGTGCTCACCACCGAGGTACCGGCCATTTGCTCGGCCTCGGTCTCGTGACCGATCCGAACGGTAACCTTACCGGCCTGCTGCTGGGCGGCCAGCAGCTTGAGCACGACGACCTGCTCCTCCAGGGCCTCGAGCACCGACCGCAGCGAACCTCCGAAGTCGGCGGTATTGCGGGTCAGGTTGGCGGTACCGCCGAGCAACAGCCGCTCCTCGGTGTGATCGACCAGCGTCTCCACCAGCACGGTAGCCGCCCGACCGACCGCATCCCCGAGGCCGCCTTGGCCGTCCAGATGGATAGCGAGTTCGGATACTGCGATGGACGCCGCGGACAGAGGTTTGCCCTCCAACGCCTGTCCAAGCCGGTCGCGCAGCTGACCGAGTTGGTACTCGTCGACGGGGTCTCCGAGTTCCACGATGCGCTGGTCGACGCGACCGGCGTCGGTGATGACGACCAGCAAGAGCCGCGCGGGCGTCAACGCCACGACCTCGAGGTGACGCACGCTGGCCGCGGAAAGCGTCGGGTACTGCACGATGGCGACTTGCCGGGTGAGTTGTGCGAGCAGGCGGACCGCGCGGCGCAGCACGTCGTCCAGGTCGACGCCGGTCTCGAGGAACGTCAGGATGGCACGGCGTTCGCTGGTCGAAAGCGGCTTGACCTCGTCGAGCCGGTCGACGAACTCGCGGTAGCCCTTCTCGGTGGGGACGCGGCCCGAGCTGGTGTGGGGCTGGGTGATGTAGCCCTCGGCCTCGAGTACGGCCATGTCGTTGCGCACGGTGGCGCTGGACACGCCCAGGTTGTGCCGCTCGACGAGCGCCTTGCTGCCGATGGGTTCCTTGCTGGTGACGAAGTCGGCGACGATGGCGCGCAGCACTTCGAACCGACGATCGTCGGCACTACTCATCGTTCACCTCCTGGCATAGTTCATCTCCTGGCTAGGTTCATTTTACGGTGCCTAACTGCGCGGACACCGACCGAACACCCCGTAGCCCGCTCCGGCCGGTCGAGACCCATGCCAAGGACAACACGGGAATGTGCGATTAACCTCCTTGCATGCGCAAATTGAGGTTGCGGGGGACGAATTCAGCGAAAGCGCGCCCGTGATCTTCAAAGGGGTACGCGACGGCAAGCCGTATCCGGAGCACGGACTGTCGTATCGGCAGTGGGCTCAGATACCGCCGCGGCAAATCCGGCTCGACGAGTTGGTGACCACCACCACGGTGCTAGAGCTCGACCGGCTGCTGTCGGAGGACTCGACGTTCTACGGCGACCTGTTCCCGCACGCCGTGCGATGGGAGGGCGTGGTGTATCTCGAAGACGGCGTGCACCAGGCGGTGCGGGCCGCGTTGCGTAACCGGCCTGTACTGCACGCAAGGGTGTTCGACATGGATCGGCCGCTCGCCGAACAGACCTAGCGCTTCTTCTCTCGAGCGCGCGTGTCTGCACGCGACACGCCGCGTCCATGTGGCACTCAGCGCGCGCTCGAGCGCCGGCTCAGCAGACATAGCGCGGTGCCCGCCTGCCACACGAAGATCGGGTAGACGCTGCCGCGCTCCCAGAGGCCGACGGCCGGCGACTCGAAGGCCGTCCCGATCAGACCGACGAGACCCACGGTTGCCAGCACGACGGATGCCACTCGATATGTCGGCGAAGGAATCTGGCCCCGCAGTGCCGACGAGCCGGCGAGCACGGCTGCGTTACCGCCAACGATCGCGAGCGCAGCGCCGACGACGTGCCATCGCTCGCCCGCTCCGCTGTGGACAGTGGCGACCATGATGTTGCCCAAGCCGTTGAGTACCGCAAAGGCCAAGAACAGCAAGTCCTTTGGAGCCCGCGCGCCAGGTGCGAGCAGCATCGCCCCGAGCGGAAACAGCACACCCTGCGCGACGAAGGCGGCGTTCATCAAGGTGGCGTGGGGCGAGCTGTTTGGCTGTCCGAGCAAGCTGATGTAGTCCGCGGCATAGCTGTATCCAGGCAGCGCCGCGGCGGCGACCGCCTCCGCGAGAAAGTACGCCAGCGTCGCGACGACCCAGAGCATGGCGCCGATCCGGATCACCGACCCAGCGTATGGGAACGCAGCGGTGCCACGCTCCTGGCGCGAGCGCACGCAAAGTGTTGCAGCGACGTGGCGTGTCGTGTGCAAACACGCGCGCTCGCGGCAAAAGGTCAGCCGGCCGCCATTGCGTCGCGCAGGCTCTTGGGCCGCACGTCGGTCCACTGCTGCTCGACGAAGGCGAGGCAGTCGGCGCGCGTACTGCTCCCGAACACCACCCGCCAAGCGGCGGGCACGTCTGCGAACGTCGGCCAGAGGCTGTGCTGCTCCTCGTCGTTCACCAGGACGTAGAAGGCGCCGTGCTCGTCATCGAACGGATTGCTGCTCATCGAGTCTCCTCATCGAGTCGTGATTCAGATCTGCCGCAAGCACGCGGTCGGACAACAGGCCCAGGGAGCTGAGGTTGGGAAAGCCAGGCCCCTGGGTCAGCCCAGACAGCCCAGGCAGGAACAGCTTCGGGTGGACGTGACTGACGGCGAGATCGTGTCCGATCGACTCCTGTAGGGCCTCCCCGCTCAGCGGACAGCCGAGGCCGAGTTCCAACACGTCCAGGGCGTCCTGGCTGAACAGCGGGAGGAACCACATCGCGTCGGCGCCGGATCCGTCGATCACCAAGTCGAAACCGTGCACGGTCTCGACGGCCTCGCCCGCGGTATTGGTGCTGAGCGTCAACCGAATTCGATCGTCCCGGGCTACCGCGTGCGCCACCCGGCCACGCAGATGCCGGATGCGGTCGTCGGCGAGCAGCGCATCCTGGACTCGCGCCGAGAACACTCCACGGTCCGTGCGGGCCAACGCGTCTCGCCGCTCCGCGAGCGTGAGGCTGGTCCAGCCGGTCGGATCGGAGAACAGGGTGTTCTCGAAGAAGCTCTCGCCCCGGGTGAACAGCGTGACCGACGGCGAGATCACCGTGATCGTCGAAACCCGGTGGCCGAAGAGCTCGTTGAGCATCGAGGCCGCCGTCTCACCGCCGCCGATGACGGCGACGCGCTCAGCCGAGATGCGCTCGTGCTGCGCGGCGCGATGCCAGAACTGCGCGATCGACATCACCCGCGGGTTTCCCGGCAGCACTGATCGCTCCGGCTGGCCCGGTCCGGTCACGACGACGCCGTCGGCTGCCACCGTGGTGTCCTCGGTATGCAATGTCCATCGGTAGTCGTCAACCGAGATGCGCTGCACCTCCCCCTGCACGACCGACAGGCCGACGTCGTCGGCCACCCACCGCAGGTACTGGCTCCAGCGACGGTGCGTGGGTGCCGGCCTGCCACGGTCGATCCATTCGGCGAACTGGCCCGTCGCGACGAGGTAGGCCTGCCAGCTGTGCCGGGTCATCCGCTCGTCCAACTCCGCATTGCGGCGCGGAACCAGCGATGACCGATAGGGGAAGCCGACGTCCTTCTCGGGCCCGGTGCCCAACCGGTGGTTGCCGTCCGTCCAGCCGCCGCCGGACTGCCAGTTGGCCGCGACCCCGGATCGTTCGACGGCGACGACGTCTGGCGCGTCGACGCCCATGGCCCGAAGCTCGGCCGCCTTGGCCGCGATGGCGATGGCCTTGGCGCCCGCACCGATCACCGCCAACGTGCCGCTACTGTTCGCGCTCACTCAACTCACCTCTCGCAGTGCGTCCAGCCACAACGCCTGCAAGGTGGCGACGTCGGCGGCGGACAGGATGTCGGGCAGGGTTCGCCACTGGGCGCCGAGTACCGGCCTGCCATCTCGTTCGAGCACCGCCGCCATCAGCGTGAGTTCGTGGCGCACTGCGAGATTGGGCTCGGGTAGCCGGGAGGCGTCGGTCAGAAGCGTGCGGTCGGACTGCAGCGCATTGGCCGCGGCCTCCTGATGGAAGCGACCCAGATAGTTCACCAGTATCTGTGGCTCAGGTTGTGCACCAAGCCGTTCCGCGGTGTCCGCGCGCAGGTATCGCAGCAGCCCGTAGTCGATGCCGTCACCAGGGATGGCCGCCAGCCGTGCTTCCACGCCCGCCGCGTCATCGGTGTCGATCCGCATCGGGTAGATCGCGCTCAGCAGACCCACGGTGTCGCCGGTGTCGACGTCCACCGACTGCTCGCCCATCCCGGTGGACACCACGGCATCGGCGCGGCCGTGGGTCTCCAGCGCCAACAATGGAGCCGTGGGCCCCTGGCCACGAAGCCGGCGCCACTCGTTGACCATGCGCGCCGTGGCAGCGATGAGCACCTCCGTCACCGGTACCGGGCCACCGAGCAGCCGCTCGGTCAACTCGGCGTCGGCGAGGGTCAGCGTGACCACCACGTCGGCCACGCGGTCGCGGTCGGGGTCGATTCGCCGTGCCCCGAGGTCAGGGTCGGGCCCCTCGAGTTGACGCGCCCAGAAGTCGCAAGAGTCGAGCTTCAACGCGCGCTCGGCCAGCAAGCGCGACCACGTGCGCAGCGACGTGTGCTCCCTGACGGGCATCGGCGTCCGACCCCCCGCCAGGGCGTGCCATGCAGTTTCAAGTTCCCCGAACACGATCCGCCAAGATGCCGGATCGACGGCGAGCACGTGCGGTGTCAGCAGCAGGAGCCCTGGTCCGCCGTCTGCCGGGCGCAGCCACACCGCGTCGAGCATCACGCCGCGCTGGGGATCGACCCGCTCCACCGCGAGACCGGTGTGTTCGGTCACCGCCGCCGACAACGCTCCGGAGTACACGACTTCCCGCAGCACGACGCTCGTGTCGTCGACGGGACCGACTACCAGCGTCATGGTCTCGACGTCCAGCCGGCTGCGGAGCACCGCATGACCCGCTACCACGGTCTGCAGCATGGCATCGAGGCGCTCGCGCGTCACGCCGACCGGCAGGTGGATCGCTTCGGACTGCGCCAGTCTGCGCGCATCCCCGTGGGCGAACAGCCAATGTCCGTTGGGCAACAAGGGAATCGGATCGCCGTCGTCCTCGGCGGCGCGTTCGTGGTCGTCGGTGTCGGAGTCGATCGCGACGGCGAGCTCACGAACCGTCGCGCAGTCCAGCATCAGGCGCGCCCGCAGGCGTAATCCCCTGCGCCGGACCGCTTGCACGACCGACAATGCGACGATGCTGTCGAGGCCGAGGTCGAGGAAGTCGGCCGTGACGTCGACGTCCTTGGCGCCAAGGACGTCACCCAAGACCTCTGCGAGCACGACCTCGGTGGCGGTGGCCGGGCCTTCGAAACGATCGGACTGACGGTCCACGTCGACGGCCGCGAGCGCCCTGTCGTCGACCTTGCCGTTGGTGTTGAGCGGAATCTCGTCGACGATGAAAATGTGGTGAGGCACAAGATACCTCGGCAGCGTCGCGGTGAGCATCCGCCGCAGCTCCGCGACGTCGACGTCGGTCGCGACGTACGCGGTCAGCCGGGGACCGCTGCGGTGGCGCCGCACGGCGACGTGCGCACCCCGGACACCGGGGTGTCGGTGGAGGACCGCGGCCACCTCGCCCGGTTCGACGCGGAAGCCGCGGATCTTCACCTGGTCGTCGCTGCGGCCGAGGAACTGGAGGGCGCCATCGCGCGTCCTGCGCACGACGTCGCCCGTGCGGTACATGCGTGCGCCAGGCGCGAACGGGTTCGCGACGAACCGGGCCGCCGTCTCTGCTGGACGGCCCAGATAGCCGCGGGCCAACTGGCCTCCGGACAGGTAGAGCTCCCCCGCCACCCCGTCGGGCACCGGTCGCAGCCAGGAGTCCAGGACGTGTGCACTGGTGGAGTCGGTAGGCAGGCCGATGCACGGGGCGGCGTGATCGACGATGGCCGCGACGACTGCCTCGACCGTGGTTTCGGTTGGGCCGTAACAATTGTGGGCGGACATTCCGGCGCGGGCGCATTCGGCTTGGATCGACTGCCACGCCGCGGCGTCGATCGCCTCGCCACCCAGCGCCAACACCTTCAGCCCAACGGTGGACAGCAGTCCTGCCGCCCGTAGTTGGGTGAACATCGACGGCGTGGTGTCGATCATGTCGATGGCGTGCCGCTCGATTTCGTCGACCAGCGCCTCGGCGTCCCGTTGCACCGCATCCCCGACGATGTGCACGGAGTGTCCGTCGAGCAGCGCGACCAGCGGCTGCCACGCCGCGTCGAACGTGAACGACCAGGCGTGTGCGATGCGCAGCGCGCGCCCGGCTCGCCGTGCCGCTGGTTGCAGGATGCTGCGCAGGTGGTCGGCGCCGTAGGCCAGCAATGCGTCATGAGTTCCGATGACGCCCTTCGGCTTTCCGGTGGTCCCAGAGGTGAAGACGACGTACGCACCCTGGTCCGGTAGCACCCCTGCGGGCCGATAGTCAGCCGGGGGTTCCGCTGCGGCGGCGGCCACCACTGCATCGTCGATGACGACCGGTGCCGTGGCATGTCCGAGGGTCTGTCCGATGATCTCGTTGACCCGCTCGACGGGCATCGAGGGATCCAGCGGCACGATAAGGCCGCCCGCCTTGAGCACCGCGAGCATGGCCACCACGTAATCGGGGCCGCGGTGCAGCAGGATCGGCACGGGGGTCTCGGGACCCGCCCCCCGGCTAGCCAAGTGAGCGGCGAGCCGGTCGGCAGCGGCGTCGAGCTCGCGATAGGTCAGTTCGCCGCCGTCCCAGCTGAGCGCGACGGAATTTGGCGACACCGCGGCGACGGCGCTGAACGCAATGTGGACGCCACCGGCAGGCACTTCAGCTACAGCCGTTGCTTCCGAGCGTGTTTCGTCATCGAACGTGACTGCGACGTCCCGCAACGGGCGCTCCCACGCCGAGACCAGCCGCTGTACGACGGTCAGCACGCGTCGGCCCAGTTCGTCGGCTCGCAGCGCCCCAAGGGCACCGTCGAGGGTTTCGACAAGGACTGTGAGCGTGCCGTGGGTCGGGTGGGCGGCGATGGTGATCGGAAAGTGCGACAAGCTCTCCAGCGCAGCGGGTTTCAGAACGGCGCCGGCGAGCGGGAACTCGTTGCTGCCGACTAGTCCCCCGGGCGGGAAGTTCTCGTACACCAGCAGCGTGTCGTACATCTCGCCGAGCCCGCCCACCGCGCGAATTTCGGTGTGGCTCATATAGCTGTGGTCCCGGAGGTCGACGGCCTCACGTTGCAGCGCGAGGCACTGCCTCCCGACGGGCTCGGCCGGGTCGAGTCGCACGCGCAGCGGAACGGTGTTGATGAAGAGCCCGACCATCGACTCCACACCCGACAACTCGTCGGGGCGCCCCGACACGGTGACGCCGTACACGACATCAGAGCGGTCGGTGAAGGCGGAAAGGATGGCCGCCCAGGCCATTTGGAACAGCGTATTGACCGTGACGCCGCGGTTCCTGCTGGCCTCCAGCAGTTCGGCGGTGGCCCGTTCGTCGAGGGTGACCTCGACGCGCTCCGGCAGCCCTGGGCTGGCCTCGCGCCCGGTGAGCGCGGGCGAAAGCAAAGTGGGTGCAGCCAGCCCGTCCAGATGGGTACGCCACCGCGTCCGACTGCCTTCCTGGTCCCGGCCCGCAAGCCAACCGATGTAGTCACGGTAGGGGCGCGGCGCAGGCGGAAGCGCTTCGACGTCGCCGCCGGCGCCGTATAGCGCGATGAGTTCGCCGACGAACACCGGCAGCGACCACCCGTCGATGACGATGTGGTGCGCGACCACGACCAGCCGCCACTGCTCGTTCGGCTTCTCGATGAGCAGGAAGCGGATCACGGGGCCGCGGCCGAGCTCGAAGGACCTCCGCCGCTCCTCGTGCTCCAGCGCGGTCGCCTCGTCCTCTGTAGCGATGACGTGCCGCCACGGCAGGTCGACGGCCGACGGCACGACGGCCACGGGCTTGCTCAGGTTGCCCTGAAAGAAGCTGGACCGCAGGTTCGGATGACGTACCAACAGCTGCTCGGCACACGCGCGGAACAGGTCCGCGTCGAGGCTGCCCTCGACGTCGGCGGCCATCGCTATGACGTACGGGTCGGTGCCGTCCTCGCGGTCGGTCAGCCCGGCCAGCGAGTACAGGCCCTGCTGCAACGGGCTGAGGGCGAGTACGTCCTCGACGCCGGCCGTCACGTTTCGTCCTGCGCTTGTCCCCAGCCCGCCGTCAGCGCGGCCAGCTCGTCGGCCGACAGCCCGGATGCCGCCATCGGTTCGTGGTAGGTGTCGGCCGAGACCGTGTCCCCGTCGGCCCCGCCCTTCGCGTCGATGGCTGCGGCGAGTTCGGCCAGCTCGGGATGCTCGAAGACCATGCGCGCGGTGAGTGGGACTCCGGCATCCCTCGCACGCGCCGCCAGTTGCACGGCAAGGATGCTGTCGCCGCCGAGCGTGAAGAAGTCGTCGTAGCGACCGACCCGGTCGATGCCGAGCACGTCGACGAGCATCGCGGCCAGTGCGCGTTCGGTCTCGGTGTGGGCAGGCTCGGTCGACTGGACCGAACTGAACACCGGACGCTGCAAGGTATTTGGAGCGATCTCGTCGACCACCGTGATTGAGGGCGGCACCAGTTCTTCTGGCAGCGCCGCACGCACCTGCGAGACGAACTCGTCGCGCGCTCCGGCCTCCGCGATCGGTCGCTCGGGTACGACGTATGCGGCCAACTGCGTGCCGACGCGGACGGGCCAGGCCCTGGTGGCCGCGGCCGCGACCCCGTCGATCGCCTCGAGTGCGGCCTGCACCCGGTGATCACCGCCGTCGACGATGTCGAGCCTGCCGTCGTCCGTCCACCGGGCGCGGTCCCCCGTGCGGTACAGCTGTCTACCCTCTGCGAAGGGATTCGGAGCGAATCGCGCTGCGCCGGCCTCGGTCCGCTGCGCGAAGGCCTCGTCGACCGCCCCGCCCGCGTAGTACACGTCGCCGATGACGCCGATTGCCGTCGGTTCCCGCCACTCGTCGAGCACGAAGACGTGCGTTGCGCCCGCTGTCTGCGGCAACCCGTCGGGCGGCACGGCCGTGCGGCTGAGCTCCTCGACGATGCGCCTGCGCTCGGCGGGATCGACCACCACTAGGTCGCGCAGCGTCTGATGGGCGTCCTCGGCGAACGCCGCGATCACCTTGTGCAGCAAGGCGACGAGCCGCTGGGCGGTGGTGCGTTCGTAAAGTTCGGTCCGGTAGATCACCGTGCCCTGGTAGCCCGCCTCCGCCTGTGCGAAGAAGTTGAGCGACAGGTCGGCGTGCGCCACGTCGAAGGTGGGCTCCAGTGCGGTGAAACGGGTTTCGCCGTCGGGTCCAGAGTCGATGACCTGGTCGGCAGGCAGCTCCTCCCGGACGTGAACGACGACGCCGAACAGCGGGTTTCGCGACAACGACCGCACGGGGCTGACCGCGTCGACGACGCGGTCGAACGGCAGCTCCTGATGCTTGTATGCGCCGAGCGCCATTTCGCGTGTGCGCCGCAACATCTCGCGCAGTGTGGGATTTCCGGACAGGTCGTTGCGTAACACGACGATGTTGATGAAGAACCCGATCAACTGATCGAGCTGGTGTTCCGTGCGACCGGCCACCGGCGTGCCGAGCGGAATGTCGACCCCTTCGCCCGCGGCGTGCAGCGCCACGGCGACGGCCGCCTGCAACAGCATGAACTCGGTGACGCCCAGTTCGCGGGTGAGTTCGACGAGCTTGGCCCGCGTGGCGCCGTCGATGGTGAAGTCCAGTGCGTCGCCACCGCCCGACAGCACCGGAGGACGTGGGAAGTCGGGTCGCAGCCCGTTCTCCTCCGGTAGCCCGCTCAGCTGGCCGATCCAGTACTTGCGTTGCGCACGTACCGCGTCGCCGTCGTCGGCGAGCAGCTTGGCCTGCCACGCCGCGAAGTCGGCGTATTGCACTGGCAATGCCGGCAACGACACCGACTCGCCCATCCGGCGGGCGCGGTAGGACGTGAGCACGTCGGTGAACAACACCCCTGCCGACCAGTGGTCGGCGGCGATGTGGTGCACGACGATCGACAGCACGTGGTAGTCCGGCGTGGACAACACCGCGGCGCGGATCGGCCAGTCGGTCTCCAACTCGAAGCAGTACTTGCGCTCGGCGTCGAGCTCGCGTTGCAGCCAGTCCTCGTCGTCACCTCGTGCTCGTCGCACCGAGAGCGGTGCTGCAGGATTGATCACTTGGTATGGCGCGCCATCGATCTCGCGGTACGTGGTGCGCAGAATCTCGTGCCGTTCGACGACGTCGTTGATGGCCGCGACCAGTGCATCAGCGTCGCTTGGCCCGGTCACCTTTGCGGCGAAGGGAATGTTGTTGACCGGATTGGGGCCGTCGATTCGGAACTGGAACCACTGTCGCAGCTGGGCGGCCGACATCTGGAGCGGACCGTCGTGCGGGACGGGCTCGATTCCAGGCCCGACGGACGCGCCACCCGATGCGACCAAGGCGTCGACGTGAGCCGCCATGGCCGCGACGGTGGACATTTCGAAGACGTCTTGCACGCCGACGTCCACCCCACACCTGGCGCGGACCGCTGCCACCAGCTTGGTGGCCAGCAGCGAGTGGCCTCCGAGTTCGAAGAACGAATCGTCGGCACCGACCTGCTCGCGGTCGAGCAGTTCGGCGAACAATTCGGCCACTTGCCGTTCGGTGTCGGTGGCGGGTTCGCGGTAGTCGGTCGCCGACCTCAGCTCGGGTTCCGGCAGCGCCCTTCGATCGATCTTGCCGTTGGCGGTGATCGGTATCTCGTCCAGTGCAACGTACGCGGACGGAATCATGTACTCGGGCAACGCCGCACCGACGCGCGCCCGGATTCGGTCGAGCTCGACGACGTCGGCGCCGCCGACAGGCGTGACGTACGCGACCAGACTCTTGCCAAGGCCCGGCAGGTCGCTGACCACGACGACGGCCTGACCCACCGAGGGGTCGACGGAGATGGCGGCCGCGACCTCCCCGAGTTCGATGCGGAACCCGCGCACCTTGACCTGTTCGTCGGCCCGGCCGACGAACTCTATGTCGCCGTCGGCGTTTCGGCGCGCCAGGTCGCCGGACCGGTACATCCGACCGCCGGCACGGAACGGATCGGCCACGAAGCGCTCGGCGGTCAAGCCGACGCGGTTGTGGTAGCCGTGTGCGATATGCGTTCCACCAATGTAGATTTCGCCGATCACACCTACCGGGACGGGTTGGAGTGCGTCGTCGAGCAAGTGGATCTGCGTATTGATCTTCGGGGTGCCGATCGGCACGATCCGGGTGCCCTGCTTGCCGTCGACCTTGTACCGGGTGCAGTTGAGCACCGTCTCGGTGGGTCCGTAGAAGTTGTGCAGCAGCGAGTCGAACGTTGCGTGGAACTTGTCGGCGAGCTCACCCGGTAGCGCTTCACCGCCGATGGGCACCCGCTGCAGCGTGCGCCATTCGTTGACCCCCGGCAGCGAAAGGAACAGTCCGAGCAGCGACGGCACGAAGTGCATCGAGGTGATGCCCTCGTTGCGCAGCAAGTCGGTCAGGTATCCGATGTCGCCGAGCCCGCCCGGCCGCGGAATCACCAGTCTGGCACCGGCGGCGAGCATGCCGAAGATCTCCCCGATCGACACGTCGAAGCTCTGGGAGGCCACCTGTAGCAGCCGATCCTGTTCTGTTACTTCGTAGTCGCCGCCGAACCACACGAAGTACTCGGCGATCGGTCGGTGCGGAACGGGTACGCCCTTGGGCAGGCCGGTGGAACCCGACGTGTAGATCAGGTATGCGGTGTGCTCGGGCCGCAGTGGGCTGATCCGGTCGGCGTCTGTCGGGTTGGTCGTCGGGTAGTCCTCCAAACCCGTGACCGGTTCCCGCAGCACGACCTTCGGGTCGGAGTCGGCCAGAATGTAGCTCAGCCGGTCCTCGGGATAGGTCGGATCGACCGGCAGGTAAACCGCGCCTGCCTTGACGATGCCAAGGGCGGTGATCACCAGTTCCGGCGACTTGTCGAGCAGTACGGCCACCCGGTCTTCTGGGCCGATGCCACGCTCGATCAGCCAGTGGGCCAGTCGGTTCGCGGATTCGTTGACTTCCCGATAGCTGTAGTGCCTGCCCTCGTAGACGATCGCGATGTTGTCGGGCGTGCGGGCCACCTGCTCGGTGACCAGGCCCGTCAGCGTGGTGGCCGGGGTGTCGAACCGTTCGCCGCGCGACACCCGCTGCATCCACTGCGCATCGGCTTCGGTGAACAGGTCCAGCCGAGACAGCGGCCGGTCGGGTTCTGCCAGCGCGTGCTCAAGGAGTACCACGTAGTGCGCGAGCAGTTGTCGAGCGAGCGCGACGTCGACGATCTCGGCGAGGTGTTCGACCTCGACGGTGGCTCCGCTGTCATCGAGTTCGATCATGAAGCCCAACGGCAACTGCGTGGTGTGACCGCGTAATTCGGCGCGTGCACACTCCACGCCTTCGGGATTGAAGCCGCCTCCGTCGGGTTCCCGAAAGCCGAAGCTCACGCGCGTCATGCGTTCGGCCCCGTGGCGTCGGTCGGGATTCAACTCGCGCACCACTCGGTCCAGGTTCACGCGCTGATGGGCGAAGGCGCCGAGCGCGACGTCACGGGTGGCGTCGACGAGTGCGCAGAAACCCTCGGATCCGTTCGGCCGCAGCCGCATCGCGACGGTGTTCCCGTAATAGCCGATGGTCTCGTCGGTGTCGCGATTGAGCACCGGTGCGGCGACCAGGAAGTCGTCGGTGTGGGTGTATCGGTTGATCAAGGCTCCGAACGCGGCGAGCAGCACCATATACGGAGTCGCGCCGGTGTCGCGGGCGAACTCGGTCACCTTCTCCACCGTCTCGGCCGACAGTCTCAACGCGCTGCGCTGCGAACGGAAGCTGGTCGGTATCGCCGATCCCGTCGGTCCTGGAAGTTCCAGTGGCTCTGGCGGATTGGCCATGACGGCACGCCAGTACGCAAGATCCTCGGTGCTAGTGTCGGCGACCGGTGGCAACAGACGTGGGCTCGGTGGGAGTTGCTCCCCCGAGTATGCGCGGGTCAGGTCCTCGAAGAAGACGGCCCAGGATCCGTCGTCCCAGGCGATGTGGTGCGCGACGAGCAGCATGACGTGTTCTGCGGGCCCGGTTCTGATCAGCGTGATGCGCAGAGGCGAGTGCTCCGTCAAGTCGAACGCGGCGCCGAACTCGCGCTGTGCAAGCACTTCGAGGCGGAGCGCGCGAGCCCGCTCGGACTTGTCGGAGAGGTCGTGCACCGCCCACGCCGCACCCATGTCGTCGTGCACGGTGGCGCGCGGTTCGCCGTTCTGATCCGCCCCATACGTGGTGCGCAGTGCGGGATGGCGTCGTACCACGGCCTTGAGTGCGTCGTGAAGGCGGTCGGCGTCGACGGCACCGGACAGCCGGTAGGACAAGCAGATGTTGAGCAGCACCCCGCTGGGGTCGACGCTCTGAACGAACCACATCCTGCGCTGCCCGTCGGAGAGTAGGGCGGGGTCCAGAGCCAGCTCCGCCGCGCCGCCGTCGACCGAGGCGAGCCCCCGCTCGGCGAGCTTGCGCCGCATCAACTCGAGGCGGTCGGTGCGAATGTCGGATGCGATGTCAGTCACGGATGAGTGCCTTCTTCTCGGGGCTTTCCAGATGTTCGATCAACTCGGTCGCGGTAGCTCCGCCGAGGATCGTGGCCAGGGGCACGGTCCGCCCGGTGGCCTTTTTCAGCCTCTTTTTGAGCTCGACCGCCAGAAGCGAGTCGACCCCGAGGTCGAGGAGGGACGTGTCGAGGTCCAGGCCGGTGGTGTCCGGCAGCTTGAGCACCGCTCCAAGGGCCGCACGCATCGTCGTGCCGGCGTCGCGCACTGTGGCTTCGGATTCCGGAGCGTCGCGGACTGCGGTGGCGATTTGGTCCGGCTCGAGAAATGCGCCGAGTCGGTCCGTGTCGGCCGAGAACACCATGGGGTCCCCGGCGTGATCGCGCAGGCTCACCTCGGCGGCGCGCTCGGGTCGCATGGCCAGCAGTCCGGAGCGTTCTACGCGGGCGATCTCCTCGGCATCGATGATCCCGGTGTCCTGCCACAGTCCCCACCGCACGGCCGTGCAGTTCCGCCCTTCCGCACGCAACCGCTCGGCCATCACGTCCAGCAGCCTGTTCGCAGCCGAGTAGACGGCGTGCCCGCGGCCTCCCCAGAGTCCGGATACCGAAGAACACAACAGGATTCGCGCCTCCGGACGCAGCGGCCAGACGTGGGTCAGGTGGTGCAGCCCGATGACCTTCGCGGCGAACGTGTCGCGGGCCGCAGCCGAAGTCAGGTCCCGGTGCGGCACGATGGTGGCCGCTCCGGCGGCGTGGATCACCAGGCTCGCTCCGCCCCCCGCGAACTTGGCTGCCACCGCGGCAAGCTGGCTGGCGTCGGTGAGATCGCAACGGGGCGCGACGAACTCGGTGCCGTGGGCCTCTGTGAGCCGAACCAGCGCGGCGGCGTCGGCACCGCCACGGCTGAGCAGGACCACCCGCCGCGCACCGCGCTCGGCGAGTGCCCGTGCGTAGTGCATGCCGATGGCGCCGCCTCCGCCGGTGACGACCACGTCGTCGAGCACGCCGGAGTCGGCCGACCACGACGGGGGTCGTGGTCCCGCGTCGCGCATCGATCGCCGGTAGACCGCCGCGCCGGAGTCGCCGTGGCGCACCGTCACGACGGCAGCGTCGCCGAGCAGCACCGCTACGGCTGCGTCAAGCTCAGCGTCGGCGCGCTCGGCTACCGGTAGGTCGAGGTGCCCGAAGCGCTGGTCGGGGTATTCGAGTCCCACACTGCGGTGCATCGCGGCCAGCGCCGCCGGAGCGGGCCGCGCCACCGGCTCGCATGGCTGCGTCCGCTCGGCGCCGACGGTGACGAGCCAGACGTCGCGGCAACCGGGCGTGATCGCGGTGGTGTACCCGAAGAGGTCCCGTTCGATGCGCTCGCTCAACTGCTCGGCGGCGCGTACCGCATCCCCGTGTTCGAACTGCGGTGCTATCACGACGAATACGTCGGCGTCCGCGGGCTCGACGATGACGAACCCGCTGTGCCTGTGGATCGCGGCGCGCAACGAATCCGCGAGCCGCGCGTCGGCACCGGCGTCGAACAAGGCCACGCGACGGTGGCCGTCGGGCACCAGCGTAGGAACGCGTTCCCAGTGCTCGAGTGCGACGGTGATGCCTGCGATCGGTGGCAAGGGTTCCGGCAAGGCCCAGAGTTGATCGCCGTGCATCGGCGCGAAGGGGAAGTCTGGCAGCGGCTTTCGCGGCTCACCGACCCACCGATGTGCTGAATCGGTCAGCGCAATGGCGGCGATGTTGGCCGATAGCCGGTCGACGATTGGCTCGCCGCGGCTTCCGGACCCCACCACCGTGGTCGTGCCCTCGGCGACGTCGGGAAGGTCGTCGAGCACCTCGTCCATCGCGAACAGCAGCGCGGGATGTGCGGACATCTCCACGAACGTCCGTGCCCCATGCGCGACGGCGGCGCCAACGGCACGGTCGAACCGCACGGTGGACCGGAGGTTCGCGTACCAGTAGTCGGCGAATGGAGTGCCTGGTTTCACGACGTCGGCCGTGGCCGACCCGATGAACTCAACGGCCGCATCGGCGAATTCGCCTGTCGGCAGCAGGGCTTCGAGTTCGGCCCGCATCGAGTCGAGCGCCGTCGTGTGCGCCGGGAACCACATCTCGATTTCCTTGGCGAACGAGCCCCGCTCGCTGACGGTGCGCACTGCAGCGGCCACGGCGGCGCTGTCACCGGACACCGCGACCGACGACTTCGAGTTCACCACCGACAGCTCCAACCACCCTGGGGTGACCGCGATGACGTCCTGCGCCTGCGCGGGGGTGATCCCGAGCACCGCAACCCGGTAGGGGCCGGTGAGCCGGTCGAGCAACGTGGCGCGGGCGATCACGACGCCGACAGCCGCCGCCAGGGTGATGGTCCCGGCGACGTAGGCGGCACCCAACTCGCCAAGGCTGTGGCCAACCACGATGTCGGGCAGCACACCAGCGGCGCGCCACACGCGCGCGAGCGCCACCCCATGCACGAACTGGGCGCCCTGGATCTGGACCTGCGAGAAGTCGTTGGTACGGACATCGGCGGCGGGGTCGGCGAGCAGATACTCGAGCGGCGACGCGGAGGTCAGCGACGCGAAGACCGTCGCGCACGTGTCCACCTCCGCTCGGTACTCCCGCAGCCGCGCATAGGCGTCCACGCCCATCGAGGGCCACTGGCTGCCCTGCCCCGGAAAGACGAACGCGGTGCGTCCGCGCTCGGCGGTGCGGCCCGGTGCGGTCGCGCGGGTGACCAGCGGGTGATCGTCGGAAGCCGCGAGGGCGCCAAGGCCTTCGCGAAGTTCGGTGATGTCGGCGGCCCGGACGACTGCCCGATGTCGCCGCAGCCTGCGGGTGCGATGCAACGTCGATGCGACGTCGGCGACGTCGGCGACCGTGCGATGACCGTCGAGGTAGGCGAGGATCGCCGCTGCGTCCTGGCCAAGCAGACCGTCCCCGTGGGCACTGAGCACCACGGGCGTGCGCCCGTCGGGGAACGCGCCGGTAGCCATCAGGCGGCCGTCCCGTCGGGCATCGAGACGATGACATGAGCGTTCGTGCCACTCATCCCGAACGCCGAAACGGCGGCGATACGCGTCCCGTTGACGGCAGGCCACGGCGTGAGCTTGGTGGCCAGCCGCAACCCCCGTGCGTCCCAATCGATTTCACGACTGGGTTCGTCGACGTGCAGGCTGGCGGGCACTGCGCGGTGCGCGGCTGCCAGCAGCACCTTGGCCAGACCGAGCCCGCCCGCCGCGGCCTGGGCATGCCCGATGTTCGACTTCACCGACCCGAGCAGTGCACCCGAGCCGGGCGACCCGCCGCCGTACGTATCGGCGAGCGCCCGCAACTCGGTGCGGTCACCAAGGCGGGTGCCGGTGCCGTGCCCCTCGATCATGCCGACGTGCTCCGTCCGCACTCCGGCCGCGTCGATGGCCTTGCGGAAGAGCCGAGCTTGCGCGGTTTCGCTCGGCGCGGTCAAGCCGACGGTGCGGCCGTCCTGGTTCACGCCCGTGGCACGTACCTCGGCGAGCACGTGGCGTCCATCGGACAGCGCGCGAGACTTGCGTTGCAGCACGAACATCGCCGCGCCCTCCGCCCAGACGGTGCCGCTTGCGAGCGCGCTGTAGGGACGGCAGTGGCCGTCGTCGGAGAGCGCGTGCTGCTTGGAGAACTCGACGAAGTAGCCGGGGGTGCCCATCACGCACACGCCGCCGGTCAACGCCATGTCGCAGTCCCCCGTCCGGACTGCCTGTACCGCGAGGTGGAAGGCAGTGAGCGCCGACGAGCACGAAGTGTCGATGGTCATTGCGGGCCCCGCCAGATCGAGCGTGTAGGCGATGCGACCGGAGATGACGCCCAGCGAGGTACCCGTGATGAGATGCCCACTGTGGTTGGAGAATTCGGCGAGCTCGGGGCCGTACTCCAGATACGACGCTCCGACGTAGCAGCCCACGTCGTGTCCCGCGACGTCGTCGGGGTTGATGCCGCTGCTTTCCAAAGCGCGCCAGGCCAGGCGCAGCGCCACCCGCTGCTGTGGATCCATGGCAACGGCCTCGCGTGGAGAGATGCCGAAGAACTCCGGGTCGAAGGCGGCCGCGTCGGCGAGGAACCCGCCCAGGTCGTGGATCGGCTTGAAGCCGTCGCGATGTGAACCGTCCAGTAGCTCACGGATCGACCATCCGCGATCGGTGGGAAAGTGCCCCAACCCTTCTCGCTGCTCGGACAACAGCGACCAGTACGAGTCGGCGGTGTTGACACCCCCCGGTGCCTCGACCGCCATGCCGACGATCACGACCGGATCGTCCGCGGCGGGCTCACTAGAGCTCATTGACCAACTCCGCGACGTCCGCGATGTGATCGTTGACGTAGAAGTGGCCGCCATCGAACATCGAAAGGGTGAACGCTCCCGTGGTGTGAAGCTCCCAGCGGCGCAACATGTCCGCGCTCACTCGATGATCGCGCTCACCGCCAAGGGTGTGGACGTCGGCGGCGATCGTGGCGCTCGCGTCGCATGCGTACCGATTGAACGCCGCGTAGTCTGCGCGCACCGCCTTCAGCAACAGTTCCAGAAAGTCGTCGTCGTCGAGCAACTGTGGGTCGGTGCCGCCGAGCTCCACCATTTCGGCGATGATCTCGTGCTGGGCCATCGGCAGGTCGGGCGACGCCGCGACGGTCGATGGTGCCTCGCTTGCCGACACCCACAACGCGCTGACCTCGACGCCGTGACGTTCTGCCACGCGCGCGAACTCGAAGGCCACTACGGCCCCCATGCAGTGCCCGAACAGCCGGACCGAGCCCAGCCCGGCCCAGTCGCCTGCGTCGAACAGGTCCTGCGCAAGGTCGCCGACCGTCGACGGTGCCGGGTGAGCCAGCCGGTCTCCACGCTGGGGGTACTGCATGACGTAGGCGGTGCTGCCTGCCCTCGCGAGTGCGGTGCCCAACGCACGGTAGGCCAGCGCCGCCCCACCTGCATGTGGGAACACCAGCATCGGCTTGCCTTCCCCCGCAGCGGGATACTGCTTCACCCAAGGCTTGAACTCGAGCTGCCGCGCTCCGGTCACGCTTGCCCGGCCGACGCGCGTTCCAACTCGGAAGCCACCTCGGCGTTGTCCATGTCGGAGATCTCCAGGTATAGCTCGGCGACCCGCTCCAGCCGGTCGCTGTCCGGCTCGCGCGCGGTCAACCGGTTCGCCAGTGTCTCGACGGTCCTGGTGGCGAAGATGTCCGGCACCATCACCGTCGCCGTGTCCAGCCAGTCGCGGATGCGGGCCACGGTCGCGGTCGCCAACACCGAGTCACCGCCGAGGGCGAAGAAGTCGTCGTCGATGCCGATTCCGTTGCGGCCCAACACCTCACCGATGATGGCCGCCAGTGCGAGCTCGAGCGGCGTCGATGGGGCCCGGTAGTGTCGCGCGGTGGGCTCGCCAGCCTCGATCAGGCGTTGCGTGACGGCCTTGCGGTCGATCTTGCCGTTAAGGAAGGGAATGCGGTCGGTGGCCACCAGCACCTGCGGGACCATGTGGGGCGGCAGGATTTCCGCGACCCGTATGGCGACGGCGTTGCTGTCGACGGCCGGGTCGTCGATGCGGACCAGCGCACCGAGCACGTCGCGCCCACCCGGTACTAGGGAGGCGACGGCCGCGCCCACTCCGGTCACGCGAGCCAGTGCCGCCTCGACCTCGCCGAGTTCGATGCGGTAGCCGCTGAGCTTGATCCGGTGGTCGGCGCGCCCGACGAACTCCAGCGTGCCGTCGGGTCGGTATCGCGCGAGATCGCCCGTCCGGTACCAGGTGCGGCCGTCGTGTTCGACGAACTTCGCGGCGGTGAGGTCGGGCCGACCCCGATAGCCGCGGGCGATGCCACGTCCGGAGAACCACAGTTCGCCGGTTACCCAGTCCGGGCAGTCCGTCCCGTCGGCGCTCACCACCCGGCAGGCGTTGTTCGGGAACGGCACGCCGTAGGGCACCGACGCCCACGACGCAGGCAAGCTTGCCTCCAGGTCGGCGCCCACCTCGAAGATGGTTCCGTGTATTGCGGTTTCGGTCGCACCGCCGAGGCCGGCGAACCGCACCTCGGGCGAGTGCTCCCGCAACGCGCGAGCAAGAGGTGGCCGCACCCAGTCGCCGCCGGCGAGTACCACGCGCAGTGACGACAGTGATGCTTCCGTCGACCCACCGACCTCGACGAGCATCTCCAACCATCCCGGCAGGAAGTTGACGACGGTGACCCGATGCTCGTCGATCAGCCGGGCCCAGACGTCGGGGTCGCGTCGGTGTTCCTCGTCCACCACCACGATCGCGCCTCCGGCCCGGAGCGTCCCGAAGACGTCGGGCACCGACATGTCGGACTCGAGGTGGGAAAGCGCGAGGCACCGGTCGGTCGGCCCGATGTCGAAGTGGTTGTAGAGGAATTCAAGCGTGTTCATGACGGCGTCATGCGTCAGCTCGACGCCCTTGGGCTCGCCCGTCGATCCCGAGGTGAAGAGTACGTAGGCCAGTTGTTGAGGACTGACCACGGCGGGCTCGAAATGTGCTGGATCGCCGATGACTTCGGCGTCGGCGACACTGAGCGAAGGTAGCGGAACATCGATCGGGCCGGCGCCACAGACGAGTGCGAATTCGACTCCGCCGGTGTCCAAGATCCGGGCGACCCGCTCGGCGGGCTGGTCGACTCCGATCGGAAGGTATGCGGCGCCGACGGCGAGAATGCTCAATAGCGCTGGGATCTGGTCGGCGTGCTTGGGCCCCATGACCGCGACGACGTCGCCGCGGCCGACTCCTCTCGACTGGAGCGCAGCCGCGACCGAGCGCACCTGAAGATCGAGCTGCCGGTAGGTAAGAGTCCCCGCGCTCGCGAACACCGCGGGCGCGTCCGGCGTAGCTGCCGCGTTGCGAAAGAACCCGTCGTGCAACGCTTCCCCGCTGGGCACCGTAGTGGTGGTGTTGACGGCCTCCCGGGCGGCCCGCTGGGAAGCGGGAAGCACCGGCTGATCCCCGGTCTCCCAGGCGGCGTCGCTGGTGGCCAGCCGATGTAGCTCACCCACGTGGCGCTCGAACATCGCGTCGATCACGCCCGCCGGGAACGCGTCCTCGCGGACGTCCCAGTTCACCAGGACGCCGCCGTCGAATTCGGTGACTTGAGCATCGAGCAGAACCTGCGGGCCTTGGGAATTGATCCACACCGCGGTGCCGAAGTCGGACGTCACTGCCGGCGTGAACAATTCGCCGAGCCCGAGTGCACTCGTGAAGACGACCGGCGCAAGCACCTGCGTGCCGCGGTGACGGCTGAGGTCGCGTAGCACCGAAAGCCCGGGATACGCGGCGTGTGCGGCCGCCGTGTGGAACGCCGCCTGCACGGCACGCGTCCGCGCCGACGCGGTTTCCGCGTCCGCGAGGTCGACGTCGAGCAGGAGTGATGACGTGAAATCGCCGACGAGCGCGTCCACATCCGGATGTAGTTGGTCGCGGCCGAACATCGGGACGTTGAGCAGGAACCGGGCCTCGGTGGACCAGCGGGCCAAGGTATCGGAGAACGAAGCTGCCAGCGCCATGGCGGGAGTCACGCCGCGTCGCCTGGCGGCCGCGAAGAGCCTGTCTAGCGTCTCGGGATTCAGCCAGTGCCACCTGCGCGTCGTATGGCGCGGATCAGCCTGCTCGGCCACATTGACCAACGGCAGCCGCGGCGGATCGGGTAGCTCGGGGATCCGCTCACTCCACCACTGTCGGTCGGCGTCCGCGACGGTCGCCTGCGCCGCCAACCGGTAGCGACGGTACGAATAGCCCAGCGGGGCCAGCTCCTCGCCGCGATACAGCGCCGCGAGATCGGCCATCAGCGTCCGGTAGCTCATCGCGTCGGCGGCCTGCATGTCGAGGTCGACGTGCAGGCGGGAGCGGTCGCCCGGCAATTGGGTCAGCGTGAGTTCGAATACTGCCGCATCGAGTTGTTGGTGGGACTTCGCCTGACGGGTGGCCGCCAGCCGCTGGTCCACCTCGGCCACCGAACACCCGCGAAGATCTTGGACCGCGACCGGAAACGGCTGCGCCGGTCCGATCCGCTGCGTGCCGTCAGGCAGGAACTCCACCCGCAACATCGGATGTCGATCGGCCAGCGCCGTCGCCGCCCGCCCCAGCGCATCGAGTTCGACTGCGTCGCCGTCGAACTCGACGTAGAGGTGCCCGGCAACCCCGCCGAGCTGCTGCTCGCTCTCCCGACCGACCCACATCGCGTGCTGCATCGAGGCCAGCGGAAACGGCTGGTCTTCTGCGGAATCCAGCGCAGCAGCATCAACCAGCGCAGCCGAATCCCCCAGCGGAACAGCCACTTCCGGACGGTCGTCGACCCGATGCGCGCCGGACCCGGTCACCAACTCCGACCAGGCCCGTACCGAGGGGCTGGCCGCCAATGCGGCGAAGTCGACGGCCAGACCGCGTTTGCGCCACTTGCCTGCCAACGACATCATGCGGATGGAGTCCAGCCCTTGGCCGATCAGATCCGAGTCGGGATCGACCTCGCCAGGGCCGATGCCGAGTAGTTCGGCGACCTCTTCACGGATGGTCTCCGAAGTCCCCGCGGCGACGTCCATCCATCCTCCTCAAGTAAGCAAAGGCTGCCCTTATTTTGCGAAGGCTACCCTATATTTGGATGACCGAACACGCCTACCCCGAGGGGCTGAACAGTGACCCTGACCACGCCCGAACCCACCCCGAAATCGGCTGAATCCGCAGCAAGATCGGGATTTTCAGGTACCCCGATGCGGGGCTTCGTGCCCTTTCCGCCCGACCGCGTACGCGCCTACCGCGCCGCAGGCTTGTGGACCGGGAACCGACTGGATTCCGTGCTGCGGCGCGCGGCCTTGGCCTGGCCCGGCCGCACGGCCGTCCTCGACTCGCGCAGCGCGCACACCTTCGCCGAACTCGACCACCTTGCCGACCGGGCGTCGGCAGGCTTCGCGGCGCTCGGAATCCTTGCCGGGGACCGGGTGCTCCTGCAGTTGCCCAACTCAACCGGCTTCGCGATCGCGTTGTTCGGCCTGCTTCGCGCGGGTGCGATCCCGGTGCTGTGCCTGCCGGGTCATCGGCTCGCCGAAATGACCCACTTCGCGGGGCTCAGCGACGCAGTCGCGGTCGTGGTCGCCGACGGGGCAGGCGGGTTCGACTACCGCGCGATGGCCACCCAACTCCTCGCCGACCACGCGGGCCTTCGTCACGTCGTCGTCGACGGCGGGACCGGCGCGGAGCGCCCCGCATTCACCAGGTTCGCGGACCTACTCACCGCACCCGGGCAACCGCCACGGCACGACGTCGACACGACGTCGCCTGCGCTACTACTGGTTTCGGGCGGCACCACGGGCGCGCCCAAACTCATTCCCCGCACGCACGAAGACTATTCGTACAATTTCACCGCGAGCGCGGACCTGTGCGGGATGACCGCTGACGACGTCTATCTGGTGGCATTGCCTGCGGCGCACAACTTTCCGCTGGCATGTCCCGGCCTGCTCGGCGCAATCGGCGTCGGCGCGACGACGGTGTTCATCACCGACCCCAGCCCAGAGGCTGCCTTTTCCGCGATCGCACGGCACGGTGTGACGATGACCGCGCTGGTGCCTGCGCTCGCCAAGCTGTGGGCACAGGCCTGCGAGTGGGAAGCGCAGGCCCCCAAGACCTTGCGGCTCCTTCAGGTCGGCGGCGCCAAGCTCGGCGCCGAGGACGCCCGAGCGGTGCGGACCGCATTGACCCCAGGGGTGCAGCAGGTGTTCGGCATGGCGGAGGGACTGCTCAACTACACGCGGCTTGGCGATCCCGAGGACCTGGTCGACCGCACCCAGGGTCGGCCGCTTTCGGAGGCTGACGAACTGCGGGTCGTCGATGAGGCGGGTAACGACGTGCCTGCCGGTGACGAGGGCGAACTACTGGTCCGTGGGCCGTACACGTTCAACGGTTACTACCGCGCCGACCGCGACAACGAGCGGTCGTTCAGCCCGGACGGATTCTTTTCCACCGGCGACCGGGTGCGCCGCTTCGCCAACGGCTACCTCGAGGTGACCGGACGCGTCAAGGACGTCATCCACCGCGGAGGAGAGTCGGTTTCGGCGCTCGACCTCGAGGCCCACCTGCTCACCCACCCGTCGATCTGGTCGGCGGCAGCCGTCCCGCTGCCGGACGCCTATCTTGGCGAGAAGATCTGCGCCGCAGTCGTCTTCACCGAGCAGCCAATAACGCTCGCCGAACTCAACGCGTATCTCGACGAGCGTGGGGTGGCGGCGCACTCCCGTCCGGACGCGCTGGTGGCGATGCCGTCATTGCCCACCACCGCCGTCGGCAAGATCGACAAGAAGGCGATCGTCGCACAATTGGCAGGCGACTAGGCCTTTGGCACCAGGTGGGGCGCCAGCGTCGTGAGCTTCTCGCACGTCTCCTCGAACTCACGGTCGGGCGTGGACGCCTCGATGATGCCCGCGCCAGCGCGAAGCCAGGTCCGCCCGTTGCGCTCGTAGGCGGCGCGCAACGTCAGCGCGGCGTCCATCCCGCCGCCCGCCGAGAAAGTCACCACCGCACCGGAATACAACTCCCGCGGGCGCTCGTCGAGACGAAGGATCGCGTCCACGCCGGGCGCCTTCGGGATACCCGACGCGGTGACGGCGGGGAACAGCGCCTCGAGCGCGTCCATTCGGTTCATCGAATCACTCAGCCGCCCACCGACGGTCGAGCCCAGGTGCTGCACGCTGCCACGCTCGCGCACCGTCATGAAGTCGGTGACCACCGCCGTTCCCGGTACGGCGACCTCGGAGATCTCCTGTAGCGAGCTTCGCACCGAGATGGCGTGCTCGACGATCTCCTTGGCGTCGGACTCCAGGTCGTCTCGGGCCGCCCGGTCACGTTCGTGGCCCAGCCCGAGGGCTCTGGTCCCTGCGAGCGGTTCGGTCACCACCATCCCGTCTTCGTGCACCGCGGCGACCAACTCGGGACTGTAGCCCAGCGCGCGAATACCCCCCGCCCGCAACAGGAATGACCGCGCCGGCGTGTTGTGCCGACGGCCGACCCGGTAGGTGGCCGGAAAGTCGACCGCGAACGGAACGTCGAACCTGCGCGACAGGATCACCTTCTGGTATCTGCCCGCCGCGATCTCGGAAATGGCGGTCGCCACCCTGCCCCGGTAGTCGGCGCCGTCGAGCCGCACGTCGACGGGTGTCGCCGTTGCCGATTCGGGCACCCCGTCGGCCAGCAGTCGCTGCACTACCCGCGTATAGCGGGTGTCGGCGTCTCCCAGCCGGATTTCCGTTGGAGTGACGACGATTTGGGTGTGGGGCTGGAAGACGTGGGCGAGTGGCGTGCCAGGCGGCAGCCGGTCCTGCATTCCGAAGCGGTAGGCCCCGAACTCGAAGGCCACCCATCCGTACAACCGGTCGGTGGTGAGCAACAGTCGATCCACCGCTTCGCCGAGCACGGCCCCGGGATTGCCGGTCCACTGGTGACGCTCGACGACGTCGCCTGCCACCAGCCGGAGCTCGTCGCTGTCCAGTTCGATCGCGGCGCGGACCCCGGCGGCCAACGTCCACTCACCGTCGCGTTCGTAGACGAGGTAGTCCTCGCCGTCGGCCTCGGGCAGCGCATTGACTAGTTCGGCGATCAGGTCGGCAGGCGATACCTCCGGGGGGAACGCGAGGGGCATCGACGCGGTGTCCTCGGAGCTTGTCTCGATACTCATCTGCGTCACGAAAGTAAATTTAGCCTAACCTACTTTCGATGGGCGGCCTACGCGACAGTGGTCCCCGTCACGCTCCGCCGTTAGCCGCAGTGACCAGGCCGAAGCTAGTCGAGCAGATCGCGCACCACTGCGTCGGCCAGCAGACGTCCACGGTCCGTCAACACCAACCGCTCATCGCAACGGACAACAAGCCCGTCGTCGATTGCCACCTCGGCCCGGCCGGCTTCGGCGGCGCTGAGCAGCGCTACCGGCAGTCCACTCCTCAGTCGTAGTTGCAGCATCACGTCTTCGGTGTGACGGTCCTCGTCGCCGAGCACCTCGAAATCACCGACGGGTAGCCGACCGTCGGCCAGGGCCTGCGCATAAGCGTTGGGGTGCTTGACATTCCACCAGCGGGTATCCCCGACGTAGCCGTGGGCGCCCGGTCCGGCCCCCCACCACTCGCCGCCTGCCCAGTACCCCAGATTGTGCCGACACGCTCCGCCCGGCCTGCTCCAGTTGGAGACCTCGTACCAGTCGAAGCCGGCGCGCGACAGGTGCGTGTCGAGCAGCTCGTAGCGCTGGGCCAGCACGTCGTTGTCCGGCGCAGGGAGCTCCCCGCGACGGACCCGGCGGGCCAGCGCGGTGCCGTCCTCGACGATGAGCGCGTAGCCCGACACGTGGTCCACCCCAGCCTCGATCGCGGCGTCGACCGAGTGGCGTAGGTCGTCGTCGGTCTCCCCCGGTGTCCCGTAGATGAGGTCGAGGTTGATGTGGTCGAACCCCTCGGCGCGCGCTTCGACGGCGGCAGCGAGCGGCCGTCCCGGCGAATGCACCCGGTCGAGCGCGGCCAACACGTGGGGCGCCACCGACTGCATGCCGAGCGAGATCCTGGTGAAGCCGGCGGCGCGCAGGTCGGCGAATAGCTCAGGGGACGTCGACTCCGGGTTGGCCTCTGTGGTGACCTCGGCGTCGTCGGCGATCAGGAAGTGATCACGGATGGCGCCCATGACCGCGGCCAGACCGGAGCCCCCAAGCAGGGAGGGGGTACCGCCGCCGACGAAGACGGTGTCGACTTCCGGCCCACCGTCCAATAGCCGCGCTGCCTGTTCAAGCTCGAGGCGCACCGCCGCGAGCCAGCCGTCGGGGTTCGATCCTCCGAGTTCAGACGGCGTGTACGTGTTGAAGTCGCAATAGCCGCAACGTGTCGCGCAGAACGGCACGTGCACGTAGATGCCGAACGGTGCTCCGGGCGATGACCGTAGCGCCGGCATGGCTGCTGACTGGGTCGCCCCGCCAGCCTGAATGATCACCTCACCAGTGTCTCAGAGCCGGTTTTACTCACTATGAGCACAAATCTGCCCCGGTTAGGGCGCATGCCGCCGTTCATGGCAGAATGGCCGACGTGACTGTCGCCGTTTTGTTGAACACCCGCGTTGCGCTGGTGGCCCGGCGGCACGTCGACTTCAAGCGCGTATGTAGCTGTTGCTGTCTGCCTTGACGCGCCTGACCTGAGCCCAGCCCACCCGTTACTTCAGCTGGCCGCCGGAACTGCGCTGCCGGACAGCCACCGGTGAAAGCGCGAACCGAACGCCGGCTCCTCCATCGAGGGAGCCGAATTCCATGACACAAGCGAAGCCCGTCAAGCGTCCCAAGGGCGAGGGCCAGTGGGCCCTCGGCTACCGGGAACCACTCAACGCCAACGAGCAGTCCAAGAAGGACGACAACCCGCTCAACGTGCGGGCGCGCATCGAAAACATCTACGCCCAGGGTGGCTTCGAAAGCATCGACAAGGGTGACCTGCGCGGCCGGTTCCGCTGGTGGGGGCTCTACACCCAGCGCAAGCCGGGCTACGACGGCACCTGGACCGGTGACGACAACACCGACATGCTCGAGGACGAGTTCTTCATGCTGCGGGTCAGGTGCGACGGCGGCGCGTTGACCGCCGCGGCGCTGCGCACCCTGGGCGCAATCTCCACCGACTTCGGTCGCGACACCGCCGACATCTCCGACCGGCAGAACGTCCAGTACCACTGGATCCGGGTCGAGGACATGCCCGAGATCTGGAAGCGGCTGGACGCGGTGGGACTGCAGACCACCGAAGCCTGCGGTGACTGCCCCCGTGTGGTGCTCGGCTCGCCGCTGGCCGGTGAATCGCTGGACGAGGTAATCGACGGCACGCCTGCGATCAACGAGATCACGAAGCGCTACATCGGCAAGCCGGAGTACTCCAACCTGCCCCGCAAGTTCAAGACGGCGATCTCCGGTCAGCAAGACGTCGTCCACGAGATCAATGACGTCGCGTTCGTCGGTGTCAATCACCCGGAGCACGGCCCAGGCTTCGACCTTTGGGTCGGCGGCGGGTTGTCCACCAACCCGATGCTGGGCTTGCGCGTTGGTGCCTGGGTGCCGCTCGACGAGGTGCCCGATGTCTGGGAGGGCGTGGTCAGCGTGTTCCGCGACTACGGCTACCGCCGACTGCGTGCCAAGGCCCGACTCAAGTTCCTCATCAAGGACTGGGGCGTCGAAAAGTTCAGGAAGGTTCTCGAAGAGGAGTACCTGAAGCGGCCCCTGATCGATGGACCCGCGCCGGAGCCGGTCACCCGGCCCATCGATCACGTCGGGGTACAACGGCTGAAGAACGGACTCAACGCCGTTGGCGCGGCTCCGATTGCGGGCCGCGTCTCGGGGACCATTCTTTCGAAGGTCGCCGACCTCGCCGAGGCGGCAGGCTCGGACCGCATCAGGTTCACGCCGTACCAGAAGCTGGTCATCCTGGACGTCGCCGACGACAAGCTCGACGCGCTGCGGGACGGCCTGGACGCACTCGGACTGCCGTCGACGCCGTCGCACTGGCGGCGCAACATGATGGCCTGCACCGGCATCGAGTTCTGCAAGCTGTCGTTCGCCGAGACGCGCAAGCGCAGCCAGACGCTCGTTCCGGAGCTGGAGAAGCGGCTCGAGGACATCAACGCGCAGTTGGACGTGCCGGTCACCGTCAACATCAACGGCTGCCCGAACTCGTGTGCCCGCATCCAGGTCGCGGACATCGGCTTCAAGGGCCAGATGGTCGACGACGGCGACGGTCCGGTCGAAGGCTTCCAGGTTCACCTGGGCGGCAGCCTGGGCCTGGACAGCGGTTTTGGCCGCAAGTTGCGCCAGCACAAGGTGGTGTCCAGCGAGCTCGGCGACTACATCGAGCGAGTCGTGCGCAACTTCGTGAAACAACGCGAGGACGGCGAGCGTTTCGCTACGTGGGCAGTACGGGCAGACGAAGCGGATCTGAGGTAATTCAATGACCGACCTGATGACCGAGCACGAACTGATGGAGCTCGCCGAACGCGGCGCCGAAGAACTCGACGGCGCGAGCGCGGAGGAACTGCTGCGATGGACCGATGCCCATTTCGGCGGCGAGTACGTCGTGGCCTCCAACATGCAGGACGGGGCACTGGTCAGCATGGCCGCGAAGGTGCGTCCCGGCGTGGACGTGCTGTTCCTCGACACGGGCTATCACTTCGCGGAGACCATCGGAACGCGTGACGCCGTCGAGGCCGTCTACGGCGTCAACGTCGTCAACGTCTCCCCGGAGCACAGCGTCGCCGAGCAGGACAAGCTTTTGGGCAAGGACCTGTTCGCACGCGATGCGGCCGAATGCTGCCGGATGCGCAAAGTCGAGCCGCTGGGCAAGGCGCTCAAGGGGTATTCCGCCTGGGTCACCGGAATTCGCCGGGTCGAGGCGCCCACCCGCGCCAACGCGCCGCTGATCAGTTTCGACAAGGCCTTCGGGCTGGTGAAGATCAATCCGATCGCTGCCTGGACCGACGACGAACTGCAGGCCTACATCGAGGCCAACGACATCCTGGTCAACCCGCTGGTCGACGAGGGCTACCCGTCAATCGGTTGCGCGCCGTGCACCGCCAAGCCAGTCGCAGGCGCCGATCCTCGCAGCGGCCGCTGGGCTGGTCAGGCGAAGACGGAATGCGGACTGCACGCGTCGTGACTCAGCTGAATCCCCGGTCGCTCCGCTATCCCCCGCCTGCGACGCTGATCCTTGCCGCACACGGCAGCGCGGATCCGCGGTCGGCGGAGGTGGCGAAGGCGCTCGCTGGCCGCATCCGGCGCCTGCGGCCACGGCTGGAGGTCCATGCCGCGTTCCTCGAGCAGTCCGCTCCCCACGTCACCGACGTGCTCTCCGACGTCGCCCGGCGCCAACACCACGCCGTGGTCGTACCGATGCTGCTGGCCAGCGCATATCACGCCCGAATCGACCTACCGGCAGCCATCGCATCGTCCGGGGCAGTCGTCCGGCAGGCCGACGTCCTTGGCGAGGATCCCGCATTGGTCACCCTGCTGGGCCAGCGCCTGGCCGAGGCAGGCGCCACGGCCGATCAGCGCGACCTCGGTGTCATCGTGGTAGCCGTCGGTTCCTCCGACGAACAGGCCAATGCTCACACCACGATGTTGGCGCCTGCGCTGACGGCCAGGACTCGCTGGGCGGGTGTCGAGGTGGCCTTCGCCACCGGACCGCATCCGACGGTGGCCGAGGCCGCCCTGCGCCTACGACGCCGAGGCGCACGTCGACTGATCGTCGCGCCATGGTTCCTCGCCCCCGGGCGGATCACCGATCGAGTCGCCAAATCTGCTGCTGCCCTTGATATTCCGATGGCTCAGCCGTTGGGCTCACACAACCTGGTCGCCGCCACCCTGCTTGACCGGTTCGACGAGACGCAGTCCGCGCTCATCGCGGCCTGAAACTACAAGCGTTGCTATCCCGCGGCCTGACCGCGGGCCTCTAGTAACTGTCACCCGTGAGCACAGCGCGCCGAGCTCGAGGCAAACCGACGGTAACTGACCGCCGCTGACGGCCCGACAAACGCTGAACCGCGAACGCTCTCAACCAAAGGTGAGCCGCATTTCGGGGCTCCTCGAATCGCACACACCCCTTAATCAAGTCTTAGAGATTGTTTGCCAAAGGTGTGCCATCATATTGACGTCACGGTTCATTGCGCCAGTGTCCGCAAACATTGCTAGCGAACCGCTGACATCAGATGGGAACGATGATGAAATCACGACATTTGTCTCGCCGGCTGGTAGTGGCCGCAAGCTGCAGCGCGGTCATTGCCGCGGGCATGCTCACCGCCGGCTGCGGCGCAGGCCAACCGCCGAGCTCAAACAGCACGACGACGACGTCGACCACACCGTCGCCGACGCAGCATTCGCTCAACCCAGCGCCAGGCAACAAGTTCACCCCACCTGCGCCGGCAGCACCTCTACCCACCGGCGTTCCCGACGGTCACGGAACGTAACGACTAAGACTGACCGCCAAATCTGCTGCTGCCCTTGGCATTCCGATGGCCATCCGTTGGGCCCACACAACCCGCACTCATCGCGGCCCGCTCCTCGACGATCGCCTCCAGCTGGCCCCCTTCCCAGCGCTAGTAACGACGGCCGGCTGGCGCAAGACCTCCGCCACCGACCGGATCGAAAGTAACTGGACATGGTTCCCGCCATTCGGGGAGCGCAGGGTCTGCCGAACTAGATCCCACGTTGAAGTGTCCTTTTGCCGCCAGCCGCGCCTGGGAAATCCTTAGGGAGGTTTTACAAGACAGTTTGCCGAAGCTGTGGCAGAATATTGACGTTGCGGTTTGATTCACGATCTTCCGCAAACATCATGAGGTTTACCCCGGGGATAGCAAGGACAGGACAGCAATGATGAAGTCAGGACGCATGGCTCGCCGATTGGCGCTCGTCGCAGGCGGCAGCGCGATCGTCGCCATGGGCGCGCTCACCGCCGGATGTAGCGGCGGCGAAAAGCCAAGTCCGTCGAGCACGACGCCGACGACCACGTCGGTCTCGCCGACCGAGAAGTCGATCGACCCAACCGGGGGCAACAAGTTCACGCCGCCCGTGAAGGCGCCGCCCGCACCGACGGGCATTCCCGGCACCCACCGGAACTGACGGCGTCGCCGAATACCCCACCGATTCGGGTCGACGGTGTGACCGCTTGGTCGTAACATGCACTGTCGGCGACTGACTCTGGGACGAGCGTCCCAAGCGTTTGCCCGGAGTGTTCGACTATATTGACGTTAGCGTTGCTTCCACGGAGGCCCGCAAACCCTCACAGGCCCGCTGCGCGGGTTGGATAGGACGAGAACTATGAAGTCAGCTCGCTTGACTCGCAAACTGGCACTCATTGCAGGCGGCAGTGCGATCGTCGCAATGGGCGCATTGACGGCGTGCGGTAAGACCGAAACGCCTACTCCCTCAAGCACGACGCCCACGACTTCTTCGTCGTCGGTCGCGCCGTCGCCGACGGAGAAGGCCATCGACCCGACTGGTGGCAACAGCTTCACCCCGCCCGTGAAGGCCACCCCCGCGCAGACCGTTCAGCCGGGCGATCACCAGCACACGGGCTAGCCAGCCCATTTGGCCACGGTCGTTCAACCGCATCGTCGGCCGGCAGGGGGCAGCAATACCGATGCCCCGTGGGAGGTTTCACGCATGGAGGAGCGCTGCGGCGACGCCGCACACACAGGGCGCTCCGAACTGCGTAGCGACAGTGGGGCAATACGCCGGTTGACCCACCTTGGTGGTGCGTGGGCGTTTGCTACCCGCCACTTCGGTGGGCCCTTCCCGCCACGGCAGCGCGCTCGTCTGCAGGGCGCTGGTCGGAAGTCGGTGCGCCTGCTCGGGGGCGTGCTGACGCTGTCGATGACGGCAACCGCGGTCGTGCTGATCTCCGGTCACCACCTGGAGTCCGGACCAGGACCTGAATCGGTCATTGGCGGTCCGTACGCGCTATTGCTTGGTAGCTCAACGGATCTCGGGCCGTCACGGCTCGAACACTCGCAACTCACCGTGGCCTTGAACGACACGTCGCGCCCAGAGCCCTTGATGACGTGGGCGGCGACCAAGGGCCTAGGCGTGCGATGGCAGGCCGACGAGGCATGGGCCATCGTGGAAGGCGCGCCACGGGATGTCGCCGATGCGTTCAACGTGTCGGTGCACGACTACCGCGGCAGGCAAGGGCAGGTGTTCTACGCATCGGCTCAGCAACCCGAGGTCCCACCGGCGGTGAGCGGCACGGTGACTGGGCTCGGGCGCATCCTCGGGTTTAGCCCGCACCATCGGGCCAGCCCGAACTTCATGCCACTGGACGTTCCGAAGAAGGGGTTGACGCCGAGCGCGCTGCTACAGGCCTACAACCTCAGTCCGCTGACGGCCGCGGGCTTCACGGGCAAGGGTCAAACCATCGTGTTCTATGAATTCGACGGCTACGACCAGACGGATCTCGACGACTTCACCGAGATGTACGACCTGCCACCGTTGAAGCCGATACTCATCGGTGGGCAGCCCCGCGAATCGCACGGTGAGACGGTGATGGACCTCGAGGTTGCGCACGCGATCGCACCCGACGCACAGATGGTGGTCGTCAACGCAAGGCCCACACTCGAGGGCGGCCGCACCTACGAACGAATCGCCGAGATGTTCGACTCTGTCGATCGGCAATTCCCCGGGGCGGTGTGGAGCCTTTCCATCGGATGGGGCTGCGACAAACTCATCACCGCGACCGATCTCAAACCCGTGCAGTCCGCGTTGAAACGCGCACAGGCCCATGGGACAACCGCGTTCGATGCCAGCGGCGACACCGCGGGCCTGGAATGCAAGGGTGGTGAGAACTGGTCCGCACCGCCAGGGCCTGCCGACGTCGGGTTGGACGCCATCGCCTCGCTACCGGCGATGACCTCGGTCGGCGGCACCGCGCTGTCAACCGACCGGAACGGAAGATGGCTCGCCGAACAGGCCTGGGTTGACTCGCCGATGTCTCAGGGCACCAGCGGCGGGGTGTCCGCGCTGTTCCCCCGGCCCGCCTGGCAGCGGCGGGTGTACGCGGCACGCGACCCCGAGCTAGAGGGCCGCTTGACTCCCGATGTCTCGGCCGTCGCCGATCCGATGACCGGGGTGCGTATCAGGTTCGACGGGCAGGACCTCGTCGGTGCGGGCACTTCTCAATCCGCCCCTATATGGGCCGCCATGACGGCCGTCATGAACCAGTACCTGCTCGCCAACGGCGGACGGCCACTCGGCGACCTCAACCCGTTGCTCTACCGGGTAGCGGCGGGCGCGAACGCACCCGGCTTCCGTGACGTCAGCCTCGGCGCCAACGCGGTCGACATGTCCACGCCGGGATACGACCTCGTCACCGGACTCGGGACACCCGACGTCGAAAACCTCGTCCGCGACCTGCTCGACATTCAGAAGGACGTGGCTCCGCGGTGACGGTCCCCGGGGCCGCCGATGACTGGGACTCGTTGTCCACCATGCTTTGTCGCAGCTGCGGCACCGATGTCCCGGAAGGCACGTACTGCGGCAGCTGTGGAGCGGCCGCAACGCCTACGCGTGGCGGCGGGCCTGCGTGGTTGCGAATCCGCGCGTATACGGCGGCACCGAACGAGCACGTGCTGCGCCCATGGCTCACCACTTCGCTGTTTCCGCGGCTGCCGCGACGATCGCGGTGGGCGTTCCGGGTGGCACTGATCGTCCTGCTCGCGCTGCTCCTTGGATTCGCACTGCTGCGGTGGCAACCGCCGTTGATCGGGATCAGCGCCCTGGGGCTGCCCTTGCTGTTCGGGCTGTATCTGCATGAGACGGACGCGTTCCGCGATCAGTCCATCGTCACGCTGACGATCACGGCGATACTCGCCATCGGAATCGGCGTCGGTTGGGCGCTCGCGACCGACGCCATCTGGAAACGCACCTACGACGACGTGCTTGGCACGCCGATGTCGACCACGGATCAGCTGATAAACCTGGCAGCCATTCCCATTGGTGGCACGCTGTTGATGCTGCTGCCTGCCGCCTTGATGCGACTCTTGCGCCCCGGAGTTCGGGAATCGTTGGACGGGTTCGTGATTGGTGCACTCGCGGCGCTTTGCTTCACCGCCGCCGGGACGCTGACGCGGGCAGCCCCAGAGTTCGCGAACGGACTGGTGGCCGAAGACTTTCCGAGGAACGCGCTCTTGGCGTTGGCCGCCATCCGCGGGATAGCGACACCGCTGACGGCGGCAGCCATCGGCGCCATGGTGGGTTCGACGCTCTGGTTCAGGCGGCGCGCGCATCCCCCGACCGTCGAGCACTGGTATTCGCTGACGTCCCCGGCACCAGCACTCGCCATCGCCGTGCTCCTGTACATCGCGCAGAATCGCATCGACTATGCATGGATCTCGTATCTCCAGATAGTGGGGCTCTACGCCGTGGTTGCCGTGCTGGCAGTGCTGGCGCTGCGGGTCGCGTTGCACTGCACCTTGTTGCGCGAGGCCCCCGACGAGACCAGCCCGAACGAACCGGTGCTGTGCCCGCAGTGCGAACACGTGATTCCCGAGCTGGTGTTCTGCGCCAACTGTGGAGTCGCGGCGCACGCCGCATCGCGAACGTCGCGCGCGGACCGACGGACCCACCGTCCCACTCCGATAGACGTGGCGCCCGAAGGTCGATGAACGCTCCCTCGCCCCGCCCCGCCGCGCCGCCGTGGCCGGGATACGCAGTGCCCAGCCAGGAGTACCGAGCCGCTGCGGCGCGCCACATCTCGGTCGTGCGCCTGCTGGTGACGCTGGGCGCCGTGCTCGCCGTCGTGATTGCAGCGACGGTCGGGCTGGCGCGTTGGCTCACTCCCGCCCAGGTGAACTACGTCTGCCCACCCGACTGCGGGCGTCCCCCGATCGGCCAGCCCGTCACCGTCAATCCCCGCTTCACGTCCGCGGACGGCGCGTTCTCGGTGTCCTATCCAGGAGCGGAGACGGCGTACACGTCGACCTTCGATCCGAACGGGGTGACGTCGGAACTACATGTCGGAGACGGTGGGACGCTGCGGCTGTTCGGTGAGCCCGCCGCGGGCCGGACGCCTCGCGAAATCGCCGAGGACCTCATCAAGAAGAGCTACCCGGACGCGACCACCAGTTACGAGATACCCAATGCCGTGGTCGGGTACCAGCCGGGCTTCGGCGTGGCGGCCGACGTGTTCCCGACCGGCCAACAAGGCGCGCGCCTGCGAGTGCTGGTCATGGTCGCAGAGAAGAACGGGCTGGCCCTGGTCGCCGCGGCGGCAGGCCCGTACCACGAATTCAGTCCTGACTTCGGCTCCGGGCATCCCTCTGGGGCCAACCTCTTCCTGGCGCTGGACATGGGCAAGTACGTCAACAGCTTCATGTGGCGCGGGGACCCGATCCGCTGACCGACTGCGTCAGGCCTTGGTCAGCGCCTCGGCATTGGCGGCATCCGCCTCTTCGGCCGACGGCGGCAGCTCGAGGCTGCCCACGATGGCGGGAACTCGGGTGGCCCGTACGTAGACGGTGTCGCCGTCCTTGAGCCCAAGCGCCTCGAGGTCACCGCGCGTGATCTGCGCGATGAACGGCGTGTTGGTGAGCGCGCTGGTGAGCTCGACGCGAACTTCGAAGCCCAACACCGCAACCCGGTCGATCGTCGCCTTCACGACTCCGGTGGTTTCGCTGGTTCCGTCGTCGGAAGCGATGGCGAGGTCGGGGTTACGGCCGACCCGGATGTCGTGCGGACGCACTAGTGCGCCGTTCAACACCGAGACCGCCCCAAGGAACGACATGACGAACGCATTCGCTGGGGTGTCGTACACCTCGGTGGGCGACCCGACCTGCTCGATGCGGCCCTTGTTGAGGACCGCGATCCGGTCGGCGACGTCGAGTGCTTCCTGCTGGTCGTGGGTCACCAGCACGGTGGTCACGTGCACCTCGTCGTGCAGCTTGCGCAGCCAGGCGCGCAAGTCCTCGCGCACCTTCGCGTCGAGCGCGCCGAAAGGCTCGTCGAGCAGCAGCACCTTCGGGTCGACGGCGAGCGCGCGGGCCAGCGCCATGCGCTGACGCTGACCGCCCGACAACTGGCTCGGGTAGCGCGTGTGGAACCCGGCCAGGCCGACCACTTCGAGGAGGTTGTCGACCTTCTCCTTCACCTCGGACTTGGGGCGTTTGCGAATCTTCAGGCCGAACGCAACGTTGTCCCACACCGTCAGATGCTTGAACGCCGCATAGTGCTGGAAAACGAAGCCGATGCCGCGCCGCTGCGGCGGCACGTGGGTGACGTCACTGCCGTTGATCGTGACGGTCCCGCTGTCGGGCACGTCGAGGCCGGCGATCGCACGCAGCAGCGTCGACTTGCCGGAGCCACTGGGACCGAGCAGCGCGGTGAGCGAACCCTCCGGCACGACGAAGTCGATGTTGTCGAGCGCGACGAAATCGCCGTAGCGCTTGTTCGCGCCCGCCACGGTGATGGCATTCACCGGATTGTTAACGGGCACATGTTCATCAGAAGTCATCTCGACCACCTTCTTCATTCATGTCAAAGCTCATTTCACTGCTTTCGCACGACGGGCGTCGAGCACCACCTGCACGATGAGCACCAGGACGGCGACACCCATCAGCAGGGTGGAGACGGCGTAGGCGCCGTACTCGTTGCCCTGGTCGTAGCGACCCGAGACGAGCAGCGTCAGCGTCTGCGACTTTCCTGGCAGGTTGGAGGACACCATGATCACGGCGCCATATTCGCCGAGCGTGCGGGCGACCGTGAGCACGATGCCGTAGGTCAAACCCCAGCGAATCGACGGCAAGGTGATGCGCCAGAACGTCTGCCACCACTGCGATCCCAGCGTGGCGGCGGCCTCCTCCTGGTCGGTGCCGAGCTCGTGGAGCACCGGCTCGACCTCACGGATGACGAACGGCACGGTCACGAAGATGCTCGCGAGCACCAACCCCGGGAAGGCGTAGATGATCTTGATTCCCAAGTCATTCTCGAAGAATCCCAACGCACCCGCCGAACCCCACAGCAAGATGAGCGAGACGCCGACGACCACGGGCGACACCGCAAACGGCAGGTCGATGACGGCCTGAAGGGCGCTCTTTCCACGGAACTTGTTGCGCGCCAACACAAGCGCGGTCGGCACGCCGAAGAGCACGTTGAGTGGCACCACGATCGCCACGATCAACAACGAGAGTTGCAGCGCCGACACCGCAGCAGGCGTGGAGATCGACGCAAAGAACGCCCCGACGCCAGGCTCGAACGTACGCCACAGAATGAGGCCAACCGGCACGATCAGCAGCACCAGCAGATAGGCCAGCGCCACGTAGCGGAACAGGTACTTGAAGAACGGTGACACCGTCATCGGGCAAGCTCCTCGCGCTTCGCCGCCCGCGATCCCACGAAACGCAGCACGAACAGCACGACAAACGAAAAGATCAGCAGCACAATGGAGATGGCGGCTGCGCCGGTACGGTCGTCGGTTTCGATCGCATTCCGGATGGCCTGTGATGCGACCTCGGTCTTGCCCGGGATCGCACCGCCGATCAACACCACCGAGCCGTACTCGCCGATGGCCCTGGAGAACGCCAGCCCCGCGCCGGACAACAATGACGGCAGCAGCGCGGGCAGGATCACGGTCTTGAAGATCGTCCAGTTGTTGGCGCCAAGCGACGCCGCCGCCTCCTCGGTCTCGCGATCGAGTTCGAGCAGCACGGGCTGCACCGAACGCACCACGAACGGCAGCGTCACGAAGAGCAGCGCGATGCCTACGCCCCACTTCGTGTGCTGAACGTGAATGCCGACGGGGCTGTTGGGTCCGTACAAGGCCAACATGACCAGGCTCGCCACGATGGTAGGCAACGCGAACGGCAGGTCGATGACGGCGTCGACGAGTCGCTTGCCGGGAAAGTCGTCACGGGTCAGCACCCACGCGACCAGCAGCCCGAAGAAGAGGTTCACTATTGCTACGCCGAGCGAAATGGTCAGCGTGACCTTGAACGACTCGACCGCGCTGCGCGACGTCACCGCGGAGAAGAAGGCGTCCCATCCCCCGCCTGCGGATTGCCACAGGATCGCGGCCAGCGGCAACAGCACGATGACGCTCAGCCAGATGGACGCGACGCCGACCCGCAGCGAGGTGCTGCCGTAACGGTTGCCCCTCAGGATGCCGCGCCGCCCCGGCCTGACGTCGTCAGAGCCGGGACGGGAGGCTTCCGGATTCGGGTCGATGACAGCTGTCATCCAGTGGCCGCCTTGTAGATCTTCGTGATCGAACCATTGTCCTTGTCGAACAGCGCAGGATCTACGGCGCTCCATCCGCCGAGGTTGTCGATGGTCCACAGCTTCTGCGGGGTCGGGAAGTCCTTCGCGAAATCAGCCGCCACTGCGGGATCGACAGGACGGAAGCCCGCTTCGGCCCACAGCTTCTGGCCGGCCGGCGTGTAGAGGAAGTTCTTCAGCGCATTGGCCTGCTCGAGGTGCGCACTGCTGGTCACCACGGCAACGGGGTTTTCGATCTTGAACGTCTGCGGCGGGTTGATGTGCTCGACCGGATTGCCCTGCCGTTCGGTGTTGATCGCCTCGTTCTCGTAGCTGATCAGGACGTCGCCACTGCCCTGCAGGAACACGGTGGTGGCGTCCTTGCCGGAAGCGGGCCGGGTCTTGACGTGCTCGGTGACCAACTTGTTGATGAAGTCCAGACCGGCCGCGGGGTCCTGGCCGCCGTTGCTCTTGGCGGCGTACGGCGCCAACAGGTTCCACTTGGCCGAACCCGAACTCAGCGGGTTCGGAGTGACGACCTCGAGGCCGGGCTGAAGCAGGTCGTCCCAGTCCTTGATGTTCTTCGGATTGCCCTTGCGCACAACAAGACTGACCACCGAACCGAACGGGATGCCCTTGGTGGCGTCGCCGTTCCAGTCCTTGGCGACCTTGTCCGCTTTGACCAGGCGGGTGACGTCCGGTTCGACGGAGAAGTTCACCAGGTCGGCCGGCTTGCCGTCGACGACGCCACGCGACTGGTCACCCGACGCGCCGTACGAGGCCGTCACGGCGACGCCCTTGCCTTCCGGGGTGGCGGCAAAAGCCGGGATGATCTTGTCCCAACCCGGCTGCGGCACTGCGTATGCGACCACGGTCAGCGTCGTGGCAGCGTCGCCGCCCGCGCCCCCACCGGCGGTGTCACTGGAGCCACCACCGCAGGCCGCCAGCAGCGTGGCCGTGACGGCGACGGCCGCGGCGGGCAACCAGCGGGACTTGATGTTGTTGGACATTGAGGGCCTTTCCTTGCGGGAGACAGACGAGAGACGGGTCCGTCACAACGGCAAGGAGTTGAAATCAGCAAGGAATGCGTGCGCAGCCATTACCGACACCAAACCGTGGACGGTTAGGGGTCAGCGACAACAGTGGACGTCTGCAACAGCGCAACTACCCACGGCAATGAGGGCCAAGGTGTGGCCCTCAGTGGTGCCGGACGCTGCTTGCATGGCGGGAAGCGTAGCAGAAGAAATTGACACTGGATCAACGTGTGATGAGCCACATGACGATGACCAACACCACCAGCGTGACCAGCACCAACGTCACCCGCGACCGGGGTAGGCCACTCATAGTTGATCCTCGTCTTGATGCCGCATCCGGTGCAGTACGCGAATGCCGTTGCCCAGTGCGCCGTCCAACACCACCGCGATCCCGTAGGCCAGCGCGAGCACGACGGGCATCACGATCACCGTCTGTGCGACGAAACCCAGGCCGGACAGCCAGAGCTCTACTCCGTCCCACCAGTTGAGGATGCCGCTCATTCCGTCCACCCTAGGGCTCGCGCGCATGGGTTCCGCGCGTGGCCGGTTTCATGCAGGTGGCAGGCCCGTGGACACGATTCGGATGCACCGGCGGCGCGCCGAAACCGGATGAGTGGACGGCGAGCGCTCCGGCGGTTGATGATGAGCGAATGGTCCTGCAGCAGGCTGAACCCACCGACGATGCCGGCGGCACCGACCGCCAGCCTTCAGCGCCGTTCTCGGTGACGGAGCCGGTGCCCTACGTATCGGGCGGGGCGCTGCGCAATCCGTTCCCGCCCATCGCTGACTATGCGTTTCTGTCCGACTGCGAGAACACCTGCCTGATTTCGTCGGCGGGCTCCGTCGAATGGCTGTGCGTGCCACGGCCCGACTCGCCGAGCGTGTTCGGTGCCATCCTCGATCGCGGCGCCGGGCACTTCCGGCTTGGCCCATACGGCGTGTCGGTGCCCGCGGCCCGGCGGTATCTGCCCGGCAGTCTCATCCTCGAGACGACGTGGCAGACCCACACCGGTTGGTTGATCGTGCGCGACGCCCTGGTGATGGGGCCCTGGCACGACATCGAAAGCCGCTCGCGCACCCATCGGCGCACCCCAATGGACTGGGATGCCGAGCACATCCTGCTGCGCACGGTGCGGTGCGTCAGCGGTGTGGTCGAGGTGGCGATGAGTTGCGAGCCGTCCTTCGACTATCACCGGCAGAGCGCGACGTGGGAGTACTCGGCGGCCGCATACGGCGAGGCGATCGCGCGGGCCAGCAAGGACTCGGAGGCCCACCCGACGCTGCGCCTGACCACCAACCTGCGCATCGGCCTCGAGGGCCGCGAAGCCAGGGCCCGCACCCGACTCAACGAAGGCGACAACGTGTTCGTCGCGCTGAGTTGGTCGGGACATCCGGCGCCACAGACCTTCGAGGAAGCCGCCGACAAGATGTGGCGGACCAGCGAGGCCTGGCGACAGTGGATCAACATCGGCGACTTCCCCGATCACCCGTGGCGCGCCTATCTGCAGCGCAGCGCTCTGACGCTGAAGGGCTTGACCTATTCCCCCACCGGCGCTCTGCTGGCGGCGAGCACCACGTCACTGCCGGAAACCCCTCAGGGCGAACGCAATTGGGACTATCGATATGCCTGGGTGCGTGACTCGACGTTCGCGCTGTGGGGGCTGTACACCCTTGGACTGGACCGCGAGGCCGACGACTTCTTCTCGTTCATCGCCGACGTGTCCGGAGCCAACAACGGTGAGAAGCACCCGCTGCAGGTGATGTACGGCGTCGGCGGCGAGCGCAGTCTGGTCGAAGAGGAGCTCAACCATCTGTCGGGCTACGACAACGCCCGCCCGGTCCGGATCGGAAACGGCGCGTTCGATCAGATGCAGAACGACATCTGGGGCACCATGCTCGATTCGGTGTATCTGCACGCGAAGTCGCGCGAGCAGATCCCCGAGGCGCTGTGGCCGGTGCTCAAGCGTCAGGTCGAAGAGGCGATCAAACACTGGCGCGAGCCCGACCGCGGCATCTGGGAGGTCCGCGGCGAGCCGCAGCACTTCACGTCGAGCAAGGTGATGTGTTGGGTTGCGCTGGATCGCGGCTCGAAACTTGCCGAGCTTCAAGGCGAGAAGAGCTACTCACAGCAGTGGAAGGTCATCGCCGAGGAGATCAAGGCCGACATCCTGGCCAACGGTGTCGACTCCCGCGGAGTCTTGACCCAGCGGTACGGCGACGACGCGCTGGACGCCTCGTTACTACTCGTGGTGCTGACCAGGTTCCTGCCGTCCGACGACCCGCGGGTCCGGGCCACCGTGCTCGCCATCGCCGACGAGTTGACCGAAGACGGCCTGGTGCTGCGCTACCGGACCGGCGAGACCGACGACGGCCTCGCCGGCGAAGAGGGCAGCTTCACCATCTGTTCGTTCTGGCTGGTGTCGGCGCTGGTGGAGATCGGCGAAATCAGCCGGGCAAAGCACCTGTGCGAGCGGCTGTTGTCATTCGCCAGTCCGCTGCATCTGTACGCCGAGGAGATCGAACCGCGGACCGGCCGTCACCTCGGGAACTTCCCGCAGGCGTTCACCCACCTGGCCATGATCAACGCCGTGGTACACGTCATCCGCGCCGAGGAGGAGTCCGACGGCGCAGGAGTCTTCCAGCCTGCCAACGCGCCGATGTAGCGCTCGGCGGGCAGAGCGGAGCGACCGGGGAATCGGTTCAGCCGCCGAGCGACTCGAGCATCGACTCGGCCGATGCCGCTACGCCGTGGCCGTGATGCCAACGCAGCTGGAAGTCGACGGCGATGGGCGCGCGCATGGCCAGGGCGACGGGGGTGAGTCGGTTGTTCACGTCGTCGCGCGCCACACCGGTCACCACGCGCCCACCCGCCCCGTCGACCGTGGCCGTCACGGTGACGGACCGCTCGCCGGGCCGCGGCCGTACGTAGAACTCGCCACCCGGTTCGCAGGTGAGCATTTCCACACCATCGGCGTCGACCACGGCGCCCTCCGAGACCGACAGTGCCACAACATGATCGGTGTGCAAGCGGAACGGTCCGACGTGCTCCCCGTCGACGTCGGCGTGCACCGCAGACAGTTCCGGTGCCGCGGTCTGGTGACGAGCCCGCTGCGCACCGGCGAGTAGATAACGATAGAGGTGGACGATGCGGTCCGGGTTGCCGAAATGCCCCGACCCCTCCAGCCAGAACCGCACGTCGCCCAACGCAACGCCGTCAGCCGTGCCGCCGACGACAACGAGCCGGTAGTACCGGTAGCCGAGCCCACGACGCCCCGGCCGGTTCTGCGACATGGTGCTCCCCAGGCCGAGCACCTTGCGGTAGCGACCAGGACCGGCCACCTGTAGCCCCGAGCCGGCCACGTCGCGCCAATTCACCCCGTCCGACGACTTCTGCAGCACCAGCGCGCCGACCGAGTCGGATTCGACGTCGACGGTGAACCCTCCGAGCTGCGGAACACCATCGAATTCGAACGAGATGGATCCGGCCCCACGCACGGTCGACACGGGTTCGTTGCGCGCCCGGTCGTCCAGCTGAAGGTCGTTGGTGAAGAACCAGATTGCGGCCTGAGTCGCTGCGATCGCCTCGTGCTCGGCCACGTTCGCCGACTTGAGCGGATAGCCCGCATCACGAAGCCGCTTACTGAGCTCCGTGGTGCCGACGGTGGGAAAGGAGTTGCGCAGGATCCAGTCGACCTCCGCCTCGTGGGCGCGGGTGCGCAAGTGCGGTACCGCCGACCACGTCGCGACCCGGTAGTGCGATGGTCGCGTCGGCGAAATCCCGCTGAAGTCAAGCGAATACGCCTCGACGTTGGGGTTCAACCTGATGAGATCGGTGCGTACCGCGGTGCCGTCGGTCAACACGATGGTGTCGACGGTGTGCGAGTAGGTGCCTCCGCGGTACCGGGTGAGGCGAGCGAGCTCGGTTCCGCCCGCGCGGTCCCTGCGGCGGACGGCGAGCGGCACACGGGGGCGACGGGGCAAGGCAAGGGTGGTCTTGAGGATGGTCACTGTTGACTTTCTGCAGACTGGCCGCGCGAGCGCACCCTCAATCGGGGTGCGCATCGACGCTAAGGAGATGCGGCGTCAGAGAATCAACAACAACAACACGACAGCGGTGCCAGGCAGCGCGCGAAACCAAGGCGCGGCGACTGGGCGGACCGATGCATGGCCATACCATACGCCATCCCCGCACACCCCCTCGGCTGGTTCCACTCATCGTGGTTGTTAGCCCTGCTCAATCGGGCGCAAGGACGTAACGTGGCCTCGCGCCTCCAGGGTCAAGGACTGACTGAAAACGGCTGAATCAAATGTGGGTTCGTGTCACTAAACCCGTTCGACCGGCCACCATCTGGAGCGCGCAAAAGGTTCGGATCACGGTGCGCAGAAGGGGTGTCAAGATTCTTCTCGGGTGGTATAAGGTCGGCGCATACGGCAGTCCGGCGTCGACCGCCATCGCGTTGACTCTTCACAGCCGTTCTTACACCGAGATTGAAGACACCCTCTTCAGACCCAGGAGGTCAGAATGACGTCGGCCCAGAACGAGTCACAGGCACTAGGCGATTCAGCCGCCCGGCAGCTTGCGAACGCGACCAAGACCGTTCCGCAGCTATCGACCATCACGCCGCGGTTTCTGCTTCACCTGCTGAGCTGGGTGCCAGTCGAGGCGGGTATCTACCGGGTCAACCGGGTGGTCAATCCCGATCAGGTCGCCCTGTGGGCCGACGAAGGCTCGGGCACCGAGGATCCCCTGCCCGAGACGTTCGTCGACTACGAGACCAGCCCGCGCGAGTACACGCTGCGGTCCATCTCGACGCTGCTGGACGTGCACACGCGGGTCTCGGATCTCTACTCGAGTCCGCACGATCAGGTCGCCCAGCAGTTGCGGCTGACCATCGAGACCATCAAGGAGCGCCAGGAGTTCGAACTGGTTAACAACCCCGAGTACGGGTTGCTGTCGCAGGTCACCCCCGAGCAGACCATTCAGACCCTCGGCGGTCCCCCGACGCCCGATGACCTCGACGCGCTGATCACCAAGGTCTGGAAGACCCCAGGCTTCCTGCTGACCCATCCGCTCGGAGTCGCGGCGTTCGGCCGCGAGGCCACCCGACGTGGTGTTCCGCCCGTCGTGGTCAGCCTCTTCGGCGCCCAGTTCATCACGTGGCGCGGCATTCCCATCATCCCGTCGGACAAGGTGCCGGTAGAAGACGGCAAGACGAAGTTCATCCTGGTCCGCACCGGCGAGGAGCGCCAAGGCGTCGTGGGGCTGTTCCAGCCTGGCCTGGTCGGCGAGCAGGCTCCGGGGTTGTCGGTGCGGTTCACCGGCATCAACCGCTCTGCCATCGCGTCGTACCTCGTCACGCTGTACTCGTCACTGGCGGTGCTGACTGACGACGCACTGGCCGTGCTCGAGGACGTGGCCGTGGACCACTTCCATGAGTACAAGTGAGTACAGGTCGGTAGCCGCCGAGGGCGACCTGCCCATCAGCTCGGCTGAACTCTCGGCGCTGGCCAGCCAGCTGTTCGCGCAGAGCATTCGGCCGGGCCCGGACGGGCCTCCTGGCCTGGCTCCGCCGGCACCGCGTGGCTCGGCACCCGACACCACTTCGGTGGCCAGCGTGGCGACCGGCGTCCCGCACGCCGCCTACACGCCGACCCCACCCCTGCTCACGAGCTCGGACGTCTACGTGCCTGCGCCGACGTCACCGGGACCAGAACCGCACGTGCCCCAGACCGTGCCGGTGGCCCCGCGCGGCAATGCCCCGGATCCGACCGCGCCCACGTCGGCGGGTTCCACCGGGGCCAGCGTGCTCGATCCCTTCGCGGTACCCAGCTCCGGACTGGTGCCGACCATCCCCGGCGTGCTGGCCGGCCCGGCACCGGTCTCGGCTCCCCCGGCTCCGCGGGGATCCGCACCCGGGTGGCCATCGGGCGTACCCACCATCCCCTCACTCAGCTGGCCAACCGCGGCTGCACCGACGGGCCAGGAGCAGGACTACTACTTCCTGGCGCCGATTGAGCAGCCGACGACTCCCCCCGCACCGGCAGGCGACCACGAGGTCTTCGACGTCACGACGCTGCGCGCGGACTTCCCGATCCTGAGCGAGACCGTCAACGGGAAACCACTGATCTGGTTCGACAACGCGGCCACCACCCAGAAGCCGCAGGCGGTCATCGACCGACTGGCCTACTTCTACGCCCACGAGAACTCCAACATCCACCGGGCCGCGCACGAGTTGGCGGCTCGGGCCACCGACGCCTACGAAGACGCCCGGGAAACGGTGCGGCGCTTCATCGGTGCCTCGAAGAGCGAGCAGATCATCTTCGTGCGCGGCACCACCGAGGCCATCAACCTGGTGGCCTACGCGTGGGGTGGCAAGCACCTCGGACCCGGTGACGAGATCGTCATCACCCATCTCGAGCACCACGCGAATATCGTGCCGTGGCAGCTACTTTCGCAGCGCACTGGCGCGGTGCTCAAGGTCGCACCCGTCGACGACGCAGGCAATCTGCTGATGAGCGAGTTCGAGGACCTGCTCGGTCCGCGCACCAAACTCGTGTCGGCCACCCAGGTCTCCAATGCCCTTGGCACGGTGACCCCGGCCAAGCAGATCGTCGAACTTGGCCACCGCTACGGGGCCAAAGTGCTCATCGACGGCGCCCAGTCGATTCCGCACGTGCCGATCGACGTGCAAACCCTTGGCGCGGACTTCTTCGTGTTCTCCGGGCACAAGATATTCGGGCCCACCGGCATCGGCGTGCTCTACGGCACCGAGGAAGCACTGGCCGAGACACCGCCATGGCAAGGCGGCGGCAACATGATCGCCGACGTGACCCTGGAGCGCTCGCTGTATCAGGGCCTACCCAACAAGTTCGAAGCCGGCACCGGCAACATCGCCGACGCCGTCGGACTGGGCGAAGCGCTGCGCTACGTCGAACGCGTTGGCATCGAACGCATCTCGGCATACGAACACTCGTTGCTCGAGTACGCCACCCCACGACTGGCCGACATCGACGGCGTCCGCCTGGTCGGAACCGCCCAGGAAAAAGCCAGCGTGCTCTCGTTCGTACTGGCCGGCCACGAACCCCTCGAGGTCGGCAAGGCTCTCAACGCTGAAGGCATCGCCGTGCGCGCCGGACACCACTGCGCACAACCCATCCTGCGGCGACTCGGACTCGAGGCCACCGTGCGACCCTCCTTCGCGTTCTACAACACCTTCGACGAGATCGACGTCTTCATCAACGCTGTGCGGCGCATCGCCGAAGGCGGAGCAGGCTAAACAATTCCCGTGACCCGGCGGTCGAGGGAAATCACCACGTTCGGGCAAGCGCGAACGAAGGTCCGTAAGGTGACTTGACGAATGACGAACGGGCGCAGGACGGCGCCACGACGAGAGGTCAGCGATGGGCAAGATCTACGGCGATGTCACCGAACTCGTCGGGCGTACTCCGCTCGTTCGACTCAACCGCCTGACCGAGGGACTCGGCGCGCAGGTCGTGGCAAAGCTCGAGTTCTACAACCCCGCCAACAGCGTGAAGGACCGCATCGGGGTGGCAATCATCGATGCCGCCGAACAGTCCGGTGAGCTCAAACCGGGCGGAACCATCGTCGAAGCCACCAGCGGGAACACCGGCATCGCATTGGCGCTGGTGGGTGCCGCCCGCGGATACAAGGTGATTCTGACGATGCCCGAGACCATGTCCGTCGAGCGGCGAGTGATGTTGCGCGCGTTCGGCGCCGAGATCGTGCTCACGCCTGGTTCCGAGGGCATGGCAGGTGCGGTGGCCACGGCCAAGCAGATCATCGCCGACACCGAGAACGCGGTCGCCGCCGATCAATTCGCGAATCCGGCCAATCCCGCGATCCACGAGCGTACGACCGCCGAGGAGATCTGGGCCGACACCGACGGCGACGTCGACGTCTTCGTTGCCGGCATCGGCACCGGGGGGACCTTGACCGGGGTCGGACGCCTGCTCAAGGCGCGCAAACCGGGAGTCAGCATCGTCGGCGTCGAGCCAGCGGACTCTCCGATTCTCACCGGCGGCGATCCTGGACCACACAAAATCCAGGGGATCGGCGCCAACTTCGTCCCGGAGGTGCTCGACCGCAAGGTCTACGACGAAATCATCGACGTGGCATACGACGACTCGATCACCGTCGCCCGCTCGTTGGCAACCCAAGAGGGCATCCTGGGCGGTATCTCCGCCGGTGCCAATGTCTGGGCGGCGTTGCAATTGGCTGCACGCCCGGAGTACGCGGGCAAGCTCATCGTGGTCATCATCCCCGATTTCGGCGAACGTTACGTCTCCACAGGGCTTTTCGAGCACATCAGGGATTGACGCGATGACGTTGCTGTCCACATTGCGTGAAGATCTCGACAACGCACGCAGTCACGACCCCGCCGCGCGCAGCGACGTCGAGAACGCGCTGGTGTACTCGGGCTTGCACGCGATCTGGAGCTATCGGCTCGCCCACCGGATGTGGGCCAGGCCCGCGCTGCGGGGGGTGGCCCGCATCCTCACGCAGCTCACCCGGTTTCTCACCGGCATCGAGATCCACCCTGGTGCGACCATCGGCCGACGATTCTTCATCGACCATGGCATGGGGGTGGTGATCGGGGAGACCGCCGAGGTCGGTGACGACGTGATGGTCTATCACGGGGTCACGCTGGGTGGACGAAGCCTCAACCAGGGCAAGCGTCATCCCACGATCGGGGATCGGGTGACGATCGGCGCCGGGGCGAAAGTGCTTGGGCCGCTGCGCATCGGCGACGATTCCGCGATCGGCGCGAATGCCGTTGTGACCCGGGACGTTCCGGCGAACTCCATCGCGACCGGCATCCCCGCGGTGGTTCGCGCCCGCACCGAGAAGCAGCGCGAGCAAGGCGTGGACCCGACCAGCTACGTCGACCCGGCGATGTACATCTAGCCGAGCACCTTTAGCTCATGCTGAATAAAACTACCTCGCACATGTCGGGCGGTACGGCCCAGAAGTGGTGCGCCGGGTGAGTGCACCGGTCACCAACGCGTGAACCGCTCCCGTGCGGTGAGCGCGCCCCACACCCCGTATTTCTCGGGCGCGCGCAGCGCGTGCTCTCGGCAGGCCACGATGACTGGGCAACTCGCACAGATCTGCTTGGCGGCCTGTTCCTGTAGGCGGCGTTGGCGGCGGGAGTCTTGCTCCTCGGGAAAGAAGACGTTGGACGGAAGCCCTCGGCATCGGGCCGACTGCTGCCACCGCCCGCCGTCGGCCACCGACACCGCGGGTGGCTCCCGGTCAACGTGGGCGCTCGACATCAGACTTCTGCTGGACGGCGCCATGTGAACCCCTTTGCCTCGGCGGTGCTCATCCGATGTTCGCCTGACGAGCACTTTCACGCGAGCCATTGGATCGGGCTGAGCGAATTGCCGCGCCTGGCGCGGGGGCGCCCCCGTAATCGCCTCGGACGCACGCTGATCCACCTATCGGCGGGACCACTCCTCGGCGAGCAGGCGATAGGACCGCACCCGGTCGCGGTGGTCGTGGGTGATCGTGGTGATGATCAGCTCATCGGCCGCAGTGGCGTCACGCAGCCGCTCGAGCTCGTCGGCGACCTGCGTCGGAGTTCCGACGAACTGCGTCTCGAGCCGGTCTGCGACCAGTTCACGGTCAGCGTCCGTCCACGCGTGCGTGCGCGCTTCGTCCGGTGTCGGAAAGGGGATCGCCCCTTCAGCGGTGCGGATGCTGCGCACCCACAATCCATAGCCCGTAGCCAGCTCGCGCGCGGTGGCCGCGTCGTCGGCGACGACGACGTCCGCTGAGACACTCACGTGGGGCCGCGCCAGGTCGACAGACGGAGTGAACGCCGCGCGATACCCGTCCACGGCCTCGAGCACACCGGCGGGCGCGACGTGGTAGTTGGCCGCGAAACGCAGCCCGTTCTTCCCGGCGACGAGCGCGCTTTCGCCGCCGCTGCTGCCGAGGATCCAGATCTGCAGGTCGGCTCCCGCACCTGGCACGACATGAGCCCGCTCGCCGTTTGCCGACCGGTAGGTGTCCGCGATCAGCGCCAGCACGTCCCCGACTTGTTCGGTGTAGTCCTGGGATTGGGCCTCGGGCAGCTGCAACAACGCCTTCTGCAGCGCGATCCGCGGTGACTTCAACAGCGCCCCGTAATTGAATCGCTCCGGGATCCGTAGTCCGTTGGGCGCACGGCCATTTGCCGCCGATTGCGCGCCCTGGCCGCTCGGCGTAGGCAGATTTGGAGGCACCGGTCTACCGCCGGAGCGGCCCAGCCCAAGGTCGAAACGGCCGGGATGCAAGGCATCGAGGAGGCCGAACTCCTCCACCGATGACAACGCCGTACGGTGCCCCATTTGGAGCGCGCCCGAACCGAGCCGGATCGTCGAGGTTTCGGCGGCGGTCAGCGCGAGGAGTACCGCGGGCGAGGTGCCTGCGACCCCTGGATTGAGGTGATGCTCGGCGAACCAGTAACGCGCATACCCGAGGCGCTCGGCCTGCTGCGCGAGATCGATGCTGTTGCGTAGCGCTTCGGTGGCGCTCGACCCCGACGAGATGGGCACCAGGTCGAGCACCGTCAAGGGCGTGGCCATCATTGGGCCCCTTCCGTAGCTGGATGTGGTCTCGACATACAAGCGCGATCGCTCGCCGTCGACTGCACTCGGCTGGCGGCGCGACGCTGACACCCACGACTGGCTCGAATCTACCGACGCCGATCGAGTGCGCCCGGTCAGCGACGACGTGGATTAGGCGGGCTCGACCTCCGCCAGCGGCCAGTTCCGCCCGACCAGGATTCGAATCCCAGTGAGCAAAAAGGTGGCCCGGCCGATCATCACGCCGCGGCGCAGCGAGGCTGCTGAACCGCGGGAATGAATTGCGCAGCCAGGGGGTTCGTTTCGTCAACGGTACTGATGGAGGATGCAAGGCATGTTCACGAGCACCGACGCGGCCGCCGTTGAGGTGCGGGGATGAAGTTCCTGCTGCTGACGCTGATCACTCATCACCCAGATCCGCTGACGGGTGTGAAGAAGAGTCCGGCCGACCGACTGCGCGAAGTCGTCGAAAGCGCAGTGCTGGCCGAGGAACTCGGTTTCGACGGGTTCGCCGTGGGCGAGCGGCACGAGGATCCGTTCATCTCGTCCTCCCCTCCGGTGGTGCTGAGCAACATCGCGGCGCGCACGTCGACAATCGCATTGTTCACCGCGGTGACGACGCTGAGCCTGCTCGATCCGGTCCGGGCGTTCGAGGACTACTCGACGCTCGACAACCTCTCCGGTGGCCGGCTGGAACTCATCATCGGCAAGGGCAACGGTGCCGCCCAGGCCGAGTTGTTCCACGTGACCACCGAGGACCAGTGGGACCGCAATCGTGAAGGTTACGAACTGTTTCGCGCGCTGTGGGACAGCGACGAGGTCACGTGGGCCGGGCGCTTCCGCCCGTCGCTCGTGAAGGCCAAGGCACTCCCCCGGCCGCTGCAGAATCGCATTCGAATCTGGCACGGGAGCGCGACCAGTGAGGATTCCGTCGACCTCGCCGCACGCTTCGGTGACCCGATCTTCTCCGCCAACGTGACCTACCCCATCGAGCCCTATGCAGAGCTGGTGCGTCACTACCGGAAGCAGTGGGAGTTCTACGGTCACCAACCCGAGGACGCCGTGGTCGGGGCCGGAACTGCCGGGTTCCACGTCGCCGCGACGTCGCAGCAGGCGGTTGCCGAGTACCGTCGCGCCTTCGAGACACGCCTGGCCTTCCAACGGCGCGTAGGACTTCCGGTCGTCTTCGAATCGATCGAGGACTTCGTGGGCCGTAGTTCGGCGCTGATCGGCAGCCCGGAGCAGGTGATCGACAAGGTGGGGCGCTACCACGAACAGCTGGGCCACGAGGTGATCCACCTCAGCGCCGAGGCCGACGGTGTGACGGCGGCCCAGAAGCGTCGAAGCCTCGAACTGTTTCAGGCCGACGTCGCCCCCGCGCTTCGTGAGCGGATATCGAGCAGACCACTGGTAGCCCAGTCGAGTCGTAAAGAGGTTGTGTCATGAGCATTTTCGCGTTGGGCATCGAATTGGACGGCGAGGGCAGCCATCCGGCGGCGTGGCGCCGCGCGAGCCATCCGCCCAGTGAGTCGCTGAGTGGACGCACGCTGACGCAGAAGGTGCGGGCGGCCGAGAACGCGGGCTTCACGCTGGCGACCTTCGAAGATTCGATCCTGCCGCCCCCCAGCGGCATCACGGGTCGCGTCGATGCGGTCAACCGAGCGTCGTTCGTCGCGGCGACGACGTCCACGATCGGCCTGGTTCCGGTCGTCGAGACCACCTACGCCGAGCCGTTCCACACGTCGTCACAGTTGGCCACCCTGGACTATTCGTCCCGCGGCCGCGGTGGCTGGATCGCTGCTCGTGTTTCCGATCCGGCAGCCGCAAGGGCATGGGGCAGAACGGCTCTCACCGAGCGGGCTGACCTGGACCGTGAGCAGCGGGATTCCATCACCGTGGTGCGCGACCTGTGGGATTCGTGGGAGGACGACGCCGTGGTTCGCGACTACGCGAGCGGCCGCTTCCTGGACAGAGACAAGCTGCACTACGTCGACTTCGAGGGCAAATCGTTCACGGTGAAGGGCCCGGCCATCGTCCCACGGCCGCCTCAGGGCCAATTGGTGGTGTTCGGTGGCGAGGCCGATCGCGACCAGGTCGACGTCGTCCTGGTCACCAAGCCGGATCGTGAAACGGCGGTCGAGACCGCGCGCAGCAGCCCCGGGCTGACCTTCATCGAGCTTGCCGTCACGCTCGACACTCCGCACGCGTCGGCGGTGGACCGCCTCACTGCGCTGAACGGTCCCAGTCCGGCCGGTCGGCGGCTCGAATATGTGGGCACGCCAGAAGGATTCGTAGAACTGCTGACCGAACTGGCCGGTCACACGGACGGGGTGCGACTGTTCCCCACGGTGATCGACGAGGACCTGCCCGTGCTCGCCCGCTACGTGCTCCCGGCCTTGTTCAAGTCTGGCGTGGCGCATCGACCGGTACCCGGGTCATCGCTAAGGGCCAACCTCGGCCTGGGTCGGCCCGCCAACCGCTACGCGAGGATCTGATGAGTTCTTCCGATTTAACCCGACCATCCGAAAACGAAGCCCAGGTGCACTTCGGCGTCTTCTTCCAGGGCGTCAACCACACCACGATCTGGTCCGACCCAGCCAGCGGATCTCAGATCGACTTCGAGACCTTCCGTCGCATGGTCACGACCGCCGAGCGTGGATTGTTCGACGCGTTCTTCCTCGGTGAGGGGCTGCGACTTCGGGAGCAGGACGGCAAGATCCTCGACCTCGACATCGCCGGACGCCCCGATGCCATCGCACAATTGGCGGCGCTGGCCGGCATCACCGAGCACATCGGTCTGGTGGCCACGCAGAACACCACCTACAACGAGCCCGCAGACCTGGCCCGGCGACTGGCAGGCTTGGACGTGCTCTCCGGCGGCCGGGCCGGGTGGAACGCCGTGACGACCGACAACGCGTGGACCGGCGAGAACTTCCGGCGCGGCGGCTATCTCGAGCACGCCCTGCGGTACGAGCGGGCCGGGCAGTTCATCCGCGCCGCACGCGCCATCTGGGATGCGTGGGCCGACGACGCCATCGCGACATCGGTCGACGACGCGGTCTGGGCCGATCCGAATACCGTTCGTCACCTTGCGCTTTCGACGTCGCAGTTCGACATCTCCCTCGACGCGACGCTACCGCGCAGCACCCAAGGGCACCCGGTCATCTTCCAGGCCGGGGATTCCCCGACGGGACGCGACTTCGCAGCCGCCAACGCCGACGTCATCTTCTCGCGCCACGGCACGCACTTCGACGACGCACTCGCGTTCGCGAACGACATTCGCGCCCGGTTGGTCACCGCGGGCAGGCCTGCCGACGACATCAAGATCCTGCCGGGAACCCAGATCGTGCTGGCCGAGCACGCTTCTGAGGTGGAGGACAAGCGGCGCTGGGTGCTCGACGGTCAGTACACCGGGCAGACCGCGCTGTCCCTCGTCGGCCTGGTTTGGGGGCGCGACCTCTCCGACCGCGACCCGGACGGTCCACTCCCCGAGGATGATCCGGTGCCCGCGCCGATCTCGGTGACCCGCGGTGCAGCCAGGGACGGTAAGGATCCGATCGCGATCGCCAGGGAATGGCGCGCGCTGGCCGAGGCCAAGGGACTGTCGCTGCGTGAGGTCGCCATCGAAACTTCCGCCCGTTCGGGGTTCGTGGGGACGCCGGGGCAGGTTGCCGACGAGCTCGCGCGCTGGGTACGCGCAGGCGCGACCGACGGCTTCAACATCTCGCCCTACCTAGTGCCCGGCGGGCTCGACGAGATCGTCGACTGGTTGGTGCCCGAACTCCAGGAACGCGGCGTATACCGGACTGAGTACACGTCGACGACGCTGCGCGGTCACCTCGGGCTTCGTGAACCGCTGACGCGAAGGCAGCGTGAAGCGACCGACTCCAGTGCGACAGGTTGATACGGAAGGAGTGAGTGAATCATGACCACTAGTGCAGAGGTCACGTTCGACGCCGCGTGGAGCCAGTGGCACCGTGAACGCGAGCAGTACTACGGTGACCCGCTCGGCTGGGTGAGCATCACCGGTTTGTACTGGCTCACCGAAGACTTCGAGACGGTGGCCGACCTCCCCGGTCGGTGGCGCGCGGACGCCGATGCGACCTACGTCGAGGGCATCGACGGCGTCGCGCGGCTCGAACCCATCGAGGGTGCACCAGGGCTATTCGTCGAGGACGGACCACGCCGCATCGAGGTGATCCGCCGCACCGGCTCGGTCGCATTGCGGGTGCACGACCCCAAGTCGCCGCTCCTGCAGGCGTACCACGGGATCCCCACCTACCCACCGAGTGAGCAGTGGCGCGTCACCGGAACGTTCTCACCGTATGAGGCCCCGAAGACCGTCACGACGGGAGCGGTCGTCGAGGGACTCGAGCACCACCACGAGGCCGTCGGCGTCATCGACTTCGAACTGGAAGGCACCGCACGGCAATTGATCACTTTCGGCCGTGAAACCGGCGAACTGCACGTGCTGTTCACCGATGCCACCAGCGGCGTGACGACATATCCTGGGGCCCGGTCACTTTCGATTTCTGCACCGGATGACGGCGGGTCGGTGACACTCGACTTCAACCGAGCGTCCAACCTGCCCTGTTCCTTCACCGACTACGCGACGTGCCCGGTGGCGCCGCCCGAGAACAGGCTGACCGTCGCCGTCGAGGCAGGCGAACAGAACCCGCGCTGAGCCGACGTCGTTGTCAGTCCGGGTATTCCGGACCGACGGCGGTGCGCGCGCCCAGCTTTCGCCCGCTGCCCCAACCCAGTTCGCGCCGGTAGCCCCCGAGCATTCCACTGGCCTGCAAGTGCGCGGTGTCGCGGTAACTCGAGTCAGCGGCCGCGGGCGTCGTCAGCGGTGCGACGAACAAGGCGTCGGTCGGGCAGTAGGCCTCACATTGAAAACAGGTCTGGCAGCTGTCGTGGCGCGCGATCACGGGTATGCCATCCACGCCGCGATCGAACACCCGGGTCGGACATACCTCGATGCAGCGATCGCAGCCGATACAGCGTTCGCCCGCAACGATTTCGATCATGCCGCCCGCCCCCCGACCGCGGCCCCGACGCCCTCGGGCCGGGTCCAGAGCTCATCGAGGCCGCCGATCAGCAGCCGATGATGCTGCGCCCCATCCTGCGTGGGGTGGTCGACGCGCTTGTGCATGCCGCGGGTCTCGGTTCGTTGCAGCGCAGCGTGATACATCCAGCGGCTGTGGGCAGCCATCGCCGCTGCCTCCCGGGCCCGGAACGTGTCTTCACCGGTGGCGCCCAGGCTCGCACGCACCGCCGACCAGATGTCGTGCAACGACTCCAGGGCCGGGTTGAGCCGGTCGCCGTGGCGTAGGAAGTTGTATTGGTGCGGCAGCACGTGGCGTTGGACCGCGGCGGTCACCGCCCGGTAGTCGAGTCCGACGGGTCCGGCGGGGCGCAGTCCGGCGCCGCCAACCGCTCGCAGCACTGCGGCCGGGCGACCGCGCTTGGTCGCAAAGGTCGCCGCGGCCTTGCCCGCCCAACTGCCCGAGGACGCCGCCCAGGCAGCGTTGTGGCTGCCGCCGCCGGTGAAGCCGCCACAGATCAGTTCACGGGTTGCCGTGTCACCCGCGGCATAGAGCCCGGGGACGTCGGTGGCGCAGTCGTAGTCCACCACGCGGACCCCGCCCGTGCCACGAACCGTTCCCTCGGCCACCAGGGTGATCTCGAAGAAGTCGGTGAATGGATCGATGCCCAGCCGGTCGAAGACGAGGAAGAAGTTGGGCTGGCCCTTGCGCATGCCAAGCTGCTCGGCCGCGGTGGCCCGGTCGATGCGCGCGAAAACCGGTTCGTCACAGAGCGTCTTGGCGATCACGGTACGGCCGCGAGCGCTGCCCGCTCCCTCGATGGGCGTTCGGTCGGCTCGGTAGAACGTCGCCCATGAGTAGTAAGCGGTCTTGGTCAGCGAGGTCCCCTTCGGCGCGATGGCGAAGGAATTGGAGAACTCCATGCCTGACAGAATGGCCCCCGCCTCGACGGCCATGAGCGCGCCGTCGCCGGTGTTCACGTCACAGCCCAGCGACTTGGACTGAAAGGCGCACCCACCGGCGGCGAGCACAACTGCTCCGGCCTCCACCCGCACGGTCCGTCCCGAACCGCGGTCGAGGGCCACCGCGCCCGACACCACTTCATCCTCGTCGACCAACAACTCAAGTGCCGGGGTGTGATCGAGGATGCGCACCCCCAGGCGTTGGACCCGGGTGCGCTGCCTGCGCATGTACTCGGGCCCTTGCAGGTCGTTTCGGACCGGCCTGCCGTAGGTGTCGACGGGGAACGGGTAGCGCTGCACCGTGGCGAGTTCGTCCATCCGGGCGTGGGTTTCGTCGAGCACGCGGGTCATCCAGTCGCGCTCGGCCAGGTGGCCGCCGAGGGCATCGCGGCTGGCCATTGCCGCCTCCCGAAGCTCGGGAACGTCGTCGACATACCAGACGCCGGTACCGACCGAGGCAGTCGCTCCGCTGGATCCGGTGTGGCCCTTGTCGGCAAGCACGACGTCGGCGCCGGCCTGCGCCGCCTTGATGGCGGCCCACGTGCCTGCCGGCCCGCCCCCGATCACCAGCACGTCGGTCGAAAGCGTCTCGTCCACCCCTGTTTTCGTCATGTCACCCTTCTTCTCTAGGCCTTCAGTCGATTGGTGCCGAAGATGACCGCGGACCAGGCCGACAGCGCAATTGCGATGGCCCACACCACGATCAGCGCGGTCCAGGCGCCGACGTCGCCGTGCCCAAGCAGGCCGATGCGTTCCACCTGGACCAGCCAGAACACCGGATTGACCCGGCTGAGCACGTCCCACACCGGTGGCAGCTGCGCAACGGAGTAGAACACTCCGCCGAGAAAACCCAGCGGCAGCAGGATGATTGACTCCATCGAGTACACGTGGTCGAGCGACTTGGCCAGCGCGCCCGCGATGACGCCGACCTGACCGGCCACCAAAAGCACTGCTAACGTGCCCAACACGAACACCAACGGCCGCTGGATACTGGTGATATGGGTCAACGGCAGCGCGATCGCCAGTACGCCGGAACCGACGATGGCGCCGCGCGCGACTCCCCCGGTTACCAGCGCCGCGTTGATCTCCCACCAGCGCAAAGGGCTGGCGTAGACGTCGTTGATGTATTTGTCGCGGCGGGCCTCGAACAGGCTCGTCGTCCCGTTGACGAAGCCGACGGTCAGGATCGCCTGGGCGAAGAGCCCCGGCACGATGAACTGTCCGTAGGGAATGCCGTCGATCGGTGCGACGCGCTGTCCCAACGCCGAGCCGAAGACGATCACGAACAGGATCGTGGACAGCACGGGTCCCACGATGGCGTACTGCCAGATGTTGAGGAACCGCAACACTTCCCGCTCGACGAGCCACAGGAACGGGGCGCGTTCTGCTTCGAAGGGCCCGTCGTACGACCTCAGCCCCCGTACGTCGGTACCGCTCACGACGCAGCCTCCGCAGTCATCACCCTGTCGTAGACCTCGGAGATGTCGCGCGCCTGGTACCGATTGCGCAAGGACGTGGCAGAGCCGCGGTCGACGATCCGGCCTGCCGCGATCAGCGCGATCTCGTCGCACAAGGTCTCGGCTTCCTGCAGGTAGTGCGTCGTCAGCAGGATCGTCGTGCCTGCGGCGTTGAGTCCCTTGAGCAATGTCCAGATCTCGGCGCGCAATGCGACGTCGACGCCAGCCGTCGGCTCATCGAGGATCAGCAGACGCGGCTGATGAATCAGCGCCCGTGCGAGCACAAGTCGGCGCTGCATGCCACCGGACAGTTCGTAGGCCCGACCATCGGCCTTTTGCGCTAGGCCGAACTGTTCGAGCAGTTCGTCGGCACGGCGCACAGCCGACTTGCGTCCGATACCGTGATAGCCGGCATGGTAGACGAGCAGCTGCCGAACTGACAGGAAGCGGTCGACGTTGATGTCCTGTTCGGCCAGCCCGATCAGGCGACGGGCTTCCCTAGTCCGGTAGTCGTGGCCAAACACGGTCAATTCCCCTGCCGTCGGCCGGATTACGTTGCTCACTGATCCGATCAGCGTGGTCTTACCCGCTCCGTTGGGGCCGAGCAGCCCGAAGAAGGCGCCGTCGGACAATTCCAGGTCCAGGTTCGACACCGCGGTGAACCCATCACGGTAGACCTTGCGCAGCCCCTTGATCGACAGTGCGGGCGGCGGCTGGTCAGGCATCGCGATGGAATTGGTTCGCAGGGACCGTGAGTCCGTAGTGTTCGCGCAAGGTGCGGCCCCGATAGTCCTCTCGGAACAGCCCTTTGCTGCGCAAGATCGGAAGCACGTGTTCGATGAAGGTCTCGAGCTCCGACGGCAGTCCCGGAGCCATGATGTTGAAACCGTCGGCGGCGCCGCCCTCGAACCACGAGACGATCGTGTCGGCGGCCTGGTCGGGTGTGCCGACGAAGGTGAAGTGCCCGCGCCCTCCGCCCAGCCGCGAGAGCAGCTGGCGAACCGTGAGGTGCTCGCGGACCGCGAGCTCGATGATGAGGTCCGATCTGCTCTGCGAGCCTTCGAGTTTCGGGCGGGCCAGGATGAAGTCGGGTAACGGTGCGTCGAGGTCGAACACCGAAGGGTCCGCCTCGAAGTTCCACGCCAGCTGCGACAGCCCGTATTCGGGGATGCGGAGTTCGTCGTACCGACGGGCCAGTTCAGCGGCCTCCCGTTCGGTCGACCCGATGAATGGCACGATGCCCGGCAACACCAGCACCGCGTCGGGGTCACGTCCCGCCGCTCCGGTCCGCGCCTTGATGTCGCGGTAGAAGTCCGCGGCACGCTCGTAGGTCTGATGTGCGGTGAAGATGGCTTCCGCGTGCCTGGCGGCGAAGCTCTTGCCATCCTCGGACGAGCCGGCTTGTACCAGCAGCGGGTAACCCTGGGGTGGGCGTTCGACGTTGAGCGGACCGGCGACCTGGAAGTGGCTCCCCGCGTGGTCGACACGGTGCAGCCGCGAAGTGTCGGCGTATCGGCCCGACTCCTTCTCCGCGACAACGGCTTCGGATTCCCAACTGTCCCAGAGCGCCTTGGCGACGGTGAGGAACTCGTCGGCACGCTCGTAGCGCGCAGCATGGTTGGGGCGGTCGGTGAGCCCGAAGTTGGCCGCTTCGTCGGCGCCTGCCGAGGTGACGATGTTCCAGCCGGCACGGCCGCCGCTGACGTGATCGACCGACGCGAGCCGGCGCGCCAAGTTGTACGGCTCGTTGTACGTCGACGAGACGGTGGCGATCAGGCCAATGCGGCTGGTGTGCTGTGAAAGTGCAGTCAGCAAGGTGAACGGTTCCAGCTGACCGGGAGGTCGGAACGCGCCGCTTCCGGTCAGCGCCGGACCGTCGGCCAGGAACAGCGAGTCGAACTTGGCATCCTCGGCCAGCTTGGCCAGCTCGATCCAATGCCGAAGGTCGAAATCGGCTCGCGGGTTGCTCTCCGGAAGGCGCCAGGCCGCTTCGTGGTGGCCCGCCTCCATCAGGAAGGCGTTGAGGTGCAGTTCCCGCTTCTGCGCGCCCATCGTGGTCTCCGTTGCTTGGAATCGGTGCTGCGTCAGGACAACTTCGTGCTGTCGAACCCGTCGGGCAGCAGGTTGACGGTGATGGCCGCGACGTCGACGGGCTTCTTGATCTCGCCGGCTTCGAGGAAGGCGTCACTGAGCGCCTGCTCGGCCTTGATGTCTTCTGGCAGCACCTGGGTGACCTTGAAGGGGTACGAGTCCACGGTCGCCTTGGCGTCGGCGAGTGGGATGCCGGTCTCCTTCACGAGCGCCTTGGCGTACTCGTCGGGATTCTGCTGCGCCCAGTTGAAGATCCGGGCGATGCGGGTGAGCACGTCGGCAAGCGCCGCCCGCCGTGCCGGATCGTTGAGCGACTTGTCTGTCGCCACGTAATAGTTGTTGACTTGATCGATCGGCGGCAGCCCCTTGGCGAGGATGCGGGCACCGCCGCCCACCGCGATCGCCGACGGCGGGTTCCAGATGGACCAGGCATCCACCTTGCCGGTGTTGAATGCGGTGGCGCCCGCAGCGGGACTGAGGTACACGAGCTCGACGTCCTTCGGCGTCAGGCCGACGCTCTTGAGTGCGAGCAGCGCCAGACCGTGGGCCGAACTGCCCTGCGGGATGGCGATCTTCTTGCCCTTCAAGTCATTCAGCGTCTGGATCGGTGAGTCCTTGGGCACGATGATGTTCTCGGCCGCCTTGGTCACGTCGGCGCCGTGCTGGGTGGCGACGATCTTGAACCCGTACTGCTGCGCCGCTCCGGTGATCGGCGGGACGGTGCCCACATAACCGAGGTCGATGTCGCCTGCCGCGGCCGCTTGCACCAGCGGTGGGCCGTAGTCGAAGCGCGCGAACTTGATCTTGTAGGGCGCATCATCGAACGCGCCCGTCACCTTCGCCAGTTCCTCGCTGCCGTCGCCACCGTTGTCGCCGAGGGTGAACGTGTACTGACTCCACTCCGGATGGCTGGCCGCAGTGGAGGAGTCACCCGACTTGCTCAACGGGCCTTGTGTGGTCGGCGACGTGGAACTGCAGGCGGCAAGGACACTCGCGACGGTGAGCAGCGCCGCGGCGCCGAGGGCGCGGAAGGATTTGTCGGGCATGAGTTCTCCTGTACGTGATGGGTGAAGCGATGAGCTCAGTGCGTGCTGGCGAGGCCGAGGTCCGCCAGCAACGCCAACCGGAGTTCCTCCCTGGCGACGCTCGCTTCGCGGTCAGCGGCCGACAGTCGCACACGGTGGGCGTTGTCGATCCGTCCGTTGCTCATGATCACGATGCGGTCGGCCAGCGCGATGGCTTCGTCGATGTCGTGGGTGACGAGCAACATCGAGGCTTGGTGCTCACGGCGGAGCTCGCGAACCAACTCGTGCATCCGAACTCGGGTGATCGCATCCAACGCCGCGAACGGCTCGTCGAGCAGGATCAGCTCCGGTTCGGCCACCAGGGCACGCGCCAGCGCCACGCGCTGCGCCTCCCCGCCCGAGAGTTCCTTGGGCCAGGCGCGTTCGCGATCGGCGAGGTGTACGTCGGCCAAGGCCTTGCGGGCTCTTTGGTCGGCGTCCCGGCCATGCAGCCCGATGGTGACGTTTCGGAGCACCCGCTGCCACGGCAGCAGCCGGTCGCCCTGAAAGACGATGGCGCGCTTGACGGGAACCTCGATGCGGCCACCGTCGGGCCGGTCCAGACCGGCAAGCAATCGGAGCAGCGTGCTCTTGCCACAGCCCGACGGGCCCAGCAAGACCACGAGCTCCTCGTCGTCGATCGTCAAATCCAGGTGGTCGAGCACGGTGCGATCGCCGAACGTGCGGACCACCTGCTCGGCTCGCACACCGAACTGATGGCGCGTCGAGGCCACGGCCGCGGCGGTCATGCCGCCTCATAACTGGGGCGCCACCGCAGCAGCACCCGTTCGAGGATCCGGACGATCTGGTCGGCGAGCAACCCGAGGATCGAGTAGATCACCAGGCCCACGAAGACCTGATTGGTTTGCAGATAGGTCTGGGCCTGCGTGACAAGGAAGCCCAGTCCCTGGTCGGCGTTGATCGTCTCGGCGGCCACCAGCCCGAGCACGCTGTAGGCCAGCGAGAAGCGCAGCCCCACAAGGAATCCGGGTAGCGCTCCAGGGAGCAGCACCCAGGTGACCACCCGCAATCGCCCCGCTCCGGTGGTGCCCGCCATTTCGATCAGTCGCTGGTCCACCCCGCGGATGGCAGCGAACAGGTTGAGGTACATCGGTACGCCTGCCCCGAACGCGATGAGTAGCACCTTGGTCAACTCGTCGATGCCGAACCACACGATCATCAGCGGCAGCACGGCCAACAGCGGGATGGTGTTGAGAATCTGGGCCAGGCCGTTGAAGAGGTATTCGCCACGACGGAGGAAACCGCCCAGCACCCCGGTCACGATGCCCACGCTCAAACCGAGCGCAAGACCAAGGCCCGCGCGCTGCAACGAGATCGCCAGATCTGGACCCAGGACTCCGTCGTTCCACAACTCCACCGCCGTGGTTGCGATGTCCGTCGGGGCCGGTGCGTACAACGGCGGAAGGATTCCCGTGAGGCCGAGCACTTCCCAAACCACGAGGATCAGCACCGGGGTGGTGTAGATGCCGAGCGGCCAATGCAATCGCTGCCATAGCGACGCCAGTGGTGTGGGCCGCCGCGAGTTCACCGGTTGGAAGACGTCGCGGGAGCGCGTGGCGCCTGCCGTGGCCGGCGAGGACTCGAACTCGACGGCGCGCGTCGCTAGACTGACGTCTGTCATCGGCGCATCTCCAGTCGGCCCAATTCGAACGGCCATAGTGCTTGCGCTGTCACAAGACTCACGCGTTTCGCAGTCCCAACACCATGACGCAGCGATCGCCTCAGGCGGAGCTATGAAATCGGCGGGATTCTTTGTCTGCGAGTCGACTGGCGGCTATCCGCGAGTCGACTGGCGAGGGCGTCCGTGGTCATTCCAGCGTCACCTCCGACCGTTTCGCGGCGATCCCGGCGCCGACCGCGAAGACCGCGACGAGCAACACCACGACGCCGATGGCGATCGGCGTCGATCCACCGACAAGGTCAGGCAGGTTCTGGAAGACCAAGAACAACACGCCAGCCAACGCGACCAAGCCCAACCCCGGCGCGATGAACGCGCGCCAGATCGGCACGTCGAGGTCGCCAGCCCGCTGGCGACGGGCGAAGAATGCAAGCACCGCAGCGCTGGTCGCGATGAGCAGGATGATGATGCCCACCGTCGAGATTCCGGCCAGCCAGGTATAGAACTGCGTGACGGGGTCCAGCCCGAACGCGAGGCCTGCCACGATGAACAACACCACGACGACGGTGTCGAGTCCGGAGGCCAGATGTGGGGACGCATGCTTGGCGTGTGCCTCTCCGAGCGCGGCCGGGAACACCTTGCGATTCGAGAGTGTGAAGAAGTAACGGGCGACCACGTTGTGGAAGGAAAGGATGCAGGCGAACAGGCTGGTGACGAAGAGCAGCTGGACGATGTGCAGCCCCGCGGCACCGAGGTACTGCTCCGTCGCGAGTGGCAGCAGCCCCGATGGGTCGTTGGTGGCCTGCTCGACCACGCGGCTGTCACCCCACGCCGTGATCAGCGCCCACGTCGACACGGTGTAGAAGACCCCGATCAGAATCAAAGCCAAGAAGGTTGCGCGCGGAATGGTGCGCACCGGATCCCGCGCCTCGTCGCGGAAGACAGCGGTCGCCTCGAACCCGATGAAGCTCAAGAAGGCGAACAGCAACGCGAGCCCCGGTGCCCCAGAGGCGATCTGGGAAGGGGTGAGGAAGCCGGTGGAGAGACCTTCGTGGCCCCCGGTGAAGGCCACCACGGCGTCAAGTACGAGCACGATCGCGACCTCGCCGATCAGTAGCACACCGAGCACGTTGCGAGAGAGGTCGATATTGCGATGGCCGAGCACGGCCACGATCACGACGGCGATCAACGCCCATATGCCCCAATTGATCTGGGGTAGTCCATATGATGCGAACAGGGCCTGCGCACCTTGGCCGATGAGCCCGTACACGCCGATTTCGAGTGCGAGGTAGGAAATCAGCGCGACGAGGGCAAAGCCGAAACCGGTCACCCGGCCGAGGCCCTTGCCGATGTAGGAGTAGAAGGCGCCCGCGTTCGGTACGTGCGGGGTGAGCGCGGTGAAGCCCACCGCGAAGAGCAGCACGATGATGGTGCTGATGATGAAGATGGCCGGGAAACCGGTCCCGTTGCCGCTCGCGATGCCCAGCGGCACTGGGCCGCCGATCACCCCGAGTGGGGAGGCCGCGGCCACGACGACGAAGACGATGCCCCACACGCCGAGCGATCCGCGGAGCTTGCGGTGGGGGTGTGCGTCCTGCGGGTCGCCGGCCCGGACATCGCCGGATTCCTCAATCTGGTTCGACATGATCAGCTTCCTTTGACGGGCTCGACGTCGAGGAAATCGCGACATCGCTTTGCTGCATCGCGGTTGCCGGGAGCGGCCCACGCGTCGTAGACCAGAGGACGCTAACTCCTACCGCCTCCGACCACGGATGGTTGCGATCAGCGCGATTGCATCGCGGGTGCGGACGATCTCCGCCATGCCGTCACGGGAATTAGCGAAAACCGACGCTCGGGGTCAGCCCCCGATGACCTTGCGGTAGCCGCGGGGTCCGTCGTAGTCGTTGACGGCGAAGTGCCAGGTGGCCTGGTTGTCCCAAATGACGAAGTCCCCTGTCTTCCACCCGAAGTCGACGGCGTAGTTGGGTGACGAGGCGTGCGCAAGAAGGAAGGGCAGGAGTGCTTGGCCTTCGGCCGGTTCGATGCCGGTGAGGCGCAGCGCCGACGAACTCAGAAAGAGCCCCTTGCGTCCGGTGTGACGGTGGGTGCGCACTACTGGGTGCTCGACGGTCTCGGTCACCGGCGGGCGGTTGTAGGTCCCGTCGCCGGGGTAGGCGCCATAGACGGCGCTCACCGACTCCAAGAGTTCCTTGAACGGCTCGGAGAGCCCATCGTAGGCCGCTTGGAGGTCCGCCCACAGCGTGTGACCTCCGATGTCGGGCACCACCTGGTATGTCAGCGACTCGATGTTGAACGGCGGATTGCGCCACGTGCCGCCCACATGCCACGTCGAGGCATTGCCTGCCTTCTCCAGGTCGAAGACGTACACCAACCGGTTGTGCTCGTCGCGGCGCAGCCACAGCGGGTGGTCGAACGGTTCGTCGAAGATCCGCACCGCGTCCACGTGGGCGTCGGGCGACAGGTGCTGGTTGCGGAACACCAGGACCTTGTGTCTCCAGAAGTCCTCGCGGAGCGCTTGGGCGGTGTCGTCGTCGACACCGTTGGCGAGGTCGACGCCGACGATCTCAGCACCGAGGAGCGGGCTTGCCGCAAGGACCGCGTACGAAGCGGCGTGGGTAGTCGTCATCTGCTTCACCTTTACAACGGCTGTGCGGAAACGGAGCAACCAAATCGAACGAGACTCACCGTAATTTCCGTTGCGGGCGAAGCGGAATGGTTTAGCTCACGGGTGTGCGAACTTCACCCGACGGCGGTGAACTCGGGCTGATCGAGAATGCGCAACCAGCTGCCGTCGGCCTGCCGCCGCACTACCTGGGCGCGGGCACCTGCGTCATCCTTCGGTGCCGTCGCGGTCAGTGCGATGTCCCCCACGATCAACGTCGGTAGCGGTTCCTCCTGTTGGAACCGGGGCCCGTTCGAAAGCACCTTCTCCCACAGCGCCTGGATCGCGGCCCGGCCCACGGTCTGGCCGCCCGGCGGGTAGGCGATCACCGCGTGCTCCTCGTAGAGCAGTGCCACCCCTTCGGCATCACCGGCGTTGGAGCGGTCGACGAACAGCCGGGTCAAATCCTCTGGGCGGAGCGCCTTTTCGCGGGTGGTCATGATGTTCCTCTCGGTTGGCCGGGTTGCCGCATTCCAGCCTGGGCTCAGAAGATCTAGAAGTCCAACATATTGATCTGATGGTTACTAGCATTACCCGTTATGGAATTGCGGCAGCTGGAATACTTCGTAGCGGTGGCGGAGGAAGCGAACTTCACTCGCGCCGCGCAGCGCGTTCACATCAGCCAATCCGGGGTCAGCGCGCAGATCCGACAACTCGAACGCGAACTCGGCCATCAGTTGTTCGACCGGTCCTCGCGGATCGCAAGGTTGACTGCGGCAGGCGAAGCCGCGCTCGAGCCTGCCCGCACCGCACTGGCGGCCGCCACCAGCGTGCAGCTGGCGGTGGACGAAGTAGCCGGGCTCTTGCGGGGGCGGCTCAGCATCGGAATGGTCGTCGGCTGCACCATCAGTCCGTTGTTCGACGCGATGGAGAAGTTCCACCGCGACCATCCTGGTGTGGAAATGTCCGTTCACGAAGGGAACTCGGAGCAGATGATCGCCGCGATCCGTTCGGGCGAACTCGACATTGCGCTGATCGGTGTCGCTGGTTCGCCGCCCGACGGGCTCGAGGCATTGACTCTGGTGAGCGAGCCGCTTGGCGCGTTGGTGCCGCGGGGCCACCCGCTGGCCGACCGAAAGCGGATCGCGGTGAACGATCTGGCCGGCGAGCCAATCGTGTCGATGCCCGTAGGTACGGGAATTCGCGCTGCCTTGGACATCGCCTGTGCCACCGCAGGATTCACACCCGACATCTCGATCGAGGCCAGTGCCGCAGACGCCGTCGCTGACTTCGTTGAACGTGGGCTCGGGATCGGTGTGCTCAGTGCGTCCATGACTTCCGCCTACCGCGACCGACTGCCGGCCGTGCGGCTAACTGGTACGCCGCTGCCTGCGCTGCTGGCGGTGGTGTGGACACCGTCGCAGAGTCCCGCACTGCGCGGCTTCCTCCCGCGGTTGCGAGAGGCATTCAGCGCTTGAGCGCACGTGCCGCGGTGGTGCGCGGCCTTTCGATCGCAATGACTGCAACCGTGCTCCGCCGCCACCGCACGACCTACCATGACACCGTGGTCAGCCCGGACGCGGACCCTTATTGTTGACCTCGGGCACCGAGGACCACACCGTGCCGCTCAAGGTGACCAAGGCGGTCTTCGGGCTGTACTCGAAAGGTCCGTCCGACACCGAGTTTCACGAATTCGCGGGACGGGGCCACTCGCTGACGATCGACAACGGATGGAAGGACGTTGCCGAAACCACGCTCAAGTGGTTCGAGACCAAGGGCTTCTAGTAGCTCCACTTGGCGGCGGCCTGGACTTTGAATCGTCGGGACTCAAAGCAGTGCTCCCGCGGGCCGCTGCCTAGAGAATGCTGCCAGTGACCCGAACCATCCGATTCAACGCGTTCGACATGAACTGCGTCGCCCACCAGTCCCCCGGGCTCTGGCGACACCCCGAAGACCAGTCCGCCCGGTACAAGGACCTGACGTACTGGACGAAACTGGCCGAGATGCTGGAACGCGGCAGGTTCGACGGACTGTTCATCGCTGACGTGCTTGGTACCTACGACGTGTACGGCGCCAGCGACGAGGCGGCCATCCGGCAGGCCGCGCAGATCCCGGTCAACGACCCGCTGCTACTGGTGTCGGCGATGGCGCTCGTCACCGAGCACCTCGGTTTCGGTATCACCACCGGCACCGGGTTCGAGCACCCCTATCCGTTCGCCCGGCGGCTGTCGACGCTCGACCACCTCACCAAGGGCCGCATCGGCTGGAACGTGGTGACCGGCTATCTGCCCGCCGCCGCGCGCAACATGGGCCAGACCGACCAGCCCGCACATGACGCCCGCTACGACCACGCCGACGAATACCTCGAGGTGCTCTACAAGCTGTGGGAGGGATCCTGGGAGGACGACGCGGTGGTCCGCGACAAGGACCGCGGCGTGTTCACCGACCCCGCCAAGGTGCACCATATCGGCCACGAGGGAACGCATTTCAGCGTGCCCGGCGTACACCTTTCTGAGCCCTCACCGCAGCGCACGCCCGTCATCTACCAGGCCGGCTCGTCACCGCGCGGCGTCCGGTTCGCCGCCGAGAACGCCGAGGCCATCTTCACCGCCGCACCGACCAAGGCCATCCTCGCCGAGACCGTCACCACCATCCGGCGCGAGCTCGAGATCGCCGGTCGCGACCCCTACGCCGTGAAGATCTTCAACCTGTCGACCGTGGTCACCGCCGCCACCTACGACGAGGCGCACGCCAAGCACGCCGAGTACCTGTCGTACGGTGACCCCGAGGGCGCGCTGACGTTCATGTCGGGATGGATGGGCGTCGACCTGGCGCGCTACGGGTTCGACGAGCCGGTCGGCAATGTCGACTCCAACGCGATCCTGTCCGCGGTGGCGGCGTTCCAGTCCGCCGACCCTGACGGGCGGGAGTGGCAGATCAAGGACATCGCCGAGTGGGGAAAGATTGGCGGCCTCGGCCCACGGTTCGTGGGATCCGGTGCACAGGTGGCGGATTCGCTCCAGGAGTGGGTCGACGAGACTGACGTCGACGGTTTCAACTTCGCCTATGCGATCACGCCGGGTTCATTCGCCGATATCGTCGATCACGTGATCCCCGAGCTCACGGCCCGGGGCGCCTACCAGTCGGAGTACACGCCGGGCACCTTGCGCAACAAGCTGCTCGGTAAGGGTGACCGGCTGCCCGAGGAGCATCGTGGCGCGAGCTATCGGGTCGGCGGTTCGCGTTCGACGATCATCGAACGCCCGTCCACCGTCCCGTCATCGCCGTCGTCGGTTTCCGCGCAGCCGACCTCGGGTCGTTAGGGTCGTTGCCATGACCGTGAAGCTGCACTGGTTCCTCCCCACCTACGGCGACAGCCGGCTGATCGTCGGCGGTGGCCACGGGACGCCCGCGGGCGTCGCGCACAGCGACCGCGACGCCTCCGTCGACTATCTGGCCTCAATCGTCCGGGCTGCCGAGACATTCGGGTTCACCGGCGCCCTCATCCCGACCGGGGCGTGGTGTGAGGACGCGTTCGTCACCGCGGCGTTGCTTGCGCGGGAGACCAAGTCGCTGGCGTTCCTGGTGGCGTTCCGGCCGGGGCTGGTGAGCCCGACCCTGTCCGCCCAGATGGCGGCGACCTTCGCCCGCCATGCGCCCGGCCGCATCCTGCTCAACGTCGTCGTCGGCGGCGAAGCCCACGAGCAGCGGTCGTTCGGCGATCACTTGGACAAGGACGCCCGCTACGCACGCTGCGACGAGTTCCTCGAGGTCGTGCGACGGCTGTTCGCCGGCGAGACCGTGACGCTCGAGGGCGACCACGTCCACGTCGAGGAAGCCGCCTTGGCGCTACCTCCGAACCCGGTGCCGCCGTTGTACTTCGGCGGTAGCTCGGCAGCCGCAGGCCCCGTCGCTGCGCGCCACGCCGACGTGTACCTGACGTGGGGCGAGCCACCGGCGGCAGTACGCGAGAAGATCGAATGGATCCGCAAGGAGGCCGCCGATCAAGGCCGCACCGTCCGCTTCGGCATCCGCCTTCACACCATCTCACGTGACACCGCCGACGAGGCCTGGTCGCAGGCGGACAAGTTCATCGCGGCCCTCGACGAGGAGACCGTCCGATCTGCGCAGGCGGGACTGGCCCGCAGCCAGTCCGAGGGACAGCGCCGGATGCTCGCATTGCACGAAGCCAACCGCGCCAACGGATCTTGGCACGACGCACGCAGTCTCGAGATTGCCCCCAACCTGTGGTCTGGGGTCGGATTGGTGCGCGGTGGCGCAGGCACGGCGCTTGTCGGCAGTCACACCGATGTCGCGGACCGGATCGCCGAATACGCCGAGATCGGCATCGACGAATTCATCTTCTCTGGCTACCCGCATCTGGAGGAGCTGTTCTGGTTCGGCGAAGGCGTGGTGCCGATTCTTCGCGAGCGCGGGCTCTTCACGGGCGGTCAGTCAGACGCGGCACCGGCCTCGATCCCGTTCGTCGGCGCTGCGAGGTGAGTTCCTTCACTGCCGTGGACGCGGTGTCCTCGGTTGGTGATGCGACCGCGGTCGCGGAGCGGCTGGCTGCGACATTCGCCGATCAGGCAAGTGTCCGCGACGCCGACCGGGCATTGCCCCACGACGAGGTGCGGACGCTGAAAGCATCTGGGCTGCTGGCACTGTCGGTGCCCGCGGAACACGGCGGACTCGACGCACCTGCGTCCGTGGTGGCCGAAGTGTTCCGACAACTGGCCCATGCCGACCCGTCACTCGCCCAGATTCCGCAGTCGCACTACACCTTTCTGGAGGCGTTGCGACTGCAGGGCTCAGCGGCACAACAGGAGTTCTTCTACGCCCTGGTGCAAGACGGTGCATTGTTCGCCAACGCCCAGACAGAGCGTGGTCCGCACGCGGTGAACCTGGACAGCACCACGCTCACCGCGGCGAGTAGTGGCGGATACGTGCTCACCGGGCGCAAGTTCTATTCCACCGGTGCGCTTTTCGCGGACTGGTTGATCGTGCGCGCATCACTGGCGGACGGCTCCGGCGACGAGCCGACCTCCATTACGCCGAAGGCGATCGCCTTCGTTCCACGCGATGCACCCGGTCTCCAGATCGTCGACGACTGGGACGGTATGGGCCAGCGCACCACAGCGTCTGGCTCGGTGGTGCTCGACGGCGTACGGGTCCCCGTCGACAACGTCGTGCCGTTCTCCCCCATCTTCGACGAGCCGACGGTGTACGGCGCACATGCCCAACTGCTGCACGCCGCAATCGATGTCGGCATCGCGACCGGCGCACTGGCCGAGGGGGTTCGGCAAGCCGCCAAGGCACGGCCGCACTTCGAGGCGGGCGTCGACGCCGCTGCACAGGACCCGACGTTGATCCAGGTCGCGGGGGAAGTGACGGTGACGGTCCGCGCCGCGCAGGCACTCCTTGTCGAAGCCGCCCACCGTGTCGACGCCGCGCGGGCCGAACCTACCGAGGACTCCGCCGCCGAGGCGTCAGTCGCGGTGGCAGTGGCCAAGGTGGCCGCCGTACGCGCCGCGTTGGAGGCCGCCAACGTGCTCTTCGAGCTCGGCGGTACCCGTAGCGCTTCGGCGTCGGGCAACCTATCCCGGTTCTGGAGGGATGCGCGCACCCACACGCTGCACGACGCGACCCGTTGGAAACTGCAGCACATCGGCGGGTACACGTTGTCGGGAACGCGGCCACCGCGCCACGGTCAGGTGTAGAACGCAATCGCCCGGTGAGGTAGTCGCCCCGACCTCGAGCCGCTTTTAGACCACCAGGCCGTTACTACGATGACCTCATGGCCGAAGACCTCGCAATCCCAGACGTCCCCTTCACCCACGATCCCTGGGTGGCCGCCCGTGAGCGTTATGACGCGATGCCGTATCGGCGGGTCGGAACGTCCGGACTTCTGCTACCGGCGATCTCGCTCGGCCTCTGGTACAACTTCGGCGACAACCGGCCGTTCGACACACAGCGCGAAGTGCTGCGGTACGCCTTCGACCGGGGCATCACCCACTTCGATCTCGCCAACAACTACGGGCCGCCCTACGGCTCGGCCGAGGAGAACTTCGGCCGGATGTTGCGCCGCGACTTCAAGCCCTATCGCAACGAACTCATCATCTCCACCAAGGCCGGGTGGGACATGTGGCCGGGGCCCTACGGCCAGCTCGGCGGACGCGCCTACATGCTCGCCAGCCTGGACGAGTCGCTCGACCGCCTCGGGCTCGACTACGTCGACATCTTCTACTCCCACCGCATCGATCCGACGACACCGCTCGAAGAGACGATCGGCGCCCTCGACACCGCGGTTCGCGCGGGAAAGGCCCGCTACGTTGGTATCTCGTCGTACTCGGCCGCCAAGACAGCCGAGTCCGCGGCCATCGCGCAGCGGTTGGGCACCCCGCTGGTGATTCACCAGCCGTCGTACTCTCTGCTCAACCGTTGGATCGAGGGCGGGCTCAACACTGAACTCGCCAATGCCGGAATGGGAGCCATCGCGTTCACCGCGCTGGGTCAGGGTCTCCTGACCGACCGCTACCTGCAGCAGGCCGCAGCCGACGTCGATCGCGCCACGGCCCGTCCGACCTTCGACGACGAACTGGTGACCGACGAGGTCCGGACCCGACTTCATGGACTCGCCGGGATCGCGGAGCGCCGTGGTCAGTCGCTGGCTCAGCTTGCACTGGCCTGGGTACTTCGCGACCCCACAGTGGCGTCCACGCTCGTCGGCGCATCGAGCGTCGCCCAACTCGAGGAGAACCTCGGCGCGCTGGACAACTTGGACTTCACCGCGGACGAGCTGACCGAAATCGACCGGTACGCATCCGATTCCGGTATCGATCTGTGGCGCGAGAGCTCCGACGTGTAGCGACGGCGCAGAGTCACTGAACCTTTCTTGCATTGACCGAGCCTGATTCGAGTTTGAATCGTCGTGAGCAAAACCGTGCGCTGCGTCAACGCCGCGAACGGCTCCACGGATGCCGCCGCTGGCCTAGGTTTCGATATGTCCGAAACGGGTAGAGGGTGACGCACCAGCATGGTGCGGTTCGGGTTTGCTGCCAAGGCACTGAAAGGACGTGAGCGCGGGTGGAGGCGTTGTGGAGGTACGTCACCGACCACCACTCACAGCTCATCTTCGATTCCTATCAGCACGTCAGTGCGGTCGTGCAGAGCGTCCTGCTGGCCACGATCATCGGTGTCGTCGTCGGCATCCTGACCTACCGCAATCGGGTCGCATCGGAACTCGCGACGGCGACGTCCAGCGTCATCCTGACGGTCCCGGCGTTCGCGCTTCTAGGTCTGCTCATCCCGCTGTTCGGCCTCGGCGTGATCCCCAGCGTCACGGCGTTGGTGCTGTACTCGCTGCTGCCGATCATCAGGAACACCATCGTCGGCCTCAACGCGGTCGACCCTGCGCTCATCGACGCAGCGCGCGGAATCGGCATGGGACGCCTGGATACCCTCGGCCGGGTCGAGTTGCGTCTGGTGTGGCCATCGATCCTCTCGGCCATGCGGCTGAGCACCCAGATGTCGATGGGTGTGCTGGCGATCGCGGCCTACGTCAAGGGGCCTGGCCTCGGCAACCTCATCTTTGCCGGGCTGGCGCGAGTCGGTAGTCCGACCGCCCTTCCGATGGCGCTGACGGGGACGCTGCTGATCGTCATCCTGGCCCTGCTGCTCGACGGGGCACTCGTGCTCCTCGGCCGGCTAACCACGTCGAAAGGCATTCGGTGACAGAACAATCCGTAGCGAGCGGGCCCACCGGCGTGCGCATCCATCTCGATCACGTCTCCAAGGTCTACCCAGGTTCCACGCAACCCGCGGTCGACGACGTCTCCCTGGAGATTCCGGCTGGCGAGATCGTCGTCTTCGTCGGCCCCTCGGGCTGCGGCAAGACCACCACGATGCGAATGATCAACCGGCTCAGTGAACCAACGTCGGGCAAGATCCTGATCGGCGACAGGGACGCGTTATCGATCAAGCCCACCGAACTGCGGCGCTCGATCGGCTACTCGATCCAGCAGGCCGGGCTGTTCCCGCACATGACCATTCGGCAGAACGTCGGCCTGGTGCCCGGCCTGCTCAAGTGGGACCGCAAGAAGATCAACGACCGGGTCGACGAGTTGCTCGACCTCGTCGGCCTCGATCCCGGCCAGTACGCCGACCGCTACCCGCGCCAGCTGTCTGGTGGCCAGCAGCAGCGCGTCGGCGTCGCCAGGGCGCTCGCGGCCGATCCCCCGGTGCTCCTGATGGACGAACCGTTCGGGGCCGTCGATCCGATCACCCGCAGCTCACTGCAGGACGAACTGCTGCGTCTACAAACCGAATTGGGCAAGACCATCGTCTTCGTCACCCATGACTTCGGTGAAGCGGTCAAACTGGGCGACCGCATCGCGGTGTTGGGACAGAAGTCGAAGGTGCTTCAGTACGACACGCCACAGGCCATCCTGGCCAGTCCGGCCGACGACACGGTCGCGGGCTTCGTCGGCTCGGGCGCGTCGCTGCGTCAGCTGGGCCTACTGCGCGTCAAGGACGTCGAGCTCAGGGAGCACCCCGCGGCAAAGCTGAACGACACCGTCGAGACCGCACGAAACAAGTTGGCGGGCACCGGGTTCGACTGGCTCGTGTTGCTCGACTCGCGTGACCGGCCAGTCAGTTGGGTGCGCGAGCGCAGACTCACACACGCCAGCGACCTGGCGAGCGTCGCCGAATCCCTCGACGTCGTCAGCACGCAGTCGACGCTGGAGGACGCACTGGAAGCCATCCTGGCCGAAAGCCACGCCTCGGCCGTCGTCGCAGGACCCGGAAGCCGTTACGCCGGCGTCGTGACGCTGGAGACCCTCATCGAGGCCGTCACCAAGCTACGCGCGGAAGCGAATTCGGAACCGTGACGGCGGCCGTCGACACCCCGACCGCGGGGATCAAGCGCGCCGACCAACTGCGCCTGCTGATTCAGCCTGCATTGGTGCTCATCGTCGGAGCGGCGGTGATTTTCTGGGCGTTCGACCGCGACCTCACGGCGACCCAGCAGGAGAACATCAACGCAGGCAACGTGACACTGCTGATCTGGCAGCACCTTCTGATCACCGCCGCGGTGACGGCCATCGTGCTCGCCGTCGGTGTTCCGCTCGGCGTGCTGGTCACCCGGCCCGGAGCAAAACGCTTCCGGCCGTTGGTCATTGGCATCGCCAATATCGGTCAGGCGGCGCCGGCCATCGGTCTGCTGGTGCTGCTTTTCCTGTTGACCGCCAAGACCGGCTTCTGGATCGGCGTGCTCCCGATCGCGCTGTATTCGCTGCTGCCGGTGCTGTCCAGCACCATTCTGGGGCTCAGTGAGGTCGACAGAGCGCTGATCGATGCCGGGAACGGGCAGGGTATGTCCAAGGGCGCACTGCTCCTTCGGGTCGAACTGCCGCTGGCGGTGCCCTACATTCTTGCCGGCCTTCGGACGTCGCTTGTACTGGCGGTGGGGACGGCTACGCTCTCGTTCCTGGTCAACGCGGGTGGCCTGGGCATCCTGATCGACACCGGATACAAATTGCAGGACGACGTGACCCTGATCCTCGGAAGCGTGCTCGCCGTGTGCCTTGCACTGTTGGTCGATTGGTTCGGCGGCCTGGCCGAATTCTACTTGGGCCCCAAGGGACTTCGCTGATGCGCCGCGTTCGCGGTGTGATTGCCGCACTCTGCGCGGTCAGCCTGGTGGCCTGCGGGCTCGGTTCGGGCGGCACCGTGCCACTGCGGGTTGGACCGGGCTCGATCAAGCCAACTCCCGGGCTGGATGGCGTGAAGATCACCGTCGGCTCGAAGGAGTACACCGAGCAGGTCATCCTCGGCTACATCCTGGAGTACACACTGTCGGCGGCAGGCGCGGACGTCCGCGACCTGACCGGCATCGTCGGCTCGCGCAGTACCCGAGGGGCCCAGCTGTCCGATCAGGTCGACGTGGCCTACGAGTTCACCGGCAACGCCTGGATCAACTATCTCGGGCACGAGAAGCCAATTCCGGACACCCGCAAGCAATTCGAGTCGGTTCGCGACGAGGACTTGGCCCACAACGACATGGTGTGGCTCGACCCGGGGCCGATGGACGACACGTATGCGCTGGCGGCCAGCAAGGCCGTCGTGGAGCGCACCGGAGTGCGCACGTTGTCGCAGTACGCCGATCTGGTCAAACGCGATCCCGCCGCCGCAAAGACCTGCGTGGACACCGAATTCCGGGCCCGCCAAGACGGCTACCCCGGGATGGCGGCCGCGTACGGGTTCGACCCGGCGCGTGCCGAGACGCCAATCTTGCAGGTGGGCATCATCTATCAGGCCACTGCCGACGCCACCCAGTGCGACTTCGGCGAGGTGTTCACCACCGACGGGCGGATCGCGGCGCTGGACTTGACGGTGCTCGAGGACGACAAGCAGTTCTTCGCGCACTACAACCCGTCGGTGACCATGAAGCGCGCGTTCTTCGAGGCGCACCCGGAAATCGCCGAGGTGACCGCGCCGGTGACCGCCGCGCTGACCAACGACGTCATCATCGAGCTCAACAAGCAGGTCGACGTCGACGGCAAGGATCCGAGCGTCGTCGCGCGGGACTGGATGGTCGCCAAGGGGTTCGTCACCAAGGCCGACTGACGGCCGTCGCGAAGTCTTCGCTAGGCCACCGAGTGCTGCGCCATGGCGCGTTGCCCGTACGTCGAGTACGTGAAGTTTGCGGGCGGCACCCGTGACAGCAGTTCGTCCGCGGATTCGGCCGCCACGTCTGCGATGAATTCGCGCGCCGCGCGGCGAGAGCCGATGCGCAGCAACGGATTCGGATCGGACAGCAGGCCGAACAGCGCGGCGCCGAACGATGGGCTCGCCGCGGCGGCAGGGAAGAACAACTCGCCGTACGGAGCGAATTCGGGGTCGCCGAGAAAGAGCCTTGTGACCAGTAGCGCGGCAGCACCGCGGGTGGACCAGAAGTGTTCGTACCGATCGTGGAGCCACTCCTCGTCGAACGGGCCGTTGTGATCGCGAGCGGCGGCGACGAGCTGAGCGGATTGGATCAGACCGGACTGGGCGCCCTGTGCCCCGATCGGGTCGAACGATATGGCGGTATCGCCGAGGGCCAGCACGGGATGGCCGTTCCTGGTGATGCCGACCGCCTGTCGGACCGTCGGCGTCACCGCACCGCGAAGCCAGGAGTGCGGATCTTGCCGGATGACCTTGGTGGCGGAGACTTCCGGAAGATCCCAGTCGACGTAGTCGCGATGCACGTCGGTGACGATGGCATGCGCTGAGGCAGCGTCCTTGGCCGCCGCGAACCGACGCTCCCAGTCGCTATCTGGTTTGGCGAAACCCAGGAACGACCAGGCCGCCCCAACGTCCTTGTGCAGGTACGGACCCCACCACAGCTCGCCTTGCTCGGTGCTGATGGCGAACGTGTTGTGCTGCCCACCGGTCGGACCGCGGTGCGCGAAGACCTCCGGTCCGTGACCAAGTCCCGTGACAGTGAGCATCAGCAGGCTGCGTTGCGGCCTGTCGTACACGGTGCGGGACTCGTCGATCGCGAACAGGTCCGTCAGCCCGCGTCGCCCGGTCGCAACCAGCGTGAGGTCATGTGCCGCCGCTACGTCGTCGAGCGTTTCGGCGGTGATGGCCGACACGACGAAACGACCACCCGCGGTGCGGAAGTCGCTCAGGCGGTCGTCGACCTTCAGTCGGGTGTCCACCCCGACCGCGCGGATCCCGTTGTAGGTCACGTCGAAGTCGAGGCCGTCCTCACGCGCCGTGCCAGACCCACTGAATACCTGCGTGCTCTGTCCCGTGACGCGAGGCGCGCGGCTGGAGTAATCGTCCAGGCCCAGCTCACGTTCGGCGGCCTGCGCGACGGCGAAGGTCACTGCGGTACCCGAGGCGGGCACGTCGTCACGCAGGCTGTGCCGATGCCGGTCGCTGAACAACGTCACGTCGAAGCCCGCGTTCAGAAATCCAACGGCCGCCGAGACGCCCGTCTGTCCGGCGCCGATGATCGCCACCGATCGCTTGTGGGTCATATCGGAAATGCTGGCCCCAACCGTGGGTGATCGGCAGTCTTTGGTGTGCGCTGATTCTAAGTCGGTGCCGCGCCCCATCCGAGGGTTGCGCCCCCTGATTCGACAACGGGATCAGCTCGGCGGCTTGACGCGTATCCCGTCGATCAGCAAGCCCAGGAGCCGGGCCCGTTGCCCGGCTTGGCGGCCCGGTTGCTCGCCCACCCAGGCGATGGCGGCCGCCACGTCTAGCACGTCGGCGGCCTCGACGTCCGGCCGGAAGGTTCCGGCGCGCACCCCGCGCGCGATGAGCGCCGCGCCCGCATCGCGCGCCATGTGGCACGCATCCGACCCGCCGGACTCAGTCGCCGGTTTGACCAGGGTCTCGGCCAATCCCTTGAATACGCTGCCCTGCTCGATGTAGGCGTCCAGCCAAACTTCCAGCGCTTGAGCCGGATCGGACTCCTCGAGCAAGCCCACTCCCATCTCGTGGATGCCGACCAGACCGTCGTCGATGGCTGCCCGCACCAGCCAATCCCGATTGGGGAAGTGTCGGTAGAGGGTGCCTGGGCCCACGCCCGCCACGCGGGCGATGTCGTCGAGCGAGGCCATGACCCCGTACTCGGCGAACGCCGCGCGCGCGGCATCGAGGAGTCGACGACGGTTGCGTTGCGCGTCGGCGCGCAGCGGTTGCGCCATCAGGACCTCCCTCTCGACAAGCGGAGACTATCTCCGTATAAAGAACGGAGGCAGTCTCCACATTCTACGCAAGGGAGCACACGTGAAGCTCACCGCAATGGCCTACCCGCAAGCCGGGGACCCGTCGGGCATCGAAGGGGTGCTCTCCGAGATCGAGGAGTCGGCAGCGGCCGGCCTCTCCCGGGTCTGGGTGCCGCAGTTGCAACCCGGCCCGGGCGTCGCGAGTTGGGACGCGCTGACACTGCTCACCCTTGCCGGTGCACGAACGCCAAACATCGAATTGGCCACGGGCGTCGTGGTTGCATACACCCAGCATCCGCTGGCACTCGCCCGCCAGGCGCTGACCGTTTCGGCGGGAGTCAACGGACGGCTCATCCTCGGGATCGGCGTCAGCCATCGCTTCGTGGTGTCGGACATGCTCGGGTACTCCTACGAAGCGCCCGCAGCCTTCCTGCGCGAATACCTCGAGGTGCTCGCACCGGCGTTGGCCGGCAAGCCGGTTGATCACCATGGACCGCGCATTACCGCAGTCGGGCAAGTCGAGTTGCCGGGCAAGACACCATCACTGATCACCGCGGCCTTGGGACCCCGCATGCTCGATGTCGCCGGCGCGCTCACCGACGGGACGATAGCGACCTGGACCGGGCCGAAAGCACTTGAACGCCAGATCATTCCGCGAATCAGCAAGGCCGCGGCCGCCGCGGGACGTCCGGCGCCACAGATCATCGTGGGCGTGCCCGTCGTCGTCACCGACGACGAAGAGGGGGCCCGCGCCGAGATTCTCGCCACGATGGGACAGGCCGGCGAAATGCCTGCCTACCGAAGCATCCTCGACGTCGAGGGCGTCGACACGATCGCCGACGTATGCCTGATCGGGAACGAGAAGCAAGTAGCCGCAAGACTGCAACGCTTCGCCGACGTCGGGGTAACGGAGTTCGTCTTCTCACCCCACGGCGACGCCGAGGCGCGTGCCCGGACTACGCAGTTTCTCCACGCGCAGTCGCTCAATGGCGCGTGACCTCAAACCAGGTAGTAGAGCTTCGCGTCTGAGCTGGCCTCGGCAGGCTCCGCGTCGGGTTGTTCGCTAGCGCGCCTCGCCTGCGCGTAACGCACGGCCTTGAGCGTCGCCGAGAACTCCTCTGCTTCCTCGGGAAAGACCTGATCCGGTGGGAACCAGGCTTCGAAGCCGATGTTGGTCAGCACCTTGAGCGTGTCCGGTCGAACGCCGGCAAGCAGAACCGTCACCGGCTTGCCGTTTCGTTCCTTGGCGTTCTCCTCGTGGAGGAACTGCTCCAACCGCTCGATGCATACGGCGTCGGGATCGCGCACCCGCTTCAGCCGCAGAATGACGAATTCGATTCCGTCCGTGTGGATTCGCGCTCGCAGCGCATCGAAGTAACGGTCGAGCTCGGGGGCCGCGCCGAAGAAGAGCTCGCCTTCGAGGTCGTAGATGACCGTGGACAGGTCCGAGGGGTCGTCAGCCAGCCGCTCGCGTACCACGCCCTCGGGCGTGACGACCAGTTCGACGGCCTTGAGCTTCGCGGCCCGCGGCACGAACAGCAGGATCGACAGCGCGATGCCGAGCAGCACAGCCTTGTCGAGATCGATCAGCACGCCAGTCAGCGCGGTGACGATGACGAGTCCGGCGTCGTAACGCGACGCCTTCACCGTGGCGACCAGGCGCTTGAAGTCGACGAGCCGCACCGCGGTGACGAGCAGCAGACCCGCCAGCGCGGCCTGCGGAATGTAGTGCAGCAGTGGCGCGAACAACAGGAGCGCCACCGCCACCGTCGCCGCGGCGACGATACCGGAGAACCGGGTCGCCGCGCCTGCCTGGAAGTTGATGGCCGACCGCGACAGCGAACCCGAACCCGGCAGGCTCTGGAAGAAGCCACCGACGAGGTTGGCCAGGCCCTCTGCCAGGATCTGCCTGTTGTAGTCGATTTTCTGCTGCGACTGGTGCGCAATGGCTTTCGCGATCGACAGCGCCTCGATCAAGCCGATGAAGGCGATCGCCAACGCGCCCTGAGACAGCTGGGCGAGCGTGCCGAGGTCGACCGTCGGGATGTGCGGCGTTGGCAGGCTCTGCGGGACCTTCGCGGCGACGGATACCGCCGACTTGCCGTCGGTGCCCGGGATCGACCAGCCCGCCAGGAACGCGATGACCGAGGCGACGACCAGGACGGTCAACAGATCGAGCTGTGGCCATCCGAAGCGGTTGACAAGTCTTCGCGCGACGACTGCCACGACCACGGCCGTCACACTCAGGATCACCGCGCGGTAGTTGATCGCGTCGCCGTGGAACAGCGTGAGGTACAACCGGTGCAGCACCTGCATCTTGCCGTTGCCCTTGTCCTTCACCCCGAGGGCATTGCCGATCTGCCCGATGGCGAGCAGGAAGGCCGCCGCCAACATGAATCCGATGATGACCGATTCCGAGATATACCGAGTCAGGTCACCGAGTTTGAAGACGGCGATGAGGATTTGGATGACGCCGACCAGAACGCCGAGCAGGAACAGCGACTCGAACAGAACGGTCCGATTCTCCGGATCGATGAACGCCAGCGAACTGAAGACGAGAAGTGAGATCGCGCTGGTGGGTCCGTTGATGAGGTGCGCCGACGAGCCGAAGATCGACGCGATCGCGGTCACGACGATCGCCGAGTAGACCCCGAACTTCGGATCGACACCCGCGATGAGTGCATAGGCGATGCCTTGCGGCAGTGCGACGGCGGCGACGGTGAGCCCTGCGACCAGGTCGCGCCGTCCGGTGACCAAGGAGTACTTCACGCCCATGATATTCAGCTCCCTACCGCGTTGGGAACGATGCGCCCGGGGACGGCGGGAGCCGATGCCGAAACGAGGTCGTAGATACCGTTGTCACCGAAGAACCTCGCCTTGGCGTCGTCCCAGTCCTTCGCGATCGCGCTGATCGGGAACAAGCTGATGTTCGGCAGCCGGTCGGCGTGCTTTGCGAGGATCGCGGCATTCACCGGTCGATACCCGTACTGGGCGAACAGTTCCTGCGCAGGGTCGGTGAATAGATATTCGAGATATGCCTTGGCATTCGCCGCGGTCTTTGGGTCCTTGTTGTTTGCGTCGACCCAGGCGACGGCAGGCTCGGCGTGAATGCTGACCGGCGGGTAGACGAGCTCGAGTTCACCCTTGCTGTCGGCCACCTCGCGCAGCCCCTCGTTCTCCCACGTCAAGTGGACGTCTCCGAGCTGCTGAGTGGCGAAGCTGGCGGACGAACTGCGGGCGCCCGCGTCGAAGACCGCGACGTGCCGGTAGAGCGACTTGAGGTAGTCGAGCGCTTGGGCTGGCGTACCTCCCCGAGTGGTGACCGAACCCCACGCGGCGAGAAAGCTCAGCTGTCCGTTACCCGACGTCCGCGGATCCGGCGTCACGACGGCGACGCGATCCTTGACCAGATCGGGCCAGTCGTGGATGCCCTTGGCGTTGCCCTTGCGGACGACGAAAACGATGGTCGACGTGTACGGCACCGAATTGTTCGGCAGCCGCTTCTGCCAGTCGGGGGCGATCAATCCGCGCTTGCTCAGCGTGTCGACGTCGCTGATCAAGGCCAGCGAGACCACGTTCGCCTTCTCGGTCCCGTCGATGACGCTACGCGCCTGCCGACCCGAACCGCCATGGGACTGCTTGACGTCCAGCGCGGTCCCGCTCTGCTTGCGCTGCTGCTCGGCGAACGCCTTGTCGAGTGCGGCGTAGACCTCCCGCGTCGGATCGTAGGACACGTTGAGGATCTGGTTCGGGGCATCGTCGGGCAGGTTCTTCACCGTGATGAGGAGCCCGGCGAGCACGATGGCCACGACGCCGACGACGCTGAGCCACGGAATGCCGGATCCCGGCGTCCAGCGATTCCACAGTCTTTTCGGACCATCGGCCATCGGTGCACTCCTTGCCATTCGATTGCGCCACAGCGCATCAGACGCATGACCTTAGCGAGCAAATGAGCATCCGACAGCCTCGAGAATCGGCCTGATTTATACCGCCGTTCACCAGGCGTTTGCGTCACAGCTTGGCGAGTACCGCGCCAAGTCGTTCGGAGAGGTCGCCCCTACCGAATTGATAGAAGGGTCCAGCGCCATCGGAGAGCAGCAGGCGCAGCGCAGCCATCCCATGCGGTGTGATCGGATGCGGCGAGTCCAGGCGCAGCGCAAGCGCGTCGATCAAGGCCTCCGCGGCTCGAACGTTGGCCTCGTGTAAGCGAACTCGCGCAGTCAGCGCGTTGTTCGCAGTCCTCCCGTGCGCCTCCCGGATGCTTCTGCGCAGTGTCCGGGCAAGCGCTTGCCGCTCGGGGGTCGAGATGATTCGCTGCGCGTGCGCCGTCACCGCATGGCCAAGGGGTAGCAGCTCGTTTTCCGCCACTAGCCGGTCGAATCGTCCAGGCTGGAGTCGCGCGAAGAGCCGGGCGCTGAGCGGCGCGTAATAGGCGAAGCCGGCATGGGCCTCGAAGACGTCGGTCCAGCCCACGTTCAGCGGTCGTTCGGCGCGTTCAGACACCGAGGCCCTCCTTCGTCGTCGCGCTCCCAGCTGGCGCACCGAACCATGAACGACCCTGCACAGCAATGATCTTCACGTTCAATTGATCGGTGTCGATGATGCCCGTGGACTCAACTCGGCGGCAGGGATGAGATCGGTGGGATTCTTAACTCACGCCCGTCAAATCATGTACTCGAGCTGAAGCTGCTCTTGGTCGTCGTCGACGTGAGCGGCACCAAGCACCGTCTCGGCCACCCGCCTGGCTTGGGAGCGCAACTCTGGCACGGCGATGGTCTCCCAGTAGGTGCCGCGCAGCATCGGCCCCAAGGCGAGCAGCCACAGCGACCGCTCCCCCTCGCTGTTGCGCACCGTGTGGTCGGGATCGACGCGAACCCCCATGTCAGTGGCATCGGGAGCCACCACACCACGGCGGAGCAGATTTTGCAGCAGCGTCGATCGCGTGGCCGTGAACCTGGTGGAAGGCCCCGTCGCGTTGATGACCAGGTCGCCAGAAATCGCCTCGCCATCGGCGAGGTGTACGACGACCCGATCCCCGGATGACTCGAGTTGCTCGATGCCGGTCGCACTGATCCGGAGCTGGCCGGTGAGCTGTGAGCCGGTGAGTCGAGCATGAATGACCGGTGCAATGCGGTGCCGAAACACGTTCCAGCGGGCGGCATGTTCCTTCGCGAACCTCAAGCGCTCGTCCCGACTGAAGCCACTCCAGATGCGCTGCGTGTGCGGACGTAGTTTGTCGACGATGATCGCGGGATTGGCATTGCGCTCGTGCAGGATCAAACAATGTTCGCTAACGAGTGCGTGTAGGTCATCGAGCCCCAGGGTCGCGAGATCCACTCCGCTAGGCGGGAACTCCGGATACTCGATGCCGCGGAAATGCGCATGCGGAAACCAGCCATGGCGGGAGACCGCGTGAATGCCGCCCATCCAACCGAGCTCACGCAGCGTGAGGATGACGTCGACAGCCGACAGCCCCGTCCCGAGGATGACGATGCGTCCTTCATTCAAGGGTAGCCGGTGCTCCCACGGCAGCCAGGGGTTGCCGACCCAGCCCGGGTGCGCCTCAAGGGTTTCGGCACCAGGCAGCGGCGCAGGCGGCTCATTGCCGGTGGCCAGCACGACGCGGTCTGCTTCGAGCGCCGCCCCGTCGGCAAGACGCACCACGCATCCGGCGTCGACCGGCTCGACGTCGACGGCCTCGCCGACGACGAATTCTGCTGAGGCGGGGGCCAATTCACCCGGGCTCTGCAGATGGTGCTGCACGATAGACCTCAGGTAGTCGCCGTAGATCTGGCGCGGAATGAAGCGCTCGCGCAGTTCGAGTTCGGGGACGAGCTCGAACTCCGAACGCGTTCGCAGCCATTGCAGAAAGTGGTTCGGCTCATCGGGAAAGGCGGACATGTTCCGCGCCGCGACGTTGAGCAGATACTCCGGCCGTCGTAGCCCGTAGGCCACGCCCCGCCCTACCGAGCTCTCGTCGTTGACGACGACGATGTGCAGGGGATGCTCGCCGAGCCTGGCGATGTTCACCGCGCTCATCGCACCGCTGAACCCGCCCCCTACTACGACTACCCGCATGGGCCGTCGAGCAGCCGCGGTCGGCGCGCTCATGGATGTTCCTATCGGTCAGTGGGCGGTGTCGCGCCAGCGACGGTCTGCCGCTCAGTTAATGTTCCTCTGCAACCTCGCCCGCCGCCTATTAAAAATCGTGACGCGCAAAATGCCGGGGTCCGTAGCCCAAAGAATCTGCACGACTCCAAACCTGTTCTGCGACTCGCCCGTAGGCATCATCGACGTCATGACCCTCACGGATGCTCCCAGCCTGGCCGACGGCCCCGCCACTGACCAGGTAGCGGCGGAGCCCGCCGTCGTGAGCGGGACCAGTCCTCTCGCGGACGGCTTCCGCAGCCGGTTCTTCACCGAATCCGACTACCGGTGCCACCGCCCTCGGTCAGGCCTGAGCGGGCGAGCTATTCGACCTGCTCCGATCACGGTGCTTCGATCCCTTGTCAGCTATCGAAGTCGCTTGCACCATGGTGTTATCTGCAGAAAGGGTGGCACATGAGTGGGACTACGGGCGACGCGTCGCGACGAAAGCTGGATGTCGCGGTCGGCATCCTCGTCGGGCTCCGCGGATACACCGAGCGGGACGCGTTCGACGAGCTGGTCGGTGTCGTCAATCGCACCGGCCTCGGCATCTTCAGCGTCGCCGCCAGCCTGACGGCGATCGCGGCGGGTTCGTCGTCGGCAGCCGACAGCGAGGCCTTCAACGCCTGGGGTGAACTGATCCGGCGCGCCCGCGTCGCACCGCTGGCCGCGGCGTCCTGACCCCGGTGGCCATCCGGCCGAGCCTCAGTTGCCCTGACCGCCGCGGCCGAGCGCGGCCAGGTTGGACACCGGCGTCTTGCCGTTGATCAACCAGTCGCCGAGGATCCGCGCCTTGTAGACGCGCGGGTTGTGCGAGGCGAGCGTGCGCGCGTTTCGCCAGTGTCGGTCGAGCGCATTCTCCTCGGATACACCGGACGCGCCGAGTGCGTCGAAGATCTCGGTGGTGGCCCGCAGGGTCGCGTCGATGATCACCAGTTGGGCTTGCGACACCGCCACTTCTGCGTCAATGACGAGTCGACCGACCAGCGTCTCGCGGCCGTGCACGCGAGCTTCGACGATGTGGTCGAGCGTGCGACTGCTGGCGGTCAATGCCGCACTCGCGGCGAAGCCTTCGGCCGACACCTGTCCGATGACCTGTAGCAGCTGAGCGTCGTCGGACGGCACCTCCGCTAGCCCCTGCGGGTAGTTGCGGCCGCGGGCCTTCAGGAGCGCGCTGCCATCGCGCAGCGCCGCCCGTGTGATCCCCGTCAGCACCGACAGCATCGCCAGTTGGTAGAAGTGCGCTTGATAACCGAAGCGGTCCGCGGCCGGAAAGGAGTCCCCATCGTCGGCACGCACCTGGTGGTAACGCGCAGACCCGCTGGCCGTGGTGCGCTGGCCGAAACCCCGCCAGTCGTCGACGAGTTCGACTCCCGGATCGTCGGCGCGCACCAGCGCGGTCCTCAGGACGCCGTCGTCATCCTTGCCCAGTACGTCGAGCCAATCAGCGTAGAGACTGCCCGTCGCATAGTATTTCGCGCCCGTCACCACCCAGTGGTCATCGCGGCGGGTGACGGTGGAGACGATGTTGGCCAACGTGACGTTGTTCGCCTCGGTCCAGCCGCCGCCGACGAACGCACCCGCCAGAAATCGCTTGATCCATATGTCGTTGCTGGCCGAGCGTGGTGCGTTGAGCCTGTCCTCGACGAAGGCAAGATGATTTCGGAAGATGTGCGCGACGTTCGGGTCGGCCGCACCCAACTCGGCCAACAACTCGAAGGTCTGCTGCAGGGACGCTCCGAACCCACCGTCCTCCTTCGGGATTCGCAACGTTCCGAAGCCGGCGTCCTTGAGCCAGCGCACCTGCTCGTGCGGGAACTCGCGGTCGCGTTCCCGTGCCACGTTGCGCTCGGCGACGAACTCGAACGTCGGACCAAACCGGGAGAACAGTTCGTCGTCGGAGGCCGTGGGCAGCCGTAGGTAGGTGTTGGCGTCGTCACTCATGAACGTGATTCCTTGCTGCCGCGTCGATCCGGTAGGCGTACTGATTCTCCACGGATACGTATCCGAGTCGGCGATACAGCAGGTGCGCCTTGCTGCGGTTGTCGATGTCGGTGCCCAGCGACGCGACCGTGAGCCCACGGCGCAGGGCCGCAAGCCATATCTTGCGCAACAGCAGTTCTCCGATCCCCCGCTTGCGTTGGTCGCTGCGGACGCCGATGTAGTCGGTGTGTGCACTGCGCTCGTCGTCGGGGGCGGCTCCCGCGGAGAATGTGGAACCGAGCACGTAACCCACCACCTCCCCCGACTCATCCACGGCGCCGATGCTGAAATCCGGTGTGAACGAACGACTGTTGACGTGATGATGAAACGCTTCCGGAGACTTCGACATATTCCCGAAGTGCTCGAGGAACGTGTCGTACTGCAGCCGACGGACCTGTTCGGTCAGTCCGCGATCGACCAGCTCCGGCCAACTCAACACCGTAAGACCTGAGCTGGCTGCAGCGGCCAGTTCGACGACGTTCTCATGCTCGAGTGACTTACGGGTCCGGACGAATTCGGCCTCTTGGCCGGCGCCGCGCGCGATCAGCGCGTCGATGGCCGGCTGTTGGTCGGTGCCGATGATCGCCCGTAGGTAGGCCGCCGGGAGATCGGCGGTCTCGGCGTGGAAACGGGCGACGACCGATTCGACCAACCCGTCCACCACGTCGGGCGGGGTGCTCGGGTCGAACACGAAATCGGCCCCGAGCTCGTCGCCGTGCGGTGTGCGCAACAGGGTGTAGCCGCGAACGGTGCCCGAATCACCCCGCAGGACGGTGACCCCGCCGGGGTACACCCCGCCGAAGTGTTCCGCGACGTCGCGAGAGTCGGCTGCGAACTTGCGCCCGCCCAATCCGCCCGTGGTGGCCAGGAAGTCGGCGATGAGCGGATGATCCAGGGTGGTGGCCGCAGTCGCCGACCAGGTCCCCACCCCGCGGTCCTCGATCAGCGTCACGGTGCGACCGACTCCTTCTCGCGGGACGCGTCGGGATCCTCGCGGTCGGCCCCCGTCTGCTCACTCAGCACCGAGACGATGCCTGCGTCGACCAGCCGACGCTGTTCGTCTTCGGAGAGCGTCTGGATCGAGCCGATGCGCGCCGCCACTTCGGGTTTCGCCCATCGCAGGTAGCCGTACCACGCCAGTCCGGCGAGTAGGATCGCGCCATAGATGAACGGCAAGATGTTGAACGGGAACTCCGGCACCGGGTAGAAGTTGCTGAAGATTACGTAGCCCAAACCGATTGCCGCCGCGACCGACACCGCCAGTCGAAGCGGCGTGAGGGCCTTGATTCGGGCCAACCAGAGCGGCGTGGCGATGACCACTAGGAGGTAGGCGATCAGGAAACCCCACGTGGCGACGTAGCCGCCGTACACGTCGAAGACCAGTCGTCCTACCGAGCTGAACGTCGCAACGACCGAAAACACCAGTGCCACTGCACCGACGAAGAGTACGCCGACCCATGGCGTCTTGTGGGTGGGGTGCACCTTCGCGAACACCGACGGCAGTGCGCCTTCGTGCGCGAAGGTGAACAACGACCGCGCGGCCGATGTCGTCACGGCCGTGACGAAGACGATGAACGCGACGGCCACGGCGGCGCTCACCGCGTAATTGACCCAGCCCACACCGACGCTGTCCGCCAACTGCGGTAGCACCGCCTTGTCGCCGTCGATCTGGTTGAAGAACAGGATCTGCGGATATGTCGCGAAGATATAGAGCACACCGAGCAGCAGCACCACTCGGAGCAGCGACCGGGCGATGTTGCGATGAGCGTCCTTCGCCTCGGCGCCGAGCGAGGCGACGCTCTCGAATCCGGCATAGGACCCGACCGCCGTCACGGCGGCGATGAACGTGGCGCTGGAACCCAAATGAGCGGGATTCCACTGCTCCCAGTCAATGTGGAAGCCGTACGCGACGTACGAGCCGACGATGATCACCAGGATGGAGGTGATCGCGATAAGTTCGAAGACCAGTTCGTACTTGGCGGTCAACGCCACTCCGCGATACGGCAGATAGACCGCCGCGGCGACGATCACTGCGACCAGGACCAACTTGAACCACGTTGCCTGCGAACCCAACCCGATCGACTCGAGGAAGGCGTCGAGGTAGAGCACGCCGCCCAGCGTTCCCGTCGTCGCGAAGCCGATGTAGCCAAGCAACAAGCTGAACCCTGCGGCGTAGGCGAATCCGGGACCCAATCCATTGCCCGTATAGGTTCCCAAGGAGCCCGACGACACCGTGCGCTTGGCCTGAAAGCTGATGGTCGCCGCCAACAGCACGGTGATGACCAGCCCGACCAACGCGGCCCACGCCGCCCCCTTGCCCGCGGCAACGAACAACGAGAACGGAACGACCGCCACGGCGACGCTGGGGGCAGCGGCCGCCAGGCCCTGGGCAAACACGCCCCATGGTCCCAGTGCGCCACGCTCCAAGCCAGTGTCCTCGGCCGAGCTCAACGTTCGCCCTGAAAGGGTCACTCCTGCCGATTCTTTGGGCCGTACCGGTGCAGCCATGACTGTCGCCTTTCTCCCACCAATCATCACGGAGTGGCGTAATTCATTGCCACACCGCTCATTAACGCAAACTTGACGTGTAGTCAACGATGGAGCAACACGAGCAATCCTGGGAGGAATCTGATCGCAGAGATTCTTATCGCCGGTATCCTGCCGCCGGATGATCGGCGGGCAACCGGATCGAGTCATGTCCGAAGATTCGCTGCCGCAACGTCACCGGCTCCTCAGGGTCAGCCGCCCGACCTCGTCGCCGCAACTCGGGAATGAGATGTTCGGCGACATCCTGGAAGCTACCGGGCGTCACATGGTAGGCGATGTTGAATCCGTCCACTCCCGAGCGTTCCGCGTAGGCCTCCAACTCCGACGCCACGGTGGCTCCGGATCCGACGAACAACTCGCCGCCGAACCCCCCGAGCCCGCCCACGTAGTCGCGCAGGGTCAGTGGCTTCGAGGTCTGGACGGTCGCCAGAATCGAACGGCTGGCATCGGTGTCGAACTGTTCTATCGGGCGGTCCACCCCGTAGGTCGACCAGTCGACGCCGCTCAGTGCCGACAACAGCACCAGTCCGCCATCGAGGTCGTGATACCGGGCGAGCTCGTCGGCCTTCGCCCTGGCCGCGGAATCGGTTGCCTCGGTGACGATCTCGACGGAAGTGAGGAATTTGATCGAGTGCGGATCGCGACCGTGGCCCACCGCACGCCTACGAATGTCATCGATGTTGGCGCGCAGCACGTCCGGACGCGGATCACTGGAAAAGACCAGTTCAGCGTTGCGGGCCGCGAACTCGCGTCCTGCCGTGGAGGTGCCCGCTTGGAAGAGCACGGGCGTGCGCTGCGGCGACGGCTCCACCAGGTGTGCGCCTGGCACCCTGAAGTAACGGCCCACGTGGTTGATCGGGTGCACCTTGGTCGGGTCGGTGTAGACGCCGTGCCTGCGGTCGCGGACAACGGCGTCGTCCTCCCAGGAGCCTTCCCAGAGCTTGTAGGTCACGTCGACGAATTCCTGCGCCATCGCATAGCGCTCGTCATGTGGGACCTGCCGGTCCCGTCCGATGATGTTGCGGGCGGCGCTGTCGAGCAACGACGTCACGATGTTCCACCCGATCCGACCGCCGGTGAGGTGGTCGAGCGTGCTGAACTTTCGCGCCAGCAGGTACGGGCTCTCATAGGTCGTCGACACCGTGATGCCGAAGCCGAGCCGCTCGGTGACGGCGGCCATCGCCGATACGGCCAACAGCGGATCGGTGACCGGCGTCTGCACACCGCGGGCGAGTGCGGCCGACGCGTCACCGCCGAAGACGTCCAGCTGGCCCACCGCGTCGGCGATGAACAACAGGTCGAATCCGCCTGCGTCGAGCAGCGCGGCCAACTCCGTCCAGTACCGCAGGTCGGTGTACTCCGACGTGCGGTCGTCGGGATGCCTCCACAGCCCGAAGTTGCCGTGCGACGCGGTCGACATGGTGAACGCCGACAACACGAACGGTTGAATGGTCACGCGGGCACCTCGAAGCGCTCGGGTACCGCGAGGCCCAGATGGCTGCGCAGTGTTCGTCCGGCGTACTCGTGACGGAACAATCCGCGCTTGCGGAGCAGCGGAACCACCTCCTCGACGAACAGGTCGAGTTGCCCGGGCAGCCCGGAGTCACCGAGTACGAACCCGTCGGAGGCCCTGGTGTGGAACCACTCCTCGATCTCGTCGGCGAGCTGCTCGGGTGTGCCGACGACGGAGGCGCCCCAGCCATTCACCGTGCGGTAGAGGAACTCCCGCACCGTCGCGGTCTGCTCAGCCAGCGCACGGTAGCCGGCCAGCGCAGTCTGGTGGGTCTCGGTGCTTGCCGGAAACGCCGAAGCAGGCACCGGCCCGTCGAGCGCGGCGCCGGTGACATCGACGTCCACCTCGAGCAGCCAGCCGGCCTGATACTCCGGGCTGAAGTACTCGTATGCGGTGCGTTCGGCGCGCTGTGCCTCCTCCTCGGTCGACCCGACGACGAACCGCAGCGAGGGGGTGATCAGCGGCGGCACGGCACGGCCGAAGGCCCGCGCCTTGTCGTGGATCGAGCGGTAGAAGTCGGCCGCCTTGGCGCGGTTGCCCTGCCCGGTGAAGATCACCTCGGCGTGCCTGGCGGCGAACGCGCTTCCGGTGCCAGAGGATCCGGCTTGGAAGACCACTGGTCTGCCCTGCGGCGAGCGGGCCGCACCGATGGGCCCCGCCACGTCGAAGTAACGACCGTGATGGTCGGTGACCTGGATCTTGCTGATGTCGTTGAAGACTCCCGTCGCACGGTCGGCGACGATCGTGTCCTCACCCCATCCGTCCCAGAGCTTGGTCACCACCTCGATGGCCTCTTCCGCGACGCGGTACCGCTCGTCGTGGTCCACCACGCCCCGTGCGCTGAAGTTGTCTGCCGCCGCGGCCGCGAAGCTCGTCACGAGGTTCCAACCGGTGCGCCCACCGCTGAGGTGATCGAGCGAGAGAAATTGCCTGGCCAGGTGGTAGGGATGCTGCAACGTCGCGGAACCGGTCAACACGAAGCCGATGCGCTCGGTCACCGACGACAACGCCGCCGCGGAGGTGAGCGGTTCGAAGTCCTCCGTGGTCTTGTACGCCCACGTCGCCGGCGGGCCGTAGTTCAGACCGTCCGCGAAGAACAGCGCATCGAAGCCACCCCGCTCTGCAGTGCGGGCACGTTCAATGAGACTGCGCCGCACCCCTTCCGTGCTGTGGTCGACGGCAGGATGACGCCACGGCCCGGCGGAGCGGGTGTTGCCGAACAGCAGTAGATGTAGATCACGGGTCACGATACGACGTTAGGAACGCTGCGGCGGGGTGTCTCCGGTTAGACGCGACACGATCTGAAACCGACTGCCGGGCAGAGTGTCCGACGACTGGTTAGCGCATCACGGAGTTGCTACCGACCCCGACCCAGCGACTCGGGTTGGCCCCGTGTGGTCCTGCGGAGCATCGGCTGCGCCGCCGGAGAACACGACTCCGCCGACGACGATCACCGCCGCTCCCACCGCGACGAGCACCCACGGCCATCGACTGTGCCGGGGCACGTCGTCGGGAGCCGGGGTGAAGAACCCATCGGGCGCTGTAACGGACATGGAACCCTCAACTCTGGTCGAGTTGGACGGGGTGATCCAGGCGCTCCGACGGCGCGAACTCGCGCCACTGCGGAAGCGCCACTCCGATGAGCAGTGAAACTACTTGCAGACTAACGATATTCGAGTGAGCGCGTTCATTGGACCGCCGCCGCACAACTTGCGATCAGGCTGGTTCGAACGGTGCACACCTTGTCGAGCATCGTCTGAGCCACCGCTTCGGCGCGCGACCCAGGCTCGCCTTCGGGCGTGACCGCGAGCGAGACTTCGACGATGGTGTCGGCACGGACGCCGAGCACGCGCCGAGAGAGCGACGTCGGTCCGTCCGGACCGGGACTGGTGTGCAGCGTCGCCGAAAGCGTCGACCCCGCCGCCGCGACGTCGCTGATGTCTGCGTTCGTGGCGCCGCGCACGCGCTTGTCGACGGACTTGCCGTCACAACCTTGCCACTGCCGTACGGCATCGTCGAAGACCCGTTGCGCGTCGTTGGCCGACGCCATGCGGATGACACCGGCGTCGACCCCGGCGACAGCGACGCGCTGGTCCAGCGAGATGTAACTCTCCCGGGCGGCCTCCAGCATCGGCGTCGCTTCGTAGACCAGCCGCGTCGTCGTGTCGGTGACGCCGATGCAGGCGATCGGCGACGCCTGGGCATCGGTCCGAAAGCCGTCGGGCAGAATTTCGGGCCCACCGACGAACGGCCGGAAACCGAAGTTGTTCAACGCGTTTCCGACTGCGGCCGTGAGCTCGCCGTCGGTGGGCAGCACGTGTAGCGCCTTCGCTGCAGGGCTGGCCGTCCCGTCGACCACCTGGCTGCACCCCGCGAGGAGCACCGCCAGGCCCGCGACAGCCGTCATGACTCCTGCCGACCGAAGCAAGCCGGCTACTTCTTCGGCTTGTCGCTGGCCGCGTCGGAGGACAGCGCCGCGACGAAGGCCTCCTGCGGGACTTCGACCCGGCCGATGGTCTTCATCCGCTTCTTGCCTTCCTTCTGCTTCTCCAGAAGTTTGCGCTTGCGGGTGATGTCACCGCCGTAACACTTGCTCAGCACATCCTTGCGGATCGCCCGGATGTTCTCGCGCGCAATGATTCTGGCTCCGATGGCAGCCTGGATCGGCACCTCGAACTGCTGGCGCGGGATGAGCTCCTTGAGCTTGGTGGTCATCTTGTTGCCGTAGGCGGCGGCGCCATCCTTGTGCACGATGGCAGAGAACGCGTCGACCGCCTCGCCCTGAAGCAGGATGTCGACCTTCACCAGGTCGGCCTCCTGTTCGCCCGCCTCCTCGTAGTCGAGGCTGGCGTAGCCGCGGGTTCGCGACTTCAGCGAGTCGAAGAAGTCGAAGATGATCTCGCCCAACGGCATCGTGTAGCGAAGCTCGACGCGTTCGGGCGACAGGTAGTCCATGCCGCCGAGCTCGCCGCGACGGGACTGGCACAGCTCCATGATCGTGCCGATGAACTCGCTGGGCGCGATGACCGTCGTCTTGACGATCGGCTCGAAGACGGCGCGGACCTTGCCCTCCTGCCAGTCCGAGGGGTTCGTCACGATGAGCTCGGTGCCGTCGTCCCGCACGACCCGGTAGACCACGTTCGGCGCGGTCGAGATCAGGTCGAGGTCGAACTCGCGTTCCAGACGCTCGCGGGTGATCTCCATGTGCAACAACCCGAGAAAGCCGCAGCGGAAGCCAAAGCCGAGCGCGACCGAGGTCTCCGGCTCCCAAACCAGCGCTGCGTCGTTGAGCTGCAACCGCTCCAGCGCGTCGCGCAAGTTCGGGTAATCGGAGCCGTCCACCGGATACAGGCCCGAGTAGACCATCGGCCTGGGCTCGCGGTAACCGGTCAGCGCCTCGGTGGCGCCGTTGCGGAAGGACGTCACGGTGTCACCGACCTTGGACTGGCGGACGTCCTTCACCCCGGTGATGAGGTAGCCGACCTCGCCGACGCCGAGGCCCACGCTGGGCTTGGGGTCGGGCGAGACGATGCCGACCTCGAGAAGCTCGTGCGTCGTCCCGGTGGACATCATCTTGATCTTCTCGCGCGGGCTGAGCTTGCCGTCCACCACGCGGACGTAGGTCACCACGCCGCGATAGATGTCATAGACCGAGTCGAAGATCATCGCCCGGGCAGGCGCATCGGCGTCACCCACCGGGGCGGGGATCAGTCGAACCACCTCGTCGAGCAACTCGCGGACGCCGACACCGGTCTTGCCCGACACGCGCAGCACGTCGTCCGGTTCGCATCCGATGATGTGTGCGATCTCGCCGGCGTAGCGGTCCGGGTCGGCGGCGGGCAGGTCGATCTTGTTGAGCACCGGGATGATCGTGAGATCGCGGTCAAGGGCCAGGTACAGGTTCGCCAGCGTCTGTGCCTCGATGCCCTGGGCGGCGTCCACGAGCAGCACCGCGCCCTCGCAGGCCTCCAGCGCACGCGATACCTCGTAGGTGAAGTCGACGTGGCCAGGCGTGTCGATCAGGTGAAGGACGAACTCTTCGCCGTTGACCTCCCACGGCAACCGCACGTTCTGCGCCTTGATGGTGATGCCGCGCTCGCGCTCGATGTCCATCCGGTCGAGGTACTGGGCCCGCATATCCCGGTCCGCGACGACCCCGGTGATTCCCAACATCCGGTCGGCCAGCGTGGACTTGCCGTGGTCGATGTGCGCGATGATGCAGAAGTTCCGAATCTGCGCCGGCGCAGTGAACGTCTTGTCGGCGAAGCTGCTGATGGGAATCTCCTGGTGGGGTGGGGCCCAGACGTGTGTCGACCCATTTCCGAGCGCTACCAGCGTATCGACCAACCGTCGTGACGACACAATCGTGCCTATGCTCGAATCCATGGCGTCGCAGTGGAGTCCGTGGCAGCGGATTCTCAAGAACACCGGAAACGTGGTGTTCAACGAGGCGCCGAGGCTCATCCGCCACCTGCAGAAGCCCGAAAACGTGCCCCGCACCATTGGTCAGGGCATCAAGCTGGGCATCGACGTCGGCATGGCCGTGCTCAACGGCGGGTCCGCCCCGCCTCAGCAGGCAATCTCCGCAGGTCGGCCGGTTACCAAGGACAGTGTGCCCACCGCGCATCGGGCCCGCCGGATTGCCTACGCGCCGGACCTCGACGGCCGCGCCGATCCAGGCGAGATCGTGTGGACATGGGTGGTGTACGAGGAGGACGCGTCCCGCGGCAAGGACCGGCCGGTGCTGGTCGTGGGGCGTGATCGCAGCACGCTGCTCGGGCTGATGCTGTCCAGCCAGGAACGCCACGAGCACGACCGCACCTGGGTCCACATCGGGACCGGTGACTGGGACTACGAGGGCCGCGCAAGCTGGGTACGACTCGACCGCGTGCTCGACGTCCCGGAGGAGGGCATCCGGCGCGAAGGCGCGGTGCTGGCCAAGGAGACGTTCGAGGTCGTCGCAAAGCGCCTGCGGGCTGAATACTCGTGGAGCTAGCGGCGCGCCTCTCGCCGAGACTGCGCTGAGGGACTAGCGCGGTTTGCGCCACATGGGGATCAAGCTGGGCCCGCCGTCGGGCAGCTTCAACTCGCCGGTGACCTCGAAGCCGAACCGCTCGTAGTAGGGCACGTTGTCCGGATTGCTCGACTCCAGGTAGGCCGGCGCATACTCCGCATCGCAGCGATCCAGCCGAGAACTCATCAACGCCTGACCGAAGCCCTTGCCTCGCACGTCCGGATCGCTGCCGATGATCGCCAGATACCAATGTGGTTCTTCGGGGTGGGCCTTCTTCATCAACTCCTCGGCGACCAGGCCCTTGCGCAACGAGCGGCCGAACGCCCAGAGCAGGCCTGGCATCGCCCGCAGTTGCTCACCCTGGGTGTGCTTCCACTCGCCGGGCGGATCCCAGAGCGCGGCCGCGCCGACGCCGTCACCGTTGAGCGCGACCTCGACGCCGCCGCGGGACAGGTGGTGGTGCCGGGTGAGCGACGCAAAGAGGTGGTGCAGTTTGCGTCGGCGCAGGTCTGCGTCCGGCAGCATCCACCCCATCACCGGATCGTCGAAGAAGGCCTTGCCCAGCGTGCGCGACAGTCCCCCGACATCGGCGCGGGCGGCTGGACGAACCTCGACGGTAGTCACCGGCCCAGCCTAATTCCCGGGTCGCTCCGCTCCTGCCCACCGAACCTATTCACCCCTGGGTGATGTATGCCTCCAACGCCTCTCGTTCGGCTTGCAAGGCCTCCATCCTGGTCTTGACGACGTCGCCGATGCTGACGATGCCTGCCAGTTGGCCGTTGTCCACGACGGGCACGTGGCGCACGCGATGGGTCGTCATGAGTCCGCTGAGGCTGTCGACCGAGTCGTCCGGCGTACACGTGACCACCTCGCTGGTCATGATGTCGGCGACGGGGCGCCCGAGCGCGGCCGCGCCGTGTTCGTGAATCATTCGCACGACGTCACGTTCCGACACGATGCCCACAAGCCCATCGGGACCGACCACCACCATCGCCCCGACGTTGCGTGTGACGAGGCCACTCAGCAGGTCGCTGACCGTCGTGTCCGGCGTCACGGTGAGCACGCCTGCGCCCTTGTTCTTCAACACGTCCGCAATTCGCACCGGCGCCTCCGTTGTGAGCTGGCTCACACCAGAGTATGGCTAATTGCGGCGCGGTGAAAGCACTTGGAACAGATAGCCGATGTCGGCGGTTCATAGTGGCCATGGCGCCGGTCCGACAAGGAGAGCAATTGATGACGGAATCCGTTCTACTCGGCGATGAACTGACGGTCAGTGCAATCGGCTTCGGGGCGATGGCCCTGACTCCCGTCTACGGCGAGGTGGACGACGCCGAGTCGTTGGCCACACTTCATCGCAGCATCGACCTGGGGGTCACGTTCATCGACACCGCCAACATCTACGGCGGCGGCGCGAACGAGCGACTCATCGCGGGCCTGTTGGCTGACCGCCGCGACGAGGTCACGCTGGCGACGAAGTTCGGCGTCGTCGGGAACCCGGCGGACCGGGCGGCGGGCGGCGTCCTCGCCTCGCGCGGCGACGCCGCCTACGTACGCCAGTCCATCGACGAAAGTCTGGACCGCCTCAAGACCGATGTCGTCGACCTCTACTACATGCATCGCCGCGACCTGACGGTGCCGATCGAGGAGACCGTCGGGGCGATGGCCGAACTGGTGACCGCGGGCAAGGTTCGTCACCTCGGGCTGTCGGAAGTGACGGCCGACGAGTTGCGTGCCGCCGTGGCAGTACATCCCATCGCCGCGGTTCAGAGCGAGTGGTCGATCTGGAGCCGCGACGTCGAGCAGAACGTGGTGCCCGCCGCGGCCGAACTCGGCGTCGGCTTCGTCCCGTACTCGCCACTGGGCCGCGGATTCCTTACGGGCACCGTGCGGTCGGCGGCCGATCTGGCCGGCGGATCCGACTTCCGAAGCCGCATGCCGCGGTTCGCCGACGACGCGCTGAACGCGAACCTCGCGGTCGTCGACGCGATCCGGGCCGTGGCCCACGAGCGGGAGTCCACCGCCGCGCAGGTTGCGCTGGCGTGGTTGCGCTACCGCGCCGACGAGCTCGGGGTGGCGTCGGTGCCGATTCCCGGTACCCGCCGCGCGGCCCGTGTCCAGGAGAACCTGGACTCGCTGGACGTCGCACTGAGCGACGCGCAACTGGCCACGCTCGATGCGGCTGGGGCCTCCGTGGCCGGGAATAGGTCCCACGATCTGACGTGGGTGTCGGCCGGCCGCGAATAGCGGCCAAAGGCCACGGATTCCGGTTGCGGCCGGTATATCTGGGGCCATGATCGAGGTCACGCTGCTAGGTACCGGAAGTCCTGCCCCCGATCCCAACCGGGCCGGGCCAGCCACGTTGGTACGGGCCGGCGAACAGATCTTCCTCGTCGACTGCGGGCGTGGCGTACTTCAGCGGTTGGCCGCCGTCGGAGTTGGCCCAAGCGGGTTGACGGCGCTGCTTCTGACGCATCTGCACAGCGATCACATCGCCGATCTCGGCGACCTGATCATCAGCGGTTGGATCACGAACTTCGGGACTCCGAAACCGCTGGTGATCATCGGGCCGCCCGGTACCAAGACCGTCGTCGACGCCACGCTCGTCGCGTTCGGTTCCGACATCGGCTACCGCATCGCTCACCACGCGGACCTCAACGCTCCCCCCGAGGTTCAGGTGCATGAGTACACCGACGGGCAAGTGTGGAGCGACGGTGGCGTGACCATCCGGGTCGCACCGACCGACCATCGTCCGGTCGAACCCACCATCGCCTTCCGCGTCGAATACGACGGCGCTTCGGTGGTGCTCGCGGGCGACGGCGTGCCGTGCGCCAGCCTCGACGCGCTGGCATCGGGGGCAGGGGCGTTGGTGCACACCGTGATTCGCAAGGACATCGTGGCGTTGAGTCCGAACCAGCGGGTCAGAGACATCCTCGACTATCACTCGTCGGTCGAGGAGGCCGCCGCCACCGCGGCCCGCGCAGGCGTCGGGACGTTGGTGCTCACGCACTACGTGCCAGCCATCGCCCCCGGCCAGGAGGACGAGTGGCGCGCACTTGCCGCGACCGAGTTCAGTCGCCAGATCGAACTGGGCGACGACTTGCACCGCGTCGAGGTGCACCCGGGGATCGGCGTCAAGCCAGCCGGGTGATCTCCACGACGACGTCGAGATCGGTGGAGCCCTCCCCCGAGTAGATGCCCTTCAACGGCGTCACGTCGGCGTAGTCGCGCCCGACGCCCACGCTGATGTACTGCTCGTTGATCGCCTTGTCGTTAGTTGGGTCGTAGTGCCACCACCCACCCGTCCAGGCCTGAATCCATGCGTGGCTCTGCCCGTCGATCGTGTCGCCGACCTTGGCCCTCGCGTTCGGATGCAGATAGCCCGATACGTAGCGCGATGGAATTCCCATGCTGCGCAACAAGATCAGCGTCAGATGCGCGAAGTCCTGGCAGACACCCTTGCCCTCGCGGAGCGCGTCAAGGCCTGAGGAGTGCACCCCGGTGGTGCCTGGGACATAGGAGAGTTCATTGTGCACCCAGTTGGCCGCCTCGACGATCGCCTGCTGCGGGTCATGGTCTTTGGCGATCCGCTCGCCGACGCGGGAAATGCGTTTGCTTTCAGGCGTATACAGCGTCGCCGTGAGGTACTCATCGAATCGATCGATGACGGCCTCCGAACGCACGTCCTCCCAGCCGAACTTCTCCTTGGGCAGCGGGTCCTTGTCGGTCTCGACGATCGAAGACGACGTCACTTCGAGCTCGGTGTGCGGAGCATGCAAGTCGAATGTCGTGACCGCCGTGCCCCAATAGTCGACATACCGATAGGACCGGGTGGCAGGCACGGTCTCCACCCGGTTGAGCACGACGTTCTGCCGCGAGTCCGAACGCGGGGTGAGCCGGGCCTCGTTGAACGACGCGGTGACTGGCGATTTGTACGCGTAGCCCGTCGCGTGGATGACGCGCATGCGCCACATCAGACCTCACCCTCCTCGATCACCAGCGAGGCGCTTCGACCCGCATCGGTCCACGCCACCCATGGCGCGGAGTAGAAGTATTCCTGCGCCAACGCTTCGCCGACGTCGGCGCACGTGGTCTGCAGCGCCCCGAGCCGTTCTTCGAGGGATTCGAGCAGCACCCCGGGTCGTAGGAACTCCAGTTCGCTGCGGGCCCGACCCAGCAGCCGCTGCGCTTCGGCGGTCGCGCCGACGCGGTTGAGCCTGCGGTGGTGAAGTTCGTCCAGGCTGTGTTCAGCGAGTCTCAACGAGTACATGACCGACCGCGGGAAGAGCCGGTCGAGCATCATGAATTCGACGACACGGCCTGCGTCCAGCACGCCGCGGTACGTGCGCAGATAGGTGTCGTGCGCGCCGGCCGACCGCAACACCGTCACCCATGCCGGTGACGATGCGCTGTCCCCGACGCGGGACAACAGCAGCCGCACGATCATGTCGACGCGTTCGATGGCGCGGCCCAGCACCATGAATCGATACCCGTCGTCGCGCGACAGCGTCGAGTCGGCGAGGCCGGCGAACTGCGCGGCGCGGCCCTCGATGTAGGACAGGAATTCGTGCGGGCCGAGGCGCTTGGCGGCGCGTTCCCGTTCGGGCAGTGCGTTGTACGTGGTGTTGAGGCACTCCCAAATCTCGGTCGACGTGACTTCCCGTGCGCCGCGGGCATTTTCGCGGGCAGCCGAAATGGAATCGACGATCGAACAACCACCCTGGGTGTCCCGGCTGAACGCAACGAGATCAGTAAGGGACCACAAGTCGAGTGCCGTCTTCGGCGGTTCGATGCCGAGCACCTTCAGCAGCGTGCGCGACGCCTGGTCGGGGTCGACGCTGGAGTCCTCGAGCAGTTGGTGCACCGTGACGTCGAGGATGCGTGCGGTGTCATCTGCCCGCTCCACGTAGCGGCCGATCCAGTACAGCGATTCTGCGTTGCGCGCCAGCATTATTGGCTCCTCTTCGCGCAGGCGTTCATCGGCCGTCCATCACTGCCTGCTGTTGCTGCTGCTGTTGTTGACTCTCCAGCGGCCCCACGGCTTGGGACTGCTGCTGTTGTTGCTGCTGGGTCGGGCTGTCCTCGTCGTCCTCGGACTTGCCGTTCTTGTCAGCGGATTTCCCGTTCTTGGCGATCTTGGGCAGCGCACGCACGACTTCGGCGGCGGCGAGTTCGCGGTCGGCGATCGATGCGCGCGACGCCAGCACCCAGGTGTCCTTCGACCCGCCGCCCTGGCTCGAGTTCACCACCAGCGACCCTTCCGGAAGTGCGACCCGGGTCAGTCCGCCAGGCAGCACCCACACGTCGTCGCCGTCGTTGACGCAGAACGGGCGCAGGTCGACGTGGCGAGGCGCGAGTTTGTCGTCGATCTGCGTTGGAACCGTTGACAACTGGACGACCGGCTGGGCGATCCAACCGCGCGGATCGCTGCGGACCTTCTTGGTGATGGCGGCAAGTTCCTTCTCCGACGCGCTGGGGCCGAAGACGATGCCGTAGCCGCCGGAGCCCTCGACGGGTTTGATGACGAGTTCGTCGACCCGGTCGAGCACTTCCTCACGTTCTGCGTCGAGCCAACAGCGGAAGGTGTCGACGTTGGCCAGCAAGGGTTTCTCGCCGAGGTAGTACTCGATGATCGTCGGGACGTAGGTGTAGACGAGCTTGTCGTCCCCGACGCCATTGCCGACGGCGCTGGAGATCACCACGTTGCCTGCCCGGGCGGCGTTCAGGATTCCGGCCACGCCGAGCACCGAATCGGGCTTGAAGTGCATCGGGTCGAGGTACTCGTCGTCGATGCGGCGATAGACGACGTCGACCTGACGCTCACCCTCGGTGGTCCGCATGTAGACGGTGTTGTCGCGGCAGAACAGATCCCGACCCTCGACGAGCTCGACGCCCATCTGCCTGGCCAAGAGCGAGTGTTCGAAGTAGGCCGAGTTGTAGACCCCCGGCGTGAGTACGACGACGGTCGGATCGGCCTCGTTGGACGCTGCGGCGTTGCGCAAGGCGCGCAGCAGATGCGACGCGTAGTCGCCGACGGCGCGCACACGATGCGTGGAGAACAAATTCGGGAAGACCCGCGCCATGGTGCGGCGGTTCTCCATCACGTACGACACCCCGGACGGCGATCGCAGGTTGTCCTCCAGCACCCGGAAGGTGCCCTGAGCGTCGCGGACCAGGTCGATGCCCGCCACGTGGATCCGCACTCCATTGGGTGGCACGATGCCCGCCGCTTCACGGTGGAAGTGCTCGCACGACGTCACCAATCGGCGCGGAATCACGCCGTCACGCAGGATCTCCTGCTCGCCGTAGATGTCGTCGAGATACATCTCGAGAGCCTTGACGCGTTGGGTGATGCCGCGCTCCAACCGCGACCACTCGGCGGCGGAGATCACCCGCGGCACCAGGTCCAGCGGGAAGGGCCGTTCCTGGCCGGAGAGCGAGAACGTGATGCCCTGGTCGATGAAGGCGCGACCCAGCGCCTCGGAGCGGGCGGCGAGATCAGAGGCGTCCGATGGCGCCAATTCGGCGAAGATGCCCTTGTAGGGCCCGCGGACGTTGCCCTCGGCGTCGAACATCTCGTCGAAGGCCGCCGAGTAGTCGCCGGCGCCCCCGACGTTGTTGTACCCGTCGAATATGCCGGCATAGCGTTTCGAGCCCCGGACGTCAGCTCGCGATGGCTTTGCGGTATCGGACGGCACGGTTCGGAGGCTCACCATGGACATGCTGCCGTAACCGAGCCGTTTCGGCAGGCCAGCTGCCATCACTTTGGGGGATTCGTGACGTCGCTGGTAGTCTTACCGAACGCTGTCCGTTACCGGGCACTCATGAGCTTTTCCATCCCAGTACAGATTTAGAAGGAACTACACGCGTGGCCAACATCAAGTCGCAGCAGAAGCGGATTCTCACCAACGAGCGCCGCAGGCTGCGCAACCAGTCGGTGAAGTCTGCACTTCGCACGTCTGTCCGCGGGTTCCGCGAGGCCATCGACGCTGGTGAGAAGGAAAAGGCCGCCGAGTTGCTGGACGCGACCAACCGCAAGCTGGACAAGGCTGCCAGCAAGGGCGTCATTCACAAGAACCAGGCCGCCAACAAGAAGTCGGCGCTGACGGTCGCGCTCAACAAGCTCTGAGCTTCACTTTCCGCCGGCCAGTTCGGCAACCTTGCGGACGGCCGCTTCCAACGCGTAATCGGCATCGGCCGCGACACCCTTGACGTCGCCGTTGAGCGCTGCAACCACGCGGATGGCCTCTGCCACCGAGTCCCGGGACCACCGTCGCGCCTGCCTCTGCACTTTCTCCACCCGCTTCGGAGGCATTCCCAGTTCTGAGGCCAACCGATAGGGATCGCCTGACTGCGGGCCGATGCGGGCGATGGCATGCACGGCCTCGGCCAGCGCATCGGCCAGCACCACGTGTGGCTCGCCGCTGAGCATCGCCCAGCGCAGCGCTTCGGCGGCACCGGCGGTGTCGCCGACGACCGCCATGTCGGCGATATCCCATCCCTTCACTTCGGCCTTGCTCGAGTGGTAACGACGCACCGCGGCGGCATCGACCTGGCCGTCCGTGTCGGCTACCAACTGCGAGCAGGCCGATGCCAGTTCCCGGACATCGGAGCCAACGTTGTCAACCAGCACATTGACGGTCTCGTCGGAGACCTTCACCTTGAGCTCACGGAACTCGCGGCGCACGAAGTCGACGCGTTCGGAGGGCCACTTGATCTTGGGGCACTTGTGCTCTTCGGCGCCGAGCTTCTTCAGTTGATCAGCCAGTGCCTTGGCGCGCCCGCCGCCCGAGTGCACGACGACGAGCACGGTGCCTTCGGGCAGGTCGGCCGCCGTCGCTGCGATGAGCGCGACGGCATCCTTTCCGGCCTCGGCGGCGGCCTCGAGCACGACGAGCCGCGCGTCTGCGAACAACGACGGGCTCAGCAGTTCCGCGAGCTCGCTGGTTCCGACCTCGCCGGCGCGTAGCCGGTCGACGGGAATGTCGTCGGTCCCGGCCTGCAGGCGGGCCGCACGCAGCACGTCGGCGATGGCGCGCTCGATAAGCAGGTCTTCCTCACCCAGCACGAGGTGCAATTGGCTCACGCGCTTGATCGTGTCATGACGACCCGACAGGGCCGCCACCCCGGCCTGCCGACCAGGCCAGCAGACCAAGCAACGCGACGGCCACACATGCGCGGCCCCATCGCCAGCGCCACATCATCACGACGGCCACCCCGGCGGTCGCCAGGCACGCGACGCCGGCCCAGCCCGAAGGCACTGCCACGCTCGCACCAGGGATCGCGGCAGTCCAGTGCGCCATGTGCAAGAGCCACCACAACTCGGGTCCGGTGAATCGGACAAGCAACCGGGCCGCCGACGGCCACAGTGCCGACAGCGTGGCTGCGACGGTGCCGATCACGGTGATAGGCGGAATGACCACTGCAACAGCTAGATTCGCGATGACGGCGACCAGACTGAAGGTGCCCGACATGGCCGCCACGATCGGCGCGGTGACCAGCTGCGCGGCTAACGCAACCACGACGGCGTCCGCGAGCGGCTTGGGCCAACCGCGGCCGACCAGCCGCCGAGACCAGACCGGCGCAATCACGACGAGCGCGGCCGTGGCCGCCACCGACAGCGCGAACCCGAAGTCGACGGCCAACTCCGGCGCGACGATCATCAGCATGATCACACTGGCCGACAACGCAGGCACCGCCTGCCGTCGCCTGCGCGACACGATGGCGAACAAGGCGATGGCACCCATCACCGCCGCGCGCAGCACACTTGCCGACGGTTCAACCACCGCGACGAATGCAATCAGTGCCGCCGCGGCCGCCGCGGCCGCTGCGTGCGGTCCGATCACCGCAGCGCTGAACAGGACCGCCCCGCACACGATGGTGACGTTCGCGCCGGACACCGCAGTCAGGTGCGTCAGTCCGGCCGAGCGGAACTCGGCTTCGGTCTGCGATGGCAGCGCCGATGTGTCACCGAGCACCAGCGCGGGCAACATCGCGGCCTGATCGGCGGGCAGGACCGCACGGGCCGCCTCGCTGAATTCAGCCCGCACCCCCGCGGCCACCCGTTGCCAACCGGGCGCCTGACCGATCGTCGGCTCCCCCGTCGCCGAGAGCATCGCCACGGTGAGGTCGCGCCGCGTAGGCCGGCCGATGCGGGCCCGGAACGTCACGGGGCGGCCCGCGGTCAGCTCGTCGTAGGAGACCGCCGAGGCGAAGACGACCACCCGGCCGTACGCTTCGACGCCGTCCAACACCTGCAAGGAACCACGAAACATCAGCCGCGAGCCAGCAAGGAACCGCGGCGATTCGATCGGGCTGACGACGACGGTGGCCGTGCTGCCATAGCGGCCGACGATGGGATTCTGGGCGACGTCGTGCACCCGAAGACCGATGGAGATCGCGAATGCCACCCCGATCGTCACGACGGCGACGACGCCGGGCCAGCGCGCGTGCGCCGGCGGTGGGCCGGATCGGTTGGCCCACCACGTCGCGGACGTCGTCATGCCCACGGCCGCCAGCACCACCAACGTCGACGACCATGGCGGCCAGACGATTCCAGTGGCCGTCACCGCCCAGCTTGTCAGCGCCGCGGGTACCAGCCGCAGGTCGAGGCCGGTGGAGTGAGCTCCCGGGACGGTCACACATGGACCAACTCGCGTAGCTTCTCCAGCCGCGCCGGGCCGATGCCGTCGACCTCGCCAAGCTGGTCGACGTTGGCGAAGCGACCGTTGGTCGTTCGCCATGCCACGATCGCCGACGCGGTGACGGGTCCGACGCCCGGCAGCGCGTCCAACTGTTCGACCGTCGCCGCGTTGAGGTCGATCGGCGCGTCCGGCGCCGAGCTCGGTTGCCCCACCCCAGGGGTGGCAGGTGCGCCGCCCGGCGGCGTGCTGACCGAACTGCCCATTGCAGGCGGAGCGCCCGGCGCAGCGGCGAGGCCGACCACGAGCTGCTCACCATCGGCGACGCGGCGGGCCATGTTCAACCCCGTCAGATCGGCCCCATCGAGCGCTCCACCGGCAGCGTCGAGCGCGTCGGCAATCCGCGCCTCCGGTCCGAGTGTCACCAGCCCGGGTTCACGCACCAATCCCACCACGCTGACCACCACCTGAGTCTGGGCGGCAGGCGCCTGCCCGGCCGCCGTCGCGCCCGTGGACGAAACAGGCTGAACCGGAGGAAGATTGGCCGAGACGACCCGCGGTCCGTCGTCGTGCGCAAGCGTGAAGATGGTGACCAACACGGCCACCAGCCCGAGCGCACCGAGCGCGATGACGCCGGACCGCCCCGGGTCGGCCCGAATGGCGTCCATCCAGTTGGGTCTGGCGCCGCCGGTGTCGGGTAGCCACCGCGAGAGCGAGGTATCGGTGGGGTCGTCATCCTCGGCAACGGGGTCGACCTCCGCCTCGGCGGTGGCTTCCCCGGCGAGGCGACGGCGCACCCGGTCTGCGGGCAGTTCGGATCGCATGTACGCGACGGTAGGTACGGATACGGACCGAATACGTGGGTGAAGTCGCGATCACCTCGTGCCTGTGCACGAATTCGCGTCTGTGGATGAGCCCACCACGTCGCCCGGTATACATATTTACCAACGGTGTCTACTGATCCGGGCCGCAACGAGGAGGCGCACATGACGACGAACCCAGCTGACCGACCACTGAAGGTGATCCAGTGGACCACCGGGAACATCGGTAGGCGTTCGCTGCACGCGATCATCGGGCGCGACGACATGGAACTGGTCGGCGTGTACGCGCACGGAGCGGACAAGGTCGGTGTCGACGCCGCCGAACTGGCCGGTTGGCCCACACCGACGGGCATTGCGGCGACCAACGACATCGACGCGCTGATCGCGCTGAAGCCCGACGCCTGCTGTTACAACCCGCTATGGCCCGACATCGACGAACTTGCGCGGCTGCTCGAAGCAGGCGTGAACGTCTGCTCCAGCGCAGCCTGGATCACCGGCGGTAAGCAAACGCCCGAAGACCTCGAACGCATCCGGAAGGCTTGCGAGAAGGGCAATTCCACGATCTTCGGAAGCGGCGCGCATCCCGGCATGACGAACATGGTCGGCATGGTGCTGTCCGGGGCGTGCGAGGACGTCACCGAGATCCGGATCACGGAATCGGTCGACTGCTCGACGTACGAGTCGGCCGGGACGCAGGCCGCGATGGGCTTCGGCCGGGATCCCGAGACGCCGGGACTGGCCGAAAGTGTGCGCAGGGAGAGCGAGGTGTTCGCCGAGTCGGCCGCGATGATGGCCGACGCGATCGGCGCCAACCTCGACCGCATGACGTTCGACGTCGAGTTCACCACCGCAACGGGCGACAGCGACCTTGGCTTCATGCAGATTCCCGCGGGCACCGTTGGTGGCGTGTACGGCTACCACCGCGGCTGGGTCGGCGAACGCAACGTCGTCAGCGTCGGTTTCAACTGGACCATGGGCAGCCACGTGACGCCACCCAAGCCGCTCGAGCACGGGCACGTCATCCAGGTGTTTGGAACGCCGAATATGCGCACGGTGCTGCACTGCCTGCCGCCGCGGGACTGGACCGAACCGGGCTTCATGGGGCTGGGCATGATCTACACCGCGATGCCGGTGACCAACGCCGTCCCCGCCGTGGTGGCCGCGGCGCCGGGCATCGTGACGTTGAAGGACCTGCCCCCGGTGGCGGGGCGCTTCACCGGTTGAGCCGGCCCGCCACCGTCGCCACGCCCGGTCCGTCCAGGTCGCCCAGCGCATCTGCGCGCCCAGCCATGACCATGAGCAGCGCCTCGCCGGTGCCGTGCACTTCTGGCCCCTTGCCGTGGGTCCACTCGGGCTCCGTGGCGACCAGCCGCAGCCCACGCACTTGCCACGCACCCCTGATGGTCGGCGCATACCGCACGAAGTCCAGTGCGGCCCTGAGCCGGTCAGCTGGAATCGTCCGCGGCTGCCCCAGCGGGCGTCGAATGTCCTGCTGGTGAATCATGTTGTCGGTCAACGCGACCCGGCCGCCGAAGCCGGCACCGAGACCGTGCGGCAAGGCGTTGTCACGGAGCAGCCCGATCAGGTCGTCAGTCGAAGCCCCCGCGAGGTCCGCGACGGCGAGTGCGTTGATGCGATCCGTCTGCAGCCGACCCTTCAGAAATCGCGCCGCCAGCTGGCCGCCGGACAACCCCTCGAAGCTCACGCAGTGAGCCGCCACGTCGCGCACCGTCCAGCCCGCGCACAGCGACGGGGTGGCCCACTGTTCCGGCGTGAGCCCGGCCAGGAAGTCCGCGAACGCCAACCGTTCGTCGCGGGCCAATTCCAGGGTGGTCACGCCGCGTCGACCGTCACACACACGCCGATCGCGCCCGCACCGAGGTGTACGGAGAGCACGGCGCCCATGTCGCTCACGGTGAGTGACTCGACCTGAGGCAGCCGGGTGGTCAGCGCCGCACCGACGACGTCAGCGTCGTCGTGATTGTCCACGTGGTGCACGGCGATGGCAGCCCGCCGGTCGCCGACGAACTCTGCGACCGACTCGACCAGTGCCGCGTGGGCCTTCGACACAGTCCTGATCCGCTGCTCCAGCACCAGCCGGCCGTCCACGTCCAGACACAGCAGCGGCTTGAGCGACAACGCCGTACCCAACCAGGATGCGGCCGTGCCGATGCGGCCGCTACGGCGCAGGTTGTCCAGCCGGTGCACCACGATGAACGCCCGGGTGTTGGGAATCGTCGCCCTGGCCGCCATCTCGACCGCGTCGAGCGCGTCACCGCCGGCGGCCGCACGTGCCGCGGCCAGCGCGACGAAGCCGACTCCCATGCCCGCTGACCGCGAATTCACCACGCGCACAGCCGGACCGAACTCACGGGCAGCGGCGACGGCTGAACTGAACGTGCTGGAAAGGGGCGCCGACAGATGCACCGCGACCACGCCGTCGCCACCGCTCTCGGCCAGCGCCTTGCGATAGGCCTCGGCAAGCTCCACGGGTGCGGCGCCTGCAGTCGTCACGTGTCCGCGTGCGTGCACGTCGTACGGCACCTGATCGCTGCCGTCGCGCAGATCGGCTCCGTCGACTATGACGTGAAGCGCAACCTGCCCAATACCCCAGCGCTGCAATTCATCCGGGTCCAGTCGGGCCGACGAGTCAGTCACCACCTTGACGGCCACGGTCAGTCGCCGTCGCCGTCGAGTTTCACGCCGGCTTCGGCAAGCCCCTTCAACATCAGTTCCGCGACGGCCTGATGCGCCTCGAAATTCCAGTGAATGCCGTCGGGATTGCCGTGGCCGTTCATCACCTGATCGGCGACGGCGGCCTTCAGGTCGACGATCGGAACCCGCTGCGCCCGACCCCATTCGGTGATCGCGGCGACGGTGTCATCCCGCCAGCGGTGCGATTTTCCGTATGTCTCGGCGATGTGCACCGAAGGAATCGACGCCACGAACGGGATGCCTGGCCGGTTGAAGTCGATTGCGGCCCGGGTCTGTTCGAGATATTCGGCGCTCAGCTTGCCCGGCAGTGCGGGCCGGGCAATCGGCGACAGCCGTGGCTGTGCCCAGCCGTAGCCGTCTCGCACCCAGCGCCGCAACAAGGGTGGCCGGACGTATCGGATCAACTCGCGCAACGCCGTTGGCAACGGCGATGGCAGCGAGTCCATCCCGCTCGTCGCGAAGATCACCGCGCCTGCTCTTGGTAGAGCGGCCCACGCACGGGGATCGCCGATGGCTGCCCACCACACGTCGCGACACGTCCAACCGATCCGGCCGATGAGTTCTAGATCCCAGTCCAACTGGGAAGCAACGATGTTGGGCCAAATGCGCGGATCGTCGGAAGGCAGTCCACCTTTCGGCCCGTAGTAGGACAGCGAATCGCAGAAGACGAGCAGCGTACGGCGGGCAGGAGCGGAGCGACTCGGGGAATCAGTGCGGCGGGCAGGAGCGGAGCGACTCGGGGAATCAGTGCGGCGGGCAGGCTCAGAGGACATCGTTGGCGACCTGGGCCGAGGCGTTCCATACGTCGAGCCGCCACTTGACGTCACCCGGCGCCGCGTCGTCCGCCGAATGTCCAGACAGCTGGACCCAACTGGCGTTGCCCATGCCGCCGAGCACCGGCCAGTTATCGACGGGCAGGCCGAGCAGTGCCCCGGTCAGGGCGGCGATCAGGCCACCGTGTGCGACCAGGACGACGGGGCGCTCGGGATCGTCGACACCCCATTCATCATGTTGCTCAAGCAGTTCCGCCACCAATGGGATGCTGCGCGCGGCGACGTCGACCCTGCTCTCGCCGCTATGGGGAGCCCAGCGGGCGTCGTCGCGCCACGCCAGCCTGGCTCCGGGGGCCAGGGCGTCGACCTCGAGGTGCGTCAACCCCTGCCAGTCCCCCAGATGTGTTTCGCGCAAACGGGTGTCGACGGACACCGGAAGGCCTGCGCGCTCTCCAAGTGCGGTCGCGGTGTCGAGCGCGCGCCGGAGGTCGGACGAAACGATCATCAACGGTTGACGCTTGGCCAGCACCTCGGCGGCCGCAGCGGCCTGCTCACGACCGAGGTCGGACAGGTCGGTGTCGAGCTGGCCCTGCATGCGGTTGCCTGCGTTGTACTCGGTCTGCCCGTGCCGCAGCATGACCAGGCGCCGAATCGTCACTCCGACTCCTCCCGATCAACTTCCCGCGTCGCCTCCAGGCCTGCCTCGAGGTCGACGGCAATCACCGGGCAGTCCCGCCACAGCCGGTCGAGCGCATAGAAGTTGCGCTCGTCCTGGTGCTGAATGTGCACGACGATGTCGACGTAGTCCAGCAGGACCCATCTGCCCTCGCGGGTGCCCTCACGGCGCGCCGGCTTGTGCCCGGAGCCGCGCATCTTCTCCTCGACCTCGTCGACGATCGCGTTGACCTGTCGGTCGTTGGACGCCGACGCAATGACGAAGCAGTCGGTGATGACGAGCTGACCCGATACGTCGAGCACGACGACGTCGTCAGCGAGCTTGGATCCCGCAGCCTGCGCGGCGATCGTCGCCATGGCGATGGCCTCCTCGGACGCCGTCATGCTGGGCAACCCTTCTCCGCGGCGGGGTGCGCCATGTAGAGCCGCCGCTTCGAGACGTACTGCACCACCCCGTCGGGAACCAGGTACCAGATCGGCCTGTCGGCCTCCGCCCGTCGGCGGCAGTCGGTCGACGAGATAGCCAGCGCGGGCACTTCGACCAGCGAGAGCGCGTCGGGGGGCAATTCCTTCATGGCTGCGGCAATGTGTTGACCATCGAGTTCGTATCCAGGTCGGCTGACGCCGACGAAGCGGGCGAGCGAGAACATGTCCTCCCAGTTCTGCCACGACAGGATCGAGGCGAGAGCGTCGGCACCGGTGATGAAGAAGAGCTCCGTCCCGGGGTTGAGCGCAGCCAGGTCACGCAGGGTGTCCTTGGTGTAGGTCGGTCCGCCACGATCGATGTCGACGCGGCTAACCGAGAATCGGGGATTCGCCGCGGTGGCGATCACCGTCATGAGGTAGCGGTCCTCGGCGGCGGTGACGATGTGTTCGCGCTTCTGCCAGGGCTGGCCGGTTGGCACGAACACCACCTCGTCGAGCTCGAACTTGTCGGCGACCTCGCTGGCGGCGACGAGGTGTCCGTGGTGGATGGGATCGAACGTCCCACCCATCACACCCAGTCGTCGAGTCATGAACATGCAGCTTACGGGAGCGGTTCATACCGCCCCTCCCCGCGCCGAACGGCCGGAGATTAGACGGGCAGCAGCTGATCGATCACCGACGCGAGCTGTTTGGCCGACCGGCATTCGTGCATGGTGATGACGCCCTCGTAGCGCGCCGTCGCCGAGTCGCCGCTGCCCCACAGATGCTTGGGCTCCGGGTTGAGCCAGTGCGCGTGGCGACTGGCCGCGACCATGTGCGTCAGCAACTCGACTTCCGGGTTGCGGTAGTTGTTGCGGCCGTCGCCGAGCACCAGCAGCGAGCTGCGCGGTGACAGCGCGTTGGGCCACTTGTCCATGAACGACACGAACGCGTGGCCGTAGTCGGAGTGCCCGTCGCGTGTGTAGACGCCCGCCTCGCGGGTGATGCGCTGCACCGCGACCGCGAGATCGGCGTCCGGTCCGAACAGTTCGGTGACCTCGTCGGTGGTGTCGATGAAGGCGAACACCCGGACGCGGGAGAACTGCTGACGCAGCGCGCTGACGAGCATCAGGGTGAAATGGCTGAACCCGGCGACCGAGCCCGACACGTCGCACAGCACAACCAACTCGGGGCGGGCGGGATGCGGTTTCTTCAGCACGACGTCGATGGGCACGCCACCGGTCGACATCGACTTGCGCAGCGTCTTGCGCAGATCGATCTCGCCGCGACGTGACCTGCGCCGACGGGCCGCCAGCCGGGTGGCCAGGGTGCGCGCCAGCGGGGCGACGACGCGCCGCATCTGGCGCAGCTGGTCACCCGAGGCGCGCAGGAATTCAACGTTCTCGGCCAGCTGCGGAATGCCGTACATCTGGACGTGCTCGCGGCCCAGTTGCTCGGCAGTGCGGCGCTTTGTTTCACCCTCCACCATCCGGCGCAGTTGTGAAATTCGCTTCGCTGCAATGGCTTTGGCGATCTCTTCCTGTGTCGGAGTGGGGTCGTCGCCGTACATCGCGAGCAATCCGGCCAGCAACCGGCCCTCGAGTTCGTCGAGCGCCATGGCCTTGAGCGCCTGATATGACGAGTACGACGGCCCGCGACTGGAGTTGTAACGGCCGAACGATTCGACGATCTGCGCGATCATCGCCGCCAACCGATCGTCGATGTTCCCCAATTCCGGGTTGTCCGAAAGCATCTGAAGGAGCGCGTCCCGCATGGCCTCGACGTCCTGGGGTGGCAGCCCGTCGGGTGCGTCCTCAGCGTCGGCGGCATCGTCGTCGAGCACGGTTCGCGCGCCCAGCGCGGCCGGGAACCACAGGTCGAACATCGCATCGTAGGTTTCGCGGTGGTCGGCGCGGCGTAGCACGGCGCACGCCAGCCCCTCGCGCAGCACCTCCCGGTCGCCGAGCCCGAGCACGGTCATCACCCGGCCTGCGTCGACGGTCTCCGACGGTCCGACGTTGATGCCCACCCCACGGAGCGCCTCCACGAACTCCACCAGATGTCCTGGAAGTCCGTGTGGCGCAAGCGGTTGCGGAGGGCGGGTGCGTCGGATGGCCATCAGATTCGACTCCTCAGTTCAGCCGAAGCTCGCCTGAAGCGCGCACTTGATCGGATTGGTGCTTGAGCACGACACCGAGGGTGGCCGCGATCGTGTGGTCGTCGATGGTGTCGAGTCCGAGGGCCAGGATGGTGCGTCCCCAGTCGATGGTCTCGGCGACCGAGGGCACCTTCTTGAGTTGCATGCCGCGCAGCACGCCGATGATGCGCACCAGCTCCTCGGCGAGCTTCTCCGGCAACTCCGGCACCCGGGACAGCAGGATGCGCCGCTCCAGATCGGGGTCGGGGAAGTCGATGTGCAGGAAGAGGCAACGTCGTTTGAGCGCTTCCGACAGCTCGCGGGTGGCGTTGGATGTCAGCAGCACGAACGGCTTTCGCTCGGCGACGATGGTGCCGAGTTCGGGAACGGTGACGGCGAAGTCGGACAAGACCTCCAGCAGCAGGCCCTCGATCTCGATGTCGGCCTTGTCGGTCTCGTCGATGAGCAGCACGGTGGGCTCGGTGCGCCTGATCGCGGTCAACAACGGGCGGGACAGCAGGAACTCCTCGCTGAACACGTCCATCTTCGTCTGGTCCCAGTCCCCCGAACCGGACTGAATGCGCAAGATCTGCTTGGCGTGGTTCCACTCGTAGAGCGCACGCGCCTCGTCGACGCCTTCGTAGCACTGCAGACGCACCAACCCGGCCCCGGTGGCTTGCGCGACGGCGCGCGCCAGTTCGGTCTTGCCGACGCCTGCAGGCCCTTCCACCAACAGCGGCTTCCCGAGCCGGTCGGCGAGGAACACTGCCGTGGCCGTGGCCGTATCGGGCAGGTAGCCGGTTTCGGTGAGCCGCTTGGAGACATCGTCGATGTCGGTGAACAGCGGTGCCGGGATCGCGGGAACGCTCAAGGTCTTCGTACTCCTGTCAGGCCGGGCGGGTGTGGCCAGTGACAGGCGAGCCCCACACGATCCACTTGGTTGAGGTCAATTCGGGCAGCCCCATCGGGCCGCGGGCGTGCAACTTCTGGGTGGAGATGCCGATCTCGGCGCCGAACCCGAACTGCTCGCCGTCGGTGAACGCGGTGGATGCGTTGACCATCACGGCTGCGGCGTCGACCCGGTCGGTGAAGCGTTGAGCAGCAGCAAGATTGGTCGTCACAATGGCTTCGGTGTGCCCCGTGCCGTACTCGTTCACGTGGGCGATGGCGGCGTCGACACCGTCCACGACGGCCAGCGCGATGTCCATCGACAGGAACTCGGCCCTCAGCTCGTCCTCGCTCGGATCGAGGTGAACGGTCACCCCGGCATGCTGCAGCGCCTCGACCAGTCGGGGTACCGCGTGCTCGGCGATGGCCGCATCGACCAACACGGACTCCGCGGCGTTGCACACGCTCGGTCGACGGGTCTTGGAGTTCAACAGGATTCGCTCGGCGACGTCGAGGTCTGCCGCAGCGTGCACGTAAACGTGGCAGTTGCCGACGCCGGTCTCGATGGTCGGCACGGTGGCATCGCGAACCACAGCGTCGATCAGGCCGGCGCCCCCACGCGGGATCACCACGTCGACGAGCCCGCGGGCCTGGATCAGGTGTGTGACGCTGGCCCGGTCCGCGCTGGGCAGCAACTGCACCGCGTCTTCAGGCAGCCCCTCGGCCACCAGGGCGGCGCGCAGCGCGGTCACCAAGGCCGCATTCGAATGGGCCGCAGACGAACTACCGCGCAACAGCACCGCATTGCCCGACTTCAGCGTGAGTCCGAACGCATCGACGGTGACGTTCGGCCTGCCTTCGTAGACCATGCCGACGACGCCGAGCGGAACGCGCTGCTGCCGGATCTCGAGGCCGTTGGGCAGCGTGCTTCCGCGCAGCACCTCCCCGACGGGATCCGGTAGGCCGGCCACCTGTCGGAGTCCGGCGGCGATGCCGTCGACACGGTTCGGGTTGAGCGCCAGCCGGTCGAGCATCGACTCGGGCGTGTTGGCGGCGCGGGCCACGTCGAGGTCCTCGCCGTTGGCGCTCAGAATCTCGTGGACGCGTGCCAGCACGGAATCCGCCGCAGCGTGCAACGCCCGGTTCTTGGTCGTGGTGTTCAGCGTGGCGAGGGTGCGGGCCGCGACCCGCGCCCGGCGGGCAGCGTCGTGCACCTGCTGTCGAAGCTCGATGTCCGGTTCGATTTCCCGGGTCGCTTCGCTCCTGCCCTCCTGGTGCGCCTGCACACTCATTAGGCCAGCGTATCGAGGTATCCCGACCGCCGCCCCGTCGGGGCTACTGTAAACCCGTGGTGCGAGTGTGCGTGGTCGGCAGCGTGAACCTCGACCAATCGTTTACCGTCGACGCGCTGCCACGGCCGGGGCAGACGGTGTTGGCGTCCGCGCTGTCCTCCGCCCCCGGCGGGAAGGGCGGCAATCAGGCCGTCGCAGCCGCCAGGGCGGGCGCCTCGGTGCAGCTCGTCGCGGCGCTCGGGGACGATTCCGCCGCCACCCACCTGCGGGAGCATCTAGGCGATAACGGCGTAGCGCTCGACGGACTGATGACCGTGCCGGGTCCAAGCGGGGCGGCGGTGATCGTGGTGGACGCCGGTGCCGAGAACACCATCGTCGTCGCGCCGGGCGCCAACGCCCACCTGAGCATGACCTCGCCGCACGCGCAGACCGTCGTGGCAGCCGCCAAGGTGGTGTTGATCCAGTTGGAGATCCCGATCGCAACGGCGCTGGCCGCCGCACGGGTGGCTCGAGCCGCAGGCGCAGTCGTCATCGTCAATGCGTCGCCGGTCCAGGCGGACACCGATGACCTCGCCGCACTGGCCCGCACCACCGACGTCATCGTGGTGAACGACGACGAAGCACGCGAATGGCATTGGCCGGTACCGCATCTGGTGACGACTCGCGGAGCGCACGGTGTCAGCTACGTTCACGACGGCCGCAGCGTGGACGTCCCCTCTCCCGCCGTCGAACCCGTAGACACCACGGGCGCTGGCGACGTCTTCGCCGGAGTCCTTGCGGCGGAATGGCTTTCCGGCGCAGACCAGGCTCTGCGCCGCGCGTGTGCGGCAGGCGCCCTTGCCACCTTGGTAGCCGGGGCGGGCAACTGCGCGCCAACCGCCGAGGCCATCGACGACGTACTCAAGCTGACCTCGACAGATTAGGAGCTCCATGACGACCACCGAGCACGCCCCTCGTCCGCCGGAAGGCGACTGGCTTGGCACCCCGTTTCTGAAGTTCACCCGCGAGGGCGCGTTCGGCCTGTGCACGCTCGACCGCCCCGAAGCCCGCAACGCGATGACGCCTGCGATGTACTTCGGCATCAGATACGCGGTCAGGCACGTCGACGCCGACCCGGACCTCGCGGGGCTGTTGATCACCGGCACCGGCGACGTGTTCGCGCCGGGCGGGGACATGGGTGGCGGCGGCGCCGACAACTGGTTGACCTACGGTTCGGCGCTCGGCATGGACGTCACGCCGTTCGAGACGCTGCGGCAGTCGGTCAAACCCGTCGTATCGGCGGTCAACGGACTGTGCCAGGGCGGTGGCCTGCAGATCGCGATGTGCAGTGACATGGCCGTCGTCAGCGAGCGCGCCACGTTCCGCGTGCCCGAGCTCTACCGCGGCATCGCCGACACCTACTACAGCCACATGCTGACGAGGCTGATCGGGCCCGTCCGCACCCGCGACCTGATGTTCACCGGCAGGACGCTGACTGCTGAAGAGGCCAAGGACTGGGGCATGGTGGCGCGGGTGGTCCCGCACGACGAACTGCTCGGCGAGGCGCGCGAAGTACTGGCTCAGTGTTGTCGCACGGCGCCGAGGGCCAGGACCGTCGTCAAGTCCAGCATCGACAACTACCTCGGCCTCTACGACCGCATCGGCATGCAGGCCAGCCTCGGCGAACCCGAATCCATCGAGGGCTTCATGGCTTTCAAGGAACGCCGCTCCCCCAGCTGGGTACATCCGGAGTTGAGGCTCGACGGCCGGCTCTGAGTTACGACGCCGGCCGACGGACGTCGTGGGCAATCGCCAGTCCGGAATCTGCATCGAGGTCGACGGGCGACTGGTTCAACAGCACGCGACTGCGGTTCGGCGACAGGATGATTGCCATGACGTGGTGTGGCACGCCGCCGGCGAACGCCAGCCTGTTGACGCGAATGAGCGGCGCTCCGATGGACGTGCCCATGAGCTGCGCGTTTCGCGGACCCGCGATTTCCGCCGTCAGTTCATGGTCCATGCGGTCGAGCGTCACACCGGCCTCGGCCAGCAGGCGGTACAACGGCGCCTGTGCCATGGCGGCTTCGGTCACCATGTCGCCGAGCTCGACGGGCAACCAGACCTCGGTGATCATCAGAGGCTCACCCGTTCTGCGCTCACGGCGCAGCCTCAGCACGTGTAGCGCCCGGTCCGGTGAGCCCAGTCGCTCGGCGACGGAACGTGGCACCGAGCGCACGCCGTACTCGCGCACTTCGACCTCGGTCTCGAACTCGACCTGACGAAGCTCGTCCAGGTACGAGCCGCCGACGTCGCGCTGCCGCACCGAGGGGTGGTCGAGTACGAACGAGCCCACCCCGTGCTTGCGTTCGATGAACCCCGCGTCGGCGAGATCGGCGAGCGCCCGGCGAACGGTGATGCGGGAGACCCCGAATTGGTCGCACATCGACTGCTCGGTGGGCAGGGGGTCGCCCGGATCCAATGCGCCGCGCACGATCTCGTCGTGAAGCACTAGGAACAGCTGGCGGTGCAGCGGCACCCCGGCGGCCGTCGTCACCGAAGGCGCGCGGCCATTCCCCTCGAGCACGGTCGCCAATTCTGTCACCTCGGGGCTTGCGAGTCGTCGTTTTAGTTGTTATATGTATATTACAACAGACGAAACGGGAGTAGGGATGGACGACGATCTGGCTGCCACCGACCCGCTCGGGCCGACCGGCACGCTCGCGCACTGGGTGGCCGGATTGACACTGGTCGACGTCCCGACCGTCGTCCAAGAGCGGGCAAGGTACCTGCTGCTCGATGGCATCGGGTGTGCGCTCATCGGCGCTGGACTGCCGTGGTCACGGGTCGCCACCCAGGGCGTGCTCGACTTGGAGGGGCAAGGCGACACCGTCGTCATCGGCACCGGACGGACCACCAGCGCGCCCGCCGCCGCAGTGCTCAACGGCACGTTCATCCAGGGCTTCGAACTGGACGACTTCCACCCGCTGGCACCGCTTCACAGCTGCTCACTACTGATCCCTGCACTGCTGTCGACCGCATCGATTCGGTCGACGCCAACCAACGGCGCTGACTTCTTGCTCGCGGCGATCACCGGCTTCGAGGTGGGTCCGCGGGTCGGCTATACCTTGCACGGCGCCCAGATGCTCGACCGCGGATGGCATTCCGGCCCCGTCTTCGGTACGCACAGCGCCGCAATGGCTTCCGGCAAGCTGCGGGGACTGCCGCCGGCCCAGCTGGAGGACGCGCTCGGCCTCGCGGGCACGCAGTCGGCAGGGCTCATGGCCGCACAGTTCGAGGCCATGAGCAAGCGGATGCATCATGGCCTTGCGGCTCGCAACGGCTTCTACGCCGCCGGGCTCGCCGCGGCCGGCTACACCGGCATCAAGCGGGTCTTCGAGCGCGAGTACGGCGGCTTCCTCAGCGTCTTCGGTGAGGGACACCACCCCGACGCGGCGCTGCTGACCGGCCAACTGGGCGAGCGCTGGGAAACCGAGCTCATCATGGTGAAGTCCTACGCCGCGATGGGTGGGCTGCACGGCGCCATCGATGCAGCGCGCAACATCCGGAAATCGCTTTCCCCCGAGGACATCTCGCGAGTGGACATCACCGTCGGCGAGACCGTCTACAAGCATGGGTGGTGGCGGCCGGAACGGCCGCTGACGCCAATCGGCGCGCAGATGAACATCGGCTACGCCACCGCTGCGGCGTTGCTCGACGGCAAGGTGCTGCCCGAGCAGTTCACGCCAAGTCGGCTGGACGCCGACGACATCTGGCGCTTGATCGACGCGACCGACGTCCACCTCGACGAGTCGTTGCACGACGCACCCATCACGGAACGCTTCCGCACCGACGTCGCGGTCACCACGACCGATGGCACCGTCCACCGCGCCCGCGTCGACCAACCTCACGGCGCACCAAACGATCCCGTCACGAACACCGAACTGGTGGCCAAGTTCCACGCGCTCGCCGACCGGGTGACCAACCGCTCCCGCGCCGAGGCGATCGAACGCGCGGTCACCGGACTCGACGGGCTCGACGACGTCACCGACCTCATCGACCTGCTGGCCGATCCGGTCGCAGGCGCGCTGGACTAGGAGCAAGCATGCCAACCACATCCGCCCGAAACTCCCTGCGCGCGCTGCTCGACCGACGCGAGCTGATCGTCGCGCCGGGCGTCTTCGACGGTATCTCCGCACAGCTGGCCAAGCGCACCGGCCACGTCGGGGCCTATCTGACCGGAGCCGGTGTCGCGGCATCGGGGTTCGGACTTCCCGACATCGGGCTCGTCACAGGCAGCGAGATGGCCGAACGCGCGCGTGTGCTCGTCGAAGCCCTCGGTGACGTTCCGCTGATCGCCGATGCCGACACCGGATACGGCGCTCCGATCAACGTCGTGCGCACCGTGCGCCAGTACGACGCCGCAGGTGTGGCGGCAATCCAGTTGGAGGACCAGGCTTTCCCAAAGCGTTGCGGACACCTGCCGGACAAACAGGTCATCGACGCGGAGGTGTTCGAGCAGACCCTGGCCGCCGCACTGGACGCCAGGTCCGACGATGACCTGCTCGTCATCGCACGCACCGATGCTCGGGCCTCACACGGCTTGGACGTCGCCATCGAACGCGCGAATCGCTACGCCACCGCCGGTGCGGATGTCATCTTCATCGAGGCTCCCCAGGGCAGCGACGAGATCGAGCGCATCGCCCGCGAGGTGGAGGCCCCGCTGCTGATCAACCTGGTGCTGGGCGGCATGACACCGATCGAGTCGGCGGCGCGACTGCAGGAATTGGGTTACGCCATCGCCATTCACCCCAGCGACCCGCTCGGTCGCGCGACCTTCGCGATGCTCGAGGGCCTGTGCGCACTCAACGGCACCGACGTCGCGGACTTTGCGCCCACCAAGCCAGCCGAGTTCTTCAACCTGGTGGGGATGGCCGAGTGGTTCGCACTCGACACCAAGCTCGCAGCCAAGGAGCGCCACTGATGGCCATGACCATCATCGAGAAGATCTTTGCCCGCAAGGCCGGGCTGGAGTCCGTCGGCGTTGGCGACACCGTCGTCGTCGACGTCGACATGACGGTGTTGATCGACCTGCAGTTCGCCACGATGTGGCTGCAGCCCCTCAGGATTCACGATCCGGACAAGCTGGCGATCGTGATGGACCACGCAGTGCCCGCCCCAACGATCAAGGACGCCGAGGGCGGACCACGCGCCCGCAAGTTCGCCGCCGACTTCGGCATCGAACGCTTCTACGACGTCGGCAGGCATGGGATCTGCCACCAGGTGATCGCCGAGAACGGACTGGCCCGCCCCGGAGAAGTACTGGCCTGCACCGACTCTCACACGTGCGCGGGAGGCGCCTACAACACCGCGGCCCGTGGGCTCGGTCCAGCCGAGGTGTACTCCATCATGTGCACCGGCAGCACCTGGTTCCAGGTCGCACCGACCGTCCGCTACGAACTCGAGGGCGTGAAACCCGACTCGGTCAGCGGCAAGGACATCTTCTTGTTCATCGCCAACGAGTACGGCGACGCGGCCAACTTGAATCTCGAATACGGCGGACCCGGATTGTCGAGCGTGCCGATGCACGATCGCCGCACCATCGCCACGCAGGGCGCCGAAGTCTCCGCCGACTTCAGCACCTTCGAGCCAGACGAACTGCTCACGACGTTCCTCGCCGAACGCGGCGTGCGCGAATACCGCTCGGCATCGGCGGATTCCGAGGCGAGCTACCACGACGTCCGACACGTCGACCTGGCCGCTCTTGAGCCATACGTCGCCAAGCCAGGCACCGCGAGTCGCAACGGCGTTCCAGTCTCCGGGCTGGGCAAGCAGCGGGTGGACCAGGCCTTCATCGGCTCCTGCGCCAACGGGCAACTCGAGGACTTGGAGATCGCCGCAAAGATATTGCGCGGCAGGACGGTAGCGCCGGGCGTGCGCCTGCTCGTCACCCCCGCCTCGCAGGCCGTGTATCGCGACGCGATGCGCCTGGGCTACCTGCAAGACATCGCGGACGCCGGTGGTGTCATCACGAACTCGACGTGCGGCGCCTGCTTCGGCTACCACATGGGAGTGGTAGGGGCAGGCGAAGTGTGCATCACGTCGAGCACCCGCAACTTCACCGGTCGCATGGGTAGCACCGAAGCGGAGATCTTCATGGCCTCCCCCGCCACGGTGGCCGCATCGGCGGTCGCGGGCTACATCACCGACGCGAGGAGCGTGAGCGCGTGAGTCTCACCATGACCGGAAAGGTGTGGGTGTTCGGCAACGACCTCAACACCGACGCCATGTACCCCGCCTTCGCGATGAAGCTGGACCCACCGGAGGCAGCCAAACACATCTTCTACGAGGTGCGCCCCGGGTGGACGGACGAGGTGGCGCCCGGCGACATCGTGGTGGCGGGCCACAACTTTGGCGTCGGCTCGTCGCGGCCCGTCGCAACGCTGTTCGCCGAGCTCGGGGTCGCCGGGTTGGTGGCCGAGGAGTTCAACTCGCTGTTCTTCCGCAACGCGGTGAACGCCGGGCTACCCGCGATGACGTTGCCCGGTGCGACACAGTTGTTCACCGAGGGTGACACCGGCACCTTCGACCTGCCCGACGGCACGTGGCGCAACGAGACGACGGGGGCGTCGGGTTCGGTGCCGCGGCTGCCCGAACTGATCCTGGACATCATCGCGTCGGGCGGCGTCATGCCCCGGCTGGCCGCGCAGGGGTACCTGCCGGCCGAACTCGGCGAGCTATTGCGCTCCAGCGCGGTGGCGATGCGCGGTGAAGGCAGCGGCGCGTGAGCATCATCGGTCGGCTACTGCGCGGGTTGCGCGCCGACGCGAGCCGTAGCCCGTTGGCAGCCAAGGGCTTCGATGCGCCCACTACCATCATCGTCACCAGCCCGGCGTTCGTCGACGGCGGCCCGATACCCAGCCGCCACGCAGGCAGCGGCGTCGGCGAGAACGTGTCCCCCGAACTCCATTGGCAGGGCATCCCGTCGGGTACCGCAACGCTGGTGCTACTGGTGGACGACATCGACGTCCCCCTGCGCAAGCCGCTCTTTCACAACGCCGCAGAGTTGGACCCGGACCGCGATCGGTTGACCGAAGGTGAGTTCATGGTCGGAATGCCCGGGTTCGAAACATCGCGACGATGCTGAGCAAGTCTGGCTACTCGGGGCCACGGCCGATTCCTGGTCACGGCGCTCATCGCTACCGGTTCCACGTGTTGGCGCTCGCTCGCCGCTTGCCGGAGGACGCAACGACGGTCAAAGCGGTGCTCGCGGCGGCCTCCGGGCAGGTGCTGGCACGCGGCACGCTCACCGGGCACTACGAACGCACGTAGTGATTTGTGGGGGGGGGGGGGGGGGGGGGGGGGGGGCGAAGACACCCACAAACACCGGGGGGGGGCCCGCCGCCGCGGGGCGGGGCGCCCCCCCCCCCCCCCTTTTTGTTTTGGGGGTTTTTCCCGCCGGGCGCCGGCCCCCAAAAACCCCACAAATCACTCGGTGGGCACCTCACGCTCGATCTCGTCGAGCCACACCCGCGCCGACATGTCCGACGGCGCACGCCAGTCTCCGCGCGGAGACAACGCACCACCCGAGGACACCTTGGGACCGTTCGGCAGCGCCGACCGCTTGAACTGGCTGAACGAATAGAACCGCTGCACGAACACCGTCAACCAGTGGCGAATCTCGCTGAGCGAGTATGCCGGTCGCTTGTCCGGCGGAAAGCCCGTCGGCCAGTCGCCGCGCGCTGCGTCGCCCCAGGCGTGCCAGGCCAGGAACGCCACCTTGGAGGGCCTGAACCCGTAGCGCAACACTTGAAAAAGCGAAAAGTCCTGCAGCGCATAGGGGCCGACCTTGGCCTCGCTGCTCTGGACGGGCTGGTCCGCGGTGGCGGGCACGAGTTCGGGAGTGATCTCGGTATCCAGTACCGATAGCAGCACCTCATTGACGTCGGCTCCGAACAAGTCGGCGGAGATGACCCACCTGATCAGGTGCTGGATAAGGGTTTTCGGCACTCCACCGTTGACGTTGTAGTGCGACATCTGGTCGCCGACACCATAGGTCGACCAGCCCAGCGCCAACTCGGACAGGTCGCCGGTGCCCAGCACGATGCCACCGCGCTGGTTGGCCAGCCGGAACAGGTAGTCGGTGCGCAGCCCGGCCTGCACGTTCTCGAAGGTGACGTCGTAGACCTGCTCGCCCCGTGCGAACGGATGGCCCATTTCGGTGAGCATCAGCTTGGCGGTGTCGCGGATGTCGAGCTCTTCGAACGTGACTCCGAGCGTCTTCCCCAACGCGATCGCATTGCCCTTGGTGCGGTCACCCGTCGCGAAACCCGGCAGGGTGAACGCGAGAATGTCGCTGCGGGGTCGGCCTTCCCGGTCCATCGCACGGGCCGCGACGATCAGTGCGTGCGTCGAGTCGAGACCGCCGGAGACTCCGATGACGATCTTCGGGTAGTTGAGCGCGCGCAGCCGCTGCTCCAACCCGGAGACTTGAATGCTGTACGCCTCGTAGCAATCCTGTTGCAGCCGTTCCGGATCCGACGGGACGAACGGGAATCGCTCGACGTCGCGGCGCAATCCGAGGTCGCCAGCAGGTGGATCGACGACGAACTCGATGCGCCGGAACCCGTCGGTGCGTGCGGCATGAGTCCGGCGGTTGTCGTCGAACGTGCCCATCCGGATGCGCTCGGCCCGCAGCAATTCGGTGTCGACGTCAGCGACCGAGCGTCGCTCCCCCTTAGGGAAGCGCTCGGATTCGGCCAGCAGCGCGCCGTTTTCGTAGATCATCGTCTGGCCGTCCCAGGCCAGGTCGGTGGTCGACTCCCCCTCGCCACCCGCGGCGTAGAGGTAGGCCGCCAGACAGCGCGAGGACGCGGAGCGGGCCAGCAGCTTGCGCTCGTCGGCCCGCCCGATCGTGATGGGGCTGCCGGACAGGTTCGCGAGCACCGTCGCTCCGGCGAGGGCCGCCTCGGCGCTCGGCGGAATGGGCACCCACATGTCCTCGCACACCTCGACGTGCAGGACGAAGTTCGGCAGATCACTGGCGGCGAACAACAGGTCGGGACCGAACGGCACGTCCGCCCCCGCGATGCGGATGTTGCCGCGCACGTCGTCGCCGGGCGCCAGCTGCCTGCGTTCGTAGAACTCGCGATAGGTGGGCAGGTAGGACTTCGGCACCACGCCGAGCACGGAGCCACGGTGGATCACCAACGCGGTGTTGTAGATGCGGTTGCGGTGACGCAGCGGCGCGCCGACGACCAGCACCGGTAGCAGCTCCCGCGAAGCAGCGACCACGTCGGCCACGGCCGCCTCGACGGCGTCGAGCAAGCCGTCCTGCAGGAGGATGTCCTCGATGGAGTAACCCGACAGCGTCAACTCCGGGAACACCGCCAGTGCAACGCCCTCGTCGTGGCACTCGCGGGCTATGCGCAGCACCGATTCCGCGTTGGCCGCGGGGTCGGCCAGCGTGGTGTGGTGAGTGCACGCGGCCACCCGCACGAACCCGTGCCGGTAGGCGGAGAAGAAGTCCACGGCTCAATTGTCGCAGGCCGCCTACGCTGGGCACTGTGGAAGCCCCGGAACTGGTCAGTGTGCTCGCAGGTCAGCGCATCGCGGTGCTCACCGGCGCGGGCGTGTCCACCGACTCCGGCATCCCCGACTATCGCGGCCCGGACGCCCCGCCGAGCAACCCGATGACGATTCGGCAGTTCACCTCTGACCCGGTGTTCCGGCAGCGGTACTGGGCGCGCAACCACGTCGGTTGGCGGCACATGGATGCGACGCTGCCCAACGCCGGGCACCGCGCGCTGGCCAACCTCGAAGCGGCAGGCGCGGTCTCCGGGTTGATCACGCAGAACGTCGACCTTTTGCACACCAAGGCGGGCAGTCAATCGGTCGTAAACCTGCACGGCACCTACGCCCAGGTGGTGTGTTTGGCGTGTGGACACACGTTGACGCGGGCGGAATTGGCGGAGCAGTTGGAGGCGCTCAACCCCGGATTCGGGGAGCAGGCGGTTGGCGCCATCGCGGTCGCTCCGGACGCGGACGCCGTCATCGAGGAGACGGCGTCGTTCCGTTACGTCGACTGTCCGCAATGCGGCGGCATGCTCAAACCCGACATCGTCTACTTCGGCGAGAACGTGCCGAAAGAGCGTGTTGCCGAGGCATATTCGCTTGTCGATGGAGCCGACGCACTGCTGGTCGCGGGTTCGTCGCTGACGGTGTTCTCCGGGCTGCGATTCGTCCGGCACGCTGCGGCCAAGGGTAAGCCCGTCGCGATCGTCAACCGGGGGCCCACACGCGGCGACGCCCTCGCGACGGTCAAGGTCGACAGCGGTTGCTCGGAATTACTGGCCCTGCTCGCCGACGAACTCGCGGTTTGTGCACGCTGAGTCGCGGCCACGGCGACCGAGCGTGCACAAATCACTCAGAAGGTGACGGGCAGCGAGCGGACGCCGTGAATGAAGTTGCCTGCGACATAACTCGGATCCCCGGCCTCGAAATCGGGTAGTTGCGAGAGCAGTTCGCCGAAGATCGCCCGCAACTGGGCGCGCGCGACGTGTGCGCCTAAGCAGAAGTGAAGGCCTCCTCCGCCGAAGCCGACGTGTGAATTGGGCTTGCGGCCAAGCTCGAACCGGCGCGGTTGGTCGAAGGCGCGCTCGTCGAAATTGCCCGACGAATAGAACATCACGACCTTCTCACCGGCGCGGATCGACTGTCCACCGAGTTCGCAATCGACCGCGGCCGTCCGGCGGAACGTCATCACCGGGGTGGCCCACCGGACGAACTCCTCGACGGCGCTGCCGATGCGGTCGTCGAAGTCGGCGGCCAGCCACGTGCGCTGATCGCGAAAGTCGGTGAGCGCCTTGGCGGCATGGCTCATGGTCTGCCGCGTGGTGTCGTTGCCCGCCACCGCCAGCAGCACGAAGAAGGCGGCGACCTCGGCGTCGGTGAGCCGATCACCGTCGACCTCGGCTTCGACGAGGCTGCTGATCAGGTCGTCGCCGGGATTCGCGCGCCGGTCGGCGGCCAACGCTCCGGCGACCTGGTGCAGGTACATCTGGCTGCCGATCAGTACCTCCAACGGGTTGCGCCCGTCCAGGTAGACCGGATCGGCCCACGACACCAGCGCGTCGGCGGCGTGTGCCACCTGTGCCCGTTCGGATTCCGGGATGCCGACCATGTCCGAGAGCGTCCGGATGGGGAGTTCCCTTGCGCAGTGTTCGACGAAGTCGGCTCCGCTGCCCGCGTCGCGCAACTCCCCCACGATCGCGCGCGCGTTCGCCCTGATCGATTCCTCGATGCGCCGCACCTGGCGCGGCGTGAAGGCGGCGTGCGCGAGCTTGCGCAACGTCGTATGTCGAGGCGGATCCATCGCGAGGAACGACTGCGACGCCTCGAGCAGTTCCTCTGGCACGGTTTCGAACAGCACGCCCTTGCCCGACAGGAAGGTCTCGCTGTCGCGGCTGACGGCGACGATGTCGGCGTGACGCGTCACGGCCCAGTACCCAGGATCGCTCGGATCGGGCATCAACGAGTCTTCGACTGGCCGGTGCCAACTCACCGGCCGCTCGGCGCGCAGCACGGCGAAGGACTCCTCACGCTCGGCAGCTGTGGTGGTCCAGAAGGCACGCGAGGAGAGGTCGACCGGGTCGAAGTCGCGAGTCGCAGAAGGTGTGAGCGAGGGCACAGTCATGTGTGTGACGATAAGTCTAGACACTATGTCTAGTCAAGGTGCTAGCCGCCCAGCTAGGCTTGCCCACATGCCATCGGTCACCAGGAAGCCGCAGGCCAAACGCCAGGAGCGGCGCGAACAAATCGAGCGTCACCTGCTCGATGCCACCGAACGGCTGATGGCCGACGGGGCCAGCTTCACCGAACTCAGCGTCGATAGGCTCGCCACCGAAGCGGGGATCTCACGGGCCAGCTTCTACATCTACTTCGAGGACAAGGGCCATCTGTTGCGCCGCCTGGCCGGCCAGGTATTCGCCGACCTCGCCGACGCCGGCGACCGCTGGTGGAGCGTCGCGGGGCGGCGGGACCCCGCCGACGCCAGGGCCGCCATCAGTGGCATCGTCGCGAGCTACCGGCAACACCAACCGCTGCTCGTCGCACTCAACGAGATGGCGGGCTACGACCCGCAGGTCGGCACTGCCTATCGGGAGATCCTCACCGCCATCTCGGCGCGCTTCGCGGCCGTCATCGAGCAGGGCCAGCACGCGGGAACCATCCGCCCGGAGCTCTCGGCCGCGACGGCGGCGAACGCGTTGACATGGATGGTCGAACGGGCCACCCAGCAGAACCTGCCGGGATCGCCACCGTCCTTCGACGCCGAGCTGGCCGAGACATTGACCGAGATCGCCTGGGCCGCTCTGTATCTCGAGGCACCCTAGCCGCGATTTGTGGAGTATTCGCGGCGGTCAGCGCCGCAAATGCTCCACAATTCGCTATGTGGCGACCAGGTCGTCGGCGTGTACTGCGGGTCGACGCAGCTCGGCAGGCAGGTCGGAGGTCGAGCGGCCGATCATGGTGGCCAATTCGGTAGCGTCGTAAGCCACCACGCCGCGGGCCACCGTCACGGCATCGGGCCCGCTCAGTTCGACCACGTCACCACCGTGGAACTTCCCGGAGACTGCGACGATCCCAGCAGGCAAAAGCGACCGTCGCCGGTCGACCACCGCGCGGACCGCACCCTCGTCGAGGGTCAACGCGCCCGAGGCCTCCGCGGCGTAACGCACCCAAAACCGGCGCGCCGACATGCGTTCGGGGCGCGGTGCGAACACTGTGCCCACCGATGCGTCGGCGAGCGCACGTCCAGCGTCCGCGGCCGCGGCCAGCAATACCGGCACGCCCGCGTCGGCCGCCAGCAGTGCCGAGGACAACTTGGACGCCATGCCGCCGGTGCCGAGTTTGCTGCCGCCCCCGGCCACCACCCCGTCGAGGTCATCGGGTCCGTCGACCTCGGAGATGAAGCGTGCGCCGGACTTCCGTGGATCTGAGTCGTAGAGGCCGTCGATGTCGCTCAACAACACGAGGGCATCGGCACCCACCAGATGTGCGACCAACGCCGAAAGCCGGTCATTGTCACCGAATCTGATCTCGTTGGTTGCGACGGTGTCGTTCTCGTTGACGATCGCCACGGCATGCAAGCCGCGCAGCCGGTCCAACGTGCGCTGAGCGTTGGTGTGCTGCACCCGCATCGAGATGTCGTGCGCGGTCAACAAGACCTGGCCGACCGTGCGGTCATATCGGCCGAAGGCCGCGCTCCACGCATTGACGAGGGCGACCTGGCCAACACTGGCCGCGGCCTGCTTCGTCGCCAAGTCGGTGGGTCGCCGCGTCAGCCCGAGCGGTTCGATGCCCGCGGCGATGGCGCCAGACGACACGATGACGACGTCGGAGCCCGCCTTCATGCGCGCCTCGATGGCGTCGGTCAGTGCGGCCAGTCGTCCCGCGTCGAACATGCCCGTCGCGGTCGTCAGTGCGGTGGTACCGACTTTGACGACGACGCTGCGGGCGGTGCGCACCGCGGCGCGATGGGGACTGCTCATTCCTCGCCGTCCGGAAGCCGACGCGCCTTTCGTGCGGCCTTGCGCTCGTCGGCGCCGACGCGGTCGGTCTGCTCCAGCCGGATGTCGGTGCCACGCCCGGACATCGTGACATCGATACCCGCAGGCGTCTGCGGCTCCCAGTCGAACGTGACGTCACCGATGGTGACGGCGCAACCGGGCTTCGCACCCTGCTTGAGCAATTCGTCTTCCACCCCAAGTCGGGCCAACCGGTCGCCGAGGTAGCCGACAGCTTCGTCGTTCGTGAAATCGGTTTGGCTGACCCAGCGTTCGGGCCTTGTCCCGCGCACGGTGAAGCCACCGTCGCCGTCGGGCACAACCGTAAAGCCACTTTCCTTCTTCGCAATCGGTCGGATCACCGGCCGGCGCGGCGCTACGGCTGGCTGCGCGGCCCGGTAGGCCGAGACGATGTCCCACAGCGCAAACGTCAACGGTCGCAGTCCGTCCCGACTGACTGCCGACACTTCGAACACCGGCCACCCGTAACGCCGCTGAACCTCGTCGCGAACGAACTCGGCCAGTTCGCGCGCTTCCGGCACGTCGATCTTGTTGAGCACCACGGCCCTTGGCCGGTCGGCAAGGTCGACGAGCGTCGAATCGCCTTGCAGTGTCGGGGTATACGCGGCGAGTTCAGCCTCGAGCGCGTCGATGTCGGAGATCGGGTCACGGCCGGGATCCATGGTCGCGCAGTCGACGACATGCACGAGCACCGCGCAGCGTTCGATGTGCCGAAGGAAGTCCAAGCCGAGGCCGCGCCCCTCGGATGCGCCAGGAATCAGGCCGGGTACGTCAGCGACCGTGAACGTGTGCTCCCCCGCCGACACGACGCCGAGGTTCGGCGCCAGCGTCGTGAACGGGTAGTCGGCGATCTTCGGCTTGGCCGCCGATATCACCGAGACCAATGACGACTTGCCCGCGGACGGAAACCCGACGAGGCCGACGTCGGCGACGGTCTTGAGTTCGAGCGTGAGGTCGCGGGTCTCGCCCTTTTCGCCGAGTAACGCGAATCCCGGCGCCTTGCGCGCGCGGGATGCCAACGCGGCATTGCCAAGCCCACCGCGACCACCTGCCGCGGCGTCGAATCGGGTGCCAGCGCCGACGAGATCCGCAAGCAGCTTGCCGCGCTCGTCGAGCACCACCGTGCCGTCAGGCACCCGCAGTTCGAGGTCGGCGCCGTTGGCACCTTCGCGGTTGTTGCCCGCGCCGGGCTTACCCGACGGAGCATCGACGTGCGGATGGAAGTGAAAGTCGAGCAGCGTGTGCACCTGCGGGTCCACGACGAGCACGATGCTGCCGCCGCTCCCACCGTTGCCGCCGTCGGGACCGCCGAGTGGTTTGAACTTCTCGCGGTGCACCGATGCGCAGCCGTGACCGCCGTTGCCCGCCTTCGCGTGGATGACGACGCGATCGACGAACCGGGGCATCGGACTTCCTTCCTGCCGTGTGTGAAGCTATCGAGTCGAGAACTCGCGGCAGCTTCACATACGCGGGAAAGTCCTCTTCAGTACTAGCTCTCCGGTCGCGCGACGCGGACGATGTTGATCGTCTTGCGGCCGCGCTTGGTGCCGAACTCGACGGCGCCGGGCGCGGTCGCGAACAGCGTGTCGTCGCCACCACGGCCGACGTTGACGCCGGGGTGGAAGTGAGTGCCGCGCTGGCGGACGATGATCTCGCCTGCCTTGACGACCTGACCGCCGAACCGCTTGACGCCGAGTCGCTGTGAGTTTGAGTCGCGACCGTTGCGTGAGCTGGAAGCGCCCTTCTTGTGTGCCATTAGTTCGCTCCCTACTACTTGATGCCCGTGACCTTGACGACCGTCAGCTTCTGACGGTGGCCTTGGCGCTTGTGATAACCGGTCTTGTTCTTGAACTTGTGGATGCGGATCTTCGGGCCCTTGGTGTGCTCGAGCACCTCGGCCGTGACGGCGACCTTCTCCAGGTCCTTCGCGGCGGTGGTGACGTTCGCTCCGTCGACGACGAGGGCGACGGGCAGCGACACCGTGGCGCCGGCCTCGAGCTCGAGCTTCTCGACCTTGACTATGTCCCCGACCGCGACCTTGTACTGCTTACCGCCGGTCTTGACGATTGCGTACGTGACCTTCTCGGCTGCCATCGTTCTCGTGTTCCTCTACATCGGTGTTGCGGGCGCGCGCCACCCGAAGGCTGCGAGCGCGGGTCTGGGGTGCGGGACGTCCAAATTGCCCCACTGTCGCCGGCCCGGTTGTGCACAGAGCCGAAAGACAACTGCTCTAGGGTACGTGACCAGCACGTACGGGGTCAAACCGCCCCCGTTAGTCGACGTCGGACGGCGGTCCGGCCGGTCGCGCGGCTGCTCGGCGCCGAGGTCGACCCACTCTCACGGCCGCGACCTGCGGTTCCGGGACGTCATCGTCGTCGTCCTCGTCGTCATCTGAATCGTCGTCGTCATCGATGTCGTCGTCATCTTCGTCGTCGTCGTCGATGTCTTCTTCGTCGTCATCGTCGTCGTCGATGTCTTCGTCGTCATCGGACTCGTCGTCCGACTCGGCGTCGATGACCTCGATGTCGTCGTCATCCTCGTCATCGTCGTCGTCCTCGTCGAGTTCGACGTCGTCCTCATCCGACTCGTCGTCAGATTCGTCGGCGACGAGCCCGGCAGCAGCCTCCGCGCCATGCTCGGCGACCTGGCCGTCGGCTTCGTCGGTCGACACGTCGGTGGCGTCCTCGTCGAGCTCGTCGTCCTCGTCTTCGGGCTGAGCTGCCGCAGCCATCGCCTTGAACATCGGATGCTCACCGGACCCGTGGGAGGGCACCTTGGCCACCTGAACTTCGTCGGCCCGGCCACCCTTCTTGCCACGCTTGCTGCGGCGGCTGGTGGGCTCCGACTTGCGGTTCGCGGACGGTGCAGAGTCCACGGGATCGCCGTGCAGCATGATCCCGCGGCCACCGCAGTGCGTGCACGTGGTGGAGAACGCCTCGATCAGGCCAGTGCCGAGCTTCTTGCGCGTGAGCTGAACCAGCCCGAGCGAGGTCACCTCGGACACCTGGTGACGCGTGCGGTCCCTGGCCAGCGCCTCGGTCAGGCGCCGCAGTACCAGGTCGCGGTTGGACTCGAGCACCATGTCGATGAAGTCGATGACGATGATTCCGCCGATGTCGCGCAGCCGTAGCTGGCGCACGGTTTCCTCGGCGGCCTCGATGTTGTTCTTCGTGACGGTCTGCTCGAGGTTGCCTCCCGAGCCGGTGAACTTGCCGGTGTTCACGTCGACGACGGTCATCGCCTCGGTGCGGTCGATCACCAGCGTGCCGCCAGAAGGCAGCCACACCTTGCGGTCCATCGCCTTGGTCAGCTGCTCGTCGATCCGGTGGACCGCGAACACGTCGGGCCCGTCCGGTGAAGCGGGTTCGTACTTCGTCATCCGCGGCACCAGTTCGGGCGCCACGGCATTCACGTAGTCGTCGATGGTCTTCCAGGCATCGTCACCCGAGACGATGAGCCCGGAGTAATCCTCGTTGAACAGGTCGCGAATGACCTTGACCAGGACGTCGGGCTCCTCGTAGAGCGCCACCGCGGCACCCGCCGCCTTACCGGTGACGTCGGTGGCCTTGGCCTCGATCTCGGTCCAACGCTCCTGCAGCCGGTTCACGTCGGTGCGGATGTCGTCTTCCTTGACACCCTCCGACGCGGTTCGAATGATGACGCCTGCGTCGGCCGGGACGACTTCGCGCAGGATCTCCTTGAGGCGCTGCCGCTCGGTGTCGGGCAGCTTGCGGCTGATCCCGGTCGAGGATGCGCCTGGCACGTACACCAGGTAGCGCCCCGCAAGCGACACCTGGGTGGTCAGCCGCGCACCCTTGTGACCGACGGGGTCCTTGCTCACCTGCACCACGACGTAGTCGCCAGGCTTGAGGGCCTGTTCGATCTTGCGCTGTGCGCCGCCGAGTCCGGCGGCCTCCCAGTTGACTTCACCGGCGTAGAGCACGCCGTTGCGGCCACGCCCGATGTCGACGAACGCGGCTTCCATGGACGGCAGCACGTTCTGCACGATGCCGAGGTAGATGTTGCCGACCAACGACGCGGACCCGGCCGACGTGACGAAGTGTTCGACGACAACGCCGTCCTCGAGCACCGCGATCTGCGTGTAACGGGCGCCTTCGTGTGGCGGTTCGGAGCGAACCTTGTCATGTACGACCATCACCCGGTCGACGGCTTCACGGCGCGCCAGGAACTCGGCCTCGCTCAGGATCGGCGGGCGGCGCCTGCCGGCGTCACGACCGTCGCGACGGCGCTGACGCTTGGCCTCTAGCCGAGTCGAACCCGCGATGCCCTGGATCTCGTCGGACTTGTCGCTCTTGTCGGCCCTGCCCGCACTTCGCGGCGCCCGCTCGTGGACGACCGTATTGGGTGGATCGTCCGGCGAGGCGGCCTCGCCGCTCTCGCCTCCGCTGGACTTGCGACGCCTGCGGCGACGGCGCCGACGGTTGGCCGGGTCGCCTGAGCCACCGTCGTCATCGGCGCCCTCGTCGTCATCGGACTCATCCGCGTCGTCGTCGGACTCGGCTTTGTCGCCCGATTCTTCGTCGTCACCGTCTTCGTCGGCACTCTGCTCGCCACGGCCACGACCGCGACCGCGCCTGCCGCGCCGGCGCCTGCGGTTGGCCGGGCGCTCACCCTGGTCGTCGTCATCGTCGACGTCGTCGCCAGCGGCGTCATCGTCGTCTTCGTCGTCCTCTTCTTCGGCGCGCACCACTGGCACGAACGCGACGGGCTGAGGAGCGACGAACAACGGCATGTATGCGGCCGGTTCCGAAGTGCTGGGTGCGGCGGCCTCGAGCAGCAGCCGGGATTCGGGTTCGACCTCCACTTGCACGTCGTCCACCTGCACGGCGTCGTCCTCAGCGGGGGTCGCGTCGTCCACGGGCGCCGCGTCTTCCACGGCGTCTTCCACGGCAAATGGGTCCGAAACGCTGCGCTCCACTGGAGCGGAGTCTGCGCTCAGCTGAGCTGGCACGCCCCCGTCTTGCAGGGCGTTTTCGGATAGGTCTGCGATTTGGGCATCGTCGGCCACGTACTCTCCTCAAGCCCCCGGGCGCGTCTTGATCGACGCGGCCACGCGAGGGCTTCCGCTATGGGCCCGGGGACTTCTCCCGAGCTTGTTGTGGTCTCGCTCCGAGCGGCTCGTAGGGAACCCTCAGTGCCTGGCTGAATGATGGCTGGACTTCGCGCCGCACTCGGAATTGTTCCTTGGTGGTCGCGCTCGTCTTAAGTCTTCATCCGGGCGACAGCCCCACTGTGGAGCAGGTCACCCGAGGCCAGTATCCCACACCGCGGCGCTGAAACTGACGAACCGGCCGGTTCAGCTAACGACCGGGAAACCAGAGCTCGATTTCTCGGGCCGCCGAATCGGGCGAATCCGAGCCGTGCACGAGGTTGTCCTGGGTAACAAGTGCCAGGTCACCGCGGATGGTGCCAGGGGTCGCCTTCTCCACCGGATCGGTGGCCCCGGCGAGCTGGCGAAACGCCGCAACAGCCCGAGGACCTTCCACGATGGCGGCTACGACAGGGCCGGACGTGATGAATTCCAGCAGCGACGGAAAGAACGGCTTGCCCTCGTGCTCTGCGTAGTGCTGCCGGGCCAGGTCGTCGCTCACCGTCTTCAATTCGAGGGCCGCGATCGTCAGGCCCTTGCTTTCAATTCGGCCGAGAATCTCACCGACGAGGCGTCGCTTGACGCCGTCTGGCTTGACCAATACAAGAGTCCGCTCCGTCACGGCGCAGAGCCTACTCGTCAGTAGGCGGAGCCTGTTGCCCGGGCAACAGACCCTGCTTTTGGCGTCGGCTGACCTCGGCCCGCAGGTAGGCGATCAGCCCCCACACCACGGCGAAGACCACTCCTATGAAGCCAATGGCAGCGTGGATGAACCAGCCCGCGATCAACACGGCCTGCATCGCAAGATTGGCCCACAGCGCCCATGGCCGCCCCTGCATCCCCGCCAACAGCACCAGGACCGCCGCGAAGCCGATGAGGAACCCTCCGCTGAGCGGGGTCAACCCGCCCTCGGAATAGGAAACGACCGGCAGCGCGAGCAGCACGACGATGGCCTCGAGGATCAGCGTGCCTGCCATCACCCCTCGAAAGCTCTTCCACGGATCTGGGGGTGCGGGCTGCTCAGTCACGCGGGATCCCTTCCGAACAGGGTCCGCGCCGCACCCGCGGTGAACACCGACCCGGTGATGACCATCCCTGCGCCGGTGAAACCGTCATCGTTGCCGGCCTCCTCGACGAGTGCGGTCGCGGTCTCGATCGCATCGGGCAGGGTGCTGGCGGTGATGACCCGTTCGGGCCCGAACCGTTCCTCGGCCCGCCAGGCGAGCGCCTCGACGTCCATCGCGCGCGGGGATCCGTTGTGCGTGACGATGACCTGGTCGAAGGCGGGCTCCAGCGCGGCCAGGATGCCGTCGACGTCCTTGTCGGCCATCACCGATATCACCCCGACGAGGAAGCGGAAGTCGAACTCCTGATCGAGGGCCTGGGCCAGCGCCTCGGCTCCCGCCGGATTGTGCGCGGCATCGATGAATACCGTTGGCGCGCTGCGCATTCGCTCTAGCCGTCCCGGGGTGGTGACCGAGGCGAAGCCCGCCCTGATGGCGTCGATGTCCAATTGCCTGTCGGCGCCCGCGCCGAAGAACGCTTCGACTGCCGCCAGCGCCACGACCGCGTTGTGGGCCTGATGCTCGCCGTGCAGTGGCAGGAAGATTTCGGAGTACACCCCGCTGAGACCCTGCAGTTCGAGCAACTGGCCACCGACTGCGAGCTGCCTGTCGAGCACCGCGAACTCGGAATCCTCCCGCGCCACTGCAGCATCCGCCCGCACGGTCTCCGCGAGCAGCACCTCCATCGCCTCCGGCAGCTGCCGCGCGATCACCGCCACCGTGTCGATGGGAACCAGGTCGTCGCCTTGCCTGACGATGATGCCGGCCTTCTCGGCCGCGATGTCGGCGACGTGCTCGCCCAGATACTCGGTGTGGTCCAGCCCGATCGGCGTGATGACCGCGACGGGCGCGTCGACGACGTTGGTCGCGTCCCAGCGGCCGCCCATGCCGACCTCCACCACAGCGACGTCGACCGGCGCGTCGGCGAACGCCGCGAAGGCCATGCCGGTGACGACCTCGAACTTGCTCATCCTTGGGCCGCCTGCCGCCTCGGATTGCTTGTCGACGAGCTCGACGAACGGCTCGATTTCGCGATAGGTGTCGACGTACTGGGCAGGGGTGATGGGCACGCCGTCGATCGAAATCCGTTCCACCGCAGACTGAAGGTGCGGGCTGGTGGTGCGCCCGGTGCGGCGGTGCAGTGCGGTCAGCAGCGCATCGACCATGCGCGTCACCGACGTCTTGCCGTTGGTTCCCGCGACGTGAATGCTCGGGTAGCTGCGCTGCGGCGAACCCAGCAACTCCATCAGCGCGCTGATGCGGGTGGTGCTTGGCTCGAGTTTCGTTTCCGGCCAACGCTGGTCGAGCAAATGCTCGACCTGCAGCAGCGCCGCGATCTCGTCGGGCGTTGGTTCACTCATTGCAGGCCGGCCAGGCGGGCCGTGATCCGCTCGACCTCTTCCCCGGCGACCTGCTGGCGCCCCCGGATCTTGTCGACGACGGCGTCGGGCGCCTTGGCCAGGAACTCCTCGTTGCCCAATTTGGCCTCGCTTTGCGCAAGTTCCTTCTGGGCGGCGGCGAGGTCCTTCTGGAGCCTGCGCCGCTCGGCCTCCACGTCAACGGTGCCCGACGTGTCGAGCTCGACGAGCACGGTGGCGCGGGACAGCCGAACCTCAACGGCCGCAGAAGGATTGAATCCGTCATCGGGTTCGGTGAGCCAGGCCAATGATCTGACGGCGTCGACCTGGGTGTCCAAGTCGGCATCGGTGATCGCGGCCAATCGCGCGGGCACCCGCTGCCGGTCGTTGAGCCCTTGATCACTTCGGAATCGACGCACCTCGGTGACGAGCTTCTGCATGTCCGCGATGCGTGCGCCGGCAATGTCGTCAAGCGCGTAGCCGGAAGGTTGCGGCCAGTCGGCAATCACGACCGACTCGCCACCGGTCACGGTCTTCCACAGCGTCTCGGTGACGAACGGCATCACCGGGTGCAGCAGTTTGAGCAGCGTGTCAAGGACTGCGGCCAACACGGCGTTGGTAGGTCCGTTCGGCGCGCCAGCGAGTTGCACCTTGGCCAATTCCAGGTACCAGTCACAGAATTCGTCCCATGCGAAGTGGTACAGCGCCTCGCAGGCGCGACTGAACTCGTATGAGTCGAACGTCGAATCGACTTCCGCGCGAACCTCTTCCAGTCGGCCCAGGATCCACCGGTCGGCGTCGGTGAGCTCGTCGACACCGGGCAGTGGCGCGAGCGCCGCCCCGTTCATCAGCGCGAACCGGGTCGCGTTGAACACTTTGGTAGCGAAGTTACGCGAGGCCCTGGCGGCGTCATCGCCGATGGACATGTCGCCACCGGGGCTGGCGCCGCGAGCCAGCGTGAACCGCAACGCATCCGCGCCAAACGTCTGCACCCAGTCCAACGGGTCGATCCCGTTGCCCTTCGACTTGCTCATCTTGCGACCGAACTCGTCGCGGATCAGGCCGTGCAGAAAGACGTTCTCGAACGGCACCTGGGGACCCCGCTGACCGTCATGCGTGAGCACGGGGTCGTCACCGACGAACGTGCCGAACATCATCATGCGGGCGACCCAGAAGAAGATGATGTCGTAACCGGTGACGAGCACGCTTGTCGGATAGAACTTCTCGAGTTCGGGCGTGCGGTCGGGCCAGCCCATGGTCGAGAACGGCCAGAGTGCCGACGAGAACCACGTGTCCAACACGTCGAAGTCCTGTTCCCAGCCCTCCGGGGGCGTCTCGTCGGGTCCAACGCAGACCTGCTGGCCGTCTGGGCCGTGCCAGATGGGGATGCGGTGCCCCCACCAGAGCTGCCGCGAGATGCACCAGTCGTGCATGTTGTCCACCCAGGCGAACCACCTGGGCTCGAGGCTGGTCGGATGAATGACCGTGTCGCCGTTTCGGACCGCATCACCTGCAGCCTTCGCCAACGACTCGACACTGACCCACCACTGCAGCGACAGCCGTGGCTCGATGGGCTCTCCACTGCGCTCCGAGTGCCCGACGCTGTGCAGGTAAGGTCGCTTCTCCTCGACGATGCGGCCCTGCGCCGCGAGCGCCTCACGGACCGCGACCCGCGCCTCCAACCTGTCGATTCCGTCGAATTCGGTTCCCGTGCCGGTGATCCGGCCCTTCGTGTCCATGATCGACGGCATCGGAAGCTGGTGCCGCACACCGATCTCGAAGTCATTGGGGTCGTGTGCCGGCGTGACCTTTACTGCGCCCGTACCGAATTCGGGGTCGACGTGAGCGTCGGCCACGATGACGATGTCCCGATCCAAGAAAGGATGCGGCAAGGTCGAACCGACCAACGCCCGATACCGTTCGTCATCGGGATGAACCGCGATCGCGGTGTCCCCCAACATGGTCTCGATTCGGGTGGTGGCCACCACGATGTGGGGTTCGTCGTCCTTCATCGAGCCGTACCGGAACGACACCAGCTCGCCCTCGACGTCCTCGTATTTGACCTCGAGATCCGATATCGCAGTCTCGAGCACCGGTGACCAGTTGACCAGGCGCTCCGCCTGATAGATCAGCCCCGCGTCGTAGAGCCGCTTGAAGATGGTCCGGACGGCGCGGGACAGCCCGTCGTCCATGGTGAACCGGTCCCGGCTCCAGTCGACGCCGTCCCCCAGCGCGCGCATCTGCCAGCCGATGGTTCCGCCGGACTCGCGCTTCCAGTCCCACACCTTGTCGATGAACAGCTCGCGGCCGAAGTCCTCCTTGGTCTTGCCGTCGACCGCAAGTTGTTTCTCGACCACGCTCTGAGTGGCGATGCCCGCGTGGTCCATCCCCGGGAGCCACAGCACCTCGTAACCCTGCATGCGCTTGCGGCGGGTCAGTGCATCCATCAGCGTGTGGTCCAGCGCGTGACCCATGTGCAAGTTGCCGGTGACGTTCGGCGGCGGCAGCACGATCGAATACGGCGGCTTGCCGCTCGAAGCGTCGGCAGTGAAGTAGCCCGCGGCCACCCAACCCTCGTACAGGTCGGCCTCTACCGCGCTCGGATCCCACGTCTTGGGCAGCGCTGCTGCCTCGTCGTGTTCGGTGGGCTTGGAGGTGGCAGTCACCTCAACAGTCTAGGAACCACTTGGGTGGGCAAGCGAAAGCCCCCGAAGTCTCGGCGACTTCGGGGGCTCAACGCCGGATCGGGACGCTACTTCTTGCCGCCCAGCAGCCCGCCAAGGATGTCGCCGAGGGCGCCACCGGCACCGCCCTGGCCACCGCCGCCTCCGAGCACGCTGCCCAGGATGCTGCCGAGCGCGTTGTTTCCGCCGCCACCGCCGCCGAGGATGCTGCCCAATACGTCACCAAGACCGCCACCACCGCCGGCGGCCTGCGGCTGAGCCGGCGCCGCCGCGCCTCCGCCCTTGGTCAGCTGCTTGCCGATGTAGGCCAATACGATCGGCGCGAGGATCGGCAGCAGTTGCTTGAGCAGCCCGCTGCTACCGGCGCCACCCCCAGCCAACGCCGAAGCGACCTGGTTGCTGTCGTTGCCGCCGAAGATGTTGGCGACGATCTTGTCGCCCTCGTGCTGATCGACCTGATCGACGCTCACGCCGCCGTCGAGTAATCCGCTGGCGGCCTGCGTGCTGACGGCCGACTCCAGGTTGCTCGAATCGATGTCGTCCGATGCGACGTTGTGCTGCAAGCCACCGACGAGCGCGGGCACCAGGGTGTGAATGGCGCTGTTCACCTCGCCTTCATCAACCCCGAGCTTGCTCGCAATGTCCTTTACTGGGATCTCTGCAAAGAGATCGTCGAGACCAGCCATGCCGTGTCCACCTTCGTCGCTGAAATTGTTGCTATCGCGCCTGCGACACTAGTCGTTTCGATCTTGGCTGACAGGCGTTCCGCGCGCCCCGATGTGAATACCGGTCAGTTCAGCCGCTCGGTCTCCAACACCACTCCAGCAGCGGGCAATCTGGTCAGCAGGGCATCCCCCATGCAGGCTGCCGGGGTCAGTACGCCCCGGAGCTCGGTGAGCCGGTCGCGGTCGAAGGCGAGCGCCAACGCACACTCCCCCAACAACACCGACGTGGCCTTGTATCCGAAGTCGCCCTGCTGGGCCATAGTGGCGCGGTAGCGCACGCCTCGCGAGGTGGTGGTGTAGGTCTCCACCCGATAGTGGCCCTTGTCCCTCGTCCGTTCATTGGGACCGGTGCCTGGCGTCGGCGCGATGCGTTCGACGAGCCCACGCGGCAGCTTGTTGAAGTACCGGCTGCCCAACCCGAGCACCGCGGCGTTGCCTGCGGTTCCCATGGCCGCGGCTACCGGCGCCACCACAGACGAGCCCATGCTCATGTGCTCCGCGTAACGAAACTTGCGGCCGTAGGCCCAGTCGAGCAACGCGTTGCTGCGGCGGACGAGGCGCGAGTTGACCGCGCCCATCACGAAGGCACCCGTCCAGATGCCATCCAACTCGGGGGCGAGCTCGCGGCCGCGCCGCCATGGCGTGTCCGACTGCGGCCCCAGTTCGGGTTCGGCCGCGCGGTCGGTGGTCAGTGTGTAGGGATCGTTCATCAGTCGCCGCGCCTCGGGGTCGGCCGACATCATCGACATCACCTCGATCATCGAGGCGGCGGTACCTCCGGACACGCCGCCTGCCATGGCACGCATCACGAAGTCAGTCTCTCCGAGTTCGCCCGCCTGATCGTCGGACGCCCGCCGATGAAGCGCAAACACCGTGAGATCCGAAGGGATGGAGTCGAATCCGCATGAGGGCACGATGCGCGCTCCGCTGTCCTGCGCCTGCTTGTGGTACAGGTCGATGCTCTCGCGAATGAACAGCGTCTCGCCGGTCAGGTCCGCGTAGTCGGTTCCGGCCTCCGCACACGCGGCCACCAACGGCAACCCGTACTTGATATATGGGCCGACGGTGGTGACCACCACGCGCGTGCGCTTCGCCATGGCACTCAGCGTGGCGGGCGACGAGGCGTCCGCGACGATCAGCGGCCAGCTTCGCGCGGAGGCAGGCAGGCTGTCGCGCACCGCGCTCAGCTTGTCGAGGGACCGGCCCGCAAGGGCCATGCGGGCCGGGCCGCCCGCCGTTGCCAGGTAGTGCGCCGTCAGCTTCCCGACGAAGCCGGTCGCGCCGTACAGGACGATGTCGAATTCACGCTGAGCCTCGGACATGGCCCCAACCTACCGGTCGGTGGGCCCGCCCCAGGAGCGTCAGCCGAGGAGTTCCGGCACCTCGCCCGCGACCCCGCGCAGGTGCTGATCGAGGAATGCCGTGACCACCTGATACCAGATCTTGGCGTGCTGCGGCGCGAGCACCCAATGTCCCTCGGTCGGGAAGTACAGGAACTCGTGCGGGCTGGTGCCGTCGTCGGCAGCGGGCAGCGCGGACTCGGCCAGCAACTGGTACCACAGCCGCAGCCCCTCGCCGATGGGCACGCGATAGTCCTTGTCGCCGTGGATCACCAGCATCGGCGTGCTGATTGCGTCGACGTGGCGGTGCGGGGAATTCTGCTCGGCCATCTCCGACGTCATCTCGCGTCGCCACCAGTACGCGCCGTCGGTCGTCGGCCCGAATTGATCGAGCGCCCACAGGCTGGCGTGGGTCACGATGGCGTCGAAGCGGTCGGTCTGCCCGGCGATCCAGTTGGCCATGTATCCGCCGAACGACCCACCCATCGCCGCGGTGCGCGTCTCGTCCACCCGGGGGTGGGCGCAGGCGGCATCCGTCGCGGCCATCAGGTCGGTGTAGGGCGCGGCCCCCCATGCTCCCCAACCTCGTTGGATGAACTCCTGCCCGTAGCCCGTCGACAGAGCCGGGTCGGGCATGAGCACGGCATAGCCGTGCGCGGTCAGCAGCCACGGATTCCACCGCCAGTGCCACGCGTTCCAGCTGCCGAGTGGACCACCGTGGATCCACAGGACAAGAGGTGCCGGAGCTGTGTTCTCCGAGCCCGCGGGCAGCGTCAGCCAGGACCGGATGGTGGTGCCGTCGGCGGCGGTGGTGACGAGTTCGGTCAAGTCGCCTGGCAGCGTGGGCATTTCGACGCACGGGAGCGCTGAGACGAAGCCGGCCGCATCGATGCGCACCGGATGTGGCGGCACGGCATACGAATTGCGCAGTGCGTAGAGCACGCCGCCGGGAGCGGGCCAGACGTCGGTGTAGCCGTAGCCGTCGTCGACGAGCCCGCTAACCGTCGACGTAGCGGGATCGACCGCGAAGATCGGTCCGCGGCCGTTATCGTCGGCCGTCACGATCAACGTCGCACCGTTGGCGGACCAGCGGACCGAAGTGGGCCACCGGTCCCAGGAGTCGAGTTCGACGAAGGCTTCGCCGAAGTGCATCCAGCACAAGGTGATTCGCGGCGCCTGCAGTGGTGTGGACGTCGTCTCGCGGAGGAATGCGACAGTCGTTCCGGCCGGCGAGATAGCCGGGGCGTACAGGTCGGCGCCCGGGTCGTCGACCAGGACGGTCCGCTCGCCGGTCGCGACGTCGATGCGCATCAACACCGATCGGATCGACGCGCCGGGGCCGGGCACCTGCCACGAAGTGACGACGAACCGCCCATCGCTGCTGACGTCGATGCTCGCGTCACGTAGGCCCTGGGCCGGATCGGCAGTGAGGTCGCGGAGCTCCCCGACGTCGAGCAGGTGCGGCTGCGCCGGGCCGATGTCGTGATCCCAGTGGCGCACTGGATAACCCGTGTGGAGTACGGCAGAAACCTTCGCGTCCTTGCGCAGCGCGCGCAGGCGCTTGTCCTCCTCGGCATCGGCGGCCGACGGCAGCAAGGCCGCGGTGACGAGCGTGACGTCGGCGGCCCGCGCGACGTGGACGCCGTCCACCCCGCCGGCCAGGGCCAGCAATTCGAGCGCCTCACCTCCGGCGGCAGGCAGCCGCCACAGCGACTTGGCCGGTTCGTCGCCGCCCTTGGCCTCCGAACCGGGCCGCACCGCGACGAACAACAGGTCGCCGTTCGCGGTGAAGGTGGGCGCCGATTCGCCCTTCGCGCCCCGCGTGAGCCGACGCGCGGGGCGTTCGCCCGCCGGATCGAGCTCCCATATCGCGCTGATGTATTCGGTGCGCTGCTCGTTGAGTTCGGCGACCGTCGCCACCGCGCGGGTTCCGTCGGGTGACACCACCAGACCGGACACCCGAGGCAGAGCGAGGTAGGCGTCCAGGTCGTCGAACGGGGTAGAAGTCACGTTCCGTTCGTAGCACACGCTTCGGTTGCACTGAGGGTCGTCGGTTCCGCCCAGTCGCCGCCGTAGATGCAATCGAAGCGTCAGTTTGATTTTCAAACTCACTGCTGGCACGCTAAGAAGGTGCCCATCGCGCCGCTCGCCGAGCTCCCTGGACGGCCGTGCCCGATCGCGGCCGCACTCGAGGTCGTCGGCGAACGATGGGCACTGCTGGTCGTGCGCGAGCTCGCGCTGGGGGCCAACCGGTTCAGCGACATCGTGGCTGGCACCGGTGCGCCACGGGATCGCATCGCGGCCAGGCTCAAGACGCTCGAACACGCCGGAGTCGTCACCCGCGTGCCGTATCAGAGCGCGCCACCGCGCGACGAGTACCGGCTCACCGCCTCCGGTCAGGCCCTGATACCCGTGCTCGATGCCCTGCTGGCATGGGGCAAGGAGCACGCCGTCGCCGCCGATGACCCCGAAAGACCACGCCGATACCGGACCTTTGCCGAACAAGCCGAACACCCTTCAAGAAAGGTAAGGACGTCATGACCGCGGAACTCACCGAGGCCACCACCGACAAGGGTTGGGGCGAGCAGCGCTCGAAGGTCATCACCTGGCACGACCCGGCGCCCACCACGGCACGCGGGCTTTCGATGGCGGGCGTCGACTACCTACAGGCGATGATCGACGGCGAACTTCCGCCACCTCCGATCTCCGGACTGATGGAATTCACTATGGCCGCAGCCGAACCCGGCAAGGTCGTGTTCACCTGCCGTCCCGACGAGTCGGCGTTCAACCCCATCGGCGCGATTCACGGCGGTCTGGTCTGCACACTGCTGGACTCGGTGGCCGGTTGCGCCCTGCACAGCACGCTTCCGCAGGGCAAGGGCTACACCTCCATCGAGATCAAGGTCAACTACCTCAAGGCCGTCCGGCCCGGCAGTGGACTCCTGACCGCCACCGGGACAGTGGTCAAGGCCGGTGCGCGCGTCGGCTTCACCGAAGGTGTCGTCACCGACGCCACCGGTGCCGTGGTGGCCACCGCTACGAGCACGCTGCTCGTGTTCGACCTGTAGCCGCCGCACGCTAGTTTCACTATGTGAGCCAGCGGATCCTTGTCGTCGGGGCAGGCATCGCGGGGCTGGCAACGGCCGTCGGCCTGCAGCGAGCGGGCCGCCAGGTAACCGTCATCGAGGAGCGCGCCGACACGTCGCAAGGTGCAGGCATCAGCATCTGGCCGAACGCGCTGGCCGCGCTCGATGAGCTCGGCCTCGGGGACGCCGTACGGGATGCCGGCGGGCAGGTCGCCGCGGGCGCCATACGGTGGCACGACGGATCGTGGTTGCGTCAGCCCGCCCCCGAACGCATGGCCAAGGCCCTCGGCGAGCCCTTGGTGGTAGTGCGGCGGTCGGTGCTCATGGCGATCCTGACCGACGCGCTGGATGAAGGCACCATCGAATCCGGCGTGGCCGCGACTGGCCTCGTCGCCACCGCATCGGGAGTCCGGATCACGTTGTCGGACAACACGACACGCGATGCCGATGCAGTCGTGGGCGCCGACGGAGTGGGCTCGGTGGTGGCCGGTCACCTCAACGGCACCCTGAATCGGCGGTACGCGGGGTACACCGCGTGGCGTGGGGTCGCGGCGCACGCCTTGGACCCGCACCTTGCGGGCGAAACCATGGGCACCGGAACGGAATTCGGCCACGTCCCACTGGGACCCGACCACACCTATTGGTTCGCCACCGAGCGCGGACCTGAAGGCCGCACCGCGCCAGGCGGCGAACTGGCGTACCTGCGGTCGAAGTACGACTCCTGGTCGGACCCCATCCCCTCGGTGTTGGCGGCCACCGATCCGGATGACGTGCTGCGAAACGACCTCTACGACCGCGTCGCGGCCAGGCAGTGGTCACGCGGACCCATCGTGCTCGTTGGCGATGCAGCGCACCCGATGCGCCCGCACCTGGGCCAGGGCGGCTGTCAGGGGCTGGAGGACGCGGCGATCCTCACGCATTGCCTCGAGCACGCCCCCGACCCGGCGACGGCATTCACCCAATTCGTGATCGCGCGGCGACCACGCGCGCTGGCGTTGGCAAGGGAGTCGAAACTGATCGGCCAGGTCGTCAATGTCCGGCCCGCCTTCGTGAGCGCGCTGGCGATGCGCGCCTCACGGCTGGTTCCGGAACCGGTGCTGACGCGTCACCTGGCCTCCGTCGCCGCCCGGTCGGCATTCGTCCTGCCGTCACTCTGACGCTGGGGCCCTAGCGTTCAGCCACGCGGCTGGGCCAGCGTCGCCAGTGGGCTGAGGAACGTCGAGCAGATCTGACGGAGGTCGATGATCCCGAGGATGCCGCCGGGCCGGATCATGCCGCAACCGCCCGCGGCGACGGGTGCGCTCGGCGCGTCCCACAGCACTGGGCTGCCTCCCCGCGAGCCGCACGTGGGCCATGCGCCTGGCCCCTGGCTCGCCAGCACGTTTTCTGCGACGCGGATCTGGTCCTCCCGCGAGGCCATCGAGGGCGAACCGAATCCGCCGTTCGAGGACCAGGTGGACGGCTTGAACTGAAGGCCGCCGAAATGTCCGTTGCCGGTGTTGGCCGCCCAGTTGCCACCCGACTCACACTGGGCGACAGCATCCCAGTTCATGGTGTCGGCACTGGCGGGCGCTGTCGCGAACAGTGCGGACATCCCCATGGCCACCGCGGCGAATGCACCGATCAGAACTGCGAGCTTGATGGTTCTGCGAGTCGTGCTGCGAGCGATCATCTGCGGTCCTTCCCCGACCGTTTGACACGAGGACCGCTGCCAAGTTGCTGGCAATTGACGCGGTCACACGGTAATTCGTGTGACCGAGCTCACCTGTTACACAAGAGGTGGAAGTTCTTTACCGTTATGTGACGGGAAATCGAGAACAGTGAGGTAGAAGGGGAAAAAGAGAAAGCGGCGCCGGGCGTGTCACCTGGCACCGCTTGCTCGCTAGCTGGGAGAAATTACCCCCGACGGCCGCAAACCGGCCACGCCCGAATGCCCTGGGTCTTGAGCACGTTGTTGGCGACGCGGATCTGCTCCTCGCGGCTGGCCTGGTGAGGCGAGCCCGAGCCACCGTTGGCGTGCCAGGTGCCCATGGTGAACTGCAGACCACCGTAGTAACCGTTGCCGGTCGCGGTGTGCCAGTTGCCGCCCGACTCGCAGGCTGCGACGGCGTCCCAGTTCACGTCAGCGTTCGCGGTACCGGCGCCCAGCGCCATCGGAGCCACGACGAGCGCCCCGGCGATGGTGGCCAGTCCAAACGTCTTGCGGATGTTCTTCAACTTCTGTCCTTTCGCCACGCGCGCGCCAACAACGCCGCACTGAGCGGACGCAGGTGCCTGCCTGGGCAGGCGAATGATTTGGGTCGTGCCTTCTCGGTCGGGCTCGACAGCAGGAGGACGGATCGCCTCGCCGGGGAAAAAATGCCCGGCGGCCGCACGGCACCGAGTTCACCCGGACCGGCCGCAGCCCCACTCACACGCAGGTTCGTGGTAATGAAATTATTTGCTCCAATGGAGACGACAGGACGTTACAAATCTTTTGACGCAAAGTCATGTTTCGCGTGGGGCGTGTCGCGATCAGATAACAGATGGATCACGGTCGTGACATTGCGACATTGCGACATCCGTGCAGGTCACCGCAGCCTTTGTCCGCCAAACGGGGATCCTCGGATCAACACGCTCGGGTGAGCCATCTCACCACGATTCTGTGAGGTGGCACACAGGAATCGGACTCCACCTGCTACGACGCGAACGAAATTGCTTGTGCAACAACCCCAAAAAGTGAAATAACCCGATTTCGGTGGTATGGCTTCGCTCGAGCTGCGTTCAGGTGGAGTATCGCCGCGCAGAAGTCAATACCACTGTGGTGCAATCTATTTCGCCTCAAATCTGGATACTGCTCGCGGCCGGGCGGATATTGCTCGCGATCACACCGGACGGTGACTACGGGCGTTATGTCCTTGCGTGCCTGATGTTTTCGTCCTCTTGTTCCAGAAGTGGAGCGCCGCGAAGTCCTGGGCCACGACCCTTGGAACCGGGTTCCGACTGCTGAGCCGCCCATCGCTCGAGCCTGGACATCCCGACGCGGGCCCAGCGCAATTCAAGCCCGAGACCCGCCAAGGATGTTGGCCAAGTGCATCGGCCATCCGACTTGAAAGCGCAAGGGAAGCAACAGATTTGACTACAAGCTCCCGCATCCGCGCGACGACGCCGGGCATTATGCGGCGAATTATCACGTTAACAACACGCCACAAACGTCACATGAATTGCAAATTAGCGCAGCTAGCCATTAATTCACGGAAATTCGTGCACGAATTGACAATTTGCTGGAGAGAATTAAACGAGATCTGCGGCGGTGTTGACGTTGGTCAGCGCCCGTTGCTCCGCCATCACCACGCGCTGAGTGTCCGAGACCGTCACCAACGCCCGCATGCTGCGCTCGCCGGAGGTCACCAACTCGTCGGCCCGTGCGAAAAGGGACGTCCGATAGACGCCGGCCAGGTAGTGGTCGCGGCCATCCCACGGCAGCACGACCTCGGCGCCCAGCCGGAGCGCTGGACCGACGAGCGCATCGATCAGGTCGACGTCCAGATACGGCATGTCCACGGCACACACGAATGCCAACTCGACACCCGCCTCAGAGGCGGCGCGCAGCCCCCGCGCCGTCGCCAGCAGGGGCCCGACACCACGGATGTCGTCGCGGAGTACCTCCGCATCGAGCTCAGGCAACGGCTGGCCCGGCGCGGCGACCACGAACACGGGCGCACAACGGGCTCGCAGCGTCGTCACCGCGCGCTCGACCAGCGTCGTCTCGCCAGTCATCGGGTCGGAAAACGGCAAGGTGGCCTTGTCGCGGCCCATTCGTCGGGACGCGCCGCCCGCCAACACGATCGCGGCGAGCGGGGGCATTACGTGAGGCCGAGAGTTATTCGACGGTCCAGGTGTCTTTTCCACGCAGCAAGGATTGCAGAGCCGCGGTGTCGTGGGGCTTGGAATCCCTCGCAGAGCTGACCTGATCGCGCGCCATCTCGTCGTACGTCGGGCGAATCACCTGACGGAAGATGCCCATCACGGTGTGCTCGAGGTTCTGCTCCGAGATGCGCGACAGCGCGAACGCATAGGCGGGGTCGTCGACGTGAGCGTTGTGAACGACGATGTCGTCGGCAGCGGTGTCGGCCGTCTTGGCGACCTCCAGGCCGTAGCCGGACTTCACGACGCAGAACTCACCGTTGGCGCCGAAGGTGATCGGCTGGCCGTGAGCCACGTTGATCAGCCGCTCCTCGGCGCCTTCCTTGCGGAGCGCATCGAAGCTGCCGTCGTTGAAGATCGGGCAGTCCTGCAGGATCTCGACCAGCGCCGCCCCACGGTGCGCGGCCGCAGCGCGCAGCACCTCGGTCAGCCCCTTGCGATCGGAATCAAGCGCCCGGCCGACGAAGGTGGCCTCGGCGCCCAGCGCCAGCGACACCGGGTTGAACGGATAGTCCAGCGAGCCCATCGGAGTCGACTTGGTGACCTTGCCGACCTCGGACGTCGGCGAGTACTGACCCTTGGTCAGGCCGTAGATCCGGTTGTTGAACAGCAGGATCGTCAGATTCATGTTGCGGCGCAGCGCGTGGATCAGGTGGTTGCCGCCAATCGACAGCGCGTCGCCGTCGCCGGTGACAACCCAGACCGACAGGTCCTCGCGGGCCAGCGCGAGGCCGGTGGCGATGGTCGGGGCACGACCGTGGATGGAGTGCACGCCGTAGGTCTCGAGGTAGTACGGGAAGCGGCTCGAGCAGCCGATGCCGCTGACGAACACCATGTTCTCGCGCTTGAGGCCCAGTTCCGGCAGGAAGTTGCGGATGGTGTTGAGAATGACGTAATCACCGCAGCCTGGGCACCAGCGCACTTCTTGGTCGCTGGTGAAGTCCTTGGCCTTCTGCGGTTCGTCGGTGGTCGGTACCCCGCTGGTCTTCGTCAAACCGGTAGCGGTGATCCCGAGGTCGGACCCGATGAGGTCAGTCATGCGTCAACTCCCACGCCAGTGCCCACGATGGCCGCTGCCAACCGGGCGAACTTGGCCTTGTCAGTTTCCTTGTCGGCAAGCGTTCCGTCCAGCGCCGCGTCGATGATGCCTTCGACTTCGTCGGCGAGGAACGCCATGCCCTCGACCTTGGTGACCGACTGGACGTCGACCAGGTACTTGGCCCGCAGCAGTATCGCCAGCTGGCCGAGGTTCATCTCCGGCAGCACCACCTTGGAGTAACGATTCAGCACGTCGCCCAGGTTTGCCGGGAACGGGTTGAGGTGACGGACCTGCGCGTGGGCGACCTTGATGCCCTTGCGCCTGGCGCGTCGGCAGGCCTCGCCGATGGGGCCGTACGAACTGCCCCAGCCGATCATGAGCAGCTCGGCGTCGCCGGTCGGGTCGTCGACCTCGAGGTCGGGCACCGTGACGCCGTCGATCTTGGCCTGGCGCAACCGCACCATGAGGTCGTGGTTCTTGGGTTCGTAGGAGATGTTGCCCGAACCGTTGGCCTTCTCCAGTCCGCCGATGCGGTGCTCGAGGCCCGGGGTGCCGGGCACGGCGAACTGACGGGCCAGCGTCTCGGGGTCACGCGCGTATGGCTCGAACGGCTCACCCGCCTTGGCGAAGGTGTGCGCGATCGGCGGATACGCCGACGAGTCAGCGATGTCGGGGATGCGCCACGGCTCGGAACCGTTGGCGATGGCGCCGTCGGACAGCAGGATGACGGGCGTGCGGTAGGTCAGCGCGATGCGCGCGGCCTCCACGGCGATGTCGAAGCAGTCCGAGGGCGTCGCCGGGGCGAGCACCACCACGGGCGATTCGCCGTTGCGGCCGTACAGCACCTGCAAGAGGTCGGCCTGCTCGGTCTTGGTGGGCAGACCGGTGGACGGGCCACCGCGCTGCACGTCGACGACGATCAGCGGCAACTCCATGATCACGCCGAGGCCGATGGCCTCTGACTTGAGCGCGATACCGGGACCCGAGGTGCTGGTGATGCCGAGCGCGCCGCCGTAGGAGGCACCGAGCGCCGCGCCGATGCCCGCGATCTCGTCCTCGGCCTGGAAGGTCAGGACGTTGAAGTGCTTGTACTTGGACAGCTCGTGCAGGATGTCCGACGCAGGCGTGATCGGGTAGGTACCCAGCACGACCTGTGTGTCGGCCAACTGACCGGCCGCGACCAACCCGTAGGCCAGCGCGGTGTTGCCGGAGATCTGCCGGTAGTCGCCCGACTTCAGCTTCGCTGGGGCCACCTCGTAGGTGACGGCGAACGCCTCGGTGGTCTCGCCGTAGTTCCAGCCGGCCTTGAGCGCGAGCACGTTGGCTTCGGCAACCTCGGGCTTGCGGGCGAACTTCTCCCGGATGAACGCCTCACTGGCCTCAAGCTCGCGGCCGTACATCCACGACAGCAGGCCGAGCGCGAACATGTTCTTGGCGCGCTGGCCGTCCTTCTTGGTCGCACCGATGGGTTCGACGGCGCCCAACGTCAGCGTGGTCATCGCGACGGCCTGAACGACGTAGTCGGAGAGCTCGTCGCTTTCCAGCGGGTTGGACTCGTAACCGACCTTGGCGAGGTTGCGTTTCGTGAACTCGTCGGCGTTGGCGATGATCAGGCCGCCGCGCGGCAGGTCGTCGACGTTGGCCTTGAGTGCGGCGGGGTTCATGGCGACGAGTACGTCGGGCCGGTCGCCTGCGGTAAGGATGTCGTAGTCGGCAATCTGGATCTGGAACGACGAGACGCCGGGCAGCGTGCCCTGTGGCGCGCGGATCTCAGCCGGGTAATTCGGTTGCGTGGCAAGGTCGTTGCCAAACAGCGCTGCCTCGGAAGTGAACCGGTCACCGGTCAGCTGCATACCGTCGCCAGAGTCACCGGCAAAGCGGATGACGACCTTTTCGAGCTTCTGACGCGGGGTGGCACCGTTGCCGTTTTGGCCCACGACCCCTGCCTTTCAAACTAGTCGGGCTGCGTCACTTCGAGTCGCAAACTAGGCGTTGTATCGCACGATGCGCCGTCGGGCATGACGTCCACCAATTTTGTCTGTCACTGGTAGTACCGATTATTGCACTTCTCTTAGGCTGACCTGGTTCGGGCACGCCGGTTACTCGCAGGTAAACAACCGTGATGATTGCAGGTCAATGGCGTGTACGAGGGAAACATCCGAGCGGATTGTGGTTTTGGTCACTTTTTAGAGAATGTCGTTCTCTAAGGATTCGGTTACTCGCCAGTAGCTGACCGCTAGCAGTCGGTTAGCACTCAGCTAGCACTACACCTGGTCGAGCGACTCGCTCCGCAGTCGGCGCTCGAGTTCACGGGCGACGAGCGCGCTGGCCCGCTCTACCGCTCCTTCTGGGTCGATCCCGGCGGACCGGTGCAACGCGTACGAGGCTGTGAACATGTCGCCCGCCCCCGTCGTCTGGACCCCGTCCACCCGCCATGCCGCAGGCACCCTGACCACCGAGCCGTCGAGATACACGTCGCAGCCCTCGGAGCCGAAGGTCACCAGGATCTCGGGGACGCCCAGTCGGGCCGCGGTCGACGCGTCGAATTCGCCGTCGGCCACTATGACCGCCTCGTCCTCCGCGAGCTTCAGCACGGCGAGGTGATTGAGCATTTCCGGCGCGAAGTGCCGGTCCACGACCAGCGGGCCCACCTGATCGGCGCGCACCAGACCCTGGCCGTCGTAGACGATCCGATGTCCCCGGGCGGCCAGCTGGGCAAGCGTGTGCGCAGGGAAGTCCGTGCGCAACAGCGGTGCGAGATGCAGCCACGTCGTGTTGGGGTCGGCGGCCTCGACCTCGGCCGCACCCCACACCGGCCCAACGGCGTCCACCGACATCCGACGATGGTCGACGTCGACGTAGTCCAGCCGAAACGAACTCGTGCAGTCCGCGGGCAGGATCCGCAGCAGCCCACCCAGGTGCTCGGCCAACGGGTCGAACAGTGCGTGGTCGCGCTCGGCGGCCATCGCCACGATGTGGCCCGACACGTCGGCCGAGGCCAATGCGACGCCCGCGAACGACGCGCAGCCGCCCGGGCTGGGGGGCGCCCCGTTGATCACGTCGACGGCCAGGTTGCCCAGCACGGTCACACCGTTGACGAGCTCTCGCGGCACCTATCGATCTCCAGATCTACGTCGGCGCTTTCGTCGGCGCCGTGGGGCGAAATGGTATCCGGGGTGGCGCCGAACCGACGATTTATCGGCGGCGCGGGACTCACCAGGGCACTACGTGGGCACGTTGTACGGCGTGATGACCTGGATCGGCGTGGGCCGGACGGCCTCTGCCGGCAGTGCGCCATGCTGCGCCAGGATCGACCTGATGGCGACCCTGGCGTCGGCCCGCAAGTCGTTGTGCAAGACCACGGAAATGCGGCCGTCTCGCAGCAGCCGCCGGTTGTCGACGTCGAGGTCGTGGGCAACAAAGACCCTGCAGACGCGTCCGATGCGCTCGAAGGCGGCGACGGTCGCGCTGTTGCCCCCACCAGGCGAGTAAACGGCCTCCACGGTCGGATGACGCTGAAGTGCGTCGAGCACCAGATGTTCGTTGGTGGCGTCAATACCGTCACTGTCACTGACCTCGACGATGTCGCGGCCCGAGCCGCGCAGGCCCGACCGGAAGCCGACCTCGCGCTCACCCTCGCCGCGAAACACTGCGCGGCTCAACGTGATCAGCACGTCGGACCGCTCCGATCCGAGCCACTGGTCCATCAGATAGGCGGCGGTCAGTCCCGCGCCGTGGTTGTCGATGCCGACATAGGCACAACGCGAACTGGTCGGCACGTCGGTCGCGTAGGTGACGACAGGCACCCCGGCTCCGACGAGGCGGTCGACGACCTCGGCCACCTCGGGCTCGTCCTGCGCCTTGAGCACGACGCCGTGACTACCGCGGATCCGGGCCAGCGCGTCGACCATCTGACCCGACGAACCCGATTCCCATAAATGAAACCGCGCCCGCACCATCGCGGGCGCGAACGCGGGTAGCTCCGCCTCCACCGCTGCCCGGAACGCATCGGAGAAGCGCTGTGGCGTCTGCATCACCACGTCGAGCAGGTAGCGCCTGCCGTTGAGCCGCAATTGGGCACGTTGCTTGTCGAGGTCCGCGATCGCCTGCGCAACCTCGGCGCGAGTGTTCTCCCGAACTCCAGGGCGGTCGTTGAGTACGCGGTCGACGGTCGCCTCGCTCAGCCCGGACTGCTGGGCGATCTCGCGAACCTTGTAGCGGTGGGGCACGGCGTCTCCAGCTGTGCGATTTGTGCACCCGCAGTAGCGGTGCGCGCAACCCAGTGTGCACAAATCGCAAGGTGTGTGATGGATTTTTGATGGGTTTATGGTGTTGATTGCGGCGCAGATCACAACAAGACTAGCGGGCATGGCAACACCTCTGGACACAGCGCGCAGACCGTGGATCGAGGCGCCGGACTGCGAGCTCGACGACTTCCGCGCGCTCGTATCAACGGAAACGGACCTCGCCGACTACCCGTTCGCGGGCGACGTCCGTGCGGGCGTGCTCGTCTACTCCGCCGAGACCATGGCCCGCGCCGACCGGCGCGCGCTGCAGGCCGAGTTGATCCGAGCGCTCGCCGACGGCCCGGGCGTCGTGGTGTTCGAGGGCGCCTTCGACCACGATGCCGTCGACCGCGCCAGCGATGCGTTCACCGCGCTCATTGCGGCCCAGCGCGCAGAGGGTGCCGCCGCGGGCGACCACTTCGGCAAGGCCGGCGCCAACGACCGGATCTGGAACGCCGCGCAGAAGCTGGCGCTGCACGCGCCGGAGGTGTTCGCGGACTACTACGCCAACGACGCAACCGCGCTGGTCTCGCAGGCCTGGCTGGGTCCGCGCTATCAGGTGACGTCACAGGTCAATGTCGTCAATCCCGGTGGCGCAGCACAGGTTCCGCACCGCGACTACCACCTCGGCTTCGTCGACGTCGACCAGTTGGCCGACTATCCGGCGCACATGCACCGGATGTCGGCAGTGCTGACGCTGCAAGGCGCGGTCGCGCACTGCGACATGCCGCTGGAGAGCGGGCCGACGATGCTGCTGCCGCACTCCCAGAAATTCGTGGGCGGCTACGTGGCGTTCTACCGGCCCGAATTCATCGAGTACTTCGCCGAGCATCACGTCCAGGTGCCGCTCCGCAAGGGTGACGCGGTGTTCTTCAATCCCGCGCTGTATCACGGAGCGGGCACCAACCATTCGTCCGACATCCGCCGGATGGCGAACCTGCTGCAGATCTCGTCGCCCTTCGGGCGCGCGATGGAATCCCTTGACCGCACGGCGATGGTGCAGGCGGTCTACCCGGCGCTGCTCGCGATGCAGTCCGCTGGCCGGTCCGATCGCGAGCTCGTCAACGCCGTCAACGCGACGGCCGAGGGCTACCCCTTCCCGACCAACCTCGACCACGACCAACCCATCGGCTCCCTAGCGCCGCCAAGCCAGGTCGACACCGTGCTGGCCGCCCTGGCCGACGGACTCACCCCCGAAGCGCTCGACATCGCACTCGCAGCTCAAATCGAACGGAGAATTCCATGACCACCCTCGGCGTAATCGGACTGGGCCGCATCGGCGCATTCCACACCGAAACCCTCAGCGGCCTAGCCGGTCTCGACGGACTCGTCATCACCGACGAGCGCGGCGATGTGGCCGAGGCGGTCGCCGCCAAACACGGAGCCAAGTACGTCGCCACCGTCGAGGAACTGTTGTCCTCCGGCGTCGACGGGGTGGTCGTCGCCGCGGCCACGCCCGCCCACGCGGAGCTGACCCTGGCCGCCGTCGAACGCGGAATCCCGACGTTCTGCGAAAAGCCCATCGCCTCGACCGCCGCCGAGAGCGCGCGCGTCGCCGAGGTGATTCTCAAGTCCGGCGTACCCGTTCAGGTCGGCTACCAGCGCCGGTTCGACGCGGCCTTCGCCGCGGCCAAGCGCGCCGTGGACGACGGGTCGCTCGGCGCCCTGCACACCGTGCGCAGCACCACGATGGACCCCGCTCCCCCGCCACTGGATTACATCAAGGGCTCGGGCGGCATCTTCCGCGACTGCGCCGTGCATGACTTCGACGTGCTGAACTGGATCACCGGGCAGCGTGCGGTAGAGGTGTACGCGACCGGCACCGTCCAGGGCGATCCGCTGTTCGCCGAATACGGTGACGTCGACACCGCCGCCGTGATCGTGAAGTTCGATGGCGGTGCCTTGGGGGTCGTGTCGAACGCCCGCTACAACGCCCGCGGATATGACTGCCGGCTCGAGGTCCACGGTTTCGACGACAGCGTTGCCGCAGGGTGGGACCAGGGCGCGCCTCTGCGAAACACCGATCCTGCCAACGACTTTCCGCAGGGCCCGGCGCACCACTTCTTCATGGACCGCTTCACCGAGGCGTTCCGCACCGAGTTGGCCGCATTCGTCGAGGTGACCAAGGGCGGCCCCATCCCCGGTGCGACGGTCGCCGACGCGGTCGAGGTGGCCTGGCTGGCCGAAGCCGCCACCGAGTCGCTGCGCCGTGGGCTCCCGGTGACGATCGCGGAGGTGCGGAACGCATGAGCGCCATGAAGACCGGCGGGCAGGAGCGAAGCGACCGGGGAATCAAGATTGCGGGAGCACCGATTTCCTGGGGTGTCTGCGAGGTGCCCGGATGGGGCTACCAGCTGGACCGCGAGCGGGTGCTCACCGAGATGCGCGGTGCCGGGCTGACCGCAACCGAACTCGGGCCCGAGGGCTTCCTCCCTACCGACACCGACGAGATGAAATCCGTTCTGCGCGAACATGAACTGGCATGCGTCGGCGGCTTCGTCCCGGTCGTGCTGTTCAAGGCCGACCACGACCCGGTCGACGACCTGGCCGGCCCGCTCGAGTCGCTGGTCGCGGCGGGAGCGGGCGTGGTGGTGCTCGCCGCCGCGACGGGCGCCGACGGCTACGACACGCGTCCCGTGCTCGACGAGACCCAGTGGGCCACCCTGCTTTCCAACCTCGACCGGTTGGCGGGCATCGTCGCCGAGCGTGGGCTGCTCGCGGTGCTGCATCCGCACGTCGGAACCGTCGTCGAGAACCGCGCAGAGGTGGACCGCGTCTTGGCCGGTTCGTCGATCCCGCTGTGCCTGGACACGGGCCACCTGCTGATCGGGGGCACCGATCCGCTGGAACTGGCCAAGGCCGTGCCGAATCGCATTGCACACACGCACCTCAAGGACGTCGACGCGTCGCTGGCCAGCAAGGTGCAGTCCGGCGAATTGACCTACACCGAAGCCGTCAAGGCGGGCATGTACACCCCGTTGGGCACCGGCGACGTAGACGTTGCAGGCATCGTTTCCGTCCTGCGGGACAACGGTTTCGACGGGTGGTTCGTACTCGAACAGGACGCCATCCTGAACGGTGAGCCGACCGACGAGGGCCCGGTGCGCGACGTACTGGCCAGCGTTGGGTACCTACGACAAGTGACCGCATGACGGCCCAGCGAGAAGCAAAGCGGGATCGCGCATGACACTGCGCATTGGCGTACTGGGTGCGTCGCGGATCGCCGAGTCGGCGATCGTGGGGCCCGCTGCCGAACTCGGCCACCGACTGGTCGCGGTGGCTGCCCGCAGCCGCCCGCGGGGCGAGCTATTCGCCGAGAAGTACGGCGTGGAGCGTGTGCTCGACGGCTATCAGGACGTCATCGACGACCCCGAGGTCGACGTCATCTACAACCCGCTCGCCAACTCGCTGCATGCGCCGTGGAATCTCGCGGCCATCGCGGCGGGCAAGCCTGTGTTGAGCGAGAAGCCCTTCGCGCGTGACCAATCCGAGGCGCGCCGCGTCGCCGAAGCCGCGGACGAAGCGGGCATCACTGTGCTGGAGGGCTTTCACTACTTCTTCCATCCGGTCACCCGGCGGGCCTTCGAACTGGCCGCCGACGGCACTATCGGCGACGTGACCCACGTCGAGGTGCGGATGGCGATGCCGACCCCTGCTGACGACGATCCGCGATGGTCGTATGAGTTGGCCGGCGGCGCCCTGATGGACCTTGGCTGCTACGGGATCCACGTGATGCGGTCGCTTGGTCGGCTCGCGGTGCCCGGCCTGGAGGGACGTCCTTCGGTTGTCCGAGCCCATGCCGAGCAGCGCACACCCGACGTGGATGCCTGGTGCGACGTCGATTTCGGCTTCCCCGGCGGGGCAACAGGACTGGCGGCGCATTCGATGGTCGCCGAGGACTATTCGTTCACGATCCGCATCGTCGGCACGCGGGGCGACCTGCTGGTGCACGACTTCATCAAGCCCAACGAGGACGACCGACTGACGATCCGCACGCCCAACGGCACCACGATCGAGCGACTGGGCACCCGAGCTTCGTACACCTATCAACTGGAGGCGTTCGCGGCTCACGTTGAGCACGGCGCTGCGTTGCCGTTCGGCACCGAGGACGCCGTGGCGAACATGGCGATGGTCGATGCGGCATATCGCGCCGCCGGACTGAGCCCTCGGTGAGCCCCGCCGACTACGGACGCTTGCGGGCCCGGCGACCGGCGCGCAGCGGCCTACGGCGGCCGACCGCGTCGGGCTGGCGGCGTTCGTGCCACCGCAACCGCAGCAGCAGCACCTGTCGATGCGCCCGGAACGAGATCGACAGCGGATCACGCCACAGCGGCGTGATTAGCGACCCCTCGCGTTCGATGTCCACATCACCATTGTGGCGCGTTCGCGGTGACGCGCTACTTGACGCGCCCTCCCGTGTCGGTGTCGTGACCGTGAACAACCGCCTAACGTGCGCGAATGGCGCAGATGAATGGGAGCCCAGATGAGCGCGTTCGAACTGGCCGTCTGCGCCGAGATGGTGTTCACCGAACTCCCGTTCGTGGAGCGGGTACGCCGGATCCACGAGCTCGGATTCGCCGCGGAGATTTGGAGCTGGGACGACAAGGACCTCGACGCATTGGCCGCGACGGGCGCCAAGTTCACCTCGATGACCGGCTACCTGCATGGCGACCTGATCGATCCGCTGACGGCCGACGAGGTGATACGGACGGCCGAGCTCAGCATCAAGGCCGCTGAGACGCTTGGGGTTACCCGCCTGAACCTGCACACCGCCGAACTCGTCGACGGGCTCCCCGCCCGCCCGCGGCTGCGCGCGACGGGGACGATGTGGGCCACCGCCATGCGGACGCTGGCCAGACTCGGCGAACTCGGGGAATCCGCTGGCGTGACGTTCGTCGTCGAGAACCTCAACACCATCGTCGATCACCCCGGGGTGCCGCTGGCGCGCGCCAAGGACGTGCTCGCCCTGATCGAGGGCGTCGGGCACCCCCACGTGAAGATGATGCTCGACCTGTACCACGCGCAGATCGGTGAAGGAAACCTCATCGAACTGGTCCGCAGGTGCGGCGACGCCATCGGTGAAATCCAGGTCGCCGACGTACCGGGCCGGTGCGAGCCCGGTACGGGCGAGGTCTACTACCCCGCCGTGGCACGGGCGTTGCGGGACATGGGTTTCCGTGGCACGGTTGGCCTGGAGGGCTGGGCCTCCAGAGACAGCGTGGCGGCCCTCGATGCGTTCCGGGCGGCCTTCACCGTCTAAACGTCGAACCGGTCAGCCAGCGCCCGAAGCGTGGCCTCGATCCCGTCGGCGTTCTTCTTCTGAAATCCGCCAAGCTGGACAATCAACGGAATCTTCGCCGTCGAGTAGTCGAAGGTCTCGGTGACCTTCGTCGTCGCGGGGCTGACCTCGGCCAGTTCCCAACGCCACCGGTGGCCCAACGGATGCTGCCATTCGATGAGCTTGTTCTCTTCGACGGCGATGACCTTCGACGTGATCTTGTACGGCAGCCCGTACTGCGTCATGCCGACGGTGAACTTGTCGCCCTTGCTGAGGTGGTGTGGGCCCTTGACGTCGGCGTCGCGGACGGTGCCCGATCCGTCCAGCTCGGGATGACGATGCGGGTCGACGACGAGGGCGAACACGTCTGCAACCGGAGCAGCCACCTGAATGCTGCGACTGACGGCCTTCGGGCCTGCGTCTTCGGTCTTCAGAGTTGTACTAGTCATATGCCCTTCATACCCCGCTGGCCTCGTTACGACACCAGCGCATACACCCGCTCGGCATTGTGCACGCCGATCATGTCGACGATGCGGATCGCGTCGGCTTCGGTGCAGTCGCCGGTGCGTATCCAACCGCCGAGCACCAAGCCCATGGCGCGCCGCCACAACACCGAGCCCAACACGTGCAGTTCGGGCGGACCGAACGCATCCGACGAGTACAGCTGCTTGGCGAACGGCGCCGTCTCGAGCGCTTCGGCGACCAGTCCGGTCGACCGCACGCCCAGATAGTTGATCGCAAGTCCCACATCGAAGTTCACGTGATCGAACGCCTGCGCCAAATAGCCCGCCTGACGTTGGAACGGATAGCAGTGCAGCAGCAACACCGGCACCGGGCTCATCACGCGCAGCAGTGGCAGTAGCAGCATCGGGTCGCTGCGGTGCAGATCCATGTCGCGATCACCGAAGCCGACGTGCACCTGGATCGGTAGCCCGTGCGCCGCGGCCTCGTGCACGCCGAAGGCGATCAGCACCGCGTCGTCGACGCGCAGTGGCCGAGGCCTCGCGGCGAATTCGCGGGCATGGGCGACCACATCGGCATCGGAGGGTCGAGCCCAGTCGACGTCGAAGCCGATGCGGTAGGCCGCAATGGTCTTGGTGCCCACCACTTCCGGATTCCCGACCGCGGCCTGCAGCGCCGCTCGGAAGGCGTCGGGAAAGTCATCGGGCGACGTGCCGCCCTCCAGCAGATCCTCGGTCAGTCGTTCGAGCCTCAGGATCTCCGACGACGGCACGCCACTGACTTTGGTGAGCTGCTCGGGGGTGGTGATGAGATCGCCCTTGAACCCGGTGTCGACGACCCAGCGGGATACGCGTGCGGCGGGAAGCATGATCGTGGCCAGTTCATCGGGTGTGCACTCGCTGCGTCGCGCCCAGTAGGCGTCGGCGCTTGCCAATGCATCGAGGCCGAGCAGCGGTGCGCACCAACGCCGGATGGAAAGCCCTAGCGGCGAATCGAATTGAGTCATGAAACTTGGGACGGGATCGGTGGAGCCCTCGTTGATGGCGGCCTCGAAGCCCGCCCGGTCGACGGGCTCGTTGAAGGTGCCGTGGACGTGGTGGTCGATCAGCGCGATGGAGTTCAGGTGGTCGGCCAACGCGCCGGGCACCTGATCCTCGAGCCCGGCGAACGCACCGTCCGAAACGCCAAAGGGCAGTTCACCAGCCGGCATACCGTGCGACCTCCTCGGCGTTCACTCTCCCGGCAGCGGCGTCGGCGATGGCGGTCCCGAGTAGCTCCACCGCCCGGCCCGCCTCGGCTTCGGTCAGCACCAGCGGCGGCGTGATCTCCAAGACGTTGCCGCCGACGTAGTAGACCACCGCGCCCAACTCCCACGCACGGTAGACCACTTGCGCTGCAAGCCGATTATCGCGCTCCCCTGTCTCGGGGTCGACGAGTTCCAAGCCGATGGCCAACCCGCGTCCGCGTACATCCCCGATGCGCTCGGCGCCGGGTGAGCCGGCCAGCGCGCGCAGGCCATCGGCCAACAGTGCACCGACCTTGGCCGCGTGCTCGGGTAGCCGATCACCGACGATGGTGGCCAGCACTGCCCGCCCGGCCGCCGTACACACCGGATTGCCCGCGGTGGTCAGTAGGGCTGCCGCCGGCGGATTGTCGAGGATTTCCGCCGGCCCCACCGCCGCCGACAGTGGCAAGCCGCCACCGAGTACCTTGCCGAACGTGACGATGTCGGGTGCGACCCCGTCGTGCTCGAAGGCGTGCAGGGTGCCCGGCCTGCCGAGGCCCATCTTGACCTCGTCGCAGATCATCGGCACGCCGTGACGTCGGCACAACTCGTGCAGCCGGGCGAGGAACCCGTCGGGTGGCACGATCAGGCCGCCGTCGGACAGGATCGGCTCGACGATCAGGCAGGCGATCGAACCGCTGCCCAGCTGCTGCTCGGCTGCGTCCAAGCACGCGGTGACGTCGGCTTCGACATCGTCGCGAACCGGCCGAAAGGAGTTGGGATAGGCCAGGAACACCGCATCCGGGTCAGGTGGTGCGCCCGCGTCGACGTGCACACCCGAGACGCCCATCGCGACGCCGACACCGCCGTGGTAACTGTGCTCGAACGCGATGACAGTGCGTCGTCCGGTGGCATGCCTGCAGGCCCGCAGCGCGACGTCGTTGGCATCGGAACCCGCATGCCCGAGGTAGACCCGCCGGTCACCAGTACCTGGGACCAGGGCGAGCAGGTCTTCGGCCAGTCCCACCGAATCCGGGTGCACTGCGGACAATCCGCCAGAGCCCGGCGCGTCCCGCACCGCCCTGCTCACCGCCTCGACGACGGCCGGGTGGCCGTGACCGAGCCCACTCGCCGTCCACGTCGCCGACAGGTCCAACAGTTCGCGACCGTCGGGCGCGACCAGCGTCGAGCCGTGACCCGACACGACCTCCAAGGGAAAGAAGCGAAGCTTCTCGATCCCCGCGACGGAGCCGGCGTCGCGTTCGTAGAGCGTGCTCATTCTGGCTGCACCGGCGGCGTCTGCGCCAGCTCGGCAGCCAACGACTCCCCGACCCGTTTCGCGATACCGGAGGCCACGATCGCAATGACCAATCCGATTGCACACCAGTACAGTCCGAGCAGCGGGGCGTCCGACCAGGTGACGGCACCCTTGACGTTGAACCACAGCACGGTTGCGATCACGACTGCGCCGAGAATGGGCAGCACCAGCCCGAGCACCTTGCCCTTGCCGCCGTGCACCTCGAGGAACTTGGGTGCGCCCACGAACCACACCGCGGCGATCTCGACCAGCAGATAGCAGACCATCAGGCACACCGAACCGGCGACGGCGAACAGGAAGTAGGTGTTGATCGCAGCGTTGCCGGTGCCCATGTCAGGCCAGCCGATGGCACCGCAGATGAGGTCCACGACCAACGCGACGGCGACGACGAGCCAGGTGGCCAGGCGTGGGCCGCCAGTGCCCGCGTGGATCTGCGCCAATGCCTTCGGGCCGAAACCGTCGCGTCCGAACGCGTAGAGCATCCGGCCCGACGTCGCGGAGCAGGCCAGGTGGCAGCCGAATGCCGACACGATCGCGGTCAAGATGATCAGAAGGCTGAACCACTGCCCGACATAGCTACTACCTAAGTCCCCCAACGTGTTTCCGGAATTCTGGAACGCATCGAGGCCGGCCTGATCGGTTCCGAATCCGACGACCTGGGCGAACATCACGACGACGAAGAGCACACCGGTCAGGATGAGCGTCCCGGCCAGCGCCCGCGGGATGTTGCGCCCCGGATCGTCGGTCTCCTCCCCCATCGACGCGCACGCTTCGAATCCTGCCCAGGACAGGAACGCCGCGACCACGGCGCTGAGCACGGCCGAGGCGGATACCCCGTCGAACGAGAATGCGCTGAAGTCCACTCCGGTCGTCGGCGCCCCGCCCTTCCCGAAGATCACCACCACGAGCACGATCATGGACAAGATCCCGATGCCCTCGATGACGAGCAGAATCTTGGCCAAGAGCCGAATGTCTCGGCCCGACAATAGGAATGAGATCACGGCACCCACCACGACGACCGCCAGCCACGGCACTTGATAGGGGTTGTCGTTGCCTGGTTGCAGTTCGGCGATGAACGCGTTGACGAACGCGGCGGTCAGCGCCAACGTGCCGATGGCGAAGCCGACGTAGGCGCCGAGCATCGCGAAACCGGAGAAGAACCCCGTCCGCGGTCCGATGGTGCCGCCCACCAATCCATAGGCCGACCCGGCGTGGTTGAGGTGGCGGGTCAGCCGGACGAAGCTGTACCCAACCAACGAAACGCCGATCAGCCCGATGATGAACACCAGCGGAATAGCCTTGCCGACGGTGCCGATCAGACCCTGACCGTTGCCCGACATCGCCAGCGTCGGCCCGACCAGGGCGACCGACATCGCCAACGCCACCCAGAACGGCAGCCTCCGGTGGGGAAGCTGATCGGCTCCCTCTGACGGACCTGCCGACGACGTGCTAGTGCTCATCGATGACTCCTTCTCTGTCAACAACTCCACGCGAGGCGCAGCGCCTGGGTGGTCTCGGCCGGCGATAGTTCGCCGAAGGTGTTCAGCTCGTAACGCCGAACTGCGACAAGGCCTTCGACGATCTCCGGGGTGAGCAGTTCCGCCGCGATCGGCGAGTGCTCGAGCGCATCGATCACCGTGCGCTGGCGGGTGTCGAGTGGTGGCGGGGCCGCGGCCGAATCCGCTGGGTTCTCTGGTACCTCTGCCGGTAGCTCGAGCCCGAGGGAGATGCCACGCAAGGCGCTGCCCAGCAGCCCGGTGGCGGCGAGATAGGGGTTGGCGCTTGGGTCGACCAGTTTCAATTCGACGTTTGCACCGTGCGGGTTGCCGGGCGTGGCGGCCACGAACCGTACGGCCGCCTCACGATTCTCCAGCCCCCAGCACGCGGTGGCTCCAGCCCAGTTGCCTGGCTTCAGCCGCGCCGCCGACAACACCGAACCGGCGTACACCCCAAGCAGATCCGGTAGCGCTTCGACGACCCCCGCGATGGCGGACGCGCCTGCGGGGCGGATGCCGTGGGGCCCGTCGCCGCCGGAGAAGAGCGGGCCATCGTCATCGGACAGCGACAGGTGCAGGTGTGCGCCGTTGCCGGCGCCACCCTCGAACGGTACGGGCGAGAACGAGATTCGCAGTCCGTGCCTGGCCGCGGCCCGGCCAATGACGATCCGCGCGAGGATCACCGCGTCAGCGGTGGCGACTGGTGTCTCAGGGGCAAGCGAGACCTCGAGTTGATCGTGGCCGTACTCGGTGTGGAGCTGCTCGATTCGCAGTCCGGCCCGCTCGGCGCTGGTGGCGAGGTCGACCAGGAATGCCGAGCGGTCCAGCGACGTGCGGATGCCGTAGGGCGACCAGGGCTCGGTGGTGGCCGGGCCGCCGTCGGGCGCCAGCATCGTGCACTCCAGTTCCGCGCCGAGAAGTGCGGTGAGGCCGCGGTCGGCCAGTCCCGCTTCGGTGCGCGCCAGGAGCGATCGCACGCACAGTGGCGCCGAAACTCCCTGCTGATCGTCGAGATCACCTGGCGCCCAGGCGACTCCATCGTCGATGAGCCGAACGTCGATCGGGTCGATGCGGATCCGCAGGTCGCCGACGACACCGATCTTGGGGGTGAAGGCGATCCCGCTGTCGACGCAGAACACGCTCCACGACGGCGAAACCCCCATGCCCGAGCGCGCGAACGCTCCGATCCTGCGCAGCGGGACGTACTTGGCGCGAGTGACACCGCCCAGATCGGTGACGGATCCCGCCACCAGTTCGACGCCCATTTCGCGTAGTTCCTCGATGCGATCGTCGCTCGACACTCCGAACCTCCTCGTCCGCAGTTAGAGGGCACTGTGAGTCTGCGAGAAACGTATGTCATAAATGTTTCAGAATCTTTAAATTTCGCGATTTAGGACTCATTCATAAGATTTTGGATGGAGGATTGCCCACATGTGTCGGTTGCTGGGTGTCGTCTCGACCACCCCGGTCGCGGTCGTTGACGCCGTCGGTGACGACGTGCTGAAGGACTTCGTCGCACTGACCAAGGTCCACGGGGACGGGTGGGGCGTGGCGACCGTGGCCCGCTCCGGCGAGCATCCGAAGGCGCAGGTCTCGGCGGGCACCGCACTCGACGACCCCGCCTTCGCCGCCGCGACTCACGACGTGCGGTCGGCCGCCACGGTGGTGCACCTGCGGTGGGCCACCAACGGGCTAGCGGTCGCGCCCCAGAACTCCCATCCCTTCGTCGCCGACGGATTGGCGATGGCCCACAACGGCTCCATCAAGCCGATGGGCCCGCTGGACGACCTACTCGAACCCGACGTAGCGGCGTCGCTGCATGGCACCACCGACAGCGAGCGCTACTTCGCGGTCATCCGCCAATATCGCCGCACCACAACGAGTCTCGCGGAGGCGGTGCAGCAGGCGGTGGCGCAGCTGCGACAGCTCTACCCCGAGGCCAGTCTCAATGCGCTGGTGCTCGGCGAGGACCAGCTGATCGTCGTTCACGCCCATGCCCGCAGCACGCTGCTCGACGAAGACATCGAGGAGATCACGGCCGCGGAGTTGCCCGCCGAACACCTGGAGGACTACTTCTCGCTGCGGGTCGCCCGCCCCGACGACCACACGCTGGTGATCGGGTCCACCGGTTTCGGCAACCTGGCGTGGGAGCCGCTGCCGCCCGAGTGCGTCGTCGCCGTCTCGTTGCACGACCTGTCGATGACACTGCACCCGCTATGACCGACGAAAGCGTGGCTGTGCGCGCGAGTGCCGCCATACCTGCCCTTAGCCGGGCGGAGCGACGGGTCGCGCGGGCCTTGCTCGCCGACTACCCGAGTGCCGGACTGGCCAGTGCGGCCCGGCTGGCCGAGCGGGCCGAGGTCAGTCCGCCGACCGTGCTCCGGCTCGCGCAGTCGCTTGGTTATGACGGGTTCACCGACCTTCAGGTGGCGCTGCGGGCCGAGTTGACCGCACGCTCCAACGGGCCACTCACCCGGCTGCCATCCGCGCCCGCCGCCGACGGTCTGCTGGATCGGCTGTTACGGCAGGCCCGTAGCCAAAATGACCGCGCCGCAGAAACATTGGCCCAGCTGCCGGCCTCAGCGGTCGAAGCGGCCGTGGCACTGCTCTCGGATACCGCACGCCCGCTATACCTGCACGGCGGCAGGTTCTCACACCTGCTGGCGATGCACCTGGCCGCCCACCTCGAACAGCTGCGTGCTGGGGTGCGACTGCTAGCCGACCCCGGCGGCCGAGACATGGGCGCGATGATCGAGCTCACCCGCAAAGACGTCGTCGTGCTGTTCGACTACCACCGCTATCAACGCAGCGCCGCCGACCTCGCGGCTAGGGTGCACCGGGCCGGTGCGACGGTACTGCTGATCACCGACGACCTGGCCTGCCCGGTCGCACCGGATGCGGAAGTCGTACTCGCCGCCTCCAGCACGGTGGGCACCACGTACCAGAGCATGGCGGCAGGCTTCCTGCTCACCGAGTTGCTCATCCCGCTGGTGATGGACTCCGTCGGCGAGCCCGCCCGCACCAGAATGGCGTTGTGGGAGGAGCAACGGAGAGCCGAACTGCTCCCCTAACCTGGAGCGCTAGGCGTTGGTCGTCACCGCGGAGCCGGCGTCACGCGGGAGCCGGAGCGTCTCGACGATGGTCACCACCATCAGCGCCCCGAGCATCAGGAAGGTCAAACCGTATGCGGCACCTGGCCCGTGGCCGTGATCGGCGACCAGCGGCGTGAAGGTGCTCAGCGCCAGCGCGGCGACGGCGATGCCAAGCCCCGCCGCCAGCTCCTGCACGGCCGCGTTGAGGGTGTTGGCATGGGTCAACTCGTCACCGTCGACGTCGGAGAAGGCGAGGCTGTTGTAGGCGGTGAATCCAATCGATCGGAGTGCGCCGCTGACGAAAAGGATCGCCGCGATCACGGCGATCGGCATGGTCGGCGTCAGGACCGCCAGCAGTCCGAAGCAGCCGACCGACACGACGGCGTTGACAAGCAGCACCCGCCGAATCCCGAAGCGCCGCATGAGCGGTGTGGTCGCCGGCTTAATCGCGATGTTCCCTGCGAACAGCGCCGCGACCAGCAGCCCGGAGGCGAAGGGCGTCCATCCGAACACCAGTTGAAACTGCAGCGGCAACAGGAACGGCACCGCGGTGATGACCAGCCGATAGAGCGATCCTGCCGATACGGTGATACGCAAGGTCGGCACCCGCAGTACCCGCAGTTGCACCAGTGGATACCGATAGCGCAGTAGGTGCCACGCCGCAGCCGTCAGCAACACGGTCGCCACCGCCACCCCGGCGGCGACCAGCAGCCAGTCCGTCCCGGTGACCCGAATGCGCTCGAGCGCAAGCAAGGCCGCGGCAATGCCCGCCCCGAGTGCCGTGAGCCCACGCCAGTCCAGGGGCCGTGGCGACGGGATGGCCGCACCGCGTATCAGCTTGAGCGCCAACAGGAATCCGACGATCCCGATCGGGATGTTGACGACGAAGATCCATCGCCACGACCCCAGCGTGGCGATGGCACCGCCAAGGACCGGAGCGAGTACCGGCGCGGCCAACGCAGGCCACGTCAGCAGGGCGATCGCCCGCACCAGATTGGCCTTCCCGCTGAACCTCAAGACCGCCAGCCTGCCGACGGGCACCATCATCGCTCCCCCGACGCCCTGTAGGACACGCATGCCGACCAGCATCGGCAACGACACGCTGGCCGCGCACCCGACCGACGCAAGCGTGAAGATCGCGATCGCGGCGGCGAATACCGGTCGCGCGCCGAACCGGTCGGCCATCCAGCCGCTCGCCGGAATGAGCACCGCGACGGTCACCAGGTAGGCCGAGATGGCGACGCTGACGGACACCGGGTCAACCCCGAATGAGGTCGCCATCAACGGGATCGCGGGGGTGATGATCGTGGCGTCCAGGATCTCCATGAAGAACGCCCCGGCCACCAACAGTGCCATGGCCCTTGGAAATTGGACCGGCTCGGCGGCCGGCTCAGTCGACGACATGGTGGTCCTAGGTTACCGAGCGCGCACCGGCAAGACCCCGCCGACCTGTTCGGTCGACGGGGTCCTGGGTCTTGGGTCTATTTGCGCCCAAGCTCGTGGCTGAGCGCTTCGAGCTCGTTGCCGCCGGCCATCTCCTGGGTCAGGTGCTCCAGCGTGATCTCGTCGAACGTGCAGTCCAGCTTCTGCCGCCCGCGGTTCAGCAACACGAAATGATCGCCGACCATGTGCGCGTGGTGCGGGTTGTGGGTGATGAAGATGACCCCGAAGCCCTGCTCCTTGGCAGCGGTGATGTAGCGCAACACCATTCCCGACTGCTTGACACCCAGCGCGGCCGTCGGCTCGTCGAGGATCAGCACGCGCGCTCCGAAGAACACGGCGCGGGCGATGGCCACGCACTGGCGCTGACCACCCGACAGCGAGCCGATCGGCGCATCGACATCGGGGAGATCGATGCCCATCTTGTGCAGCTCGGAGATGGTCGTCGCCCTCATCGCATTGATGTCCAACGATTTCAGGAAGCCCTTGCGCAGCTCCTGGCCGAGGAAGAAGTTGCGCCACACCGGCATCAGGCCCACGACCGCGAGATCCTGGTACACCGTCGAGATCCCGCTCGTCAGCGCGTCCTTCGGCGAATCGAACGTCATCGACTTGCCGTCAACGAGCAGTTCGCCTTCGGTTTGCTTGTGCAGGCCGGCGATGATCTTGATCAGTGTCGACTTGCCCGCACCGTTGTCGCCGAGCACACCAGTCACTTGTCCGGCACCCACCCTGAGGTTGATGTCCTTGAGCGCGATGATGTTTCCGTAACTCTTCCCTACGCCCTTGAGTTCTATCAGCGGCGTATCGCCACCCGATGGAACGTCGGCGACCGGGGCCTCAACAGTTGTACTCATTCGGTCTACCTCTTCGCTGCGTAATTGCGGACGACGTTGTTGGCGATCACGGCAAACAGGAGCATGGCGCCAAGGAAGAACTTGAACCAGTCGGGATTCCACCCTGCGTAGACGATGCCCTGGTTGGTCATGCCGAAGATGAACGCACCGATCAGCGTGCCGATTGCGGTGCCGTAACCACCCGTGAGGAGGCAGCCACCGATGACGGCGGCGATGATGTAGAAGAACTCGTTGCCAACACCCTGTCCGGACTGAACCGTGTTGAACGAGAACAACAGATGCATTCCGACGAACCAGGCGCAGAATCCGACGAACATGAAGAGCCCGATCTTCACCTTGGTCACCGGCACACCAACCGCACGTGCACTGTCCTGATTGCCACCGACCGCGAATATCCAGTTTCCGGTGCGGGTCTTGAACAGCACGTACGTGGCGATCAGGGCGAACAGGATCCACCACAGCACCGTCACTCGAACGGATATCGGACCCAGCGGAATCGTGGAGGCAAAGACGGCGTGTCCGGAATCGAACCCCTGCATGTCGGACACGCTCGGCGTGGCCACCTGACCGGACAGCAGTTTGGTCACTGCGAGATTGATTCCAGCGAGCATGAAGAACGTGCTCAGCGTGATGAGGAAGGACGGGATCTTCGTCTTCATCACCATGTAGCCGTTGAAGAAGCCGACCGCCAATGACACCATGAGCGCCAGCGCGGCACCGGCCCATAGGTTCAGGTGCAGGTTGTACGCGAGCATTGACGCCGCAAGCGAACTGGTGGTGACCGCGACGCCCGTCGACAGGTCGAACTCGCCGCCGATCATCAGGAGCCCGACACCGACGGCCATGATGCCGATCTGCGAACTCGCGTAGAGCACGGTCGCCACCGATTCGGGTGACCGGAAGGGCGGGGCCACCGCGAGGAACAGGATCACGATGGCGATTGCGCCGACCAGTGCGCCCATTTCAGGGCGAATCAGCAAGCGTTGCAGACGATTCTGCTCCTTGACCCGTTCATCAGTGACGACCTGGTGGGTGCCGAGGTCGAGATCGGCCTGGGTAGACATCAGTTTTCTCCGTTCTTCCCACGAGTGCTCATCACCGAGTCCCGTTCTTTGCGTATTCGGCGACCGCCGCGACATTCGTCTTGTCGATGAACGCCGGCCCCGTCAGTACGGGCTGGTTACCGCCGATGATGTTTCCGTTGTTGAGGTACAGCCATAGCGAATCGACTGCGAGGTAGCCCTGCAGGAACGGCTGCTGGTCGACCGCCCACTGGACGTCGCCGTTTTTGATCGCGTCGACGAGCGCCGCGTTGGTGTCGAAGGTGGCGACCTTGGCGGTGCTACCGGCATTCTTGACCGACTGCACAGCGGTCAGCGCGAACGGTGCGCCAAGGGCAACCACGTAGTCGATGGACGGATCCTGCTGAAGCTTGGCAGTGATGGTCGCCTCGACGGAGGGCATGTCCTTGCCGTTGACGTTCAGGGTCTCACTGGCCGGGAAGGTGTTCTTCAGCCCTGCGCAGCGCGCTTCGAGGTCGACGTGGCCCTGTTCCTGAATCACGCAGACGACCTTCTTCGCGCCGTCGGCGGTCAACCGCTTGCCGGCCTCCTGGCCGGCGATGAATCCGTCTTGGCCGAAGTACTCCTTGACGCCCAACTTCTGCCAATCGTTCAGCCCGGCATTGAAGGCCACCACCGGAATGCCCTTGGCCGTCGCAGCGTCAACGCCAGGCTTCATGGCGTCGGGCTTGGCCAGCGTGACCGCGATGCCCTTGACACCACTGTCGATCGCGGTCTGGATGAGGTTGGCCTGGGCGGGCCCCTCGGGGTCGCTGGAATACCGCAACTCGATGTTGTCCTTCTTGGCAGCAGTCTCCGCGCCCTTGCGCACCAGGTCCCAGAACGTGTCGCCGGGCGCCTCGTGCGTGATCATCGCGATTGTCATCCGAGGGGTGTCGGCCGTGCCCGCCCCCATGCCACCGCCCGAGCTTGCCGGCTTTCCGCCGGTGCTGGAACACGACGCGAGCCCCAGTGCCAGTACCCCGGCTCCCGCGACTGCCGCCAACCGAACAAACTTCATCGTCTCTCCCGTCTATGGACATTCCCGTGTCGCTTCGCTCCTGCCCACCGGGCAAGTGCCGTGCGGCACGACCTTTAGACGATGTAATACGGGTCACAGACGAATGTCAAGACTTTGTTCGGACATTAGGACTGCAAGTCATATGCAACTTTGCGTGCAAAAGTTTGCCGGCTGTCCGAGGTTCGGAGAGCCGGGCGAATCAGAGTCGGTCAGCGGTCGACGAGCGTCGTCTCGAAGTAGTACCGCGACGCTCGATAGCAGTGGTCGCCGTACTCCACGGCCTTACCTGAGTCGTCATAGGCGGTGCGATTCATCGAAAGCAGTGGCGCGCCTGCCTTTTCGGTCAACAGCCGGGCCTCGACGCGCGTCGCCGGGCGGGCCCCGATGCGTTGCCTGGCCAGGCGAATGTGTACCCCACGCGCCCGCAAGGCCTGATACAGCCCGATGTTCTCCAACTCCTCGGGCTCCGGCGCCAAGTCGACGGGGAGGTAATTGTTCATCACCGCGAGTGGCTCGCCGTTAGCCGAACGCAGCCGTTGGATCGTCACGATCTCGTGCCCGCTGGCCAGATTCAGCTCGGCGGCAACCTCGTCGTCGGCCTTGCCGACCTGATAATCGAGCAACTGCGTGGTCGGGTCCTGGCCGGCGCGGGCCAGGTCGTCGAAGAGGCTGGTGAGCTCTACCCGCCGGTGGACCGGGTTCTGCACGACCTGCGTTCCGACTCCACGCTTGCGTACCAACAGGCCCTTGTCGACGATCTCTTGGATAGCCCGCCGGGTGGTGGGGCGGGAGAGGGTGAGCCGCTTGGCCAGGTCGAGTTCGTTCTCGAACCGGTCACCGGGGGCGAGGTGACCATCCCGGATGGCCGCCTCGATGGCCTGGGCCAGTTGGTAATACAGCGGTACGGGACTCGAACGGTCGAGTTCAACGTCCAACGGCACGTGGCCTCCGATCTCGGGTGACCAGACAAGACTGGCCCCAAGCGTAACATCCGCATGACCGCAAGTCAGAATGTCAGGACAAACTATTGACAGAGCGGAGTGACGCAGGGCACTCTCGTAAGCGAGCCCATCAACTACCGCCCGGGAGCTGAATTGTCCACCTCAGAGCCGTTCGACGTACTGGCCATCGGCCGGAGCGGCGTCGACATCTACCCACTGCAGATCGGTGTCGGCCTCGAAGAGGTGGAATCGTTCGGGAAGTTCCTGGGCGGAAGTGCGGCCAATGTCGCAGTGGCCGCGGCTCGGCTCGGCAATCGCACGGCGCTGATTTCCGGCGTCGGCGACGACCCGTTCGGCCGCTTCGTGAGCGCCGAGCTCGGCCGACTCGGGGTCGACAATCGATTCGTCGCCACGCATGACGCGTTCCCGACGCCGGTCACCTTCTGCGAGATCTTCCCGCCGGATGACTTCCCGCTGTACTTCTACCGCAAGCCGAGTGCCCCGGATTTGCAGATCGCGCCATCCGAACTCGACGCCGAAGCGATCCGGTCGGCCCGGCTGTACTGGTCGACGGTCACCGGGCTTTCCGAAGAGCCAAGCAGGAGCGCACATTTCGCTGCGTGGGAAGCGCGTGGGGCGAGCGAAGCGACGGGGGGACGTGGGGGCCGAGCACCCCTGACGGTGCTCGATCTCGACTACCGCCCCATGTTCTGGGACTCACCGGCCGCCGCCACCGAACAGGTGCAGAAGGCACTGCAACACGTCACCGTCGCCGTCGGAAACCGCGAGGAGTGCGAGATCGCTATCGGCGAGCGCAACCCGCACAAGGCGGCCGACGCCCTGCTCGACCTCGGCGTGGAGTTGGCGATCGTCAAGCAGGGGCCGCGCGGCGTGCTCGGCAAGTCCAAGCACAGCTCGGTGACCGTCCTGCCGAATGAAGTAGACGTCGTCAACGGCCTCGGTGCCGGAGACAGCTTCGGCGGCAGCCTGATTCACGGGCTGCTGCGGGGCTGGCCGCTTGAGAAGACACTCCGGTACGCCAACGCCGCAGGCGCCATCGTCGCATCCCGACTCGAATGCTCGACCGCCATGCCGACCGCCGCCGAAGTCGCGGAGTTGGCCGAACTGACCGCCGTGGAGGCCGTGAATGTCTAACCAACTCTGCGCCGACTACGCCGCAGTGACCGATGTCCGCGCTGCCGATCCCGGTGCCGTCGCCCGCGCCTGGGAGGCCCGCACCACCCGCCCGACCATTCAGGGCGACGGCCGACTGATGATCGTCGCCGCCGACCATCCCGCCCGGGGCGCGCTGGCCGTCGGCAACCGCCCGACCGCCATGAACAGCCGCACTGACCTGCTCGACCGCTTGCGCGCCGCGCTGGCCGACCCAGGCGTGGACGGTGTGCTCGCGACGTCGGACATCCTCGATGACCTGCTACTCCTCGGTGCGCTCGAGGGCAAGGTCGTGTTCTCGTCATTCAACCGCGGTGGCCTTGCCGGCGCATCTTTCGAGTTCGACGACCAGATGACCGCCGCCACCGCGGAGTCGACGGCCACCGCGAAGATGAACGGCGGAAAGATGCTGTGCCGCATCGCCCTCGACGATCCGGCCACGGTGACGACCATGGCGGCCTGCGCCAAGGCCATCGACGAACTCGCGGCGCGTGGCCTGATCGCGATGCTCGAGCCGTTCATGTCCTCGCGTGTGAACGGCAAGGTGCGCAACGATCTCAGCCCCGACGCGGTCATCAAGTCGGTGCACATCGGACAAGGCCTCGGGTCCACGTCGGCCTACACGTGGATGAAGCTCCCGGTGGTCGACGAGATGGACCGCGTGATGGAGTCGACCACGCTTCCGACGCTGCTGCTCGGCGGCGATCCGGCCGACCCCGACGAGGCCTTCGCCAGTTGGGAGAAGGCACTGGGGCTCCCATCGGTGCGCGGGCTCATCGTCGGGCGCACATTGCTCTACCCCAGTGACGACGACGTGAGCTCCGCCGTGGCGACTGCAGTCTCGATGGTGCGCTGATCATGGGCGAGCGAAGCGACGGGGGAAATTGAGATGCACAGCAAGCTCTACATCCCGGCCCGCAGCGCCACGCTGCCGTACACCGTCGACGTCACGCCGGAGTCGGCCGGCTGGACCGAATCCAGCTTGCAGGTGGTCGAATTCGAGGCGGGCCAGTCGCTCTCCCTGAACACCGGTGACACCGAAGTGATGATCCTGCCCCTGGCAGGCGGCGGAACCGTCGAGTGTGGAGGCACGTCGTTCGAACTCGCTCCACGCACCTCGGTCTTCGACGGCCCGTCCGACATGGTCTACCTCGGGATCGACCAGAGCTTCGTGCTCGGCGGTAGCGGCCGGTTCGCGATCTGCGGTGCGAGGGCCAAGCGGTCGTTCCCCAACCGCCGGGTCGCCGCAGCCGACGTGTCGGTGGAACTGCGAGGTGCGGGCAACTGCAGCCGTCAGGTCCACAACTTCGGCACTGCAGGCGTTTTCGAGGCCGACTCGCTGATCGCCTGCGAGGTCATCACACCCGGCGGCAACTGGTCGAGCTATCCCGCGCACAAGCACGACGAGAACACCCCGACCGAGTCGGAGCTCGAGGAGATCTATTACTTCGAGATCGCCGGCGGCCCGGACGGGTCGCGTGGATTCGGCTATCACCGCGTCTACGGCACGCCCGACCGACCGATCGAGGTACTCGAAGAGGTGCGGACCGGCGACGTGGTGCTGGTGCCGCACGGCTATCACGGGCCTTCTGTCGCCGCGCCCGGCTACCACATGTACTACCTGAATGTGATGGCCGGACCCGGCGCCGAACGCGCCTGGAAGATCGTCGACGACCCCGAGCATGCGTGGCTCCGCGGTACCTGGGACGACCAGGCCGTTGATCCGCGTCTACCACTTCACGAAACAGGAGCCTGAGCAATGGTTTCCACCGCGCCGAAGAAGGCCGAGAAGACTCCCGACACCGAGGCAGGAGTGCGACTCACCGTCGCGCAGGCCACCATTCGGTTCCTCGGCAACCAGTACGTCGAACACGACGGTGCCCGCACCAAGTTCTTCGCGGGCGCGTTCGGCATCTTCGGACACGGGAACGTGGCAGGTCTCGGCCAGGCGTTATTGCAGGATGAGGTCACCGCCATCGAGTCGGGCACCGAGCCGTCGCTGCGCTACGTGCTCGGCCGCAACGAGCAGGCCATGGTTCATAGCGCCGTCGCCTACGCGCGTCAGAAGGACCGGCTGCAGACGTGGGCCGTCACCGCCAGCGTCGGGCCCGGCTCGACCAACATGCTGACCGGCGCCGCGCTCGCGACTATCAACCGGCTGCCGGTGCTACTGCTGCCCGCCGACACGTTCGCTACCCGCGTCAGCTCCCCGGTGCTGCAGGAACTCGAACTGCCGTCCTCCGGCGACGTCACCGTCAACGATGCGTTCAAGCCCCTGTCGCGCTACTTCGACCGGGTCTGGCGGCCCGAGCAGTTGCCTGCCGCGCTACTCGGCGCGATGCGCGTGCTCACCGACCCCTGTGAGACAGGTGCAGCAACCGTGTCGATCCCGCAGGACGTCCAGGCCGAGGCTCACGACTGGCCGGAATCCCTGTTCGCCGAACGCACCTGGCACATCGCCCGCCCGCTTCCGGAACGCTCGGTGATCGCCCGCGCGGCCGACGTCATCCGGACTGCCCGCAAGCCGCTGATCGTGGCAGGCGGCGGCGTCATCTACTCCGACGCGACCGACGCCCTCGCGGCGTTCTGCGCGCAGACCGGCATCCCGGTCGGGCAGAGCCAGGCGGGCAAGGGGTCACTCCCCTACGACCATCCGCAGTCGGTCGGCGCCATCGGCTCGACCGGAACCACCGCAGCCAATGCGCTGGCCACCGAAGCCGATGTCGTCATCGGAATCGGCACCCGCTACAGCGATTTCACCAGCGCCTCGCGGACGGCGTTCAACAATCCCGACGTCCGGTTCGTGAACGTCAACGTGGCGTCCATCGACTCGGTCAAGCAGGGTGGCGTCAGCGTCGTCTCGGATGCGCGCGAGGCCATCGAGGCACTGAGCGCCGCGCTGGGCGACTACTCCGTCAGCGACGAATACCGCACCCGCACGGCCGAACTCGCCAAGGAGTGGGACGACACGGTCTCCGACGTGTATCAGATCGACGACGGCACTAGTTCTGTTGGCTTGAACCAGAACCAGGTCATCGGACTCGTCAACACCCTGTCCGACCCACGCGACGTGGTGGTGTGCGCGGCCGGCTCGATGCCGGGCGACCTGCACAAGCTGTGGCGCACCCGCGACCGCAAGGGCTACCACGTCGAATACGGCTTCTCCTGCATGGGTTACGAGGTCGCCGGCGGCATCGGCGCCAAGATGGCCGAGCCGGACCGCGACGTATTCATCATGGTCGGTGACGGTTCGTACCTGATGATGGCCACCGAACTGGTCACCGCCGTGCAGGAAAACGTCAAGGTCATCGTCGTGCTGGTGCAGAACCACGGATTCGCATCCATCGGTTCGCTGTCCGAGGCGCTGGGTTCCCAGCGGTTCGGCACGTCATACCGGTACCGCAGTGACGACGGCCGACTCGATGGTGCCAAGCTCCCAGTGGACCTGGCCGCCAACGCAGCCAGCCTCGGTGCCGACGTCATCCGGGTGGTCACGGCCGCCGAGTTCACCGATGCGGTCAAGGTCGCGAAGGCCAGCGACCGCACGACTGTGATCCACGTGGAAACCGATCCGCTGATCCCCGCTCCGGACAGCGAGTCCTGGTGGGATGTACCGGTTTCGGAAACGTCCACGCTGGAGTCCACCCAGTCCGCATATGCGACCTACGCGGACTGGAAGAAGATCCAGCGTCCCCTCATTCGTCCCAGCGACAGCTAAGGAAGCCCACCCATGAGCAGCATTCTGGTGGGGTCCGCCCCCGACTCCTGGGGCGTCTGGTTTCCCGACGACCCGGGTCAGACTCCCTACACCCGCTTCCTCGACGAGGTCGCCGCGTCCGGTTACGAATGGATCGAGCTAGGGCCGTTCGGCTACCTGCCTACCGATCCGAAGCAGCTGACCGACGAGCTCGCCGCCCGCAACCTGAAGCTCTCTGCGGGAACGGTTTTCGAGCACCTTCATCAAGACGATTCTTGGGATGCGGTGTGGAAGCAGATCGAGGACGTCGCGCGCCTCACCGCGGCTGTCGGTGGCACGCACGTCGTCGTCATCCCGGAGATGTGGCGCGATCCCGCCACCGGCGCCGTGCTCGAGGACCGCAACCTGACCCCCGAGCAGTGGGTCAAGAAGACCAAGGGCATGAACGAGCTCGGCAAGGCGATGTTCGAGAAGTACGGCGTGCGTGCGCAATACCACCCGCACGCCGACAGCCACGTCGACACCGAGGAGCACGTCTACCGCTTCCTCGACGGCACCGACGGTGAGTTCGTCAACCTGTGCCTGGACACCGGCCACATCAGCTACTGCGGTGGCGACAACATCGCGATCATCGAGCGGGCGCCGGAGCGCATCGGCTACCTGCATCTCAAGCAAGTCGACCCGGTGGTGCGCGCCAAGGTCGAAGCCGAGGATCTGCCGTTCGGCGAGGCCGTCAGGCTCGGCGCCATGACCGAACCACCACTGGGCATCCCCGACATGCCGCCGCTACTGGCCGCCATAGAGCGGCTCGGCATCGACGTGTTCGCCATCGTCGAGCAGGACATGTATCCGTGCGCCGTCGACGCTCCCCTTCCGATCGCCCAGCGCACCCAAAAGTACCTGGGGTCCTGTGGCATCCCGTCCGTCCGATTCAGTTAGGAGCTCAAAAGCCATGTCTGACTTGCGTGTAGCCGTCCTCGGGGTGGGCATCATGGGCGCCGATCACGTCGCCCGCCTGAGCACCAGGATCTCCGGCGCCAAGGTGACGGTGGTCAACGACTATCTCACCGAGAAGGCGGAGCAGGTGGCCACCACCATCCCCGGTTGCCGGGCCATCAGCGATCCGTTGGACGCCATCGCCGATGCGGGAGTGGACGCCGTCGTGCTCGCCACCCCCGGGCCCACCCACGAGAAGCAACTGCTGGCGTGCATCGAGCATGCCAAGCCGGTGCTGTGTGAGAAGCCGTTGACCACCGACGTCGACACCTCGCTCGAGGTGGTCAAGCGCGAGGCCGAGCACGGCACGCGGCTGATCCAGGTCGGCTTCATGCGCCGCTTCGACCACGAGTACGCCCAATTGAAGGCATTGCTGGACAGCGGCGACCTGGGTCGCGCACTGGTGCTGCACTGCGTCCACCGCAATCCTGCCGTGCCGCCGAGCTTCGACAGCGCCATGGTGGTGCGCGACTCGCTGGTCCACGAAGTGGATGTCACCCGGTTCCTCTTCGACGAGGAGATCGTCTCGATTCAGATCGTGAAGCCATCGGCGAATCCCGGTGCGCCCGAAGGGCTTGCCGACCCGCAGATCGCCATCCTGCGCACCGCGTCCGGCCGCCACGTCGACGTCGAACTGTTCGTCACCACCGGTGTGGCCTACGAGGTGCGCACCGAGGTCGTCGCCGAGAAGGGCAGCGCGATCATCGGACTCGACGTCAACATGATCAGCAAGACCGCCTCCGGCGCCTGGGGCGGGCAAATCACGCCCGGCTTCCGGGAACGGTTCGGCCAGGCCTATGACACGGAATTCCAGCGCTGGGTGGACGCGGTCAAGTCCGGAGTGAACGTCGACGGCCCTGGCGCCTGGGACGGCTACGCCGCGTCAGCGGTGTGCGAGGCGGGCGTCGAGTCGCTGAACAGCGGCCTGCCTGTCGAGGTGAAGATGGTGTCACGCGACTCGATCCCTGGAGCATGACATGAAGATCGCACTGGACCCGACGCCGTTCCACCACGACTACGAGCTGCTCGAATTCCCGGCGCTGGTAGCCGAACTCGGATATGAGCACCTGCAACTCACACCGCACCGGGACTTCATCCCCTTCTACAACCACCCCCGCGCCGACGACGATCTGGTGGCGAAGTTCCGCAAGGCCTGCGCCGATGCCGGCGTCGGGATCGCCTCGGTGCTCCCGGTGCTGCGCTGGTCGGGCCCCGACGAGGACGCCCGCGAAGCCGCTGTGCGAAATTGGAAGCGTGTCATCCACATCACGGTGGATCTCGGCGTCAACGTCATCAACACCGAGTTCTCCGGCAGGCCGGAACGGGCCGAGGAGTCCGAGCGCGCGTTCTTCCGCTCGATGGAGGAACTGATCCCCATCTTCGAGCGCGAGGGCATCGACGTCCGGATCGACCCGCACCCAGACGATTTCGTCGAGGACGGCTTCGAGGCGGTACGGATCATCCGTGGCGTCAACTCCCCCAACCTCGGCATGGTTTTTGTGGCCTGCCACGCTTTTCACATGCTGGGCACGATGGGCTCAGACATGACCGAGATCATGCGCGCTGCAGGCGACAAACTGCGGCTGGTGCACGTCGCCGACACCATGGACCACCACCGCAGCCACGGCCTGCGGTACATCACCAACCCCCCGGGCAACAGTGCCCGGGTGCACCAGCACCTGAAGATCGGCGACGGCGACGTCGACTGGGACGAGTTCTTCTCCGGACTCGCCGAAATCGGGTTCTACGACCGCCCCGACACCGTCATGGTTTCGTCGGTGTTCGCGGAGGACGAGAATGCGCAAGAGGTATCGCGCTACCAACTCGCCACCATGACCAACTACGTCTCCAAGTACAAGAATTGAGGATGAGATGACCAACACCATCGGCCACTGGATCAACAACAAGGTCTACCCGGGCACCGCAGGCACCACGGCACCGGTGACCAATCCCGCGACCGGCGAGATCACTGGAGAGCTCTCGCTGGGCAGTGTCGAGGACGCCCGTGCCGTGATCGATGCCGCCGCCGCGGCGTTTCCGGCCTGGCGCGACACCTCGCTGACCAAGCGCACGCAGATCCTGTTCAACTTCCGCGAACTGCTCAACACCCGCAAGGGTGAGCTCGCCGAGATCATCACCAGCGAGCACGGCAAGGTCGTCTCCGACGCCCTCGGCGAGGTCAGCCGCGGCCAGGAGGTCGTCGAATTCGCCTGCGGTATCCCGCATCTACTCAAGGGCGGCTACACCGAGAACGCCTCGACGAAGGTCGACATCTACTCGATCCGCCAACCCCTGGGCCCAGTCGCTGTCATCTCACCGTTCAACTTTCCGGCCATGGTGCCGATGTGGTTCTTCCCCATCGCCATCGCCGCGGGCAACACCGTCGTGCTCAAGCCCTCGGAGAAGGATCCGTCGGCCTCGCTGTGGCTGGCCAACCTGTGGGCCGAAGCCGGCCTTCCACCCGGGGTGTTCAACGTGCTCCAAGGCGACAAGACCGTCGTCGACGAACTGCTGACCAACCCGGCGATCAAGTCGATCAGCTTCGTCGGATCCACCCCGATCGCCCAGTACGTGTACGCCACCGGCACCGCCGCGGGCAAGCGCGTGCAGGCTCTCGGTGGCGCGAAGAACCACGCGGTGATCCTGCCCGATGCCGACCTGGACCTGGCTGCCGACTCGATGGTCAACGCCGGCTTCGGCTCGGCGGGCGAACGCTGCATGGCGATCTCGGCATGCGTGGCCGTCGGACCCATCGCCGACGAGTTGGTCGCCAAGATCGCCGAGCGCACCACGCCGCTGAAGATCGGCGACGGCACCAAGGACTCCGACATGGGTCCCCTGGTCACCAAGGCTCACCGCGACAAGGTCGCCTCCTACATCGACGCCGGTGAAGCCGACGGCGCCAAGATCGTCGTCGACGGACGGACCGTGAACGCCGACGGCGGACAGGACGGCTTCTGGTTGGGCCCCACCCTGATCGACCACGTCACCCCGGACATGAGCATCTACACCGACGAGATCTTCGGCCCGGTGCTGGCGGTCGTGCGCGTCGAGTCCTATGACGAGGCCCTGGAACTCATCAACTCCAACCCATACGGCAACGGCACCGCGATCTTCACCAACGACGGCGGGGCCGCGCGGCGCTTCCAGAACGAGGTCGAGGTCGGCATGATCGGCATCAACGTGCCCATCCCAGTGCCGATGGCCTACTACAGCTTTGGCGGCTGGAAGGCCTCGCTGTTTGGCGACACCCACGCCCACGGCACCGAAGGCGTCCACTTCTTCACCCGCGCCAAGGCCGTCACCAGCCGCTGGCTAGACCCCAGCCACGGTGGCATCGAGTTGGGCTTCCCGCAAAACCAGTAGCGGAACGCATCGAAACTGCGGTGAGCTCGTCGATTTCGCTGATGCGACGATCTCACCGCAGTCTCGAGAAGGACTGAAATGACAAAAGCACACCTCGTTGCGACGGCGTGGACAAGCGCCGGTGACACGTCGCCGATGCGATCACCTGCGACCAGTCCGGTCCCGATCGCGACACGCGTGGCGGCAGTGGCCGAAGCGGGTTTTGTCGGGATGGGCCTCATTGCTGACGATTTGAGCGCCGTCCGCGACTCGATCGGCTTCCCAGCGCTTCGGGAGCTGATCGCCGATCACGGGCTCACCCATGTCGAGATCGAACTGTTGGAGCGCTGGTGGATCCCGCGCGGCGAGCCGGGGCACAGCTACGCCGTGCGCGAGTTGTTGTTCGAGGCGGCCGACGTGCTCGAGCCAGCCTTCATCAAGATCGGCTCCGACCTCGGTGCACGCACGCTCCACCCTGAGCGGCTCGTCGAGCCGCTGCGTGAATTGGCCACGCAGGCAGTCGATCACGGCACCCGAGTGGCCATCGAGACCATGCCGTTCTCCATCATCACAACCGTGCCGATGGGGGCCGAGCTCATCGAGGCAACCGGACATCCTGCCGTCGGCCTGCTGGTGGACGCCTGGCATGTCTTCCGGGCGGGCACCTCGCTCGACGAGTTGCGGGCAGCGTTGCCTCCGGAATTGATCTTCGGCGTCGAACTCGACGATGCCGCCGCCACGGCGGTCGGGTCGGTGTTCGAGGACACCGTCGACAACAGATTGTTGTGCGGAGACGGCTCTTTCGATCTGGTCGGCCTGGTGACCGTGCTGCGTGAGCTCGGGTTCCACGGTCCGTGGGGCATTGAAATCCTGTCGAAGACGCACCGCAAGCGGCCGGTGGCCGAAGCCCTCAAGCTTGCCGCGGAGTCGGCGTTGACGGTGCTCTAGCTGCGCTCGCGGACGAACAAGCTCTCCGCCGAGAGGTACAACGTGAGCACGTCGACCAGCGCCTCCCGCTGTCGCGCGCTGTCGTAATCGGTCGGCGAAACCAGTTGTGGCAACGTCAATCCCCGCAGACACGCCCAGATCAGGTCGGCGATCGCGGTGCCATCCCGGTCAGGAACCAATTTGGCGCCCAGTGCGGTGAGCCCCGCATTCATGTCGACGAGGTGCCGGTTCAGCTTCTTGTTTCGGGTGACGCGCGTGGCCACCAAGATTTCCTGCGCAGCCATCGACGTCGGGTTGCTGAACGCCGACCAGGCCGCCTCCACGACGGCAGCGACGCGTGCTCGCAGCGGGCCAGCTGGGAGCTCCACCTCGGCGAGCGTTTGTTGAAGTCCCGCGAAACCCTGGTCCACCACGGCCATGAGGAGTTGATCGCGGTCGCCGAAATGGTATTGGATGACACCCCAGCTGACGTTGGCGCGTTCGGTGATGTGCTTGGCGCTGGCCGCGGCGAAGCCCTCCTCGAGAATGCAGGCCACGGTTTCGACGATGATCGCCGCCCGGGTTTCGTCGCCGCGCTGTTGCCGCGTCTCGCCGCGCCGGGTTGGTGCCGTCATCGCATCAGCCCGTGAACTTGAGCGATCGGGAGATCCCGCAGTGACGGCATGCCAGGAGGCGCCGCGCACACCGCTGGGATCGCGTTGACCACTTTGGCCGCGGTCGCAATGACACCGCCCTCATTCTGGTCGATGTCACCGGAGCCCACGTGAGCGTTGATCTCGACACCGGGCCTACCCGCCACCACGACACGGTGCACGCCACCGCGCCCCTCCGGCGGATAAGGCCAATCCGGGGCCGCGGCCTGGGTAAGACGATTGACGTGCTCCATCACGATGACGGGCGCGCCGTCCTTGATGCCCTCGACCGCGAATCGCACGGCGGCCACCTGACCAGGCTCGACGTGCATCATCGTGCAGTCGATCGGCTTGGGGGTCACCCAGGTCTCGTGGCGCTCGCGGACCTCGTCGAGCTCGACGCCAAGACACTCCGCCAGGTGCTTCACGGGGCCACCCCAGATCGAGCGGAGCACGCCGGGTAGGAACATCAGCGGCGGATCCTGGTCGGGTGTGAAGCCGAAACCGAAACTCACACCAGTGAACTCGGCGTCGTCGTAGGTGCCGTAGTCGAAGACCTCCTGAACCAGGATCGACGTGGCGGACTGGCATAGGCTGAGCGCGGCGAAAGGCAGCATGTCTCCGGAGAATCCGGGATCGATGCCGTTGACGTACATCGTGGTGCCGCCCTCGTGGCAGGCGGCGAGCAGCGGCTCCCGTAGCCACGCGTCGGCGGTGTCGGGATTGATCAGCCACACCATTGAGGTGGCGACGACGTTGGTGCCCGCGCTCAGAAATGCCGTGAGCTCGGCGAGCGCCTCGGTCGGTCGCGTCTCGCCCTGCGACGTGTAGACGACACAGTCGGCGCGCAGCGCCACCAGGGCGTCCACGTCGTCGGTCGCCGTAACGCCCGTCAGCTCGCTCAGCCCGCACAGTTCGGCGGCGTCACGGCCGATCTTGGCCGGGCTACTGGCGTGGACTCCGACGAGCTCGAGGTCGGGGTGCTCGATGAGCTGCCTCAGCGCGTGCTGCCCGACGTTGCCAGTCGAGAACTGGATTACTTTGAGCGTCAAGGGAACTCCAGAGTTCGAGTCACAACAGGTCGGTGATGGTCTTCAGCCCTGCGTCGTACAACACGCCGGGCAACATTCCACCGTCGATCTCGACGGTGGTGCCGTTGATGTAGTCGGCTTGTCCACTGCACAGGAAGACGCACGCCCGACCTACTTCGTCGGCCCCACCCGCCCGCTTGAGCGGAACCTTCGCGAAGTACTTGGTGCCGTCCTTGTCGTCGGAAGGCAGCACGAAGTCGTGAAAGTTGGCGGTCATCGTCGGCCCCAAGGCGAGGCAGTTGACGCGGATGTCCGGACCCCACTCCTGCGCCAGCGAACGCGTCAGGTGGTTGAGTCCGGACTTCGCGGCGCCGTAGGAGACCAACGTCGGTGATCCAGCGGGATGTCCTGCGCCACTGGAGATGTTGACGATCGCTCCCCCACCGCCGCGCTTCATCTCGGGGCAGACACGAATGGCGAACCACAGCGGGCTGATCAAGTTCATCTGGATCGCGAACGCGTGGAACAACACGCTGCGCTCGTAGTCATCGGCGCCGCGTGGACTGCCCTGAATCCGTTGCACCAGTTCGGGCACCGCCTCGACGCTCGGGCTGGGTACCGTCCCGCCCGCGTTGTTGATCAGGATGTCGATGCGGCCGTAGGTGTCAACGACCCTGCCCACGAACGCGTCGATGGCGTGGTAATCGCCTTGGTCACAGACCCATTGGGCCGAGCGCTCCCGACCGCCTTCCACTCGGGCCGCCGCGGGGAGTTCGTCGAGCGGGGAACGTGAGCAGCCGATGACAGTGGCGCCGGCGCGTAACAACTCCTCGGCTATCCCGTCGCCAACGCCGCGACTGGTCCCGGTGACGATCGCTACCTTGCCGTCCAGACTGCCCACCGTCAGCTCCTCACGTTCGCCGCCAAGCGCTCAACATGTAAGCACACAAACATAGATCATTCAATGATTCATTGGACGCCGGCCGCTTCACGGCAAGTTCGTGGACAACAACGTCAGCGGCATGCCGAAGATGGTTGCCAGCTGGACCTCGACGAGGTCGAGCCCGTCCCCGCTCCGGTCCTGTCGGAAGTCGACCGTTGCGCCGTACCGCTGCGCGAGTTCCGTCGCGGCGTCGGCGTCTTCCACGCGGATCACCACGGAGAACACCCCATCGCCATTGCGTGCCAGGAAGTCGGCCACTGGAACCTGATTGGCATTGCCAGCGTCGGTCGGCGTGACGAGCTCGACACCGCGGTCCCAGTCCAACGTGACCCGAAGGCCGACGTCATCGAGTACATGGGTCTGGAACCTGAATCCGAGTGCTTCAAGGAACGCCGTCGCCTGGTCGAGCCGCTCGGCCGCGACGGCGAACACGACGTGATGCATCATCGGAAGCTTGGAGGACACGAGGAAAACATTAACTCAACTATGCTTCGTTGAACCGACGAATGCTGCGAGCCCGAGATTGGCAATCGCCAACACGACAGCCGGCGCCCCGCATTCGCAGAGCGCCGGCTAATCGTCGAGTGTGGGGGTTGCGGCTACCAGTACCGAAGATTTCGGACGGAAACCCCCACACTCGACGAGGTCTACTGTCGCCGCACCGGGGCGGCTCCAGGCTGATCAGAGGATGTAGAGCATCTCCTGGTAGGTCGGAAGCGGCCAAAGATCGTCGGCCACAACGCCTTCCAGCGTGTCGGCCGCCCCACGCACCGCGTCCATCAAGGGCAACAGACCCTGCGCATGGGCAGCTTCCTCGGCGGCCGAGTCGCCACCATGCTCGCCCATCGCCGTCTTGAGCGCCGTAAGCGCCGCAGACAGTTCCGAGATGGGGGTGGACACGGCCGTCAACAGCGTGGTCTCCGGTTCCATCCCCGCGGCCTTGAGCGTCGCGACGTTCTGGGCGAGCTCCGTCTGGTACCGGATCGCCGCGGGCAGGATGACCGTCGACCCCACTTCCAGCGTCAGCTTGGCCTCGACGTTGACGGTCAGGGCGTACATCTCGTAACGGACCTCTTCGCGGCTGTGCAGCTCGCGCGCATTGAAGACGCCGTACTTCTCGAAGACCTCGATCGCCTCCGGCTTACCCAGCTCCGGAATGGAGTCCAGCGTCGTCTTGAGGTTCGGCAAGCCACGCGTGGCGGCCTCGATCTGCCAGTTCTCCGAGTATCCGTCACCGTTGAAGACCACCGCGCCGTGCTCGGTGATGATCTCGGTGAGCAGCTTCTGCACGGCCATGTCGAAGTCCTCGCCGTCGCCGACGGCCTTCTCCAGCCACGTGGCCATGTAGTCCAGCGAGTCGGCCATGATCGTGTTGAGGATGATCATCGGCACGTTGATGGTCTGCCCCGAGCCCGGCGCACGGAACTCGAAGCGGTTGCCGGTGAACGCGAACGGGCTGGTGCGGTTGCGGTCGCCAGGGTCGGTCGGCAGCACCGGCAGCGTGTCGACGCCGATGATCATGCTGCCCTTGCCCTTTGACGACGTCGCCGCACCCTTGGCGATCTGCTCGAACACGTCGGCCAGCTGATCGCCGAGGAAGATCGAGATGATCGCGGGCGGAGCCTCGTTGGCGCCGAGCCGGTGGTCGTTGGTGGCTGAGGCCACCGACACCCGCAGCAGGCCGGCGAACTTGTGCACCGCGCGGATCACCGCGGCGCAGAACACCAGGAACTGAGCGTTCTCGTGCGGGGTGTCGCCCGGCACCAACAGGCTGCCGAACTGCGCGTTGCCCAGCGAGAAGTTGACGTGCTTGCCCGAACCGTTGACACCGGCGAACGGCTTCTCGTGGAACAGGCACTCCATGCCGTGCTTCTTGGCGATGGTCTTGAACGTCGTCATCAGCAGCTGCTGGTGGTCGGCGGCGATGTTGGCCCGCTCGAACATCGGCGCGATCTCGAATTGTCCTGGCGCGACCTCGTTGTGGCGAGTCTTGGCCGGGATGCCGAGCTTGAACAGCTCACGCTCGGTATCCATCATGAAGCCGAGCACCCGATCGGGAATGGCGCCGAAGTAGTGGTCGTCGAATTCCTGACCCTTGGGCGGCTTGGAGCCGAACAGGGTGCGGCCCGCGTTGATCAGATCGGGACGGGCCAGGAAGAAGTGCCGGTCGATCAGGAAGTACTCCTGCTCGGGACCGCAGAACGACACGATGTGGTCAAAGTTCTCATGCCCGAACAACTTCAGGATGCGCTCGGCCTGGGCGCCCATCGCCTGCTGGCTGCGCAGCAGCGGCGTCTTGTAGTCCAGGGCCTCACCGGTCATCGAGACGAACACCGTCGGGATGCACAGCGTGTTGCCGTTGGGGTTCTCGAGGATGTACGCCGGGCTGGTGACGTCCCAGCCGGTGTAGCCGCGAGCCTCAAAGGTGCTGCGCAACCCGCCAGACGGGAAGCTGGACGCGTCGGGCTCGCCCTGGATCAGGGTCTTGCCCGCAAACTCAGCGAGCGTGGTCCCGTCGCCGACAGGATCGAGGAAGCTGTCGTGCTTCTCGGCCGTGAGCCCCGTCATGGGGTAGAAGACGTGGGCGTAGTGGGTCGCGCCCTTCGACAGCGCCCAGTCCTTCATCACTGAGGCGACGGAGTCGGCTACGGCCGGATCCAGCTTCGCGCCCTTCTCGATGGTCGCGACGACCGACTTGTAGACGGACTTGGGCAACCGCAGCCGCATCTCGGCATTGGTGAAGACGTTGGCACCGAAGATCTCGCCGGGCGCCTCGCCTGGGTCGAAGCTGACGGGGGGAGGCACGTAGCCCTCGACATTGTTGATCGCCTGCAGACGGACCGCATTTCCGCTCAATGGAGTTCCTATCGCCCTGTTCGCCCGCAACCGTTTCGCGGACGTGACCGGCCCACACTAAGAACGTCCTGTTCCGGGACTGTTACGCGCGCGTCAACGGCAGAATGCGGGTAACCGGGAGTGATGAATCGCATTCTGCTCTCGGTTCCGGTCACGGGCGACGCAGTGGCGGTCGTTCAACTCGCCGATCCGGCAAAGTAGATCGCTGACATGGCTGCCGACTGGTTGTCGATTCGGGTCGAATTGGTCACGGGACGCGGAACCGATTTCTGGCCGCGGCCGGGTCGCGACATCGCGGTGGCTTCTACACATATGTTCAGCCAACTCGCCGACGCTATCGACGCCGCGTTCGCGCGGTGGGATCGCGCCCACCTACATCAGTTCGAGATGGCGGACGGCCGCCTGATCGGCATTCCCGACGAGGACGACGAGGACGACGAGGACGACGAGGACGAAGTCACGGACGAGGCGACGGTCTCACTCGCCACTCTCGAACCCGGAGAGCAGTTTTCGTACGAGTTCGACTTCGGCGACAGCTGGAAGCACCTGTGCACGGTCGGACCCGATCTGATCGACCCGCAGGACGTGCTTGGAATCCGGCCGCGCACACCGCTGCCCTACCTCGGGTGGGGCGACCTGCCCGATCAGCACGGGCGTCGGTGGGCTGACGATGACGGCGTCAGCGCGCCACCGCCCGATCCCGGCGGCGCAGACCTGCCGCCGGGCTTTCGATAGGTATCAAAGGCCAAAACTCAGTCGTATACCTGCACCGCTGTTCACTCAAAACTCTTCTGTCACTTCAGTTTCAGTGGTCACATCGCGGCTATTTGTCGGTAGTCGAATGTATGTTCGAAGTATGTTGGACGCGGAGGCGGAGGTCGACGAGGGCATCGCGATGATGCGCGCCGGCTACGCCAAGATCGCCGCCGCCGGACCGGACGGCCTGTCGCTTTCCAAGAAGCTGACCCTCGGCGACGACCTGCAGACGCTGACCTGCCAACTACCCACCCAATTCCACCACCTGCTGGCCAGCCTGCAAGCCGAACACACCCCGAGGGAATTGGGCGCCAAGTCCTGGAACGAAGTGCTGCGCACCCGCTGGCGCATCTCGAGTGCCGAAGCCGGGCGCCGCCTGGCCGACGCCGCCGCACTGGGACCACGGCGCACCCTGATCGGGCAACCCCTGCCCCCGCTGCTACCGGCCACCGCGGCCGCTCAAGCCCAGGGGGTGATCAACGGTGAACACGTCGAAGTGATCCGCAAGGCCATCAGCCGCCTGCCCGACGCCACCGACCCCACCACCGCAGCCCAGTTCGAAACCGACCTGGCCCGCACCGCCCAAGGCGTCGGCCCCAAAGAACTCAAGGACGTCGCCGAGCTCACCCTGTTCCTGCTCGATCAGGACGGCCCCGAACCCGACGACACCGAACGCGCCCGCAAACGCGGACTCTCCAAAGGCAAACAGGGCCGCGACGGGATGATCCCAGTGAAGGGCGAGCTCACCCCCGAAGCGTGGGCCACCTGGGAAGTGATCTTCGCCAAGTACGCCGCACCCGGCATGTGCAACCCCGACGACGAGCAACCCTGCACCTGCGGCACCCCTTCCCAGGCTCAGATCGACGCCGATCACCGCAGCCTGGCCCAACGCCAACACGACGCGCTGGTCGCGGTCGGGCGCATCGCCCTGATGAGCGGGGAACTCGGTCAACTCAACGGACTGCCCGTCTCGATCATCATCCGCACCACCCTGCAAGACCTCGAATCCCGCGCCGGGGTGGGTGTCACCGGCGGCGGCACCGTCATGCCCATCCGCGAGGTCATCCGCCTCGCCGCCCACGCCAACCACTATCTGGCGGTGTTCGACCGGGCCACCGGATCGGCCATGAACCTCTACCGCGCCCGCCGGGTCGCGTCCCCGGCCCAACGGATCATGCTCATCGCCCGCGAGGGCGGGTGCACCAAACCCAGCTGCACCGTGGGCGCCTACGGCGCCCAGGTCCACCACGCCCGCCAAGACTGGATCGAGGGCGGCCACACCAACGTCGACGACATGACGCTGGCCTGCGGCGTCGACAACCGCATGGTCGGCCCCGACGGCTGGACCACCACCGTCAACGACCAGCACGAAGTCGAATGGATCCGCCCACCCCATTTGGACACCGGCCAAGCCCGCACCAACTTCTACCACCAACCCGAAAAACTGCTCCAACCACCCGACGACCCGCAACCCCCACCAACAGACCCAACACCCAAGCCCGACAACACCACCCGCAAAACCACACCACTAGAAGACCCCTGGGCACCCGACAACCACCCCGGACACCCCGCAACACCCGGCGGACCCGCACCACCACCACTAGACGACCCATGGGGCGACGACGACAACCCCGAACCCGCACCACCCGACAACCAAGCAGTCTGACGCGCCAACCGCACCAGGCAAGCAGCGCGGGCGACTGACCATTTCCGATCAGTCGAAGAGTGGCACCGTCGCGAGCCCGCAATGCTCTGCGATGCCGGCGGCGTCCTCCGAATCACGCAACGCAGCGAGTGGCTCGAGGTCGAAGCGCTGCAACAGCTGACGCCATGTATCCGCATGCTCAGCCAGTCCGTCGGCCTACCCTGGAGGCATGTCCACCCGCCGCCATCCCGAGAAGGACATCGACGCAGATATCGACGAGCACGACGTGGTCGTTTCCGGGGTGGAGCACGAGGCGGCCGGGGTCAAGGCGGTGATGGTGTCGCTGCATCGCGGGCTGGAGCAGATGGGGCCGGTGCGCACCGCGGCGACGTTGACTCGGCTGAACCAGCGCCACGGGTTCGACTGTCCCGGGTGCGCGTGGCCCGAGGAGCACGGCGGGCGCAAGGTGGCCGAGTTTTGCGAGAACGGCGCGAAGGCCGTCGCCGAGGAAGCGACCAAGCGGCGCGTCACACCGGAGTTCTTCGCACGGCATGCCATCAGTGACCTCGCCGACCGACCTGAGTACTGGCTGTCCCAACAGGGCCGCATCACCCAACCGATGGCGCTGGCGCCTGGCGACACCCACTACCGGCCCATCGAGTGGGACGACGCCTACCGGTTGATCGCTGAGCACCTCAACGGCCTCGACAGCCCCGACGAGGCGTGCTTCTACACCTCGGGCCGTACCAGCAACGAGGCCGCGTTCCTCTATCAACTACTGGTACGCAGCTTCGGCACCAACAACCTGCCCGACTGTTCGAACATGTGCCACGAATCGTCGGGCACCGCGCTCAGCGAATCCATCGGCATCGGCAAGGGTTCGGTGACCGTCGACGACGTCGCCCACGCCGACTGCATCCTGATCGCAGGACAGAACCCCGGAACCAACCACCCGCGGATGCTCTCGATCCTGGAAAAGGCAAAGGCGAACGGCGCCAAGATCATTGCCGTCAACCCGCTGCCAGAGGCCGGTCTGATGCGGTTCAAGGACCCGCAGAAGGTCAATGGCGTCGTCGGCCATGGCATCCCGATCGCAGACGAATTTGTGCAGATCCGGCTCGGCGGCGACATGGCGCTGTTCGCGGGGCTTGGCCGACTGCTGGTGGAAGCTGAGGACGCCGCCCCGGGCACCGTGGTCGACCGTGACTTCATCGCAGGCCACTGCGCTGGCTTCGACGAGTACGAGAAGCGCACCCGCGCAATCGATCTCGACACGGTCATCGAGGCCACCGGCATCGATCGGGAGCAGTTGTATCGGGTCGCGGGGATGTTGCGCACCTCCCAGCGGACGGTGTTCTGCTGGGCGATGGGCTTGACCCAACACCGGCACGCGGTCGCCACCATCGGTGAGGCCACCAACCTGCTGCTGATGCGGGGCATGATCGGCAAGCCCGGCGCGGGTGTTTGCCCCGTGCGCGGACATTCGAACGTTCAGGGCGACCGGACGATGGGCATCTGGGAGCAGATGCCCGAGCAGTTCTTGGCCGCGTTGGACACTCGGTTCGGCATCACCAGCCCCCGCAAGCACGGGCACGATACCGTCGACGCGATCCGGGCGATGCGCGACGGTCGCGCCAAAGTATTCATCGGCATGGGTGGCAACTTCGCGTCCGCAACCCCCGACACCGAGGTCACCGAGGCCGCGCTACGCAGTTGTGCACTGACGGTGCAGATCTCGACCAAGCTCAACCGCAGCCACGTCGTCCACGGCCGCACCGCGCTGATCCTCCCGACGCTCGGTCGCACAGATCGCGACATCCAGGCCGGCGCCAAGCAGCTGGTCTCCGTCGAGGACTCGATGTCAATGGTGCACCTCTCCCGTGGCAGCCTTCATCCGCCCAGCGAGTACCTGCGCAGCGAGGTGGCCATCGTCTGCGAATTGGCCAGAACGCTGCTGGGCCATACTCATCCAGTGCCGTGGGAAGCGCTGCGCGCGGACTACGACCTCATCAGGGACGCCATCGCCGACGTGGTACCGGGGTGCACCGACTACAACACCCGGGTGCGCCAACCCGACGGATTCCAACTCCCCCACCCGCCGCGAGACGCCCGCGAATTCCCCACCGCCACGGGCAAAGCCAACTTCGCCATCAATCCGCTGGAATGGCTGCCGGTGCCACCGGGGCGACTGATCCTGCAGACGCTGCGTAGCCACGACCAGTACAACACCACCATCTACGGCCTCGACGACCGTTATCGCGGGGTGAAGGGCGGCCGCCGCGTGATCTTCGTCAACCCGGCGGACATCGCGTCGTTCGGGCTATCCGAGGGCGCCCGCGTCGACCTGATCTCCGAATTCACCGACGCCACTGGCCATGTCGAAGAACGTCGTGCCAAGGACTTCCTGATCGTGCCGTACTCGACGCCGATCGGAAATGCGGCGTCCTACTACCCGGAGACCAACCCGCTGGTGCCACTGGATCACACTGCGAAGAAGTCGAATACGCCGGTGTCGAAGGCGGTCGTCATCAGGCTGGAAGCGGCCAACTGATGGGCAGGGTGACCGCACGCCGGAAGGCCAACCATCTCACGGCCGACACGATGACGACTCGGCCCGAGACGCTCGCCGTCGAGGAGCCGCTGGAGATTCGCATCAACGGAAGCGCCATCAGCGTCACGATGCGCACCCCGGGCTCCGACGTCGAACTGGCGCAAGGCTTTCTGCTCACTGAGGGCGTCATCGGCCATCGCAACGACATCGCCACCGTGCAGTACTGCCGCGGTGCGGGTGAAGACGGCATGAATACCTACAACGTGCTCGACGTGACCCTCGCTCCGAGTGTTCCGACGCCAAGCCTCGACGTCACCCGAAACTTCTACACCACTTCATCGTGCGGGGTTTGCGGCAAGAGCTCCATCGACGCCATACGGCTCATCTCCCGCCACGCTCCTGGTGACGACCCGACCGTGGTGCCCTCGGAAACGTTGTCGGCCATGCCCGATCAGTTGCGCGGCGCGCAGAAGGTGTTCGCCAGCACCGGTGGTCTCCACGGTGCGGCCCTGTTCGACGCGGATGGCACCATGCTCGTCGTCCGCGAGGACATCGGCAGGCACAACGCCGTCGACAAGGTCATCGGCTGGGCGGTGGAGCACGACCGCATTCCGTTGTCGGGGACCGTCCTGCTGGTCAGCGGACGCGCCTCCTTCGAGCTCACCCAGAAGGCCGTCATGGCGGGCATCCCCGTCCTGGCGGCGGTTTCGGCGCCGTCGTCACTGGCCGTCGACCTGGCCAGCCAAGCCGGGCTCACGCTGGTCGCGTTCCTTCGTGGCGAATCCATGAACGTCTATACGCGTCCGGACCGCGTCAAGCACTGACGCGGCATGACGCGATCGGACCGTACGATCCACACAGTCTCCACGTGATCTCCACGCGATCTCCACGCTGCGCTCCGATGAATCAACAATGATGAGCACATGACGGAAGACGATGTAAACGAGAATCATTCGGCCGAAGCGGCGTGGCGGTGGGCGGCGTCGGAGGACCCGCACCAGCGAATGGCGGACATGATCTACGGATACATGGTCAGCCAGACGGTTCGCGCCTTCGCCGAGTTCTCGGTCGCTGATCACCTCGCCGAAGGCGCGCTGACGTCCGCGCAGATCGCCGCGCGAGAGGGATCAGCCCCCGAGACCACCGGTCGACTGCTGCGAGCCGGAATCGTCTACGGCCTCGTCGAGGTGGACGACGAAGGTCGATTCCATCGCACCGAACTACTGGACACCCTGCGCTCCGATGCATCTCGATCGCTGCGCGGAATGGCCCTCGGCGCGACGAATACATCGCATTGGGCGCCGTGGGCGGCCTTGCCTTACGGGGCGCGGGTTGGGACCAGCCAGGTGCGGCAGACGCTCGGGATGCCCGCCTTCGACTATCTGGTGCACAACCCTGAGCAAGCGCGAGAGTTCACGGCGTACATGGAGAGCGTGACGTCACTGTGGGCATTCGACGTGGTGCAGGCCATCGACACTCGTGGTGTCGGTCTCGCGGTCGACATCGGAGGGGCCAACGGAGCCTTGCTGCGTGAGCTGCTCAGTGCAAACCCGGAGTTGCACGGTGTCGTCTTCGACCGGCCGGACGTGGCCGACGCCGTGGGTCCCGTGTTGGCCGAGTCTGAATTCGCCAGCCGTGCCAGCGCATTCGGTGGCGACTTCTTTGAAGCGGTCCCCAGTGGCGACCTCTACTTGCTCAAGTTCATCCTCCACGATTGGGATGACGATGACTGCGTTCGGATCCTGACCAGTTGCCGGGAAGCGATGCGTCCGGGCGCGCGCGTGGCCATCATCGAGATGGTCGTCGGGGAAGGGAACAATCCCGGCGTCGCAGCGGTGATGGACCTCAATATGCTGGCCGTCACCGACGGCAGGGAGCGAACACTCGCGCAGTACGACCGACTGCTTGCCGAGGCCGGCTTCCGGCGCTGTTCGTTCTGGAGCAACGGATCGCCTCAAGGGGTCATCGAGGCCGTGGCGACCACCCACTGATGGCGAGGTGGGCCATGCCTGAAATCCTCATTGCCGCACTGTCGCCCACCGGTCACATCGGTCCGTTGCTCACCGTCGCACAGGACCTCGTCGCACGCGGTCACCGGGTCACGGTGATGACCGGGTCCGACCACACCGACGCCATCCTGGCCGCGGGCGCCGATCCCCACCCGCTTCCGAAGGAGGCGGACTTCGACCAGTCGCCGTTCGACGCGGAGAGTCGTGGCAACACCTCGAAGGTCAGGGCGCTCAATCTGGCGATCATCCGGCTGTTCCTCGCGCCCATGCCTCACCAGTACGCCGAACTGACTGCGGCGCTTGCCGCTACGCGATTCGACGCGATCATTGCCGACTACGGCTTCTTCGGGGTCATCCCGCTGCTGCTGAGCGATCCCGCGGCGCGGCCCCCGATCCTGCAATACACCCCGACGCCGCTGATGCTGTCCAGCCGCGACACCGCACCCAACGGAATGGGGCTGCCGCCAGGCACCGGATGGCTGGCCCGGCTGCGCAACCGCGCGCTGACGTGGTTGTCGCAGCACGTCATCCTGCGCGAATCGCAGCGCGCCACCAACACGATGCTGGAAGCGCTTGGGATGCGCCGCCTTCCGGTCTTTCTGCTCGACGTCGGCGTACTCGCCGACCGGTTCTTCGTGCCGACCGTGCCGAGCTTCGAGTACCCGCGCCGCGATCTAGCGCCGAACGTCCGGTTCGTCGGCGCCGTCCACCCGCAGGCGTCGCGAGAGTACGAACCACCGGACTGGTGGTCGGAGTTGGACGGAGGCCGACCCGTCGTCCACGTCACCCAGGGCACCGTCGACAACGAGGACATGTCCCGGCTGATCGAGCCCACCATCGAGGCGCTCGCAGCCGAGGACGTCACGCTGGTCGTCACCACCGGCGGCCGCGACGTGCGCGAGCTCAGGTCTCCCCTGCCCGCGAATACCCATGTTGCCGAGTTCATTCCGCACGACGTGTTGCTACCCAAGGTCGACGTGATGGTCACCAACGGCGGATACGGGGCCGTCCAGCGGGCGCTGTCAACGGGCGTTCCGATGGTGGTCGCCGGGAGCACCGAGGACAAGCCTGAAGTCGCCGCGCGCGTCGGGTGGTCGGGTGCGGGCATCGACCTCAAGACGGGAACGCCGAGCGCGACGATGATCCGCGACGCCGTACGCAAGCTCCTGGACGACGGACGCTACCTGAGCCGCGCTCGCGAGCTCGAGACCGCGTTCGCACAGCGGGACGGCGTCGCCGAGATCGTCGCACTGGTCGACGAAGTTGTCGAGGAACGCAAGTGCAACTCCGCCTCAGAGTGAACCGAATGCACTGAGGGCCGCGAATCACGTGGATTCACGGCCCTCAGCGCTATCGGAAAGCTAGGCGCTCTTCTCCCGGCGCTCGCTGCGAGTCGGCTTGCGCGGCACGATGGTCGGCAGCACGTTGTCCTCGACGGTCTCCTTGGTCACCACGACCTTGGCGACGTCGTCGCGGCTGGGGATGTCGTACATCACCGGCAGCAGGACTTCTTCCATGATGGCGCGCAGTCCGCGGGCTCCGGTGCCACGGTGGATGGCCTGATCGGCGATGGAGTCGAGCGCGTCCTCGTTGAATTCGAGCTCGACGCCGTCCATTTCGAACAGCCGGGTGTACTGCTTGACCAACGCGTTCTTGGGCTCGGACAGGATCTTGACCAACGACTCCTTGTCGAGGTTGGTCACCGATGCCACGACCGGGAGCCGGCCGATGAACTCGGGGATCAAGCCGAACTTGATCAGATCCTCGGGCATGACTTCGGCGAAGTGATCCTGAGTGTCGATCTCGGCCTTGCTGCGCACCTCGGCACCGAAGCCAAGACCACGCTTGCCAACACGATCCGACACGATCCGCTCGAGCCCGGCGAACGCACCCGCCACGATGAACAGCACGTTGGTGGTGTCGATTTGGATGAATTCCTGATGCGGATGCTTGCGACCGCCCTGGGGGGGCACCGACGCCTGCGTGCCTTCGAGGATCTTCAGCAGCGCCTGCTGAACGCCCTCGCCGGACACGTCACGCGTGATCGACGGGTTCTCGCTCTTGCGGGCGATCTTGTCGACCTCGTCGATGTAGATGATGCCGGTCTCGGCGCGCTTCACGTCGTAGTCGGCCGCCTGAATCAGCTTGAGCAGAATGTTCTCAACGTCCTCACCGACATAGCCGGCTTCGGTAAGCGCCGTCGCATCCGCTATCGCAAACGGGACATTGAGCATCTTGGCCAACGTCTGCGCCAGGTACGTCTTGCCGCAGCCCGTCGGGCCGAGCATCAGAATGTTGGACTTGGACAGTTCGACGGGCTCAGCGCGCGAATCGCGCATCTTTTCCTGAGCCTGAATGCGCTTGTAATGGTTGTAGACGGCCACGGCCAACGTCTTCTTGGCGGTGTCCTGACCAATGACGTATCCCTCGAGGAAATCGCGAATCTCGGCCGGTTTCGGAAGCTCGTCGAGTTTCACGTCATCGGCGTCAGCGAGTTCCTCTTCGATGATCTCGTTGCAGAGGTCGATGCACTCGTCGCAGATGTACACGCCGGGACCCGCGATGAGCTTCTTGACCTGCTTTTGGCTCTTGCCGCAGAAAGAACACTTCAGCAGATCACCGCCGTCTCCAATGCGTGCCATGTCCCTGCGGTCCTACTTCCTTGGTTTCCGTCGGTATGGGTCTGCCGTGCGGGTCGCACCGGGTGTGTTCCCGACGCTACCCGTATGGTCCGGCGCCATGCGACCGATAAAGCCGAATCGCGTCGGTGAGATTTCCTGCGTGGTGCAGAACATATCCCCTGTTTTCCTCCACGACCCGTCGGAACGCGTATCGGCTTTGTCGTGTCGCCGCTTCGTGTTACCGCCGTTACCGGTCCGGGAGCCGTCCGTCACCAAGGTAGCGCGCAAACCTGCCAGCTGACGGCGGGAGTTACGCGCTCTGCGCCGAAAGCTTGCGGTACTCGAGCACGGTGTCGATGATCCCGTACTCCTTGGCCTGAGCGGCGGTCAGGATCTTGTCGCGGTCGGTGTCCTTGCGAACCTGCTCGGCTGACTTGCCCGTGTGAGTCGCCAGCGTCGTCTCCATGAGCGTGCGCATCCGCTCGATCTCGGCAGCCTGGATCTCGAGGTCCGAGAACTGCCCCTGGATGACACCACCCAGTGACGGCTGGTGGATCAGGATCCGCGCGTTCGGCAGCGCCAACCGCTTGCCCGGGCTGCCCGCCGCCAACAGCACCGCCGCGGCGGAGGCCGCCTGGCCCAGGCACACCGTCTGGATGTCGGCACGCACGTACTGCATGGTGTCGTAGATCGCCATCAGCGAGGTGAACGAGCCACCGGGCGAGTTGATGTACATGGTGATGTCGCGGTCGGGATCCAGCGACTCCAGCACCAGCAGCTGCGCCATGACGTCGTTCGCCGAGGCGTCGTCGACCTGCACGCCGAGGAAGATGATGCGCTCCTCGAACAGCTTGTTGTACGGGTTCGACTCCTTCATACCGAAGCTGCTGTGCTCGATGAACGACGGGAGGATGTAGCGCGCCTGCGGAGCGAGGCGGGGATCGGTGTGATCGGTCATTTGTCTAGTCCTGCCGTCGGTCCTTGGCCGTTGAGATTGGCACTGGTGATGATGTGGTCGACGAAGCCGTACTCCAGGGCCTCCGGCGCCGTGAACCAGCGGTCGCGATCCGAGTCGGCTTCGATGCGCTCGAGGGTCTGACCGGTGAACTCGGCGTTGAGCCGGAACATCTCCTTCTTGATGACCGCAAACTGCTCGGCCTGGATGGCGATGTCGGCGGCGCTGCCTGTGACCCCGCCCAGCGGCTGGTGCATCAGGATGCGCGCGTGAGGCAGGGCGTAGCGCTTGCCCTTGGTGCCCGCCGCGAGCAGGAACTCGCCCATCGAGGCGGCCATGCCCATCGCGTAGGTGGCCACGTCGCACGGCGCGAGCACCATCGTGTCGTAGATGGCCATGCCGGCGCTGATCGAACCGCCCGGCGAGTTGATGTAGAGGTGGATGTCCTTGGTGGGGTCCTCCGCCGAGAGCAGCAGGATCTGCGCGCACAGCCGATTGGCGATGTCGTCGTCGACCTGTGAGCCCAGGAAGATGATTCGCTCGGAGAGCAACCGCTCATAAACCGAGTCGACGAGGTTGAGCCCCGACGTGCTCGCACGCATTTCAGTCACGACTGGTTCCCTGCTTCCTCGAGTATTCGTACTCGACATTCATGTTCACCGACACTAACCAAACCGCACGGCGTCCGAGTCCCCGGAGCGCGCGCTTTCGCTCACAGCGTCACTACGCGTCGTCGTCCTCGGCGTCGTCGGCAGCGCTCGCAACGTCGTCCGACCCCTCGGCCTGCGTGGCCGGCGGACCGAAGAATTCCGTTGTGTCGATCTCGTTGCCGTCGGTGTCGGTGACGGTCGCGCCATGCACGACGGCGGCGACGGTCAGGCCGCGCCGCACGTCGGCGAACATCGTCGGCAGCTGGTTCTGCTGCTGCAGGTAGGCCAGCAGCTGCTGCGGCTCAAGGCCGTACTGCCGCGACATCAGCACCAGCCGCTCGGTGAGGTCGTTCTGACCGACCTGGACGTCCAGGTCGTCGGCGATCTTGTCCATCAGCAGCTGGGTCTTGATGGCCTTCTCGGCCTCCGAGCGCGTGTTGGCGTCGAATTCTTCGCGGCTGCTGCCCTGTTCCTTGAGCTGCTCCTCGAACTTCGCCTCGTCGTGGTCGAGCCCGTGGATGGCGTTGTGCACGGCTTCGTCGACCTGCGCCTGCACGATGTTCTCCGGCAGCGGGACGTCGACCCGCTCGAGCAGCACGTCCAGCGACTTGTCGCGGATCTGCTCGGCCTGCTGGACGCGCTTGACTCGCTTGACCTGCTCGACGAGGCTCTCCTTGAGCTCGTCGATGGTGTCGAATTCGCTTGCCAGTTGCGCGAATTCGTCGTCGGGCTCGGGAAGTTCGCGTTCCTTGACGGACTTGACGGTGACGGTCACGTCGGCGTCTTCGTCGGCGTGGTCACCGGCGACGAGCTTGGTCGTGAAGGTCTTGCTCTCGTCGGCCTTGAGCCCGATGATCGCGTCGTCGAGGCCCTCGATGAGCTGGCCGGAGCCGACCTCGTGCGAGAGGCCCTCGGTCTTGGCCTCGGGGACGTCCTCGCCGTTGACGGTCGCCGACAGGTCGATGGACACGAAGTCGCCGTCCGCGACGGGGCGCTCGACGCCGGTCAGCGTGCCGAACCGGGCGCGCAGGTTCTGAAGCTCCGCGTCGACCTCTTCGTCGTTGACCTCGATGGGGTCGACCGTGATCTTCAGCGCCTTGAGGTCCGGCAGCGTGATCTCGGGGCGGACGTCGACCTCGGCGGTGAACGTCAGGTCCTGGCCGTACTCCTTGTTGGTGATGTCGATCTCGGGCTGCCCAATGGGCTGCACCTCGGAGGCCGTGACGGCCTCGCTGTAGCGGGCGGGGACCGCTTCGCCGACGACCTGATCGAGCATGGCCTGCTTGTCGATGCGCGCCTCGAGCAGCTTGACGGGCACCTTGCCGGGCCGGAAGCCGGGCAGCCGCACAGTCTTGGCCATCTCCTTGAAGGCGACGTCGAAGTCGGGCTCCAGTTCCGTGAAGGGCACCTCCACATTGATGCGAACCCTTGTCGGGCTCAACTTCTCCACGGTGCTCTTCACGGCATGTACTCCTTGCATGTCTCTACTAGTGACGTCCGGTCGGGGTGACAGGATTTGAACCTGCGGCCTTCCGCTCCCAAAGCGGATGCGCTACCAAGCTGCGCTACACCCCGTGTCTCGCTGCGGTCGAGATGATACGGGCTGAACACGCGACACAATCAATTGGATTTGATTACGTCGGCGCCGGTACAGTCTGCGGTGCAGTGCACGCGGGCGTAGCTCAATGGTAGAGCCCTAGTCTTCCAAACTAGCTACGCGGGTTCGATTCCCGTCGCCCGCTCCAAGATGCCTGGCTTGGCCTGGGCGATCCCGGGCTAAGCCGGGACTTCGATCTAGTCGGCGGTACCGCCGCTTTCGTCACTCGAGCGGTGCTTTCGAGATCCGTCAGGTCACCCGCTTCCGACGCTCGCGGGCACCCGACACCGTCCTGAGCACCTCGCACTCCCAGACTCGCTCATGTGGCTCGACGGCGCGCACCCACCCCGGAGCTTGAGCTAACTCATGACGCGGAGCGTCACATGGGTGCGGCTGCCCACCGTACGGAGTCGGACGGCCAGCCGAGCGCGGCCGGACGAAGCGCCGTGTCGCCCACTGCGTGTCGGACCGCGTCGAGAGCAACATTAACTTTCGCCTACGCCAATATTTTGCGGAGTTTGCCTCGGCGGTTGGCAGTTATCGTTCAGTTCGTGTCACAGTGTTTGCTGTTGTCAGATCTGAACCCCGCGGCTTGGGAATTATCCTCAAGATATATGCGCACTGATGTCGCTCAACCCGATAGGTTCCCCACTCGGCGCCGTTGTCGGGCCAAGGTAGCCACTGTAGCTAGACCACAGTGAGACGACGCCCTAGCCAATGACGGAGTCGTAAATATTGGGTCGCCTACGGTAGCAAAGCGATTGCAAACGCAACGAACTGCCCGCTAACACGCCCCAGAAGTCGCGCCCTTGTCGGGGATTGCCTATATATTTCCCGTGACCTAACTGAGATTTTCCTGAGGGGGACTACGTGGCAAAGCATCGGCAGAAGAAGACGAAGAAAGCGGCGATCGCGGGGGCGGCCGTTGCGACGGCGGTTTCGGTGGCCGTGGCGCCCGGGGTGGCGCAGGCACTGTCATCGCAGACCTACTTCGTCGGCTTCCCAAGCTGGCTGCCGATCGGCGCTGGCTCGACGCTGCCGTCGGATCCGGTGGCGATCAACAACGCAATCGTGGGGGCTAAAGACACCGATCCGCTCATCGGTTGGGGCATCGTCCCCGGGGGCGTGGATCTGAAGCCGGCGTGGGTGACGTGGATCGACGGCCTTCCGTCCTACACCGTTGGAACCTACGGCCAAACGGGGTCTCACGTCGTGACTGAGACCGGGGTCGCCAACCCGACGTATGCGACGACCTACGCATCCGCGTACGCCACTGCCTACGCCAAGGCCTATGGAGCCGCCATCGTCGGCTGTGGATTCAAGGCTAGTTGCGCAGATGCTATTGCCGGCCCTAAGGCCACGGCCGCCGCGCTCGCGGCCGTGGTGGGCATCCCTCAGTACGTGGATGTCAACCAGACGGTCCCCGACTACGGCTGGATCACCGACGGCTTTTGGACCGCCAAAGGCGATGGCGAGTGGACGTCACCTACTGACCTGAGCGGGCTTCCTGCGACTGCGCAGGCCGCTTACCTCCTTGCCGCCGCGCAGAACGGTGACATAAGCGCCCTGGCGCCGTTGCTGAATTGGACCGCATACCTCACTAACGTCAATCTCATCGCATACGGCGATGGAGCGATTTCGGCCGGCGCGGCGTATCAGGCGTTCATCTGTCGACCGTCGCGTAATTCCCCCGGGGTGTCCGTCACGTAATTCCGCCACCCGGTGGGCCTCGGTGTAGGTCTACCGGGTGGGTTTGGTGTTGTCTACTGGCGCGCTAG
>NZ_JAPZLB010000010.1:0-238789 GCF_033804635.1 Mycobacterium sp. RTGN4 | reverse complement strand
GGTCAACTCCACCACTGCCTGCACACCGGCCTGCACTACGACGAACACGTTGCGTTCCCACCTCCTCTCCAACTCGCGGCTTGACTCTTAACTTCGTGAGATGTCTTTCTCGACACGATCACCGTCACACCCCGGTCCACCCTGGCGAATCAGGTGACCCCCCTAGTTTTTCTCTCCTACGATCGATCGATGCTGGTCGGCCGCGAACCCGAGCAGCAGCGCATCGCGACGCTGATCGCCGGTGCGCGGGTGCGGCAAAGTGGCGTGCTGGTCATTGCGGGTGAGGCCGGCATCGGCAAGACCGCGCTGCTGGAGGACACGGCACGTACTGCCGAGATGCGCGTGCTTCGTGCGTCCGGTAGCGAGTTCGAGACGGGCCTCGGCTTCTCCGGACTTCATCAGTTGCTGCTCCCCGTGCTCGGCATGCTCGACCACTTGCCGACCCAGCTGAGGGCCGCGCTCGAAGTGGCGCTGACGCTGCACAGTGGTCCCGCGCCGGAGCGGTTCGCGGTCGGGGTCGCCGCGTTGAGTCTGCTGAGCCGGTGCGCCGAGGACCGTCCGCTCCTGTTACTCGTCGACGACGCTCATCTTCTCGACCCGGCGACCGCCGAGACTCTTCGTTTCGTCGCACGCCGCCTGGTGGCCGACCCGATTGCACTGCTCGCTTTCACGCGACCCGAACCCGACGCGATTCTGTACACGACAGGTCTGCCGACACTGCAACTGACCGGGCTCGGAATCGACGCCGCCACGGCATTGATCGCCCAGGAGTCCGGCACGTCTTCGACTCCGGACACCGCGGCCGCACTGCACCGTGCGACCGCAGGCAATCCGCTTGCGCTGTTGGAGCTTTCGCACGATCTCGACAGCGCCACCCGGCTGCCTCCCGAGTTGCCCGTCGCAGTTCCCGATGCGATCGCACGGGCATTCGGAGGTCGGGTGTCGACGTTGACCGAACCCGCACGACGTGCGTTGCTGGTCGCCGCGATCGCGAATGGCGAGCTCGCCACCACCGCGCAAGCCGCTGCGGGGCTGGGCTGCACCATCGACGACCTGGCGGAAGCCGAGGCAATCGGCCTGCTGAGCGTGGCCGCGGGCCGTGTGGAGTTCCGTCACCCACTGGTACGCCCCGCGATCTATTCGACGGCGACACCGGGGCTGCGCCGCGACGTTCACCGCGCCGTGGCCGCCGTGTTGCCGGAGTCCGCAACCGAACTGCGCGCCTGGCACCTCAGCGAAGCCTGCGTCGGCCCCGACGACGAAGTAGCCAGTGCTCTCGACGCCGTGGCCGAAAGTGCCAGTGCGCGTGGCGCCTTCGCGGTGACGGTTGCTGCGCTCACTCGCGCCGCCGAACTCACGGCGCAGCATGAGCTGCGGTCGAACCGGATGCTCGGCGCCGGGGAGTCAGCCTGGCTTGCCGGGCAGCCACAGCGAGCGGACGGTCTGCTTGAAAAGGCAGCCGCGCTGGCCACCGACCGCGCGACGCTAGCCGAAATCGACGAGTTGAGGGGAAACCTCGCGCTACTCACGGGATCACTGCGCGAGGGCCGCGAAATGTTGCTTCGGGCTGCAGAACTCAGCGAGTCGTCAGATCCGGACGCGACAGTGATGCGCCTGGCCGATGTGATCTCCGGATCCTTCTACGAGTGCGATACCGCAAGCGCACTTGCAGCCGCCGACCGCGTCGAACGAGTGATCGGTGACTGCCGGACCGACGTCGCGCGCATCCGCGGTCAGATGGCGATCGGGGTAGCGCGCGTGCTCGCCGGTGGGGCTGGCGTGCAATGGATCCGAACCGCTGTCGACGCGTTGACGATTCATCCGGAGCTCCCGCACGACCCCAGAAGGCCACACTGGTCGGTGATCGGCACCCTGTTCCTGCGGGAGGCGGCGTCGGGGCGCGCCCTCATGAGTCGAGCCGTACACGATGACCGGGCACGAACAGCGTTGGGGGCCTTGCCCGTTCTGCTGTTCCACATGGCCCGCGACGACGCGACCACCGACCGCTGGGCCTCCGGACTGACTGGGTACGACGAATGCATCGCCTTGACGAGGGAAACCGGTCAGAGCACCGGCCTTGCGGTGTCGTTGGCTGGCCTGGCGTGGTTGCAGGCGCGGATGGGGCGCGTCGAAGAGTGCACGGCGCACGCCGACGAGGCACTCGCACTGGCCGAGCGTCATGGCGTCACGCTTGCCAAGCTGTGGGCGCAGTTCGCCATGGGCGACCTGCATCTGGCCCTCGGCGACGCGACGGCGGCCGCCGACTGCTATCGCGAGCTGCAGACGACGTTGAACGACATCGACTTCCTTGACGTCGATCTCGCGCCGGGGCCCGAACTCGCCGAGGCGCAACTGCGCAATGGCGACACGCCAGGTGCGGCTGCGACCGCACGTGAATACCTGCGTCGCGCCATGGACAAGGGCCAGCCGTGGGCGCTGGCGCGCGCACACCGCGCCGTGGCGATGACCTCCCCCGAGGCCGCCGAACGGACATCACAGTTCGAACAGGCCCTCGAATTGCACAGCGGCAGTCCCGACTTGTTCGAGGAAGCCCGAACGCGGCTCGCCTATGGCGTGACCCTGCGCCGCAACCGCAGCCGAGTGGCGGCACGGCCTCAGCTGCGCCTCGCACTGGACGCGTTCGAACGGCTTGGGGCGCGCCCATGGGCGGACGTGGCCGCGAACGAACTCGACGCAACCGGCGAGAAGGTTCGGCGCGGAAGCGACGGGTACCTCGGCGTGCTCACCTCCCAGGAGATCCGGATCGCTCGGATGCTCAGCGAGGGGCGAACGACGAAGGAGACTGCGGTGGCCCTGTTTCTGAGCCCCAAGACCGTCGAATATCACTTACGCCACGTCTACCAGAAACTTCAGATCAGCTCGCGAGACGAATTGAGCGCAGCCATGGCGATCGAAGACTAGCGGCACAGGACCCGTCAGTGGACCGCCGACACCAATCCGAGTTGGGGGGAGGTCGAGTCAGGCCCATGTTGCGACGGGTCGTACCCAGGCGGCGGCCCATACCCCTGCGTCGGGTCGTAACCCGGTCCGGGCGGCGGCCCATACCCGGGCGCTTGCGAGCCGTATCCCGGCTGCGGCCCATACCCAGGCGCTTGCGAGCCGTACCCCAGCGACGGGTCGTACCCCGGCGCCTGCGAGCCATATCCCAGCGACGGGTCATACCCTGGCGCCTGCGAGCCATATCCCAGCGACGGGTCGTACCCCAGCGACGGCCCGAACCCTGGCACTGTCTGACCGGTCCCAGCCAGAAGCTTGGATGCAACGAAAGCTGCTGCCTGAGTGGTGTACACGGGGATGTAGCCCTCGGTGTGTCCGCTCCACTCGTTGCCCGGCCCGGCGTGACAGATCGGGTCGTTGGGGTTGCACAGGTCGATCGCCTTGGAACCGAACAGTGCGCTCTGGCTCGGCAGCGATCCGCCGGCGCGGTCGGCCACGTCGCCGAAGGTGGCGACCGCCGCGACGTTGTCCGCGAGTTCGGGCGGTAGCGCACTGCCCCACGTGATCCCGGCGACGGGGATGCCGGCCACGATGTTGACGATGCTCGCGCCTTGCGAGTAGCCGCCCAAGACGATCTTGGTGTTGGGGCAGGACGACACCGTTGATTTGATGTGGGAAATCGCATCTTTGGCGCCGTCACCGCCATGCAGCTGCAACTTGCCTGCCTTGTAGTTCACCGCGTACGTCCCGATGTTCAGGCCGGGGGCCTGCTTGCGCAGCGAGTCGACGAGGGCATCGCCGACACGGCCCATGCCGGCCGGCTCGTCGGTGCCGCGGGCGAAGACGACCTCGGCGTCGGAGCAGTCGGCGGCCGACGCTACCGGCGCCGCGTGTGGGGTGACGAGTAGCGCGGGGGCGATGAACAGTGCCGAAGCGCCCAGCCCGGCCCAACGACCGGCAAATCGCGTGCTGGCCGCCCGCGGGCTACGTCTGCGGTGAGGAGACATTCCCCGAATTTACTCGTATCCAGGACAGATGGGTCTTCTGTGACATATGGAAACGCACAGGATCTGCGCGAACGCATGACCCCGAATAATTGACGAGCAACGAAAGCAGGCCAGGGACTTATGTCCCTGACCTGCTTCTTTCTGGTGGAGCTGCCGGGAATCGAACCCGGGTCCTACGGCATTCCCTCGAGGCTTCTCCGTGCGCAGTTCGCATTGTCTCTACTCGGATCTCTCAGTCATGCGAACAAGCCGAGATGACGATCCCAGTCGCTGTTTGGTGTCCCGATAAGTCCCGCGACCGGACGAATCGGTTTGTCCCTCTAGTTGGCGCCAGGATCCGGGTCGAGGGCACTCCCGGTCTGACGGACTCACAGTCGCTTAGGCAGCGAGAGCGAAGTCGCGCTGATTGGAATCGGCGCTTAATTGGTTGCATCGACGCTTACGGTGGTCTCTTGCCTGCACCGGCACGCTTCCCTTGATTCGATGCGCGAAGTCGAAGCCGTTCAGCCCCTCGCACCCCTACCGAACTTCGGCAAGACACTCCATTCTAGCCGTGGGTACGACAAAGACCAACGTCGTTACGTCCTCGACTACTTCACGCCGAGTGCAGGCCCGATTGTCGTGTTCCACGACTCCTGCATCTCCGACTCGAAGAGGCCCCATGAGTGGGAACCCTGCGGCCGGACGATATAGGTGACCGGGACTCCGGCAGCTTTGGCGGCATCGGCGAACTGCCGCGTGCTGTCGGCGACGATGCCCTCGATGAACCCGCCGGTGAAGTTGTTGGAACCCGGAGGCAACTTGTCGACGTCGCCCTGCCCGCCACCAGATGCGGCCGCGTAGACCGCGGTGCCCTTGAGCTTCCCGACGTTCACCGTCGGGTCGTGCGCTACCCACAACGGGCCACCCTGCGGTCCCCACATGTCGTCGGCGTTGGCACCGCCACCGCTGAGCGTCAACGCGACATTCTGGGCGCCCGTGGACGGAGTCAGGAAGCCGCTGTAGGAGCCGACGGCCCGATAGAGCCCCGGCGCCTGGATCGCGTAATCGACGGCGGTACCGCCCGTGCTCGACAAGCCACCGACGGCGTTCTTGCCGTTGGTCTTGTACTGCGCGTTGATCAGCGGCGGCAACTCCCGCGTCATGTAGGTCTGGTACTGCTTGCTGCGATCATTGATCCAGTCGGTGTACCAGCTGAACTGACCACCCAGCGGCGATACGACGTTGACGTTCTTGTTGCCGAAGAACCCCTGAAGGTCGGTGAAGCCGAACCAGCTCTTGGTGCCAGGCGCGAAGTCAGCACCGGGGTCCAAGTTGTCGCCGCCGTCGATGCCCGGCAGCAGGTAGAAGGTGGGCGCACCCGAACGTGGCGATTTGAGTACGTCGTTGACGACGACCTTGTCCATCGCCGGCGAGTAGACCGACACCTTGTCCCAGCGGTCATTGACGTGCTGGATGTCGGTGATGTGAGCTCCGCCGCCAGAGTCGGGCGGAGCCGCGACGGCATGTGGAACGGATAGCAGCGCCGAAGCGGTCAGCACTGCGATCGAGACGGCAAAACCCTTGAATCCCCTGTGTAATCCCCTGTGCACGCGCTGATGCTAACCGACGAATTGCGGTTGGCGAGTCAAGATCAACGCGGGTTTCGAGACCGACGAGCCCGCTCCTAAAGCATGATCCACATCAGCAACGCGCTGCTGAGGGGTCAGCCCCGCGCAATCATTGCTACCGCAAACAATGCCAAGAGCATCCCGAGCACCTGCCACCGAGTCACCCGCTCCCTCAGCACGATCATCGCGAGTGCGACCGTCGCTGCCGGATACAACGAGATCAACACACTCGCCAGCGAGAGCATGGACGCCTGCAGCGCCAAAAGCATCGCGACGTTGGCGATGGTGTCCAGCACACCAGCGGCCAACGCCAACCACAGCGGCACGCCGGACGGCACCGCCAGGTTTCGGGTGACCATCGCAATGACGAGCACGAGCGCACTCGCCGAGATCCGCGCGAACACCAGCGGCCACAGCCGGGCCTCCACGGGCGCCTGGTCGATGAGCACGAAGTTCAGCCCGAACGCCAGCCCCGAGCCGACCGTCAGCCACGCGACCTTGGTGGTAAACCGGTGCGGACTCGAATCCTCGTCCCGGACTTCACGACTCACCAGCACGACGGCCAGCAGGGCCACCGCAATGCCGGCATACGCGACGGCCGAGGGTCGCTCCCCCAGCGCCACCCCGGCGACCACGGGAACCCCAGCCACCAGGATGGCCGTCAGCGGCGACACCACCGAGATGGGGCCTGAGCCAAGCGCCGCGTAGAACCACCACACGCCGAACGCCTGACTGATTCCGCACAACGCGCCCCATACGACGGCGCCCGACGAGACGTGACCCCCAAATCCGAAGGCCAGCAAGGTCAACAACACCATCGCCACCGGGTAGGACACCAGGACCACGCGAAGGGCAGCCACCCGACGCGACGCGACGCCGCCGACGAAGTCGCTCACGCCATAGCCGACCGCCGACAGCAGGGCGAAGAGAATCCCGGTCAGGACTTGCCCTTGGCGCGGCGGCCCATTTCGTTTCGGATTTCCCGGTCCGCATCGCGGCGGGCCAGCGCCTGCCGCTTGTCGTGGGCCTCCTTGCCGCGGGCGAGCGCGAGCTCCACCTTGACCTTGCCATCGGAGAAATACAGCGACAGCGGCACCAGCGTGAAGTTCCCGTCGCGCAATTTGCCGATCAGCGTGTCGATCTGGCTGCGATGCAGCAGCAACTTGCGGTTGCGCCGCGGTGCGTGGTTGGTCCACGTGCCGTGGGTGTACTCGGGGATGTGTAGGTTTCGCAGCCAGATCTCGCCGTCGTCCACGGTGGCGAACGCGTCGGCGAGCGACGCTGCACCGTCACGCAGGCTCTTGACCTCGGTACCCATCAGCGCGATTCCGGCCTCGAACGTATCGAGGATCGAATAGTTGTGCCGCGCTTTGCGATTGGTCGCGACGATCTTGTTCTTGCCGGACTTCGCTGCCCCGGTGGCGGCCTTCTTGGCCACGCTAACGCCGCACGTATATTCGCAGCGTCACGTAAGCAGTCACGCCGGCCATCGCCACCCCGACGAACAAGAGGATCGGCGCGATGTACAGGATGTCCGCATAGTCGATCGTGGATATCAAGTTGGCCTTGGTGAACTGGCTCAACGCGTCTTCCAGGAAGAAGACCCGCACCAGGATCAGGCCAATGATCGACAGCACCACCCCGATGAACGCGGCCAGCATCGCCTCGACGAGGAACGGCAGCTGCGTGTACCACCGACTCGCCCCGACCAGCCGCATGATGCCGACTTCGTTCCGGCGCGTGTAGGCCGCAACCTGAACCATGTTGGCTATCAACAGGATCGCACCGATCGCCTGCACCAATGCCACGGCGAAGGCGGCATTGCTCATCCCGTCGAGCATCGAGAACAGTCGGTCGACGAGGTCCTTCTGGTTGGTCACGTTCTGTACGCCGGGCAGAGTCCGCATCGCGGCGTCGAACTCCTTGTGGTTCTCCGCATCGTTGAGCTTGACGATGAACGACGCGGGGAAGGTGTTCCTGCTGACCCCAATTTCCTTGAACTGCGGGAACTTCTTGATCGCGTCGTTGTAGGCGTCTTCGTGACTCAAGAAGCGCACTGACTTCACGTCGTTGCGATCATCGATGGTCTTGCGCAGCGCCTGGCACGGATCAGCGTCGCAGTTGGGATCGTTGGCCGAGACGTCGTCCATGAGGAAGACCTGGCTCTCGACGCGATCCAGGTAGATGTCACGGGAGCTGTCCGCCAACCGGACCACCAGGAGCCCGCCACCGAACAGGCCGATCGAGATGGCCGTCGTCAGGATCATCGCGACGGTCATCGTGACGTTGCGACGAAGCCCGGTGAGGACTTCGTTGACTAGAAAGCCGAAGCGCACTTATCGATCCATTCCGTAGACGCCGCGCTGTTCGTCACGAATCAGGCGGCCAAGTTCGAGTTCGATGACGCGCTGGCGCATCGAGTCGACGATGTGGTGGTCGTGGGTGGCCATCAACACCGTCGTGCCCGTGCGGTTGATCCGCTCGAGCAGATCCATGATGTCCTTGCTGGTGTCGGGATCGAGGTTTCCGGTCGGCTCGTCTGCCAGCAGCACCAACGGCCGGTTGACGAAGGCGCGGGCGATGGCCACGCGCTGCTGCTCGCCGCCGGAGAGTTCGGTGGGCAGCCGGTTGGACTTACCGGACAACCCCACCATCTCCAGCACGTCCGGCACGACCCGGTTGATGACGTCCGCGCGCTTGCCGATGACCTCGAGCGCGAAGGCCACGTTCTCGAACACCGTCTTCTGCTGCAGCAAGCGGAAATCCTGGAACACGCATCCGAGCACCTGGCGCAGGCTGGGGATGTGGCGGTTTGCCAGCTTGTTGACGTGAAACTTCGAAACCCTGATGTCACCGTGCGTCGGGGTGTCCTCGGCGAGCAGTAGACGCATGAACGTCGACTTGCCCGAACCCGATGGCCCGATGAGGAAGACGAACTCGCCCTTGTCGATCTTGAGTGAGACGTTGTCCAGGGCTGGCCGTGCCGAGGATTTGTACTGCTTGCTCACGTGGTCGAGGGTGATCATCACGGCACGCCAGTGTAGCCGGACGTCGGCCGTGCCCTGGACTACCCGGGCGCCAGCGGGGTCGTCGTCACCGGTCCCAGCCCTGGAATTGCCGTAATGCTCGGGTTCGTCGTTGGCGTCCCCGACCTATTGGGCACCGGAAGCAGCGGCGACGTCGAGGTGGTCGTCGCGGGCAACGGCCCTGGACCATCGGGGTCGACGACGGTCGTCGGCTCGGTGTCGCTCGACGTCGGAGGGGTCGGCGACTCGCTCTCCGTCGGAGTGGGCTCGGTCGTCGTGGTCGTCGTGGTCGTGTACTTCGGCCGCTCCTGGACGTTGGTCCGCGGCACCCACGTGTACTCGGGATCGGGCACGAACCCCGGCGGGACGATCTGGGCAGGCTCTTCGGCCGGGGCGGGCGCCGGCGGCTGGTAGTGCTGATAGAGCCACGACGTGAAGAAGAAGGCGGCGATGAGCGCGAATGTCGAGGAGCGCATCCGCCCCCAGAACAGGTAGTTGGGCCAGCCGTGGTTTTCGCCCACCTTGCGCAGCGTGAACTTCACTCGTCACCCACCGGCCGCTGCGGCTCGACCGCGGCGCTGGCGGTCGCAGAAATCGCCCCGATGGTTGGCGTGACCTCGCCCGGCGCGACGATGCCCGCGCGCCGAAGCGCGCGGACCACCTGCACGCGCAGCCGCCTGCCTACCTCGAACTGCTTGCCAGGCAGGGTGCGCGCCACCATGCGCAGGTTCACGGTGTCCAATTCGATCGACTCGACGCCCATCAGCTGCGGGGCATCGAGTAGCAACGCGCTCATCTGCTTGTCCTCCATCGCGCTGTCGCAGACCTGATGCAGCACGTCGTTGACCTTGTTGAGGTCTGCCGTCGTGGGCACCGGAATGTCGACGACGGCCCGCGCCCAGTCCTTCGACTGGTTGACGGTCTTGACGATCTGACCGTTCGGGATGGTGAACACCTCACCCTCACTGGAGCGCAGTTTGGTGACGCGCAACGTGACGTCCTCGACGGTGCCTTCCGCGGGCAACGCGATGCCTGCCACGGTCAGCGAGACCAGATCGCCGAACCCATACTGCTTCTCGGTGATGATGAAGAAGCCCGACAGCAGGTCCTGGACGATGCGTTGCGCGCCGAAGCCGAGCGCTGCGCCCAGGACGGCCGCGGGTGCCACCAGCGAGCCGACCGGGATGGCGATGATGTCGGTGATCTCGACGAGCACAATCACCAGGAGCACCGCAATCGACACCCAGGAGATCACCGATGCGACCGCCTGCCGGTGCTTGGTGCTCTCGCTACGAACCAGCTGATCGCTTTCCTGATATTGGGCGTCGATGCGCCGGGTGATCTTCTGTGCCGCCCAATTGATGAAGCGGGCCGCCAGGATCGCGACGATCACCAGCATCACGATGCGAAGGCCGCGGGTGATAATCCACTCGCCGAAGCCGCCCCGCCAGAAGTCGTGCCAGCGTTGCGCGAATTGGATTGCTACGTACGTTTTATTCGTCATCTTTCCTATTGCGCCAACGGATTCCCGCTTCCAGGAAGCCGTCGATGTCGCCGTCGAGTACTGCCGCTGGATTGCCTACCTCGTAGTCGTTGCGCAGGTCTTTGACCATCTGGTACGGGTGCAACACGTACGAGCGCATCTGGTTGCCCCACGAACTTCCGCCGTCACCCTTGAGCGCATCCATCTCGGCGCGTTCTTCTAAACGTTTGCGTTCCAACAACTTTGCCTGCAGAACGCGCATCGCCGAAACCTTGTTCTGCAACTGCGACTTTTCGTTCTGACAGGTCACGACGATACCGGTGGGAATGTGGGTCAATCGAACCGCCGAGTCGGTGGTGTTGACCGACTGACCACCTGGCCCACTGGAGCGGTAGACGTCGACGCGGAGGTCGCCTTCCGGGATTTCGATGTGGTCGGTGGTCTCGACCACCGGCAGCACCTCGACTTCGGCGAACGAGGTCTGGCGGCGACCCTGGTTGTCGAACGGACTGATCCGCACCAAGCGGTGGGTGCCCTGCTCGACGGACAGGTTGCCGTACGCATAGGGCGCGTGGACCGCGAACGTCGCGCTCTTGATGCCCGCCTCTTCGGCGTAGGACGTGTCGAAGACCTCAACGCCGTAGTCGTGCTTCTCCGCCCACCGGATGTACATCCGCATCAGCATCTCGGCCCAGTCGGCGGCGTCCACCCCGCCGGCGCCCGAACGGATGGTGACGACGGCCTCCCGCTCGTCGTACTCCCCCGACAGCAGCGTGCGAACTTCCATCTGTTCGATGTCGGCGTGCAGCTTGGACCGCTCGGCATCGGCTTCGGCGAGCGCATCCGCGGCGCCCGCCCCCTCCTCCTCGGAGGCCATCTCGTAGAGCACCGGTAGGTCGTCGATCCGGCCGCGCAACTCCTCGACGCGACGGAGTTCGGACTGGGTGTGCGACAGGTCGCTGGTCACCTTCTGAGCGCGCGTCTGGTCGTCCCACAGCTTGGGATCGGACGCCTCCTGCTCCAGATTGACGATCTTGGCCCGCAGCCCGTCGACATCGAGCACCCGCTCCACCGTCGTCAGCGTGGCGGAGAGTGCGGCGATATCAGCTTGAAGGTCGGGATCCACGGGAGTTCAGGGTACCGATCGCATGGCGGGACGCTTAGCGCGTTGGCCGCGGGATCCCAATCACGGGGGTTTAGCATCGGCGGAGTAACCCGCTCGGCGACGTCCGCGACAGCCCCTTGCGCGCCAGTCGGGCAGCACCAGTAGCCCTCGAAAGGCTTCTCATATGCGCCCATATCACGTGGCGATCGTCGGCTCCGGCCCCTCGGGGTACTTTGCCGCCGCCTCGCTGTTGAAGTTCGCCGACGCGACCGAGCATCACGACGTGCGCGTCGACATGCTGGAGATGCTGCCGACGCCGTGGGGTCTGGTGCGCTCGGGCGTCGCTCCCGATCATCCGAAGATCAAGACCATCAGCGCCCAGTTCGAGAAGACGGCGCTCGATCCACGTTTCCGCTTCTTCGGCAACATCAAGATCGGCGAGCACGTGGCGGCGGCCGAACTCGCCGAGCGCTACGACGCCGTGGTCTACGCGGTTGGGGCGCAGTCGGATCGACCGCTCGGAATCTCCGGCGAGGACCTGCCGGGGAGTATCGCCGCCGTCGACTTCGTGGGCTGGTACAACGCCCACCCCCATTTTGGGGAGATGACGCCCGATCTATCCACCGGTCGGGCCATCGTCGTGGGCAACGGCAACGTCGCGTTGGACGTGGCACGCATCCTGGTGAGCGACCCCGACGAGCTCGCGAAGTCCGACATCGCCGACCACGCACTGGAGTCGTTGCACGGACGCGGAGTCGAGGAGGTCGTTGTCATCGGCCGCCGCGGGCCCCTTCAGGCCACCTTCACCACGCTGGAGTTGCGCGAACTCGGTGATCTCGAGGCCATGGCCGACGTAGACGTGATCGTCGACCCGGCGGACTTCGAGTCAATCACCGACGAGGCCCTCGAGGCCGCGGGCAAGACCGTCAAGCAAAACGTGAAGGTGATGCGTGGCTATGCAGCTACTGCGCCGCAGGGAGCCAAGCGCCGCATCGTGTTTCGATTCCAGACCTCACCCATCGAACTCAAGGGCGACGAGCGCGTCGAGTCGATCGTGCTCGGTCACAACGAACTGGTCGACGAGGACGGACGACTGATCGCCAAGGACACCGGCGAGCGCGAAGAGCTGCCCGCACAACTGGTGGTGCGCGCGGTCGGCTACCGGGGCGTGCCAACACCCGGCCTGCCATTCGACGACCGGTCCGGCACCATCCCCCACACCGACGGCCGGATCGAGGGCAGCCCGAACGAGTACGTCGTCGGCTGGATCAAGCGCGGTCCGTCCGGCGTGATCGGTAGCAACAAGAAGGACTCGGCCGCGACGGTCGACACCCTGCTCACCGATCTCGAGGGGCGGACGTTGACCGAATTCGCCGACGATCATTCCGAGGCGCTCGTCGAGTGGCTGCTGTCGCGGCAGCCCAAGCTGGTGACCGACGACCACTGGAAGCTGATCGACGAACACGAGCGATCGTCGGGTGCGCCTCATGGCAGGCCGCGGGTGAAGCTGACGAGCGTGGCAGAACTACTCCGGATCGGCCACGGCTGAGCTGGTCAGCCGCGGGCCGGCGGCGTGACCTTGTCGGCCTCGATCGTGATGAGCACACGGGTCTCGTTCGGGTTGCCGCTGAAGTTCGGGTACGGGATCCCGAGGTACTTGTGCGAGATCTCGTCGATGCTCTGCCGCCCGCCTTCGGTGGTGGTGGCGACGACACGGCCGCGCACGGCGTAGTAGCGGAACACGTCGTCGGGGTCGACGACGTTCAGCGCGATGCGGGTATCGCGGGCGAGGTTCTTCGCCTTCTGCATGCCGTCGACGATGTTGAGTACGACGTGGTCACCGTCGGTGGTCACCCAGGTCTGGGTGAGTTGTGGCGAGCCGTCGGGCATCAGGGTGGCGACGAAGCACGGGCTTGGCTTACGAAGTAGGTCAAGCAATCCGTCGGGCAATGGCATCTGGACTCCTGTGAATAGATTCTCGACGTGGTCATACCCGCTTGCTAGTATCGAACGTATGTTCGAACTGGGCATGCTCGATCCGGATGCCGACGAGGCGGCGCTGATAGCGCGCATCGCGGAACTGGAACGGGCGAAGTCTGCCGCAGCCGCCGAACAAGCGAAAGCGACCGCGGCCTTCGACGCCTCCCGGCGGGCGCGCGAGGCGTATGCCGGGGTGCCTGCGGCAAAGCGGGGCAAGGGCTTGGCCAGTGAGATCGCGTTGGCGCGCCGCGACTCCCCCAACCAGGGCGGGCGGCACCTCGGGTTCGCCCGCGCGCTGGTTCACGAGATGCCTCACACCCTGGCCGCGTTGGAGGCCGGGGTGCTCTCGGAGTGGCGGGCCACGCTGATCGTGCGGGAGTCGGCATGCCTGAGCGTCGAGGATCGGCGGCGGTTGGATGCCGAACTGTGTGCCAACCAGAAGGCGTTGGAAGGGCGTGGCGACGCAAGGATCGCGGCGGGCGCCAAGGCCATCGCCTACCGACTCGATCCCCAGGCCGTAGTGGACCGTGCGGTGCGCGCGGAGGCCGAACGCACCGTGACCATCCGACCCGCGCCCGACACCATGTCGTACGTGACCGCGTTGCTGCCGATGCCCCAGGGCGTCTCGGTCTACGCCGCGCTCAAGCGTTCCGCCGACAGTTGCGGTGACGGACGTGGACGCGGTCAGGTCATGGCCGACACGTTGGTGGAGCGCGTCACCGGACGTCCGGCTGACTCACCAATGCCCATCGCGGTGAACCTGGTGATCTCCGATGAGAGCCTGCTGGCCGGCGACGCCACCCCGGCCAAGGTCTCCGGCTACGGGCCGTTGCCCGCGGCCATCGCGCGCCGGTTGGTGTCAGACGCAGTCACCGACGAGCGGTCGCGCGCCAGCTTGCGTCGGCTGTACTGCCATCCGGATTCAGGAGCACTGGTCGCCATGGAGTCTCGCGCCCGGCTGTTTCCCAAGGGCCTGGCGCACTACATCGCGCTGCGCGACGACACGTGCCGCACGCCGTACTGCGACGCGCCGATACGCCACACCGACCACGCCACCCCGGATGCCCGCGGCGGCAAGACCAACGTGGTGAACGGCCTCGGCACGTGCGAAGCGTGCAACTATGCCAAGGAAGCGCCCGGCTGGAAGGTCACCACCGCCAGCGACGAAGATGGTTGTCACACAGCCGAATACACCACACCGACCGGTGCACGCCATTGGTCGCAGGCACCGCCGCTGCTCCCTGGCATCCAGATCGTGCGGGCCAGTCTGCTCGAGGGTCGACTCCGCACCGAAATCGACAAGCTGTTCGCCGCCTAGTTGGTCGGCCCATACGACGGCGGCGGTTCTGGTGGTGCCGCAGGCGCGAAAGTCCAATTGTCGGGGTTCTTCTGCGAGTACACGACCGGTATCAACGCGCCCATCGAAGGCCAGCTGTTCACGTCGACGGCCAACCGTTGATAGACGTGATGCTCGTTGACGGTAGGTCCGGTGATGAGGCCGCTGATGGTGACGAACTGCTGGCCTTCGGCATCGGGTCGTGGACTGACACCGGTGACCAGCAACGTGCCGTGGGCCTGTTCGCCGGTGCGGGGTCTACGACGCATGAACCGCGGACCTAGGAGCAGTACTAGCGCCCCGACCAACAGCAACACCATCGCGATTTCCCACACCCGGCCATGGTAGGACTGCAGCCATGAGCTCAGTGGCAAATGACGTCAAGCTCGCCTTGCAGCTGGCCGACGAGGCCGATGCCTTGACGATGGAGCGGTTCGGCGCGTTGGACCTGCGAATCGAGACCAAGCCAGACCTGACACCGGTGACCGACGCCGACCGGGGCGCCGAGGAGGCGTTGCGCGCGACGCTTTCCGCGCAGCGGCCCGAGGACGCGCTTCTGGGTGAAGAGTTCGGCGGCACAGCGGTGTTCGCGGGTCGCCAATGGGTACTCGACCCGATCGACGGCACCAAGAACTTCGTTCGCGGCGTCCCGGTATGGGCGACGCTCATCTCGCTGCTCGTCGACGGAGTGCCCCAAGTCGGGGTGGTCAGTGCGCCCGCGTTAGGCAGACGGTGGTGGGCCGGAGCCGGGACTGGGGCCTTCACGTCGTTCGGAGGGAAGTCGCGGCGAATATCGGTGTCCGGTGTCGACGAGCTCGGCTCGGCGAGTCTGTCGTTCTCCGATCTGACGACGGGTTGGGACGACGGCCGCGCGAAGTTCCTCGACCTCAACGACGCCGTCTGGCGTGTGCGCGGCTACGGCGACTTCTGGTCCTACTGCCTGGTGGCCGAAGGCGCCGTCGACATCGCCGCCGAGCCCGAGGTGAAACTGTGGGACCTCGCTGCGCTGGACATCCTGGTGCGCGAAGCCGGAGGGCGCTTCACCAGCGTCGATGGCTCCCCTGGCCCGCACGGCGGCAGTGCGGTCGCCACCAACGGGCTGCTGCACGATCGTGTGCTGGCCCGGCTCTAACTGCGCAGACGTGGTGTGACCTTAGCAACACAATCCAGGTACCTTACTCCGGAGTAAGATACGGTCAGGTGCACTGCCCCAACGAAGCGAGGCTGCGAACATGACCAACACCCTGCCGTCGAAGAACGGCAACCTTCAGCGTCCACGGCGTTCCGGAAAAGAGAGCGCCGTCGGCCTTCAACGTCATAAGCGGACACCGACCGACGTCGGGATGGCGCTGATCACGCCCTTGCTCGGCCAGGAATTCCTCGACCGCTACGGCCTGCGCGATCCGCTCAACCGCGGCCTGCGCTACGGCGTCAAGACCGCGTTCTCCGCCGTCGGTGCGTCCACGCGTCAGTTCAAGCGCGTGCAGGCGCTCGGCAAGCCGGCGACCCGGTTGGAGAGCCATCGGCCCAAGGGCAGCGACTACTTCGACCTGACGCCCGACGACGATCAGAAGATGATCGTCGAGACGGTCAGTGAGTTCGCTGAAGAAATTCTGCGGCCCGCCGCCTACGACGCCGATGCCGCAGCGACCTACTCGCCCGACCTGATCGGCAAGGCCGCCGAGTTGGGCATCACCGCCATCAACGTCCCAGAGGACTTCGACGGCATCGCCGAGCACCGCAGCACCGTGACCAACGCACTCGTCGCCGAGACACTCGCCTACGGAGACATGGGGTTGGCGCTGCCGATCCTTGCGCCCGGTGGCGTGGCGTCCGCGCTCACCCACTGGGGAAGCGCTGGTCAGCAAGCCACCTACCTGTCCGCGTTCGCTGGCGAGCACGTCCCACAGGCCTGTGTCGCGATCGCCGAGCCGCACCCGCTGTTCGATCCAACCGCGCTGAAGACCACCGCCGTGCGCACTCCGGGCGGCTACCGCATCACCGGCGAGAAGTCGTTGGTGCCCGCGGCCGCCGACGCCGAGGTGTTCATCGTCGCCGCTCAACTCAACGGCAAGCCTGCGCTGTTCATCGTCGAATCGAATTCCGAGGGCTTGTCGGTCACCGCCGACCCCAGCATGGGCGTCCGGGCGTCCGCGCTGGGCCGCGTCGAGCTCGACAACGTCGCAGTGCCGCTGCACAACCGGCTCGGCGAGGACGAGGCCACCGACGCGGACTTTTCCGAGGCCATCGCCTTGGCGCGATTGGGTTGGGCCGCACTGGCCGTCGGCACGTCGCACGCGGTACTCGACTACGTCATCCCCTACGTCAAGGAGCGCGAGGCGTTCGGTGAACCGATCGCACGCAGGCAGTCCGTCGCATTCATGTGCGCCAACATCGCCACCGAGCTCGACGGGCTCCGGCTGGTGACATGGCGCGGCGCGGCACGCGCCGAACAGGGCCTGCCGTTCGCGCGAGAAGCCGCGCTGGCCAAGCGAATCGCCACCGACAAGGGCATGCAGATCGGCCTCGATGGCGTTCAGCTACTCGGCGGCCACGGCTTCACCAAGGAACACCCCGTCGAACGTTGGTACCGCGACCTTCGCGCACTCGGCGTCGCCGAGGGCGTCGTGGTCCTGTAGCCGGCACATCGACTAGGAACGGAAACTCTGACATGGCAATCAATCTCGAAATGCCCACGAAGCTGCAGGCCGTCATCGAGAAGGGGCATGCCGGCGCGGCCGAAATGCTCCGACCGATTTCGCGCAAGTACGACCTCGCCGAGCACGCCTACCCCGTCGAGCTCGACACGCTGGCCTCCCTGTTCGAGGGAATCTCGGAGGCCAAGACCATCTCCTTCGCGGGCGCCGACGCGTTCGGCGGCAGCGAGTCCGCCGGGGGTGGAGAATCCAAGAAGGCAAACGTCAACGGCGGCAACATGTCTGCGCTGTTGAATGCGCTCGAGGTGTCCTGGGGCGACGTCGCGCTGTTGCTGTCGGTGCCGTACCAGGGTCTTGGCAATGCCGCGATCTCGAGCGTGGCCACCGAGGACCAACTGGCGCGACTCGGCAAGGTGTGGGCCGCCATGGCCATCACCGAACCGAGCTTCGGTTCCGACTCCGCCGCCGTCTCGACCACCGCCAAGCTCGACGGTGACGAATGGATCATCAACGGCGAGAAGATCTTCGTCACCGCGGGTTCGCGCGCGACGCATATCGTGGTGTGGGCGACGCTGGACAAGTCTAAGGGCCGTGCGGCGATCAAGTCCTTCGTCGTGCCGCGCGAACATCCCGGCGTCACAGTCGAACGACTGGAGCACAAGCTCGGCATCAAGGCGTCCGACACCGCGGTGATCCGGTTCGACAACGCGCGCATTCCCAAGGACAACCTGCTGGGCAATCCGGATGTTCAGGTAGACAAGGGCTTTGCGGGCGTCATGGAGACGTTCGACAACACCCGGCCAATCGTCGCGGCCATGGCGGTGGGCGTCGCGCGCGCCGCGCTGGAGGAGCTGCGCACGATCCTCACCGACGCGGGCATCGAGATCGACTACGACAAGCCTGCTCATGCCCAGAGTGCGCCCGCAGCGGAATTCCTGCGCATGGAGGCGGACTGGGAGTCGGGCTACCTGCTGACGGTGCGTTCCGCGTGGCAGGCCGACAACAAGATTCCGAACTCCAAGGAAGCCTCGATGGGCAAGGCCAAGGCCGCCCGCGTCGCCAGCGACATCACGCTCAAGGCCGTCGAGTTGGCCGGAACGGCCGGCTACTCCGAGCAGACGCTGCTGGAGAAGTGGGCACGCGACAGCAAGATCCTCGACATCTTCGAGGGCACCCAGCAGATCCAGCAGCTGGTCATCGCACGCCGACTTCTTGGTTTGTCCTCAGCCGAGCTCAAGTAGCCGTCCAAGGAATGCCGACCCGCTAGCGTCGGCACCCATGGATACCTTTCAGGCACTGGTCGCGCGCCAGGACGGCGAACACATCTCGACGGCGGTTGAAACCCTCGAGGCCAAGGATCTGCCGCCCGGCGACGTGACCATCCGGGTCGAGTACTCCAGCGTCAACTACAAGGACGCGCTCGCCGTGACACCCAAAGGTGGCGTGGTGCGGGACTACCCGATCGTGCCGGGCATCGACCTGGCCGGAGAGGTGGTCGAATCACGCTCGCCCGACGTCGCGGTCGGCGACCGGGTGTTGGCCCACGGCTACGACATCGGCACCGGCAAGCACGGCGGCTACGCCGAGTACGCCCGCCTGCCCGTCGACCAGATCGTGCCGCTCGGCATGCTGGATGCCAGGGATGCCATGGCGATCGGGACGGCCGGATTCACCGCCGCAATGAGCGTGCAGGCGCTCTTCGACCGCGGTATCCGGGCCGATGACGGTCCCATCGTCGTCACCGGTGCCACCGGAGGTGTCGGTTCGGTCAGCATCGACCTGCTGGCCGCGGCCGGTTATCACGTGGTGGCCTCGACCGGTAAGCCGCAGGCGACCGCCGACTTGAAGGCGCTTGGCGCCGCGGAAGTCATCGGTCGGCTGCCCGAGGATCCCGATGCGAAGCCACGGCCGCTGGGCAAGACCCGCTGGGCCGGCGCGATCGACTGCGTCGGCGGCACCACGCTGGCCGACGTGCTCAGCACGCTGCAGTACGGCGGCGCCGTCGCCGCCAGCGGACTGACGGGCGGAGCGGCGTTACCGACCACCGTGATGCCGTTCATCCTGCGCGGGGTGGCGCTGCTGGGCATCGACTCGGTGCTATTGCCCATCGGGCTGCGTCGCGCGCTGTGGAAGCTGCTCGGCGATTCCCTTCGGCCGCAGCACCTTTCCGACGTGGCGCACGACGTCGACGTGAAGGACGTGGTGTCCGTCATCGACGAGGTTCGCGCGGGCCGTTACTCCGGTCGTGCGGTGGTGCGGGTCGCGGGCGGGTTCTGACCCGCCCGCTTCCCTTGGCGCTCAGAGCAGGTGGCTGATCAGGTCGGGCTTCATCTGCTGCAGCTGCGCGCCCCAGTACGGCCAGTCGTGGGTGCCGGTGTCCGGGAAGTTGAAGACGCCGTTCGTGCCGCCCGCCGCGATGTAGTTGTCCTGGAACGTGCGGTTGGTGCGCACGGTCAGGCCCTCGAGGAACTTGGCGGGAATGTTGTTGCCGCCCAGTTCGCTTGGGGTGCCGTTGCCGCAGTAGACCCAGATGCGGGTGCCGTTGGCGACGATCGTCGGGATCTGCACCATCGGATCGTTGTACTGCCACGCCGGATCGGTCTCGGCAGGACCCCACATGTCGTTCGCCTTGTATCCGCCTGCGTCACCCATGGACAGGTTGATCAAGCCGGGCCACTGACCCTCGGACGGGTTGAGGAAGCCCGACATCGAGCCCGCGTAAACGAACTGGCCGGGGTGGTGCGCCGATAGGACCAGCGCAGCGCCGCCCGCCATCGACAACCCGACTGCAGCGCTGCCGCCGGACTTGACCTCCTTGTTGGAAGCCAGATAGTTCGGCAGCTCGGAGGTCAGGAATGTCTCCCAGTTGTAGGTCAGGCAGCCGGCCTTGCCGCAAGCAGGCTTGTACCAGTTGGAGTAGAAGCTGGACTGCCCGCCGACCGGCATGACGATCGACAGACCCGAGTTGAGGTACCACTCGAAGGCCGGAGTGTTGATGTCCCAACCGTTGAAGTCGTCCTGGGCACGCAGGCCGTCGAGGAGGTAGACCGCAGGCGAGTTGGCGCCGCCGCTCTGGAACTGCACCTTGATCTCGCGCCCCATGGAAGCGGACGGCACCTGAAGGTACTCAACCGGCAGACCAGGACGGGAGAACGCGCTCGCGGTCGCGCTGCTGCCCAGCAGGCCGATTGCAGGCAGCAGGAGCACCGTCGCGGTCGCAATGAGCAGTCGGCGCGCCCAGCGCCCGAGAATTCCGTGAACCAACATCAATGAACCATCCAGTTCCTGTGACGGGTAACTCGTACACCCCTGCCGTCTGCATCGCCGTCGCAGCATCGGTCGTTACCGTGAACCGAGCTCAGCCGCGAATAGCAGACGTACCTGAGTATTTACTTGTAGACACGCAGTAAAACATGTGGCCAATGTCATGATCCACCCCCGCAACGGTAAGAATGCCGTTTGCTAGCCCATCGGCAAAGTGACGTCGCCGTCAGTCCGGCGCTGTTCACGGGCCGTAGGCTGCCGCTCATGGCGAGTTCTCGCGGCGCCGCCGGCAACAGGCTGGCGTTGGACGACTGGGTGCAGGCTGGGTACGCATTACTCGCCGAAGAAGGCATCAAAGCGCTCAAGATCGACCGGCTTTGTGATCGGCTCGGGGTCACCAAGGGCAGCTTCTACTGGCATTTCGACGGTATGCCCAGCTACCGTGCCGCGCTGGTCGGGTCGTGGGGTGAGCTGCGTGACGAGGATCGCCGAACCTTCGATGACATGGCCGCCCTACCGCCACGCGAACGGCTGTCGCAGATGATGTCGTCGCTGGTCAGCCCTCGGCACTGGACGCTCGAGCGGGCGATGCGGGAATGGGCGCGGTCCGATGAATCCGTTGCCGAGAGCGTGCGTGCCGCCGATCGTCGGCTACTCGGGGCAGTGCGAAAGGCCTTTGTCGACTTTGGCTTCGACGCCGAGGACGCCGACATGCGAGCCAATGCGACGTTCGCGGCGGGCATCGGCTTCCTCCATCTCTCGGGCCCGACGCCGGCGACCAGGGATGCCGCCAGGGGCGAACGATTCGTGGAGCTCATGCTCGCCCGCTAGTTTCCATACTTAAAGGTATGGTAGCGTCGCCGGGATGGAATCAAGCGACGGAATCACCGATGCATTCGTCGACCGGCTCGCCGAGCGCGCTCGCGACGCGGAGCACCTTCGGCGCCTGCCGGACGCCACGATCGCCGACCTCGAGGCCTCCGGCCTGACCCAACTCCTGGTGCCCAAACGCTTCGGTGGCCAGCAGGCCGACTTCCCCGCGATCCTCGATCCGGTCCGGCGGATGGCCCATGGCTGCACCTCCAGTGCCTGGACCATTGGCTTCTACACCTTGCACAACTGGATGTTGGCGCTGTTCGGCGAGCAGGCGCAGGAAGAAGCCTTCGCCACCCGTCCCTTCCTGGCGCCGGCCCCATTGGCGCCGACGGGCCGCGGCGCGCCAACCGACGGCGGGATCAGGCTGACGGGTAGGTGGTCGTGGGCCACCGGCGTCATGCACGGCAACTGGCTCATCGTCGGATGCTTGTGTGGCCCCGACGACGGGATCTATCCGGCGCTCGCCCTGCTGCCCGCATCCGACTTCACCATCTCCGACGTCTGGCAGACCGACGGCATGCGCGCCACCGGATCCAACGATGTAGTGGTCACCGATGCATTCGTGCCCGAACACCGGCTCGTCCACGTCGCCGACATCTACGGCGGAACCGCGCCAGGCGCCGAGCTGCACGATTCGGCGACGTACCGATGGCCGATGGTGCCTGCGTTGGCGCTGCTGGCCGCCATGCCCGCCTTCGGAAGCGCCGAGCGCGTGACGGAGCTATACGCCGAACGTCTGGCCAGCCGGGTGCTGGGCTATGAGGGCGTCGTGCAAAAGGACAAGCCCATCGCCCAGGCGCGGCTTGCCGACGCCCGCGTACGCCTGCGCGCATTACGCGGACTCCTGGCCGACACCGTCGACGAGCTCGAGACCATCGTCGCGACGGGCGATCCCGTGCCGCGTCCGGTGCGCGGCGAGGCCCGGTTGGCCGCCGCCCACATCGTGGCCGAGTCCCGTGCCGTGATCGGCTCGTTGCTCGAGGCGTCCGGTGCCAGCGTCCACTTCCTCGACAGCCCACTGCAGCGGTTCAAGCGCGACGTCGACGTGCTCTCCGGGCATGTCATCTTCGACCCCGACACCAGCCGCGAACTCGCGGGCGCACTGGCCCTCGGGTTGAAGATTCCACGGACGGCGATGGTATGACGCGCACCCTGTGGGTCGAGGCGAGCCCCAAGGGCGACGACGCGCTGTCGTCGCAGCTTGCACAGGCGTATCTCGACGAGGCCGGGCTAACGGACGTCGAGCGGTTCTCCGTGTGGGACGACGACGCACTCCGCGTCGGCCAGGACGTCGCCGTCGCCAAGTTCGCAAAGCTGTTCGGCGAGCGCATCACCGACGAGCAGAAACGGCTATGGAAGGACGTGCTTGCCGAGATCGAGCGGGTGCGCGGCTTCGACCGGCTGGTGGTGAGCTCGCCGATGTGGAACTGGAGCGTGCCGCACGCGCTGAAGGCGTGGATCGACGTCATCGTGCAGCCCGTCGCAAGCTTCACGCTCAACGACCGCGGCGAACACGTCGGCGCGCTTGGCGATGGAAAGCCCTTGCAACTCATCCTGACTCGCAGCAGTGCCTACGACGGACGCCATCCCGAACTCGTGGACTTCCAGCGGCCCTACCTCGAATACGTGTTCACGATGCTCGGCTACACCGTTTCCACGTTCGTCGTCGAGCCGACCACACGGTGGACGCCTGAAGAACGCGAGCAGATGCGTTCCGAAGCGATCGGGGCGGCGCGCGCCGCAGCGGTCCCCGGTGATGGTGTGGAATGAGCGGCATGCCCAACGCATCGGTGACCAATTTCTTCCAGAAGCGGGTGGCCAACCCGCTCATGCGACGGAACCCGTTCCAGACCCTGCTCGAGACCACCGGCCGCAAGTCCGGTGAACCCCGCCGCACCCCACTGGGCGGGCAACTCGTCGGCAATCAGTTCTGGTTCGTATCCGAATTCGGGGAAAAGTCACAGTATGTCCGCAACATCCAGGCAGACCCCCGCGTGCGGCTGCGACTACGTGGGACGTGGCGCAGCGGGACCGCCCATCTGCTCCCTGACGACGACCCACATGCGCGGCTTGCGACGCAGTCGCAGGTGAACGCCTTCGGTGTGCGGACGTTCGGAACCAACCTGCTGACCGTGCGCGTCGACCTCGATCAATAGCTCGCGGGCGGTGATCCGGCGAGCGTCGACGTAGGCTGCCGAGAATGGCGACCCGCCCACCAGGTAGCAGCCGATTGTCGGTCGACGACTGGCTCCAGGCTGGCTACTCAATCCTCGCCGAGGATGGGTTGCAGTCGCTCAAGATCGACCGGCTCAGCGAACGCCTCGGAGTCACGAAGGGCAGTTTCTACTGGCATTTCACCGATTTGGCGACGTACCGCGCAGCACTGATCGACTCATGGGGCGCGCAACGTGGTCCAGAGCACGATGTCTACACCCAGATTCGGGACCGCCCGCCGCATGAACGCTTGTCCATGTTGATGGCGTCGCTCGTCGATCCACGCCACTGGAAGTTGGAACGCGCGATGCGGGAATGGGCCCGGTCGGACAAGATCGTCGCCACGAGCGTCGACGCCTCCGATCGCCGGGTGATGCGCGCAGTGCGGCAGGCGTTCCTGGACCTCGGCTTCGAGCCCGAGGAGGCCGGGTTGCGGGCCGGCACTACCTTCGCGGCCGGTATCGGTTTCCTCACGCTGGCGGGCTCAAAACCCCAGCCGCTCAGCGCCGTTCAGCGTGAGCGCTTCTTGGACTTCATGCTCCGACCCTGAGGTGGCACAGCCCAAGCTACGAACCCGTCAACGACAGCGTGGCCGCGGCCACCAGCGCGGTGGTCATGATCGCCAACTCGATCACCGCGCGTCGCCGAGACGAGTTCGCGCTGATGGATTGGGCTCGCGCCGTGGGCACCCACGACGCCGCGAAGCTCAGCCGTTTCAACATCTCCATACCATACCGTGTGGTATGGAGATGTGTGTCACTTTTTCGGGGACCGGATCCGTTGTTGAGCAGGCGCCGAATGCTGACGACGACCGCCTTGGGCGCAGGCAGCCTGATGGCGACCGCCGCGTTCGGCCGGGTCGCGCGCGCAGACGAACCCCCGTACTGGCCGTCCACCGAGCACGACCAACCGTCACTTCCGGACTATTCGATCGTTGGATTCCAGTCCCCGAAGTTGGAGAAGTACGTCGACCAGCTTCCGATCCTTCCGCGGCGTCCACTGGGTGGCCAGCTCGTCGCCGCGGAAGGTGTTCATCAGTTCCATCGCGACATGTTGCCCGCGCCCAGTTGGGGTTTCGACGGCGTCAGCCACCTGGGCCCGGTCATCGAAGCGCACCGCGGCGAGGACACCGTGACGACATTCGTCAACGGACTCGGCTCGCACATCCTGTCCGAGTACATCGACCGCAGGGTGCACGGCGCCAGCAACGAGGACAAGCTTCACCCTCGGTTGGTCATCCACCTGCACGGCGCGCCCAATCGGCCCGTTGACGACGGCTACCCCACGTCGTGCATGCTTCCGGGGCAGAGCTACGACTACCGGTTCGCCAACGATCTCGAGGCGACAACGCTGTGGTACCACGATCATTCGATGGGGCTGACTCGACTCAACGTGTACGCCGGGCTCGCTGCCCCGTAACTGGGTGCGCGACGAATTCGACACCGGAAGGGACGACAACCCACTGGGGTTGCCCGCCGGTGATCACGAGATTCCCCTGGTGATCTCGGACAAAGTGTTCTACCGCAACGGCGGTATGCGCTACAACAGCGTTCGCACACCGATTTTCGAGCACCTGTGGGGCGGCGGCCTCGCTGGCGACGTCATCGTGGTCAATGGCAAGGCCTGGCCGAACCTGATGGTGGACCGGGGCGTGTACCGCTTCCGCATCGTGCAGGCATCGCAGCTCAACGACTACCGGATCAGCTTCTCGAACGGCATGCCGTTCTGGGTGATCGGCAGCGATGGCGGACTGCTCGACGAACCCGCTCTCGTCGGAGCTCTCGACATGGCCGCGGGTGAGCGCTACGACATCCTGGTCGACTTCTCCGGGTTCCAACCGGGCGACGCCGTCGAGCTGATCAACCTGATGCAAATCTCACTGTTCGGGCAGATGCCGGGCGGCGCGGCGGTCCGAGAAGTCATGCAGTTCGAGGCAACTGAGCGCGTCGGCAAGTTCACCACGGTCCCACGAACGCTCCGAGGTACGGCCAGCAAGCCGGCGGCGCTGCCTCCGCTGGCGCTGCCACCCGCGGAGGTCGTCGATCACACCCTCAACAGCAGCTTGTACACCAAGGGCCTGCTCATGTCGTGGATCATCATGAACCTCGACAACCTCACGTTCGACAGTCCCGACGTCGACATGGCACCGCAGGGCATCGTGCAGCAGTGGAACCTCATCAACGCCGATGCCACGCTCCAGGTCCATGCGATCCACGTCCACTTGATTCAGTTCCGGGTGATCGGTCGGCAGAACTACGACCATCCGCGCTTCGCCTTGGAACAGGGCATGCACATCCGCGTCGGCGAGCGATGGGCGCCGTCGGCAGAGAACTACGTGACAGGACCGCTCGAGCCACCGGCACCGTACGAGACCGGCTGGAAGGACACCGTCCGCTGTCCACGTGGACAGCTCACCCGCATCCTTGTGCGCTTCCCCACCGCAGCCGAACTTGGCTTCGACCCAGACGAGCCGTTCGTCGGCCCGGATGGCTCGAATCTTCAGGGCTACGTGTGGCACTGCCACATGCTCGATCACGAAGACCACGAGATGATGCGCAGGCTTCGCGTCGTCGATCGGAACTCGCCCGAGCCAGCCGTCCCCGAAAGCATGCCCATGCCGGGCGATCACTCTGGACATTCGGGGCATGAGCACTGAATCATTCGCGGCATTCCACGACGCCATTGACACCCATCCAAACTAAAACTAATGTCACATTTAGTTTCAGGCATCCAAGGGAGTTCACCATGGAATCGTTCATCCACCTGCGTAAAGGCAAGACCCCGAGACGGTTACACGCCGACCTCGACGGACTCAAGGACGACGAGCTTGGACGCGGCGGATTCACCGGCCGCACCGCCAACATCTACCGCCGCAACGACCCCACCGCGTATCGGTCGGTGGGCCCGCTGCGGCCCATCGACGTGTTGTCCAGTGAGCTCAAGCCCAGCGACGCCACCGACGCCAACGGCGGCCCCCTGCTGATGTTCTCCAACGCCGACTGCCAGGTGCTGCTCTCCCGGCGCACCGAGCCCATGCCGTACTTCGTGCGCTATGTCGACGGCGATCTGCTGACGTTCGTGCACAAGGGCGCCGGACTTCTGGAGACCGAGTTCGGCCCGCTGCGCTACCGCGAGGGCGACTGGGTGTACATCCCGAAGGCGTGCACGTTCCGTCAGGTGCCCGATCCCCGGGGGCAGGAGCGCAGCGACTCGGGGGAAGCGCCAGAGGAGTCGACCTGGTTGATGATCCAGGCCACCGACGAGTTCCGGGTGCCTCCGCCAGGTTCGCTTGGCAGGCACTTCCCGTTCGACCCGTCGCAGGCCATCATTCCGGAGCCGCAACCCATCGACGACGATGGGCGTGACGAGTACGAGGTGCGGCTGATCCACGAGGGTGGCCCGACAACGCTTTACTACCAACACCATCCGCTGGACGTCGAGGGCTGGCGCGGGGACAACTTTCCATTCACGTTCAACATCTCCGACTACAACGTCATCACCTCAGACAGCGTGCACCTGCCGCCGACGGTGCATCTGTTCATGCAGGCCACCGGCGTTTACATCATGAACTTCCTGCCCAAGCCCGCCGAAGGTGTCGCGGGCACCGAACGCACCCCGTGGTATCACCGCAACGTCGACTACGACGAGATCGCGTTCTTCCATTCCGGTTCGCTGTACGGCATCCCGATGCCACCCGGGCTGGTTTCCCATGCACCGCAAGGGGTTCACCACGGTGCACCGGAGAAAGCGCGGGAACGGGCCCGCCGCAAGTTCGACGACTACAACCGGGTGGACTGGTCCGTGATCGCCATCGACACCAGGCGCCGCCTGATTCCGTCCGACGAAGTTCTCGCCAACGATCTGGGGCAACACTGATGACGACCACTGAGGCACCGGTGAAGTTCGACTACGAGCGCATCCCGTATCTCGTTGCCTACCAGAACACTTCGGGGGTTCGCGACGTCTACGGCGGCGTCGCTGAACTCGTCGTGCTGGAGAGCTATCTGCTTAAGCCGAAGGACAAGCCCAGCGACACCGTGCTGGTGTTCATGCATCCCATCGGCGGCGGGGCCTACCTGCCGATGATCAACGGCCTTGCCCGCGCCGGTCACCACGTCATCTATTGCAACAGCCGCTTCCGGGGCACCGACTCCGCACTACTCATGGAGAAGGTCGTCGAAGACCTCGGCGAGTGCATCAAGGATGCCAAGAACCGACTGGGGTACTCGAAGGTGGTGCTGGCCGGTTGGAGCGGCGGCGGCTCGCTGTCGGTGTTCTATCAGCAGCAGGCCCAACACCCGACCGTCACCGCAAGCCCGTCCGGCGACGGCCCCGATCTCACCAAGCTTGGACTGATCCCCGCCGACGCGATCATGCTGCTGGCCGCTCACATCAGCCGTCACGGCACCATGACCGAGTGGATGGATGCCTCCATCCTCGACGAGTCCGACCCGAGCACACGCGATCCGGAACTCGATCTCTACGACCCGAACAACCCGAACCAGCCGCCGTATACGCAGGAGTTCCTCGACCGTTACCACGCGGCGCAGATCGCACGGAACCGGCGAATCACGGCCTGGGTCAAGGAAAAGCTCGCCGAACTGAAGGCCGCAGGAAGGCCCGATGACGAGTTCGCCTTCGTCGTCCACGGCACCATGGCCGACCCGCGTTGGCTCGACCCCACCGTCGATCCGAACGATCGCGCGGCCGGCACGTGTTACCTGGGTGATCCTCAGGTGGTGAACAATTCACCGGTCGGACTCGCCCGGTTCTGCACGCTGCGCAGCTGGCTGTCGCAGTGGAGCTACGACGACGCCAACGGCGACGCCGTCAAGGCAGGCCCCGACATCGCCGTACCCGCACTGGTGATCGGAAACCTCGCCGACGACGCGTGCACGCCGAGCCACACCCGCAGGCTGTTCGAGGCTATCGGGCACCCCGACAAGGAACTGCACGAAATCGCAGGCGCCAACCACTATTACGCGGGTCCGGACCAGCGCGGCACGCTGCGCGAGGCAGTGGGCGTCGTCACGGATTGGCTGCACCGACACGGACTGTCGCTCTGATGGTCACCGGCCCACTGGACGGCATCCGCGTCATCGAGGTCGGCACGTTGATCTCGGGACCGTTCGCGGGCCGGCTGCTCGGTGACATGGGCGCCGAGGTCATCAAGATTGAGCCGCCAGGTGCACCCGATCCGTTGCGCACCTGGGGGCAGGCCGAGTTCGAAGGGCATCACTTCTTCTGGACCGTGCACGCTCGCAATAAGAAGGCCGCCACCCTGAACCTGCGAGAGGCCAAGGGCCGCGAACTGTTTCTCGAACTGGTCGAGCGCTCCGACATCATCGTCGAGAACTTCCGGCCGGGCACGCTGGAGAAGTGGAACCTCGGTTACGACGCACTGCGCGAACGCAATCGGGGAATAATTCTGGTGCGCGTCTCCGGCTATGGGCAGACCGGGCCGGAAGCGCACAAGGCCGGATACGCCTCGGTGGCCGAGGCCGCCAGCGGGCTGCGGCACATGAACGGCTTTCCCGGCGGGCCTCCCCCGCGGCTCGCCCTGTCGCTCGGCGACAGCCTGGCCGGAATGTTCGCCGTGCAGGGCGCGCTCGCGGCGCTGTACCGGCGCACCGTCACCGGTGACGGTCAGGTCGTCGACGCCGCACTGACCGAAGCGTGTTTGGCGGTGCAGGAGTCCACCATTCCCGACTACGACGTCGGCGGGGTTGTCCGCGGACCGTCGGGCACCCGGCTGGAGGGCATCGCGCCGTCCAACATCTACCCCACCGCCGACGGTAGCTGGGTCGTCATCGCCGCCAATCAGGACACCGTATTCCGTCGTTTGTGCGCCGCAATGGGGCAGCCTGAACTCGCGACCGACGACCGGTTCGTCAATCACGTTGCGCGCGGCCGCAATCAGGACGAAATCGACAAGATCATCGCCGCGTGGGCAGCTGAGCGACAACCCGCCGACATCATCGCGACCCTCGGTGAAGCCGGCGTCATCAGTGGGCCCATCAATACCGTCGCCGAAGTCGTCGAAGACCCGCAGCTGCGCGCCCGTGGAATGCTGGCCGACCACTACGACGAACGCATCGGGCGCAACGTGCTTGGCCCCGGCGTGGTGCCGGTCCTATCGGAGACTCCGGGCACCATTCGCAACGCCGGTTCGTCAGCGCCGGGCCAGCACAACGACGAAATCTATGGGGAATTGCTGGGCCGCTCCGAGACCGAACTCGATGCGCTGCGGGCGGAAGGGGTGCTGTGAGCGCACCTGCACTGCCGAAGCACGTCAACATCCGCGAGGTCTGCCTACGCGACGGCCTCCAGATCGAGACTCCAATCCCGTTGTCCGCCAAGCTGGAACTGCTGGAGGCCGTCGTCGCCACCGGCGTTCGCGAAATCGAGGCGACGGCGTTCGTATCGCCGTCGAAGGTGCCCGCGTTGGCCGACGCCGCCGCGCTCGCCGCCGAGCTACCGCGCTTCCGGCAATCGCATGGCGTCGAGTTCTCTGCGCTAGTGGCCGGGCCGGGCGGGGCGGGCCGCGCGGTGGCCGCTGGTATGGGCTCGATCGAGTACGTCGTGTCGGCAGCCGACGGCCACAGCCAGGCGAACGTCGGGCGGTCCACAGCCGAGTCCACCGACCTCATCGCCGACATCACCCGCATCGCCCACGAGCACGACGCGACAATTGAAGTGATCATCGCGACGGCGTGGGACTGTCCGTTCGACGGGCCCACCGACCCACAGCGGGTCGTCGACATCGCTGTTGCGGCATACGAACTCGGCGCCGACCGTATCGCCATCGCCGACACCATCGGCACGACAACCCCGCGGCGCGTCACCGACCTCGTCAACCGTGTGCGGCCCCGAATCGGCGACCTGCCGCTCGGTGCGCACTTCCACAACACCCGCGGGACCGGCCTCGCGAGCGCCTACGCCGCCGTCAGCGCGGGCATCACCCGGTTGGACTCCTCCGTCGGCGGACTCGGTGGCTGCCCGTTCGCGCCGGGCGCCAGCGGCAACATCGCCACCGAGGACCTGGTGTACATGCTGCGCGACAGCGACATCGGCGTCGACGTCGATCTGCAGACCGCGATCCGCGCGGCAAGCGTCGCTCAGGCTGTCGTCGGTCACGAACTGCCCAGCGCACTGCTGCGCGCAGGCGATCGGATCCTGGGCTGACGATGCAGAAGGATCCGCTCACCGCCAAGGGCCGCCAGACCCGTGAAGCGATCGAACTCGCGGCGCGGAAGCTCTTCGCCGAAAGCGGCTTTCACGGCACGACGCTGGCCGACATCACATCCGCGGCAGGCAAGTCGCCTGCGGCGTTCTACCGCTACTACGACGACAAGGAAGACCTACTGGCGCGTTTGGCGGAGTCGTTCCTTCACGACGTCGTGATGCCCTCGGGGTTGTCAGTGCACCTACCGGAGTCACCCCAGGACGACAAGTTCTTCTCCGCGGTGGTGACCGGGTACTGGAACATGTTCAAACAGAACATCGGCATCATGATCGCGGTGGGTCAACTCGCAGATGCCAGACCGCGGTTTGCCGACCTGCAGAACGAGTTTCGGCGGTTCGGTATCGACATCGTCGCCGCGTCCGTGCGCCGCGCCCAGGAGCAGGGATACGGCGGCGAATTGGATCCCGACCATACGGGCGCGGCAATCGCGCTGCTGTTCGAGAATTTCACCGCCGTGTACCTTCGGCCTACCGGACTTGGGCTGAAGATCAGCGATACCGACGCCATCGCCACCCTTTCGACGATTTGGAAAAAGACCCTCTACGGCGCTTAGGAGAAATCACTGTGGATTTCGCTCTGCCAGCACATCTTCCGGGCCTACTGGCCGAAATGGACGCCTTCATCGACGCGGAGATCAAGCCGCTGGAGGCCGAGCACATGCAGTACTTCGACAAGCGGCGCGAATACGCCCGCACCGACTGGGAGCACGACGGCATCCCACAGCGGGCGTGGGAAGACCTGCTCGACGAGATGCGGCGCCGCGCTGATGCCGCAGGCTGGCTGCGCTACGGCCTACCGGCGCGATTCGGCGGCCGCGACGGCACCAACCTCGACATGGCCGTCATCCGGGAACACCTGGCGCACAAGGGTCTCGGACTGCACAACGACCTGCAGGACGAGTCGTCCATCGTCGGCAATTTTCCTCAGGTCATCATGATGGACCGGTTTGGCACGGACGCCCAGAAGAAGGAGTGGGCCGAAGCGCTGCTGACCGGTGAGCGCTCGATGGCGTTCGGACTGTCCGAACCCGGTCATGGTTCGGATGCGACGTGGCTGGAGACCACTGCCGTCGCCGACGGGGACGGCTGGGTGATCAACGGGACGAAGCGGTGGAACACCGGCGTGCACCGCGCCACTCACGATCTGGTCTTCGCCCGCACGTCCGGCGAAGCAGGGCAGGCGCGCGGCATCACGGCGTTCCTGGTGCCCTGTGATTCGCCAGGTTTCACGGTGCCCTTCTACTGGTGGACGTTCAACATGCCCACCGACCACGGCGAGGTCGAACTGAAGGATGTCCGGGTGCCGGCCGATGCAGTGCTCGGCGAGGTGGATCACGGACTGGAGGTGGGCCAGACCTTCTTGCACGAGAACAGGATTCGACAAGCCGCCAGCAGCCTTGGCGCCGCGCAGTACTGCATCGACAGGGCCGCGGAGTATGCCTCGGAGCGAGTGGTGTTCGGCAAGCCGCTTTCGGTGAACCAGGCCGTGCAGTGGCCGCTCGTCGAACTGCAGACCGAGGCACAGATGGTCAGGCTGCTGGTCTACTTCGCCGCATGGCACTTGGACCGCAATCACCACATGGAGGTCAGCGACAAGGTGTCGATGGCGAACTATCGCGCCAACCGACTGGTCTGCGAAGCCGCCGACCGGGCCATGCAGGTGCACGGCGGGCTCGGCTACAGCCGCCACGAACAATTCGAACACATCTACCGGCACCACCGCCGCTACCGGATCACGGAGGGTGCCGAGGAGATTCAGATCCGGCGGGTGGCGCAAAGGATGTTCAAGTTCGGCTCGCGCAAGTGAGCGCAGACGTCCAACCCGATGTGCTCGCGGGCCTGGTCGGCGCCACCCGGGTCGAGCACCTGCGCGTGCTCACCGGCGGCGCAAGCCGTGCCACCTGGGCATTCGAGGCAGACGGCCGACCATTGATCCTGCGCATCGGGCCGCCCGACGAAATCCACGCCGGCATGGAGCTCGAAGCGGCCGCCCTGACCCGCGCCGCGGCGACAGGTGCCCCGGTGCCGCACGTCCTGGTCGCCGACGATTCGGTTGAGGCGCTGGGCAACCCGTATCTGGTGTGCGACTTCATCGGTGGCGAGACGATCGTGCGCAGGATCCAGCGGGCGCTCGACGACGCGTCCCGCAAGAGTCTGGTCACCCAGTGCGCGGACGCGCTTGCCGCGATCCACCGGGCCGACCCGACGGACATCGGCCTGAAGTCGTCGGATCCGCTCGAGGACTGGCACGCTCAGCTCGACGAGATGGGTGACACCACCGCAACGTTCGAGTGGGCCTTCCGGTGGTTGGCCCGGAATCGGCCGGCACAGTCGCCGAACGTGTTGGTGCACGGCGACTTCCGGATGGGCAACCTCATCATCGACACCGACGCACGGCCGGCCCGGCTGGCGGCGGTGCTGGACTGGGAGCTCACCCACACCGGCGAGGTGTACGAGGATCTGGCGTGGTTCTGCATCAGGGCATGGCGATTCGGGGCGCCGCGAGCGATGGGCGCGGGTGGGCTGGGCAGCATAGAGGAACTGCTCTGCGCCTACGAACGGGCCGCCGACACCGAGCTAGACCGCGCAGCCATGCACTGGTGGCTGGTGTTGTCGACGCTGCGCTGGGGCGTCATCTGCCGCTATCAGGCTGAGCGTCATCTGTCCGGCCAGACCCGGTCCGTCGAACTCGCCGCGATCGGACGCAGGGTCTGCGAGACCGAGTTCGACCTGCTCACACTGCTGGGGGAGGCATCATGACTCAACTGCACGGTAGGCCGACCGCGGCCGAGTTGGTGGTCGCCGTCGCCGAGTTCCTCGAGACCGACGTACGCGACGGCACCAGCGGTTCGGTCAACTTCCACGCCCGCGTCGCGGCCAACGTGTTGCGCACCGTCGAACGCGAACTGCTAGCCGACACCGCGGCGCCCGACCTGCTCGGGTTCGCCGACGAGGCAGCGTTGTCGGCGGCCATCAGACGCGGTGACTTCGACGAGCGCGGTGCCGAGGTCGCGTCAGCGCTGCGCGGGCTGGTGCTGCAGCGGTTGGCCGTCTCGCATCCAGGCTATGAGCTTGAGTAGTCGGTCAACTGCGCAATCTGCGCACCCGCGCCAGCCAGGCGGGTTCGTCGAGCGTCGTGCCAACCGACTCCCCCAAAGCCGCGCTGTGCATTTCACCGACGGTCCCGCGGTACGTAGTGGTGTCGAGGGCCTCGAGCTCCCACCCGGACGTAAATGCCTCGCGGACCTGCGCCTCGCTGACCATGGGACCGAAGCCGCGACCCGCGTCGGAGAGCGCGAGCACATGCAGCACCCCGCCGGGCCGGATGGACCGATGCAGGCTGGCGACGTAACGCGCCCGGTCGGCGTCGTCGCCAAAGATGTGGAACAGCGCGCTGTCGATGACGGTGTCATAGCCCGGCTCCGACTCCAGCTTCATCGCGTCGGCGACCTCGAAGCGCGCGTCGATTCCCTTCGTCGCGGCATTGGCGCGGGCCTGGTCGATCGCGTTCGGCGCGAAGTCGATGCCAAGCACGTCGTAGTCGAGCGCGGTCAGCAGGATGGTGTGCTCGCCAAGGCCGCAGCCTGCGTCCAGCACCCGGCCGCCGATCATCCCGGTCTGCTCGAGTGCGACGATCGCCGGCTGTGGTTCGCCGATCACCCACGGAGGAGCGCCGGCTTGGTAGGAGTCGTTGAAGACGTCCTTCGCTGGTGTGGTCATGAAGGCCAGTGTTCTACCTGAACCAAAGTTGAGGTCAACCCAGAGGAGCAGAATCATGAACGTGGACATGAGCCGGGACGTGGCGGACCGACTGTTCGCTGCCATCGAACGCGGCGATTACGCGGCCGTCGAAGGCATGTGGGCCGACGACGTCTTGGTCTGGCACTCAGGAGACCCGATGGACAACCAACGCGGCCGGGCCCTCAAGGTGATCCGGTGGTTCATGGACATCACCACCGCTCGGAGCTACGAGATACTCGACCGTCAGTTCTTCGACGGCGGGTTCGTGCAGCAGCACCTCCTTCGGGCGCAGCGCTCCGACGAGGTTTCGATCGAAATGCGGGTATGCATCGTGATCAAGCTGGATGCAGGTGGATTGATCACCCGCATCGACGAGTACTTCGACCCATCCGACATGAAGCCGTTGCTCTAGGAGGCAAAGATGGCAGACGTTTCAGACTTGCTCGCAGGACCATCGTCGACGTGGGCGCTTGACGCCGCCCGCACCACGGTTGGGTTCCACAGCCCTTCCTTCTGGGGACTGCTCAAGGTGAAGGGCACGTTCACCAAGGTCGAAGGCACCGGCCAGGCGACGGCACCCGACTTCGTCGGCGGCCACGTGAGGATCGACGCGACGTCAGTCAGCACCGGCATCGGCAAACGCGACGCCCACCTCAGGTCGGCCGACTTCTTCGACGTCGAGAAGTATCCGACAATCGGCCTGACCCTGGACAAAGCCGTCGTCACCGGACCGAGCACCCTGGAACTCAACACGACCATCATGATCAGGGGCATCGAGCAGCGCCTCGATCTACCTGCGACGGTGACGGTGTTGGACGGCGGTGCGGTGCGGATCGTGACCAAGGCGGAGCTCAACCGCCAGGAGTTCGGTGTCGACGGCAACCTGGCGGGCATGATGGGCGACATCGCGACCGTCGAAGCGACCGCGGTGTTCGTCAAGCAGTCGTAGCATCGCCGTTGTGCCCGACTCGCCCTTGAAGATCCTGGTCTACAGCGACAACGCGCGCACCAGGGAGAAGGTGCGATCGGCGCTGGGAAAGCGCGTCCACCCCGACCTGCCCGAGCTCAGTTACCTCGACGTGGCAACCGCCCCGGTGGTCATCGCGACCCTCGACGAGGGCGGATTCGACCTGGCGATCCTGGACGGCGAGGCCACGCCGACGGGCGGCCTCGGGCTGGCGAAGCAGCTCAAGGACGAAGTCGCGACATGCCCGCCGATTCTGGTGCTTACGGGGCGCCCGGACGACGCCTGGTTGGCGTCGTGGTCGCGCGCGGAGGCGGCCGTGCCGCATCCCATCGACCCCATTCGACTCGGTGAGGCCGTCGCGCAGTTGCTGCGCGCAACAGTGCAGTAATCAGCACGAAATACTCTGGGGCCGTTCACCCTTCGCGATTTCCGCGTACGAGCACACTGACGCCCAGATTCCAAGCTTGATCCTATCCAAAATGGCCAAGCGAACGGTTAACAAGGCTAAGCTGTGTTGTAGCTCACATCGACAGCCCAACGAGGGAGCGACACAGCGGTATGAACGTTTACATACCCATCCTGGTGATAGGTGCCATCGCCGCCGCCTTCGCGGTCGGTTCGGTCGGCATCATCGTTTTCATTGGCCCGCGGCGCTACAACCGAGCAAAACTCGAGGCGTACGAGTGCGGTATCGAGCCCATGGCGCCCGGCTCGCCAGGACACGAATCCACCGGCCAGCGCTTCCCGGTGAAGTACTACCTGACCGCGATGTTGTTCATCGTCTTCGACATCGAGATCGTGTTCCTCTATCCGTGGGCAGTGTCATTCGACTCGCTCGGGCTGTTCGCCGTGGTCGAGATGCTGCTCTTCATGCTGACGGTGTTCGTCGCGTACGCCTACGTGTGGCGGCGCGGCGGACTGAACTGGGACTGACCGATGGGACTCGAAGAACAACTGCCCGGCGGGATCCTGTTGTCCACCCTCGAGAAGGTGGCCGGCTACGTGCGCAAGGGCTCGTTGTGGCCCGCGACGTTCGGCCTGGCTTGCTGCGCCATCGAGATGATGTCAACGGCCGCGCCACGTTTCGATATCGCGCGGTTCGGCATGGAACGGTTCTCCGCGACCCCGCGCCAAGCTGACTTGATGATCGTGGCAGGCCGGGTGAGCCAGAAGATGGCGCCGGTGCTGCGGCAGGTCTACGACCAGATGGCCGAGCCCAAATGGGTGCTCGCGATGGGGGTCTGCGCCTCCTCGGGCGGGATGTTCAACAACTACGCCATCGTGCAGGGCGTCGACCACGTAGTGCCCGTGGACATCTACCTACCGGGCTGCCCGCCACGTCCCGAGATGCTGCTGAACGCAATTCTGATGCTGCACGCCAAGATTCAGGACATGCCGCTCGGCGTCAACCGCGCTGATGCCATCGCCGCGGCCGAACAAGCCGCGCTGGCGTCACCGACGACCCTGGAACTCAAGGGGCTGCTGCGGCCATGACTGAGCACAACGGCAACGGGAATGGGAACGGCAACGGCGACCGCGAGGTCATCTGCACTCGGCGAGGCATGTTCGGCGTCAGGGGCAGTGGCGACACCTCGGGCTACGGCAGGCTGGTACGCGAGGTCGTGCTGCCAGACAGTTCGCCGCGGCCGTACGGCTTGTACTTCGACGACGTCGTCGACGCACTGATCGGAGCCCTTGGCGAGCAGGCATTTACCGACGCGGTAGAACGGGTGGTGGTCTTTCGCGACGAGCTCACGCTGGAAGTGCGCCGTGAACACCTCGTCGCAGTCATGCAGCACCTACGCGACGACCCGGCGCTGAGCTTCGAACTCTGCCTTGGCGTCTCGGGCGTGCACTACCCCAGCGACACCGGACGCGAACTGCACGCGGTGTACCCGTTGATGTCCATTACTCACAACCGCCGAATTCGCGTCGAAGTCACGGCGCCGGATGCGGATTCACATGTGCCGTCATTGTTCTCGGTGTATCCGACCACCGACTGGCACGAACGCGAGACGTACGACTTCTTCGGCATCATCTTCGACGGCCACCCCTCGTTGACCCGAATCGAAATGCCCGACGACTGGGTCGGACACCCGCAGCGCAAGGACTATCCGTTGGGCGGCATACCCGTGACCTACCACGGTGCCGAGATACCGCCGCCCGACGAGCGGAGGTCGTACAACTGATGACCAAGCCAAGCAACCCGCCCGAAACTGTGGTCACGGTGGGCGGGGAAGACTGGGAAGAAGTGGTCAAGGCCGCCCAGGACAGCGCGGTCGCAGGCGAGCGCATCGTCGTGAACATGGGCCCCCAGCATCCGTCCACGCACGGCGTGCTGCGCCTGATCCTCGAGATCGAGGGCGAGACCATCACCGAGATCCGCTGCGGAATCGGCTACCTGCACACCGGAATCGAGAAGAACCTCGAGTACCGCAACTGGACGCAGGGCGTCACGTTCGTCACCCGCATGGACTACCTGGCTCCGTTCTTCAACGAGACGGCCTATTGCCTCGGGGTCGAGAAACTTCTCGGTGTCACCGACGACATCCCCGAGCGGGCCAGCGTCATCCGGGTCATGCTGATGGAGCTCAACCGGATTTCCAGCCACCTGGTCGCATTAGCCACGGGCGGAATGGAACTGGGCGCCATGTCGGCCATGTTCTTCGGCTTCATGGGACGCGAACAAGTGCTGTCGGTCTTCGAGACCATCACGGGCCTGCGCATGAACCACGCCTACATCAGACCGGGCGGGCTGGCCGCCGACCTGCCGGACGAGGCGATACCGCAGCTCGAGGAATTGCTTCGCACCATGCCCGCCAAGCTCGACGATCTGGAGAAGCTGCTCAAGGAGAGCTACATCTGGAAGGCCCGCACCGTTGGGGTCGGCTACCTGGACCTGACCGGCTGCATGGCGCTCGGCATCACCGGCCCCATCCTGCGTTCCACCGGGCTCCCCCATGACCTGCGGAAGGCGCAGCCCTACTGCGGATACGAGAACTACGATTTCGACGTCATCACCGATCCGGCATGTGATTCCTACGGCCGCTATCTGATTCGGGTCGGCGAGATGAAGGAGTCGCTCAAGATCATCGAGCAGTGTCTGGCGCGGCTCAAGCCAGGGCCGGTGATGATCACCGACAAGAAGCTGGCCTGGCCGGCTGATCTGAAGCTGGGCCCCGACGGGTTGGGCAACTCCCCCGAGCACATCGCGAAGATCATGGGCGGGTCCATGGAGGCCCTGATCCACCACTTCAAGCTGGTGACCGAGGGCATTCGCGTCCCTGCCGGTCAGGTGTACGTCGCGGTCGAATCACCGCGCGGCGAGCTCGGGGTGCACATGGTCAGCGACGGCGGCACGCGTCCGTACCGCGTGCACTACCGCGACCCGTCGTTCACCAACCTGCAAGCCGTGGCGGCGATGTGCGAGGGCGGCATGGTGGCCGACGCGATCTCCGCGGTGGCGTCGATTGACCCCGTGATGGGAGGCGTTGATAGGTGACTGTCGTAGAGCTGCGGCTTGGGCCGCGACCCGACGAGCCCGGACCTCCGATCACGAATGGGCCGCAGTCGTATTCGGCTGAGGTGACGGCCCGGTTGGCCGAGGATGCGGTGCTAGTGATTGCCCGCTATCCCGAGGCACGGTCGGCGTTGCTCCCGCTGTTGCACCTAGTACAGGCGGAGGACGGCTATCTCACGCCTGCCGGAATCGCCTTCTGTGCAACACAACTGAAGCTGAGCCCGGCCGAGGTCACCGCGGTTGCCACGTTCTACTCGATGTACCGCCGCACCCCGACCGGCGAATACCTGGTGGGCGTGTGCACCAACACACTGTGCGCGGTGATGGGCGGAGACGCCATTCTCGAGGTACTCGAGGACCACCTCGGAGTTCACGCCGGCGAGACCACCGCCGACAGCAAGGTCACCCTCGATCACATCGAGTGCAACGCCGCCTGTGATTACGCCCCGGTGGTGATGGTGAACTGGGAATTCTTCGACAATCAAACTCCTTCGTCGGCAAGGGATCTCGTCGACGAACTCCGTGCGGGCGCGGCGGTGACGCCGACGCGCGGCGCTCCACTGTGCACGTTTCGCCAAACCGCGCGCATTCTCGCGGGCTTCCCAGACGAGCGGCCTGGCGCGAACGACGGAACACCAGGTGCGGCCACCCTGGCCGGTCTTCGCATTGCGCACCAGCGGGACATGGCCGCACCCAAGCCCGGCGAAGCCCGCGGCACGGCGAGCGGACCCGATGACGAGCGCCTCGCCAAGGAGTCGGAGCGTGACCAACCCGCACCGGCGCCATCGGCCGACGTTCCTTCCAAGAACGGCGAGGCCAAGTGACGCTCACCCCCGTACTCAGTGCCTACTGGGACGACCCACAATCGTGGACGTTGGACACCTATCTGCGCCATGACGGCTACCAAGCGCTCACCAAGGCGCTGGCGATGAGCCCCGACGACGTCATCGCGCTGGTCAAGGATTCCGGCCTACGCGGGCGCGGCGGTGCGGGCTTCCCCACCGGACAGAAGTGGTCGTTCATCCCGCAGGGCGACGACGGGGCAGGCGCCAAGCCGCATTACCTGGTCATCAACGCCGACGAATCGGAACCCGGTACGTGCAAGGACATTCCGCTGATGATGGCGACGCCGCACGTGCTCGTCGAGGGTGCGATCATCGCCGCCTATGCGATACGGGCCCGGCACGCCTTCATCTACGTGCGCGGAGAGGTGGTGCCCGTGCTGCGCAGGTTGCAGGCCGCGGTGGCCGAGGCGTACGAAGCCGGGTACCTCGGCACCGACGTGCAAGGTTCGGGTTTCGACGTCGACCTGGTGGTGCACGCGGGCGCGGGTGCCTACATCTGCGGTGAGGAGACCGCGTTGCTGGACTCGCTCGAAGGCCGGCGCGGCCAACCCCGGTTGCGCCCGCCGTTCCCCGCCGTGGCCGGCCTGTACGCCTGCCCGACGGTGGTCAACAACGTCGAGTCCATCGCCAGCGTGCCCGCGGTCCTGCGCGGTGGCGTGGACTGGTTCAAGTCGATGGGGTCGGACAAGTCGCCGGGTTTCACGCTCTATTCGCTGTCCGGCCACGTCACAACGCCCGGTCAGTACGAGGCCCCGCTAGGTATCACGTTGCGCGAACTGCTTGACGTCGCTGGCGGTGTGCGGGCCGGGCACGAGCTCAAGTTCTGGACACCAGGCGGATCGTCCACGCCACTGCTGACCGCCGAACACCTCGACATCCCTTTGGATTACGAGCACATGGCCCAGGCCGGCTCGATGCTCGGCACCAAGGCCCTGCAGATATTCGACGAGACGACCTGCGTGGTGCGGGCCGTTCGGCGCTGGACGCAGTTCTACGCCCACGAGTCCTGTGGAAAGTGCACCCCGTGCCGCGAAGGCACCTACTGGCTGGCCCAGATCTACGAACGTCTCGAGACCGGTCACGCCGACGAGGCGGACGTCGAAAAGCTGCTCGACATCTCCGATGCGATCTTCGGCAAGTCGTTCTGCGCGCTCGGCGACGGCGCCGCAAGCCCGGTCATCTCGTCGATCAAGTACTTCCGCGACGAGTACCTGGCACACCTCGACGGTGATGGGTGCCCGTTCGATCCGCACGCCTCGATGTTGGCCGCGCCGGAAGGAGTCGGGGTGTGACCACTGCCGAGAACAAGGCTGCTACCGACGTCGAGCTGGTGACACTCACCATCGACGACCACCAGATAAGTGTGCCCAAGGGCACCTTGGTGATTCGCGCGGCCGAGCTCATGGGCGTCCAGATCCCCCGGTTCTGCGACCACCCATTGCTCGAGCCGGTCGGGGCCTGCCGTCAATGCCTGGTCGAGGTCGAGGGCCAACGCAAGCCGATGGCCTCCTGCACCATCACCGTCACCCCCGACATGGTGGTACGCACGCAGCTGACGTCGGAGGCCGCCGACAAGGCCCAGCACGGTGTGATGGAACTGCTGCTCATCAACCATCCGCTGGATTGCCCGGTGTGCGACAAGGGCGGCGAGTGCCCACTTCAGAACCAGGCCATGTCGAACGGACAGGCCGACACCCGCTTCACCGACGTCAAGCGCACCTTCCCCAAGCCGATCAACCTGTCCTCACAAGTGTTGCTCGACCGGGAACGTTGCGTGCTGTGCGCACGGTGCACGCGGTTCTCCAACCAGATCGCCGGCGATCCGTTCATCGAATTGCTCGAACGCGGTGCGCTGCAACAGGTCGGCATCGCCACGGATGAACCCTTCGACTCCTACTTCTCCGGCAACACCGTCCAGATCTGCCCGGTCGGAGCACTGACTGGGACGGCCTACCGGTTCCGAGCCAGACCATTCGACCTGGTGTCCTCGCCAAGCGTGTGCGAGCACTGCGCGTCGGGTTGCGCGCAGCGCACCGACCACAGACGCGGAAAGGTGTTGCGCCGCCTGGCCGGTGACGACCCCGAGGTCAACGAGGAGTGGAACTGCGACAAGGGCCGCTGGGCATTCACGTACCCGACGCAGGGTGACCGAATCGCCACCCCGCTGATTCGCGACCCCGACGGCACGCAGCGTCCCGCCTCCTGGTCGGAGGCCGTTGCCGCGGCGGTCCGCGGCCTGACTGCCGCCGGCTCGAACACAGGTGTCCTCGTTGGAGGCCGCGCCACCCTCGAGGATGCGTACGCCTACGCGAAATTCGCCCGGATCGTGCTGGGCACCAACGACATCGACTTCCGCAGCCGACCTCACTCCGTTGAAGAGGCGGCCTTTCTCGCCAACGCCGTCGCGGGTCGCCAGTTCGCCGTCACGTACGCAGACCTCGAAACGGCACCCGCCGTGCTGCTCGCCGGTTTCGAACCCGAAGAGGAGTCGCCGATCGTCTTCCTGCGCTTGCGCAAGGCCTTCCGCAAGCACGGCCTCGAGGTGACGTCGGTAGCCCCATTCGCCACGCGCGGCCTTGAAAAGATGGGCGGTCGGCTCATCGCCACCGCGCCAGGAGGTGAAGCCGAGGCCCTCGATGGGCTGCACGGTGAACTCCCCGCGGGAACGGTGATCCTGGTCGGAGAACGGCTCGCGACCTCACCCGGCGCCTATTCCGCGGCGATACGCCTTGCCGAGGCGACGGGCGCCAAGCTGGGTTGGGTTCCGCGCCGCGCAGGTGACCGCGGGGCGCTGGAAGCCGGTGCGGCGCCGAACCTTCTGCCCGGTGGCCGTCCGCTCGCCGATCCCTCCGCCCGCCGGGAGGTCGCGGTGGGCTGGCACGTCGACGACCTGCCAGAGGGGCCAGGGCGGGATACCTCGGGCATCCTCGCCGCGGCCGCGGACGGAACCCTGCAGGCGCTGCTCGTCGGCGGCGTAGAAGTGGACGATCTTCCGGACCCCAGGCGCGCACTGGCAGCCGTCGAGGCTGCGCCCTTCGTCGTGAGCCTGGAGTTGCGCCACAGCGACATCACCGAGCGTGCCGACGTCGTCTTCCCCGTCGCTCCCGTCACGGAGAAGGCGGGCACGTTCGTCAACTGGGAAGGCCGCCAACGTCCTTTCGAGCCCGCGTTGCCTCCGAACGCCACCGCGGACGTCCGCGTGCTCGCCGCGCTGGCCGACGAGGTCGGAGTCGATCTCGCCCTACCCGACGCCGCTGCGGTGCGGGCCGAACTCGCCAAGCTCGGCAGCTGGCAGGGCGCCCCGGCCGCCGCACCCGACGTCGCCCCGGTCCGTCCTGCCCAGCCGTCGTCAGGGCAGGCGGTGCTCGCCGGCTGGCGCATGCTGCTGGACGCAGGCCGGCTGCAGGACGGCGAGCCTCATCTCGCGGGGACCGCACGTCCGGCGGTCGTCCGACTGTCGGAAGCCACCGCGAACGAAATCAGCGCGGCGGAAGGCGAATTCGTCACCGTCAGCACCCCCGGCGGCGCGATCTCGCTGCCACTTGAAATCACCGGCATGCCCGACCGTGTGGTGTGGTTGCCGCTGAACTCCCCCGGCTCGGCCGTCGCCGCGACGCTCGGCGCATCGGTCGGCGAGTTGGTTGCCATCTCTGGTGAGGGGGGTGAACTCGCGTGACGTATCCCGACCTGAATTCCTTCGGCCACGACCCGTGGTGGTTGGTACTTGCCAAGGCGCTCTTCATCTTCGTGTTCCTGTTGCTGACGGTGTTGGTCGCGATCCTGCTCGAACGCAAGGTGCTCGGCTGGATGCAGAGGCGCCCCGGCCCCAACCGAGTCGGGCCATGGGGGCTGCTACAGAGCCTTGCCGACGGCGTCAAGCTCGCGCTCAAGGAAGGCCTCATCCCCGCGGGCGTCGACAAGCCGATCTTCCTTCTAGCACCGGTCATCTCTGTGGTCCCCGCGATCATGGCCTTCGCCGTCGTCCCGATGGGCGGCATGGTCAGCGTGTTCGGCCACCACACCCCGCTACAGCTGACCGATCTGCCCGTCGCCGTGCTCTACGTGCTCGCCGTGACATCGATCGGGGTGTACGGAATCGTCTTGGGAGGCTGGGCGTCTGGCTCCACCTACCCGCTTCTCGGCGGCCTTCGGTCCAGCGCACAGGTGATTTCCTACGAGATCGCCATGGCGTTGTGCTTCGCTGCGGTGTTCCTTTACGCAGGCACGATGTCAACGTCGGAGATCATCGCCAAGCAGCAACACCTCTGGTACGTCTTCCTGCTGCTGCCGTCGTTCCTGATCTACGTGACGTCGATGGTCGGCGAAACCAACAGGGCACCATTCGATCTCCCCGAAGCCGAGGGCGAACTGGTCGGCGGTTTCCATACCGAGTACTCGTCGCTGGGCTTCGCGATCTTCATGCTCGCCGAATACGTGAACATGACCACGGTGTCGGCCCTGGCCACCACGCTGTTCCTCGGCGGCTGGCAGGCGCCGTGGCCGTTGACCTTGTGGGACGGTGCGAATAGCGGGTGGTGGCCGCTGCTGTGGTTCGTCGCCAAGGTGTGGGCGTTCCTCTTCTTGTTCATGTGGCTGCGCGCCACCCTGCCCCGCATGCGCTATGACCAGTTCATGGGGCTGGGCTGGAAGGTGCTCATCCCAATCTCGCTGGCCTGGATCATGACCGTGGCAGTCGTTCGGACGTTGCGCACCCAGGGCTACGACGGTTGGGCGGCGTTCATGGTCATCGCGAGCGCGGTCGTCGGCGTGGCACTGGTGATCTTGCTGTGGCGGACAATGCGGCGCAGACAAATTCGAGCCGACGCCGTCCCTGCCGACACGGGCGCATTCCCGATTCCGCGCATACCTACGAAGGAGGCCGCAGATGCCTAACTTCATCGACTCCATTGCCGGTTTCGGCGTCACGTTCAAGGCAATGTTCAAGAAGCGGGTCACGGAGGAGTATCCGGAGAAACCCGGAGCGACCGCCAAGCGCTACCACGGCAGGCACCAGCTCAACCGATACGACGACGGGCTGGAGAAGTGCATCGGGTGCGAACTATGCGCCTGGGCATGCCCGGCCGACGCGATCTTCGTGGAGGGCGCCGACAACACCGAGGCCGCACGCTTCTCGCCCGGGGAGCGCTACGGCCAGGTGTACCAGATCAACTACCTACGCTGCATAGGCTGCGGGCTATGCATCGAGGCCTGCCCGACCCGGGCCTTGACGATGACCAATGAGTACGAAATGGCCGACGACAACCGCTCGGACCTGATTTACGGCAAGGACAAACTGCTCGCGCCCTTACTCGCCGACATGGTGGCTCCCCCGCACGCAATGGCCCCCGGCAGCACCGACGAGGACTACTACCGCGGCAACATCACCGCGCACGGGCTCGGCATGCCGAAGGTTCCGGCCAAGTGAGCGCGGAGGGTGTGCTGTTCTGGGTACTCGGCACGTTGGCGATCGTGTCCGCCATCGGGGTGGTGGCCGCGCCGAAGGCCGTCTACTCGGCGATGTTCCTGGCCAGCACGATGATCATCCTGGCGGTGCTGTACATCGCGCAGGACGCGCTGTTCCTCGGCGTCGTCCAGGTCGTCGTCTACACCGGCGCCGTGATGATGCTCTTCCTCTTCGTGCTGATGCTGATCGGTGTGGACTCGGCAGACTCCCTGGTGGAAACGATTCGCGGACAACGCATCGCGGCGATCATCGCGGGGCTCGGGTTCGGCATTCTGTTGATCGCAGGCATCGGCAACGCCTCGGTCACCGGCTTCACGGGTTTGGCGCAAGCCAACAGCGGGGGCAACGTCCAAGGCCTGGCCGCGCTCATCTTCACCCGTTATCTGTGGGCCTTCGAACTGACCAGTGCGCTGTTGATCACCGCGACATTGGGCGCGATGGTGCTGGCTCACCGCGAGCGGTTCGATCGCCGAAAGTCTCAGCGCGAAATGGCGATCGAACGCTTCGCGCCCGGCGGCCATCCGACTCCGAGGCCGAATCCCGGGGTCTACGCCAGATACAACGCCGTCGACGTGCCTGCCAGGCTGCCCGACGGCTCTGACGCCGATAGCTCGGTCAGCAGCGTGCTGCCGCGCCGCAAGTCGCCCGAGGTCGTGGCAGCGAGCAAGAACGGGAGCACCAATTGAATCCCGCCAACTACCTCTACCTGTCGGCGTTGCTCTTCACGATCGGCGCGGCAGGAGTGCTGTTGCGCCGCAACGCGATCGTCATGTTCATGTGCGTCGAGCTGATGCTCAACGCCTGCAACCTGGCCTTCGTGACGTTCTCACGGATGCACGGTCATCTCGACGGTCAGGTCGTCGCGTTCTTCACGATGGTGGTGGCCGCCTGCGAGGTGGTGGTCGGGCTGGCGATCATCATGACCATCTTCCGTACCCGGCGGTCGGCCTCGGTCGACGCGGCGAACCTGTTGAAGCACTAGGCCATGACGCTTCCCATCTGGCTGTTGATCGCGCTCCCACTGGCCGGGGCGGTGGTGCTGCTACTGGGTGGCCGAGCCACCAATGCGTGGGGCCATCTGCTGGGTTGTGCCACCGTGTTGGCGTCCTTCGCCGTAGGTCTGGTGCTCTTCGTTGGGCTGCTGGGCCGCGGCGCCGAGGACCGTGCACTGCACGAGCACCTCTTCTCCTGGGTTCCGGCGGCGCAGCTGCAGGTCGACTTCGGACTCCAACTCGACCAGTTGTCAGTGTGTTTCGTGCTGTTGATCACCGGTGTCGGCGCGCTCATTCACATCTACTCGGTCGGCTACATGGCCGACGACCCCGAGCGGCGACGTTTCTTTGCCTACCTGAACCTGTTCGTCGCGGCCATGCTGCTGTTGGTGCTCGCGGACAACTACCTCGGGTTGGCCATGGGCTGGGAAGGCGTCGGGCTGGCGTCCTACCTGCTCATCGGCTTCTGGTCGTACAAACCGTCGGCCGCCACTGCGGCCAAGAAGGCGTTCGTCGTCAACCGCGTCGGCGACATCGGGCTGGCGCTGGCCCTGATGGTGATGTTCGCCAACGTCGGAACCATCTCCTACGAAGGCGTTTTCGGCGCCGCCTCCCAGATGTCACATGGCACCTTGACGGCCCTCGGGCTGCTGCTCCTGTTGGCCGCGTGCGGCAAGTCCGCCCAGGTGCCGCTGCAGTCGTGGCTCGGCGACGCGATGGAGGGCCCCACCCCGGTCTCGGCGCTCATCCATGCCGCCACCATGGTGACCGCGGGCGTCTATCTGATCGTACGTTCGGGGCCCATCTACGACCTCGCCCCCGAGGCCCGCACCGGCGTCGTCATCGTCGGGGCCGTCACGTTGCTATTCGGCGCGATCATCGGCTGCGCCAAGGACGACATCAAGAAGGCGCTGGCCGCATCCACCATGAGCCAGATCGGCTATATGGTGCTCGCCGCAGGGCTCGGCCCCGCGGGTTATGCCATCGCGATCATGCACCTGCTCACCCACGGCTTCTTCAAGGCCGGGCTGTTCCTGGGCGCGGGTTCGGTGATGCACGGCATGGACGACGAAACGGACATGCGTCGGTACGGCGGCCTACGAACCTACATGCCAATCACCTTCGCCACCTTCGGGCTTGGCTACCTCGCGATCATCGGGGTGCCACCGCTGTCCGGCTTCTTCTCAAAGGATCCGATCATCGAGACCGCTTTCGGCGCAGGCGGTGTCAAGGGGCTGCTGCTCGGCGGCGCGGCCCTGCTGGGCGCGGGCATCACCGCGTTCTACATGACGCGCGTGATGCTGATGACGTTCTTCGGCGAGAAGCGTTGGAAGCCGGACAGCCATCCCCATGAGTCGCCGGGCAGCATGACGTGGCCCATGATCGTGCTCGCCGTCGGCTCCGTCGGGGCCGGCGGACTGTTCGCCATCGGCGGCACCCTGGAACACTGGCTCGAGCCCGTCGTCGGCAGCGCCCACGAGGCCGAGCACACCTTGCCGGCCTGGGCGATGACAGCCATCACACTGGTTGTCATCGCGGTCGGAATCGGAATCGCCTACCGGATGTACGCGACGCGGCCCATTCCCGAGACTGCGCCCGAGAAGGTTTCGGCGCTGACCGTGGCGGCCCGAAACGACCTCTACGGCGATGCGTTCAACGAGGACGTGTTCATGCGACCGGGTCAGCTGATGACCGCCGGGCTCGTCGAGATCGATGACGAGGCAGTCGACGGCGTTTCGCGGGGGCTTGGATTCCTGGTCGGCGGTACGTCAAAGCGGTTGGGGCTGATCGAGACCGGGTTCGTCCGGTCCTACGCCCTTTCGATGCTCGGCGGCGCGGCATTGGTACTTGCTGCAATTCTGGCGGTGAGGGTCTGGTGAACGGCATTCCGTGGCTGACTGTCCTATGGGCCGTGCCGATGTTCGGAGCGGCCCTGGTGATCCTGCTGCCTTCGGCGGCCCGAAACGTCGCCAAGTACCTCGCGTTGGCACTCTCGTTGGCGGTGCTGGCCATCGTCGTGATCCTGGCCGTCGAGTTCGACCCCGCGGGCTCGCAGTATCAGTTCGTCGAAGACCACCAATGGATCCCGTCGTTCGGTACCGGCTACATCCTGGGCCTGGACGGCATCGCGCTCGCGCTCGTCGTGCTGACGGCAGTACTCGTGCCGCTGCTAATCGTCGCCGGCTGGAACGACGGCGGTGAGCAGGGCCGGTCCACGCACACGTATCTGGCGCTGACGCTCGCGGTCGAAGGCATGGTACTGATCTCGCTGGTGTCGCTGGACATCTTGCTCTTCTACGTGTTCTTCGAAGCGATGCTGATCCCGCTGTACTTCCTCATCGGCGGGTTCGGCGGCGCAGGTCGTTCGAAGGCAGCCGTGAAGTTCTTGCTGTACAACCTCTTCGGCGGGCTGATCATGCTGGCCGCCGTCATCGGGCTGTACGTGGCGACCGCAAGTAGCGACGCGTTCAGCGCTGGGACGTTCGACTTCCGGGCCATCGTCGCCGCGGTCGCCAACGGTGGACTCGGGGTCAACCCCGCGGTGCTCAACGCGCTATTCCTCGGATTCATGTTCGCCTTCGCCGTCAAGGCCCCGCTGTGGCCGTTCCACCGCTGGCTGCCCGACGCCGCCGTCGAGGCGACACCCGCGACGGCCGTCTTGATGATGGCCGTCGTGGACAAGGTCGGCACCTTCGGAATGCTGCGCTACTGTCTGCAGCTGTTCCCCGACGCCGCCAAGACCTTTCAGCCGTTGATCATCACACTGGCGGTCATCGGAATCATCTACGGCGCGGTCGTCGCCATCGGCCAGACCGACGTCATGCGGCTCATCTCGTACACCTCGATCTCCCACTTCGGGTTCATCATCCTTGGCATTTTCGTGATGACAAGCCAAGGCCAATCGGGGTCGACGCTCTACATGGTCAATCACGGTATATCGACGGCAGCACTGTTCCTGGTGGCCGGATTCCTGGTGTCGCGCAGGGGAAGCCGTGCCATCGCTGACTTCGGCGGGGTTCAGAAGGTCGCGCCCATCCTCGCGGGCACGTTCCTGGTCTCCGGCCTGGCCACGCTGTCGCTTCCCGGGCTCGCCCCATTCATCAGCGAATTCCTGGTGCTCATCGGCACATTCACGCGATACCCCGCATTCGCGGTCTTCGCGGCGTCGGCCTTGGTGCTATCGGCGATCTACATCCTGTGGGCCTACCAACGGATGATGACCGGCCCGCTGAAGGACGGTAACGAGCGGCTGCGTGATCTGGTGCCGCGCGAACTCGTCGTGGTGGCGCCATTGATCGCCATCCTGATCGTGCTAGGGGTGTATCCGAAGCCCGCGCTTGACGTCATCAACCCGGCCGTCGGGCACACGCTGACCACCATCGGGCAGCAGGACCCTGCGCCCCGGGTTGCGGAAGGAGCGGGCAAGTGAACCACCTCGTTCCTCCGTCGGTCGAATACGGTCTGGTGTCGCCGATGCTGATCATCTTCGGCGTCGCGGTGCTCGGAGTGCTCGCTGAGGCGTTCCTGCCGCGCAGCGCGCGCTATCCGACGCAGTTGGTGCTTGCGATCGGTGGCCAACTCGCGGCGCTCGGGGCCGTCATCACCGAGGCCGTGGAGCTCGGCTCGACACGAGGTCAATTCGCGGTCGTCGGCGCCATCGCAATCGACAAACCGGCCCTGTTCATCCAGGGCACACTGCTGCTCGTCGGACTGCTCAGCACGCTGTTGATCGCCGAACGCCGCGTCCCAGCCGGGCCTGACGAAAGTGCAGGCGGGCTGGACTCGTTCACCCCGCAGGCGTGGGCGGTACCGGGAAGCCTCGCGGAGAAGTTGGCCACCAAGGCCGGGGTGGCGCAGACCGAGGTCTTCCCGCTCACGATGTTCGCGCTCGGCGGCATGTTGCTGTTCCCCGCCGCCAACGACCTGCTGACGATGTTCATTGCGCTCGAGGTCTTTTCACTTCCGCTGTACCTGATGTGCGGGCTGGCCCGCCACCGTCGCCTGCTCTCCCAAGAGGCGGCACTGAAGTACTTTCTGCTCGGCGCGTTCTCGTCGGCGTTCTTCCTCTACGGCATTGCGTTGCTCTACGGCTACTCGGGCGGGTTCAGCCTGAACAGCATCCGCGATCAAGTGGCCACCGGTTCGGGCGACACGACGATGGCGGTCGTAGGGGTGGGCCTCGTCTCGGTCGGGATGTTGTTCAAAGTCGGTGCGGTGCCGTTCCATTCGTGGATTCCGGACGTGTACCAGGGTGCCCCGACCCCCATCACCGCCTTCATGGCGTCGGCCACGAAGATCGCCGCGTTCGGCGCGATGCTGCGGATCTTCTACGTCGGACTGCCTGGATTGGCTACCGACTGGCGGCCACTCATGTGGGCGATCGCGATCCTCACCATGGTGGTGGGCACGGTGACGGCCGTGTCACAGTCCGACGTCAAGCGGATGCTGGCCTACTCGTCGGTCTCCCATGTGGGTTTCATCCTCACCGGCGTCATCGCCTTGAACGAGAGCGGGCTGTCTGCGACGTTGTTCTATTTGTTCGCATACGGTTTCAGCACGGTGGGGGCATTCGCCGTCGTCAGCGTGGTCCGCAACGCGGACGGTGACGAAGAGACCGACATGAGCAAGTGGGCGGGCCTGGGCCGCCAGCATCCGCTGGTGGGGGTGGTGTTTTCGCTGTTCCTGCTTGCGTTCGCGGGAATTCCGTTGACCAGTGGATTCGTCAGCAAGTTCGCGGTGTTCAAGGCGGCCGCCGAGGGCGGGGCGGCACCCTTGGTCATCGTCGGCGTGATCGCCAGCGCCGTCGCGGCGTACTTCTACGTGCGGGTGATCGTGTTGATGTTCTTCACCGATGCTCCCGAGGACGCGCCGACCGTCATCGTGCCCACCGCGCTGAGCACGGCGACCATCACCTTGACCGCGGCAATCACGCTCCTGCTCGGCGCCCTGCCCCAGCCATTGCTGGACCTGGCGAACCACGCCAATCAGTTCCTGCGCTAGCGTGCGGACATGACTGACGAAGCGCTGGTACTGGAAGTAGACAGCGGGCCTGTCCGGGTGCTGACGCTCAACCGGCCACAGGCGCGAAACGCGTTGAACCGTGGGTTGATCAGGGCGCTGTACGCGGCGCTCAAGGCCGCCGACGCCGACGAGTCCGTGCGCGCGGTCGTCATCACCGGCGCCGATCCCGCGTTCTGTGCGGGCGTCGACTTGAAGGAGGCGGCCCGCGACGGGCTCAAATACTTCGACGAATTCAAGACGCACAGTTGCATCGCCGCGGTGGCCGACATGCACACGCCGATCATCGGGGCCATCAACGGCGCCACGTTCACGGGCGGCCTGGAACTCGCGCTGGGATGCGACTTCCTGATCGCCTCCGAGCGCGCCGTCTTCGCTGATACCCACGCGCGCGTCGGCATCCTGCCGGGGGGTGGCATGACGGCTCACCTCCCGCAGGTGGTCGGCGGCGCGATGGCCCGCCGGCTGTCGATGACCGGCGAGGTGGTCGACGCCGCCCGCGCGGAACACATCGGCTTGGTCACCGAGGTCGTCGCCCACGACCGCGTCGTCGCGCGCGCCGTCCAACTGGCCGCGCAGATCGCCGAGGTGCCGGGCCCGACGATGTTGGGGCTCAAGGAGATCTACGTGCGTGGCGCGTCGGCCGTGGTCGACCCCGCGCTGGCGGCCGAGGACGACATCGCTGGCTCCCAGGTGCACGACCTCGCCGGACTCGGTCAACGCTTCGGTGAGGTGTCCGAGCGCAACAAGTCCCAACTCGGCCGTTGACGCGCGTCACGCCACCACGCCGTGGACGACGATGACGGTGGTTTGATCCACCCAGCGTTCGTCCAACTGCTCGCCGGGCGCAAGCAGCATCGACAGGAGCGTGGCGCCGCCGATCACCTCGATGAGCCGTTCCGGATCGACATCGGGGTGAACCTCGCCGCGGGCGACAGCGTGGACGAGCCGCTCCCGCACGACGTCGAACACTCCGATGAACCGGCCCATCACGCGGGCGTTCAGGTCGGGGTCTGCGGCCATGTCGGCGATCAGACCCGGTAGCGCCGCACGCACCAGCGGGCTGGTGAAGACGTCGCGCGCCGCCGCGATCATGGCCCGGACATCACCTGCGATGTCGCCCTCCGGTGTGGTCAACGCCGTCGGCGCCGCGGGGAAGGCCGCTTCGTGGACGAGATCGGCCTTGCTGGACCAACGGCGGTACAGCGCCGTCTTCGTGGTGCCCGCCCGCTCGGCGACCGCCGCCATCGTGAGGCTGGAATACCCGATTTCGACAAGCAGTTCCGCCGTTGCCTCCAATATGGCAGCGTCGATGCGCGGGTCACGCGGGCGCCCGGCGCTCGGGCCCTTGTCAAGGGCACGCGGGTCTGCTTTCATAACGCTACGCACAGTATCGTAATTATTCGGAAAGGTGAATCTGTGGCTACCGAACCGGCCGTCGAAGACGTCGACCACATGCAGCGCTCGAGCCGGGACGTCGCCACGTTGCCCGGAGTCATGTCGCGGTGGCTGTCCACCGTGATGCCCGGCGGAACCGCTCCCGACGTGACCGTGGAGAGCGGCATCGACTCGAACGGAATGTCATCGGAGACCATCGTGCTGACCGGCCGTTGGACCGAAGCCGGCCAACCCGTGGATCAGAAGTGGGTGGCTCGGGTCGCGCCATCTGACGCGGACGTGCCGGTGTTCCCGACCTACCGGCTGGATCACCAGTTCGATGTCATCAGGATGGTCGGGGAACTGACCGACGTGCCCGTCCCGCGCGTGCGGTGGATCGATGACACGGGCTCGGTACTCGGCACACCGTTCTTCCTCATGGATCACGTCGACGGCATCGTTCCGCCGGACGTCATGCCGTACACGTTCGGGGGCAACTGGTTCGCCGACGCGCCCGCCGAACGGCAACGTGCGCTCCAGGACTCGACGGTCGAGGTGTTGGCGAAACTGCACTCGATACCGGACGCGGACAACACGTTTGGCTTCCTGTCCGAGATCGACCCACCGGGAGCCAACCCGCTGCGACGACACTTCGGCTGGTTGAAGGACTGGTATGCCTTCGCCGTGCCCGACATCGGTTCGTCCGCGCTCGTCGAGCGCGCCCTGGCCTGGCTCGAGGACAACTTCCCCGACGACGTCGCGGCCTCCGAACCCGTACTGGCGTGGGGCGACGCGCGCATCGGCAACGTGCTCTACGAGGACTTCCGCCCGGTGGCCGTACTCGACTGGGAAATGGCCACGGTCGGACCGCGGGAACTCGACGTCTCGTGGATCATCTTCGCGCACATGGTGTTCCAGGAGCTCGCGGGCCTGGCCGGACTACCCGGGCTGCCTGACGTACTGCGCGAGGAAGACGTGCGAGCCAGCTACGAACAGCTGACCGGCGTGACGCTCGGCAGCCTGGACTGGTTCTACGTCTACTCCGGGGTGATCTGGTGCTGTGTGTTCATGCGGACCAGCGCGAGGCGGGTGCGCTTCGGCGAGATCGAGCAACCCGATGACGTCGAATCGCTGTTCTATCACGCATCGTTATTGAAACGGCTTATTGGAGAGGACAACTGATGCTCGGCCCCATGGATGAATTTCCCGTCCACCAGATTCCCCAACCCATCGCATGGCCGGGGTCGTCCGATCGCAACTTTTATGACCGGTCGTACTTCAACGCCCACGACCGCACCGGCGACATCTTTCTGATCAGCGGCATCGGCTATTACCCCAACCTGGGGGTCAAGGACGCGTTCGTACTTGTGCGGCGCGGCAACGAGCAGACCGCGGTGCACCTGTCGGACGCCGTCGACCAGGATCGACTCAACCAGAACGTGCTGAACTACCGGGTCGAGGTCACCGACCCACTGCACTCGCTGCGCATCGTGATGGACGAGACCGAGGGCATGGCGGTCGATCTCACCTGGAACGGACTGTTCGACGTCGTCCAGGAGCAACGGCACATTCTGCGCGCGGGTACCCGGGTGACGCTCGACGCGCAACGGTTTGCGCAACTCGGTTCGTGGAGCGGGCACATCGCCATCGATGGCAAGGAGATCGCCGTGGACCCGGCGGTGTGGATCGGGTCCCGGGACCGGTCGTGGGGCATCCGGCCCATCGGCGAAGCCGAACCCGCTGGGCGGCCTGCGGATCCGCCGTTCGAGGGCATGTGGTGGCTGTACGTGCCGATGGCGTTCGACGACTTCTCGATCGTGCTCATCATCCAGGAGGACCCCAGCGGCTTCCGTTCACTCAACGACTGCACCCGGATCTGGAAGGACGGCAGGGTCGAGCAACTGGGCTGGCCGCGCGTCAAGATCCACTACACCTCGGGTACCCGCATCCCCACCGGAGCCACCATCGAGGCCACCGCACAGGACGGCAGTCCGCTGCGCTTTGACGTGGAATCCAAACTGCCGGTGCCGATTCACGTCGGCGGCGGCTACGGCGGCGACTCGGACTGGATCCACGGCATGTGGAAGGGCGACAAGTTCACCGAACGCCTGACCTACGACATGACCGACCCGGCGATCATCGGGCGGGCCGGCTTCGGCGTCATCGACCACGTCGGGCGCGCCTCATGTACAGAAGGCAACAAGCCTTCCGTTGAGGGCTGGGGCCTGTTCGAGCACGGCGCGCTGGGCCGCCACGATCCGTCCGGATTCGCCGACTGGTTGACCGTCGCCGACTAGTGTCCGCTAGGCGCTCTGGGGCTGCTTGGCCGCTACCCGGCCGAAGACCATCGACTCCTCGATGCGATCGAAGCGGTGGTCGATGGAGTCCAACAGATAGTTGTGCCTGACCATCCAGGGCCTGCGGACACCGGACTTCGGTAGCGCATGCGGCGCGCGCTGCACGTAGCCGGCCTGCAGGTCGAACGTCGGCTTCTCCTTCATCGGCGTCTCGCCGAGGTGGGGATATGCGTGGGTGTAGCCGTGAGTCCCCATGTAGTCCAACAACTTCGCCACGGCGCGCGCCGTCATGTCGGCGCGCAGCGTCCATGAGGCGTTCGTGTAACCGATGCACCACGCCATGTTCGGCACGTCCTCGAGCAGGTACTCCTTGTAGACGAATCGATCGGTGGGCTTGAGCTCCTCACCGTCCAGGTTGAGTTCGATGCCACCCAGCGCCTGCAGTTGCAGGCCGGTCGCGGTCACGATGACGTCAGCATCGATGCGCGCTCCCGACTTGAGCACGATCCCGGTCGCGTCCACGTGATCGACGTGGTCGGTCACCACCTCGACGCGGCCTTGTTTGATTTCGTCGTAGAAGTCACCCCCGACGATTACGCACAGCCGTTGGTCCCACGGGTTGTAGCGGGGCTTGAAATGAGTGTCGATGTCGTAGTCGGCGGGGAGATGCTTGCGCGCCGTCGCCCTTGCCAACTTCTTGAAGGTCTTCGGCGCCTTGCGGGCGAACCAGTAGCTGCCAATGGTCACGATCTTGAAGTAGAAGCGCGCCAGTGCGTGAGAGACGTTTCGCGGCAATGTCTTGCGAATGAACTCGATCAGCGGGTTGATCCGCTCGATGGACATAAGGTACGTCGGTGAGCGCTGCAGCATGGTCACGTGCGATGCCTTCTTGGTCAGCGACGGGATCATGCTGATCGCCGTTGCTCCACTGCCGATGACGACGAGCCGCTTGCCGCTGTAGTCGAACGACTCCGGCCAGTACTGCGGGTGGATGACCGTGCCCGCGAAATTCTCGAGGCCGGGAAACTCTGGCGTGTACGGCGAGTCGTAGTTGTAGTAGCCGGTCCCGAAGAACAGGAAGCGCCCGCGGTAGGTCTGCTCGACGCCGTCGCGCGTGGTGTGCACGGTCCAGGTATCGGTCGTCGAGTCCCAGTCTGCGGACTTCACATGGGTGTTGAACCGGATGTGGCGATCGATCCCATTCTTGCGCGCCGTCTCCGTCAGGTACGCCCGGATATCGGCGCCCTCTGCGAGATTCTCCGGCCGCGTCCACGGCTCGTACGAGTAACTCAGGGTGAATATGTCACTGTCGGATCGGATGCCCGGGTAGCGGAACAGGTCCCAGGTACCGCCGATGCGCTCGCGACGCTCCAGGATCGTGTACGTCAGCTGCGGGTTCTGCTCCTGGATGCGGTAGGCCGCCCCGATCCCCGAAATACCCGCCCCGATGATCAGCACATCGGAGTATTCGGGAGTACTGGCACCCATGGAGAACCTCCTTTGGTCCTGCTGCGTACCACCACCCTAGGCGGTCAGGTATGCAACGCGTCAACGATCTGCGCGAGTGAATCCACCGCGATGGGTCCGGGCTGGTAGACGCACACTTCGTCGGCGACTCCTGCGACGCGATCCCTGATGTGCGCGGCCACTTCGGCGGGCGTGCCGCAGGCGGCGATGGTGTGCAGCACGTCGTCTTCGATCAGCGCACCCATCTCCTGCCAACGGCCCTGCTTGGACAGCGCGTTGAGCTCGGGCTGCAGGTCACCCCAGCCGTGCGCCTCGAGGACGGGCCGGTAGGCCGGCGTCGAGCCGTAGAACGCCAGCAGCATTCGGGTCGCCGTGTGGTCTTCCCCGACCGACACGATGATCTCCGGAACGATCGCGAGCGTGCCGGGGTCGCGGCCGGCCGCCGCCAGCCCCTCGCCGACGGCCTTCATCGTCACGTCGTGGAGGAAGCGCTTCGTTCCGAACGGCATGACCAGCAGTCCGTCGGCGACCTCGGCAGTGGCCTTGGTGAGCCGCGGTCCGAGCGCACCGACGTAGATCGGCGGCGGCCCGTACGGGTTGTCACGCGGGGTGAAGTTGGGCGTCATCAGGGTGTGGCGGTAGAACTCACCACGAAAGTCCAGCCGCTCGCCCGTCGTCCAGGCGTCGAAGATCGCACGCAGCGCGCCGATGAGCTCGACCATCCGGGCCACGGGCTTGTCGAAGTCGGAGCCGAAGCGCTTCTCGATCTGCGTCCGGATCTGCGTGCCCAATCCAAGAGTGAAACGGCCTCCAGTGAGGATCTGATGATCGATCGCCTGGTGTGCCAGGTGAATCGGATTGCGCGGGAACGCGATCGCGACGTTGGTCATGAGGTCGAGCCCCCCGACCGTCGATGCCAGCGTCAGCGGGGCGAAGACGTCGTGCGGACCTTCGAAGGTGAACACTCCGCTGGCGCCGGCATCACGCAACGCCCGCGCCCGATCGATCGCATCCGTTGGGCCGAACAACGCCGTCATCACCTTCACGACATGAGAGCCTAGTCGGGTGACCATGCCAGCCAGCTGCGACGTCGTCGTCGTGGGTGCGGGGTTCGCTGGGTTGACCACAGCACGGGAACTGGTCAAACACGGACACGACGTGGTCGTGCTCGAGGGCCGGGACCGGGTCGGCGGGCGTTCGTACACCACGACAATCGCGGGCGTTCCCGTCGACCTCGGCGGAACGTTCGTCGGGCCGACCCAGGTCGAAGTGCTCAAACTGGCCGCGGAACTCGGCTGTGAGACCGTGCCCACCTACATCCAGGGCAAGAACTTGATTCGGTGGCGCGGCCGGGTGCGGTCCTATCGCAGCACCATCCCGAAGCTCTCGATCCTTGAGTTGCTTGACGTTTCGCGCATCCAGTGGCGCTTCGAGCGGCTCAGCAAGCAGATCCCGCTCGCCGAACCGTGGGCTCCGTCCGTCGCGCGCAAGCTCGACGCCCAGACCTTGGACGGGTGGTTGCGCTCGGTACATGCCGGTGCCAGCACCCGGGACCTCATGGCGATCATGGCGCGGGTGACGTGGGGTTGCGAGCCCGACGAGGTGTCCATGCTGCATGCGGTGCGCTACGTGAAGGCCGCGGGCGGCATCGGACCGATGCTCGACGTCGAAGGTGGTGCCCAACAGGACCGCTTCCCCGCAGGCACCCAGCAGATTGCGCTCCTGATGGCCGACGCCCTTGGCGATCGGGTGAGGCTGTCGGCGCCCGTGCGACGCATCGAAGTCGGCGACGATGCGACGGTCGTCCACACCGACGCAGGCGCGACGCGCTGCCGCGCCGTCGTCGTGGCGATCCCGCCGCAGCACCGGTCGGCCGTCACGTTCGAACCAGTGCTACCCGAGCAGTTCGCCGAACTGTCCAAGCATTGGCCGCAGGGCAATTTGAGCAAGGCGTACGCCGCCTACGACACCCCGTTCTGGCGGGCCGACGGCTGTTCCGGCGAGGCGCTTTCCGACGACGGCCCCGTGTTCATCACGTTCGACGTCAGCCCCAGCAACAGCGGTCCCGGCATCCTGTTGGGCTTCACCGATGCGCGCACGTTCGACCCGCTGTCGGCCGACAAGCGGCGGGACGTGGCTCTTGACTGCTTCGCCGCGCTCTTCGGCGACGCCGCCCGCAATCCCATCGACTATGTCGACCATCGCTGGGGCGCAGAAGAATTCGCGCCGGGCGGCCCGACTGCGGCTGTGCCACCGGGTTCCTGGACACGCTATGGACGTTGGCTGCGGGCGCCCGTCAACGGGATCTTCTGGGCTGGCACGGAAACGGCCGACGAGTGGACGGGGTTCCTCGACGGCGCCGTCCGTTCGGGACAGCGGGCCGCTGCCGAGGTCGCGGACTTCCTCACCACTACGAGCTGAGCCGAGCGTCGGCCACGGACTCGACGAGGCTTCGCAGGTGGCCGTTGACCTCGTCCGGGCGTTCCAGGTTGGAACAATGCCCACCAGACAACTCGACGAACGACACCAGATTCGGTGCGTCCGCGGCGATTCGGCGAGAGGCGACGATCGGGAGGAGTCGGTCCTTGCTGCTCCCGATCACCAATGTCGGCACGGTGAGGTTGTTCAATCCGATGTGCTTGGAGCCCATCGCGTCGACCAGCACCCTGGCCCAGCCGCCGCGACCTGCCGGCGGTGTCTTTGCGAAGAGCTCGAACACGAAGTCGGCGATCGCGGGGTCGGCGTCCCGACCGACTGCCAACGCAGCCACGAACCGCCTGCTCTGCTGTATCGAGCCGGGAACCAGGGGCGCGGCACCAAACCGCTTGAGCAGCAACCCCGCTGCGCGCACCCGACTGGCCGCGAGCGGATGCGGAACCGGCAGGAACTGCACATGCCGGAGCAGGTCGCCGGACGTCGTGTTGATCAGGGCGACGGCGTCGGCACACTGCCGCACCCGGCCCGGGTACCGCTGCGCCCACGACTCGATGGCAATGCCGCCCATCGAATGACCCGCAATGACCGCCCGCTCCCCCGGTTTCAGCGTCGCGGCGAGCACCGCGTCGAGGTCTGCGGCCAGGAAGTCTAACCCGTAGCCGCGACGTTTCGGCACGTCGCTGCGACCGTGACCGCGGTGGTCGTACGCGATCACCTTGTAGTCGCCTGCCAGGTCGTTGATCTGGTTGGCCCACACCCGGATCGCGCAGGTGATGCCGTGAGCAAGCACGATCGGATATCCGTCGTCGGGACCGAACACCTCGGTGTGGATGCGTACCCCGTCGGCTGAGCGGACGTTCACCGTGCGGCCCGTCGGCATCGCGTCGACCGGCGGGTACGGCCGCAGTCGAAGACTCATGGTTGCTCCGATCCGCCGCGGCGACTTTGCTGCGGCCCGAGCATCTTAACCAAAGCTGCAGTCGATACCTGTCAGGCGCTCACGTCAGCGGGGCATTACGACCACAGGTTTGACCACGGTGCCTGCCTTCGCGGCTGTCCACGCGACATCGAAGTCATCGAGGGCGAACCGGGTCACCAACTTGTCCAGCGGTAGGGCGCCGCATCGCCAGAACTCGGCGAGCCGGGGAATGAAGGCGTGCGGCGCACTGTCCCCCTCGACCACGCCGCGCACCCGGAGCCCCTTGCCCATGATCAGTCCGACCGGGAGTTCGGCACTCGGCGCACCGAGGCCGACGAGCGCCAACATGCCGCAGGCGCGCAACGCCACTAGTGCGGAGGCGATCACGTCGGGACGCGCCGTGGTGTCGATCGCCGCGGTCGGGCCCCCACCCGTCAACTTCGCCAATGCCGCTGCGACGACCCCGTCCGCCGGGTCGGCGGTCGCGGTAGCGCCCAACTCCATTGCTAGCGCACGTCTTTCGGGTATCGGATCGACGGCGACAATGGAGGCACAACCCGCAATCGTGGCGCCCATCACCGCCGACAACCCAACCGCCCCGGTGCCGAACACGACGAGTGCGTCCTCGGGCCCAAGCGCCAGCGCGTTCAGCACCGTGCCCACACCGGTTTGCACACTGCAGCCGAGCGGCGCCGCCAGTGACATGTCCATGGGGTGCTCCAGCACCACGGTGTTCGCCGGCCGCGCCAGCGCATGCGTCGCGAAGCTGGACTGGCCGAAGAAACCGCCCCTGACCGGGGTGCCGTCGAGCCGTAGCGCACTGGTCTCGTCCGCTCGGTCACCACGCATGTTGCGGTCGGTCGACGTGGCGCAGTACGCAGGTCTGCCCGCGGCGCAGTTCGCGCAGCGACCACAGCTGGCGAAGGTGAGCACCACCTGCTGACCCTCCCGCGCGACCGCCGCGGGCCCGGCGGCAAGCACCGTGCCCGCGCCTTCGTGGCCGAACACCATGGGCAGTCTTCTTGCTGGCCAGCGGGCGGCCAGGCTGACGTCGGTATGGCAGATTCCCACGGCTTCGACGCGGACCAGCACCTCGTCCTCGACGGGCGGACGAATCTGGACGTCGGTCAGCTGCGGGTCAGCACCCTCGTCGAGCAGGACCGCGGCACTAGCGTCGATCACCAGGGGATGTTAAATGGTTCGGATGCGCGCCATACACATCGCCCGGCTGGATGGACCGCACGCCGCGGAGCTCGTCGACGTCGATGAACCCTCCTGGCCGGACGGTGTCGTGATCGACGTGCACGCCGCGGGCGTTGCATTCCCCGACGCCCTGCAGACCCGCGGGCTGTATCAGCACAAGCCCGAACTGCCGTACATACCCGGCGCCGAAGTGGCAGGCGTGGTGCGCAGCGCGCCTGCCGACGCACACGTGAGTGCAGGCGACCGCGTGGCGGCACTGACGCTGCTATCCGGAGCGATGGCCGAAGTCGTTGCGCTACCGGCAGATCGAGTGTTCAAGCTGCCCGACTCGGTGTCGTTCGAGGCAGGCGCGGGCCTGTTGTTCAACGACCTCACCATGCACTGCGCCTTGCGTACCCGCGGGCGCCTGGCATCCGGCGAGACGGTGCTTGTGCATGGCGCCGCGGGCGGAATCGGCACGTCCACACTGCGATTGGCGCCTGCCTTCGGGGCGGGGCGCGTCATCGCGGTGGTGAGCTCCGAGGCGAAGGCCGACATCGCGCGCGCCGCGGGCGCCTCCGACGTCGTGCTGGCCGACGGGTTCAAGGACGCGGTCAAGGAGCTGACGGACGGCCGTGGCGTCGACATCGTCGTCGACCCCGTCGGCGGTGACCGCTTCACCGACTCACTGCGCTCGCTTGCCCCCGGCGGGCGGCTGCTCGTGGTCGGCTTCACCGGCGGGGACATTCCCACGGTCAAGGTGAATCGATTGCTGCTCAACAACGTTGACGCCGTCGGCGTCGGATGGGGCGCGTGGGCGGCTACTCACCCGGGCTACCTATCGGAGCAGTGGGCCGAACTCGAGCCCCTGCTGGCCTCCGGCACCGTCTCCGCGCCCGAGCCCGTCGTCTACCCACTCGAGCGCGCGGGCGATGCCATCGCCTCGCTCGAAGAGCGCACCGCCGCGGGCAAGGTCGTCATCAAAGTGCGCTGAGTCGCATACGTGACGGGCAGCGATACAGAGAGTTTTCAGCCAGTTCCCAGCCATGGCAGTCGTGGCCGGTGCAGCCGAAACCGCGTGGCACGCATACGGTCCGACCGATCGACCCGGAATCGGGGATGGCCCGGGATGAGCGGTCAGACGAACGCCAGCCCAACCGGAGTTGAACAGTTGGATACATTCGCTGGGATTCTTTCGGTCGTGGCTGATCATCCCCGTAGACACGTTTTTCGCAGGTAGAGATTCGGCTACGCCGCGGTTACTGTCTGCCTGTCAAAACCGCTGTCTTTCCTCGAAATCCGGGAGTCGTCGTGAAGGTTCGTCAGTCCGCGTCGTTAGTGGCCGGTGTCTGCACGCTGTGCGTTGCGGCGTCGGGAACGGTTACTCCCTTGCCGACGGCCTCGGCTGCCGCGCCAGCGGAGGCCAAGGCGCCCGTCGTTTCACGGCCCTACCTACTGGACGCGGCCATCTCCCCGATCGACCAGCTCGCGAGCTTTCCCTACCAGAGCCTGATCCTCGTGCTGAAGGCCGCCGCAGGCGTGGCCGGGGGCGCAGACGGACTGGGCAACCTCGGACCCCAGAGCCTGCAAGGCCTGCCCGCGATCGTCTACCAAGCCGTCACTCAGCCGACGGCGACCAGCAACCTCGAAACCTTGCCCGCGGCGTTCCAGACCGCGATCAACACCGAGGTGACCGCGCTGCAGAACCTCACCACGCTCCCCGCGCGGATCGCAGCCCTACTGCCTGCCCTGACGGCGCTCAGTGTGGCCCAGAACGTCTTGGTGGCGAATACGGCCGCCCCCACCGTTGGGACCGCAGCGGCCGTCACCCCGGCCGCCGCCGCCATCAGCCCGATCGACCAGCTCGCGAGCTTCCCCTACCAAGCCGGAATCTTGATCCTGAAGGCCGTCGCGGGCGTGGCCGGCGGCGCAGACGGACTGGGCAACCTCGGACCCCAGAGCCTGCAAGGCCTGCCCGCGATCATCTACCAGGCCGTCACTCAGCCCACGGCGACCAGCAACCTCGAAACCCTTGGGGCAGCGTTCCAAACTGCGATCGGCATTGAAGGCACCGCGCTGCAGAACCTCACCACGCTCCCCGCGCGAATCGCAGCCCTACTGCCTGCCGTGTCAACACTCAATGTGGCGCAGAACGCGACGCCCGAGCTCCGTACCGCAGCGGCCGTCACCCCGGCCGCCGCCGCGATCAGCCCGATCGACCAGCTCGCGAGCTTCCCCTACCAAGCCGGGATCTTGGTGCTGAAGGCCGCCGCGGGCGTGGCCGGCGGCGCAGACGGACTGGGCAACCTCGGACCCCAAAGCCTGCAAGGTCTGCCCGCCATCGTCTACCAAGCCATCACCCAACCCACCACGACCAGCAACCTCGAAACCTTGCCAGCGGCGTTCCAGACCGCGATCGGCACCGAAGAGACCGCGCTGCAGAACCTCACCACGCTCCCGGCGCGAATTGCAGCCCTGCTGCCCAGCGCGACGACACTCAACGCGGCCGCGAACAACGTGAACGCGAAGAGCACGCTCGTCTCCGACGTCAAGACCGAGGACGCCGTAACACCGTCCACCACAAAGCCTTCCCTGACCTCGGGCTCGCTTGGCCTCGATCTGACACCCCCCGTCAAGAAGGCCCCGCGCGCACTCACCGCACCCCTGCGGGTCAGCAACCTGCTGGATCCGGTCACCGTCAAGGATGACACCAAGGGCGCTGGCAAGGATGCCACCCCGGACGTGGACAAGAGTTCGACAACCCCGGCGACCACGCACACGAAGAAGACCAACGACAACCCCGTGTCGAATGCCATCAAGTCGATCACCAAGGCCGCAAAGGATTCGGGCTACACCGGCAAGCATCGCGCCGACGCCAAGTCCGATGGCGCCAAGGACGGCGGTTCCAAGGACGGCGGCGGCAAGAAGTAGCAGCCGCGCCTGACAGACGGCACCATCGAAAACGCCAGAGGACTTGCGCCTCTGGCGTTTTCGTGTCAACGCGAGGAAGTATCAGGGCCGAACCGAAACTGCCCAGCGCGCTTTGCAATACGACACGGCACCCGCGGGCAGCGTGGCGGCCCAAGGCGTTTGTGACCCGGTAGCCGGGTCAGCACCCCATCAGAAGACGCGTACCCAGTCGACGAGCATGTCGGCCGGGTAGTTGCCCCCCTTCGGATCGCCACCGCCGGACCCCGAGACCGCGAGATTCAGCACCGGAAACACCCGGTAGTCGGGCAGGTTGAACGGCCAGCCGTCAAGGGAATCCGATGGCACCTGAAAGTAGGGCTGCATTCCGTCGACGTAGTCCATCCAGAAGGACATGCCTTGTTCATTCCAGGTCACGCGCCAGGTGTGCCAGGCGCTGTCGACTGGCCACGGCTGCGTCGCGAACGAGGTGCCGTCTTCCCGCGCGTGCACCGTGGTACCCGACGGCCAGTCCTGGTTGCCGTACCACTCGACCAGGTCGACTTCGCCGCCAACCTCTGGATGGTCGTTGGATAGCCACCAGGCCGGCCAGCAACCGTTGGTGAGGCAGTCGAACTTGATGCGGGCTTCCCAGGTGGTGTTGATCCCACCCCAAAAGGTGCCCTTCAGCTTGCCGCTGACGTACTTGCCGTCCGCGCTTCGCGTCGCGCGGATGACGAGGTTGGACTTGCCATCGAGGAACACGTGCTGGCGATCATTGCGGTACTGCCCCATGTTCTCCGGCCGGTCCCAGAACACCGGGTTCCTGATCGTCTCGCGCTCCGTTGCGATCATCCACTTACCGGCATCAGGAGCCGAGCCCGCGGGGCCATCGAACTCGTCGTGGAAGAGATACGTCGACGTTTGGGCGGTGGGCGGCGCAGCGGGCGGCGACGCGGGCAGCGCCCTGGCCTCCGGAAGTGGGAGCGCGGCGGCCATCGCACCGATCCCGGTCATCATCATCAAGTTGCGGCGGTTCAATTCGGGCACAGGCAAGACCATAAGGTAACGACGCCGAACTCGGGCGTCATGGCTCCCCGCTAAGTGCCGACGGTGTGTCGAGGCCCCGTTTGATCTCGAGCCTGCGGAGTTTGCCAGATGACGTCCTCGGTAACGTGCCGGGTTTTACGAAGCGCACGTCAGAGGGCACGATGCCGCATTCGGATGCGACCCGCGCAATGAGCTGACCGCGCGCAGCGGCTTCGTCGGGTCCGCGAAATTCCGCGACGACGACCACGCCGGGACGAATGGAGCGTTCCCCAACGCCCACGGCTGCGACGGCTCCCTCCCGGACACCTGGCACTTGCGCGGCCACCTGTTCGACTTCTGCGGGGAACACGTTCCGCCCGGCCACGGTGATGAGCTCCTTGACCCGGCCGCAGACCACCAGGCCACCGTCGACGAAGTAGCCGAGATCGCCAGTGGCGAACCACTCGTCGGCAGCCAGCGCCACGTCACCGAGATATCCCGACATCATCGACGACCCACGGATCGCGATCTCGCCGACCGCGCGTCCAGCTCGGTCGGCGGCGGAGCCTCGCGGCTCGATGCGGACGTCCATACCTGGAATCGCGTGGCCGAGGACCGCGTGCCGCTGCGATGACGTCCCCGCCTCCGTCGTCGTGGTCGACTCGTCGATCAACAGTCCCCGCCCCGGCTCGGGAACCGTGACGGCACAGGTGCATTCAGCCAAACCGTAGGACGGGGCAAGCGCGCCTGCGGAAAAGCCGAAGCGGGCCAGCTCCGAGGCGAACCTGGCCGTCAGTTCACAGTCAACGGGTTCCCCGCCGTTGAGGGCGAAGCGCACGCTTGCGAGGTCGACGTCGGTGACCCGGCGCGAGTACTTTCCGATCAATCCGTAAGCCATGTTGGGCGCCGCGGTGATGGTGGCCCGACTTTCGGTGAGCCAGTTCAGCCATCGAAACGGCGACGCCTGAAATGCCGTGGTCGGCGCTTGCCACACCTCGTTGCCGTTCAGCGCCCCCGACAGCAGGAAGCTCAGCCCCATGTCGTGGTAGAGCGGCAGCCACGAACAGCCGACGTCTGACCCCGTGACGCCGATGCGGGCGTTGAGCGCGTTCAGGTTGGAAAGCACGGCATCAGGCGAAAGCTGCACCGTCCGTGGGGTTCCCGTCGACCCGGCGGTGCCTTGAAGCAAAGCAACCGACGCGTCGATCGCCGGGGGTACGAAGGTCGTGGAACGGTGAAGGCGCGCAACGGAATTGAGTTCGTTGACTACGGGCGGCGGCCCCGCCGCCGACAACCGCTGGAGGTGTACGCCGGCGCTGAGCACGCGGCCGACGCCCATGCCGGCGAACCGGGCCAACGTGGCCTGTGCCCACCGATCCGCATCCGCGCCCCGCACGGGGCCGGGAAGTATCGACACTGCGGCGCCGGCCAGAAACGCGCCGACGACGGCCGCGATCAGTTCTACGGTGGGCTCCCCCGACAAGCCGAGGGCGGAGACGTCCTCGTTCAACAGCCAGTCAGCGACGTTCTGTGATCGCGCGAGGACCTCCGGCCATGGATGGCGCATCCACGTTCCATCGACGAGCACGACGAGGTCGTTGTCGCTGGCACCCAGGCGCTGGGCGAACTCCGATGCCAACGAGTCCTCCGACGACCGCGTCGCGCGTCGATCCGCATCGGGCACCATGCTGGCAAACTACACGGGAAACTGACGCCGCTGTCAGCTAGGTGTGGCTGCCGTAACGGAACGGGATTCGACTACGAATCAGTGCGATCGGGCTCAGGTCGTCGCACGGACGGCTTCAGGAAGGCGACGGCAGCGATCGCGCCGACCACGCCGATGACGGCCCAGAACACGATTGAGAAGATCAGCGATCCTCCGAGCCAGCCGTATGTCAGCGACGCGAAGAGCATCCAGAAGACGCGGAAGGCACTGCCTGCCGCGAGCACGCCGAAGCTGATCCCGATCCACCGGCGGCGCCAGGGATCGATGCGGTTGATGTGTTCCTCGATGCTGGTGGGGACAATGTTCATGTGCTGCATTCCTTCGATGGGGCGCCGCCACGTTGGCGTCGTCGTTGCAGCAAGTACAGAACGTCCGGTCGGCTACCGATCCCAAGAACTGCCGCAGCTCAGGTGAACGGGTTCAGCACGAGATTGCACAGCTGCGGCAGGTGCCCGATCGGAACGAATGACACCAACATGCGGCAGGTACTTGCGGCCCGTCCCACCGGTCCACCGCACACCGGCCAGGCTCCAATCCCTTGCGTCTGGAGTACATTCCGCGCCACCCGAATCTGTTCTTCGCGACTCGCGTCGGACGGCGCTCCGACGCCGCCATTCGACGCCCAGGTAGCGGGGGTGAACTGCAGTCCGCCGTAGAAGCCGTTGCCGGTGTTGGCGCCCCAGTTGCCGCCTGATTCGCATTGCGCCATCGCGTCCCAGTTGGGCTCGGCGCTCGCCGACGGAATCGCAAGGGCTGAAGACGCCACGGTGATCATGCCGGCCACCGCGATCACGCCAAGAGTCGTACGCACGCTCATGTCGATCCTTTCGCAGGGACGCGCGCCGAAGCGCGCGGCCAACTAAGGGGTGAGAGGCGGTCTCCCAGAGCTCAGTGGTGATGCTGACTTTACAGATGAGGCGGGAGTTATACAGCTGGGCTAATGAGTCTAAAAGAAGTCTCTGAGTTTATTTAAGTCTGCTGTGCCTGGCGTGTCAGGTGGGACTAAAGCGAATTGTGCCGTATTCTGCCGTCAGCGCAGGTCAGAGCCGTGAGAATAACCGCAGCCCGGATTTGGTGTGGTTGATGTTTTTAAGAATATTGAGGTTGAAGTGGCAAGGCAGACTTTTGCGATCTGTGATGCTTATGTGATTGATGATGTTATTGATGTAAAAGCGCTAAATGGGGCTATTGGTGCTTAATTGATTATTGAGACGCAAGTGATTGGTGTGACGCAAGTGAATCGGCGTGCACCTTCAGAACGGGCTGCTGTTCGACTGCGACTTCGCTGACTCCGGACGTGGACCGTAGCGCTCAAGGTAAGCCGCGTGCAGGTGTGCATCCCGCTGGCGCTTGAGCGCGTCAACCAGGTTCGGATCCAGTCCATGCTGCGCGAGGCGGTGGCGGCGCCACACCTTGTTGAGCGCGAGCGACATCAGAAGGGCCCAGATGTAGATCGGGGCCGTCATTTCCAGATGCACGTAGAACGATGCCGGGAGCAGCCAGAACGGCGCGAGCACTAGCAACGGGGGAATCGCCATCCGGATCATGTGCCTGCGGACGGCACCCTGACCGGCCAGGTCGTGGGCGACCCAGTCCCTCATCGTGTTTGGCAGACACCGGCCATACGAATACGTGAGGTACTGCCACGGGGTGGGTCGGGCGGTGGCCATGATGACTCCTACGGTTGGTTGTTCAGACGTCGAGGGCGCCTGCGGCAAGTGCGGCGGCGTTGATGCGGGTCAGCACGCTCCTGAGTTCCATGAGCTCGGGCATTCCGACGCCGAGCCGGGCGACGACGGCCGGCGGAATGTCCAGCGCCCGGGCACGCAGCTCAATCCCACCGGCGGTCAACTCGACGTCGGTGGCGCGCTCGTCGGCGGCGTTTCGGGTGCGAGTGATCAGGCCAAGCGTCTCAAGGCGCTTCAGCATCGGCGACAGCGTGGCCGAATCCAGTTGCAAGGCAAGGGCAATCTGCTTGACCGATAGCGCAGGCCGCCCGCCGGAGGCCGACCGCTGGTGATCCCAGAGCGCCAGCATCACCAGGTATTGGGGATGAGTGAGCCCCAGCGGCTCCAAGAGCGGCCGGTACACCGCCAAGACCGCCCGGTTGGTGACGGCGAGTGCGAAACACACCTGCTGTTCGAGGGCGAGCGGGTCGAGCTCCGGAGCGGTCGAGGTGGCCATATTTAAATAGTACGCTAACTATTAGTGCACTATCAATTGTGTGCCGCACCACTTCGCCGCGAGCCGCTGGTGTATCCGACACCATGGAAACCTCACGAACCTCGATGACGGAGCGTCTACAAAGCGTGATGGTCAAACAACCCTTCGAGGCAGTGGTCACCGACCACGGTCCTGCGGTACTTCGCGTGTGCCGCGCGGTCGTGGGGCCGATCGACGCCGACGATGCCTGGTCGGAATCCTTCCTATCGGCGATGAAGGCCTACCCAGATCTGCCTGCCAACGCGAACGTCGAAGCCTGGCTGGTCACCATCGCGCACCGTAAGGCCGTCGACATCGCCCGTGCGCGGACGCGGCGCGCGATTCCGACCGACGAAGTACCCGAGCGGCCGAGCGCCCCGATCGCCGAGCGCAACGACGAGCTCGCGGACGCGCTCGCCCGACTGCCGGACAAACAGAAGCAGTCAGTGGCCTACCACTATCTGGCGGGCCTGCCCTACTCCGACGTCGCCGCGATCCTCGGCGGCAGCACCGAGGCCGCCCGACGCGCCGCCGCGGACGGCATCGCCACCCTCAGACGCACATTTTCCAAGGAGCACCAGCATGATTGACGACGACCTCGCCCGCGCCCTGACGCATGTCACTGACGCAACGCCCAACGAGATGTTCGAACTGCACGCCCGACTCGCCGCGACCGCGCACCGCGAAGGCATTCTCGACATCGCCTACCGCGTCGTCGACAGTCCCGTCGGAGCCCTGCTGCTCGCCGCGACGGAACTCGGCCTGGTCCGCGTCGCCTTCGCCGTCGAGGGACACGACTCCGTGCTGCAGAGCCTGGCCGACAAGGTGAGCCCACGCATACTGCACTCCCCCGGCCGGCTCGATCCGATCGCGCGCGAACTCGACGAGTACTTCGCAGGCGGCAGGCGAGCTTTCGACGTGCCCCTGGATTGGCAGCTGTCGGCCGGATTCCGCAGCACCGTGCTGCACCACCTCCCCGACATCGGCTACGGCCATACGGCGAGTTACGCCGCCGTCGCCACACTGGCCGGAAACCCGAAGGCGGTGCGCGCCGTCGGCAGCGCGTGCGCCACCAACCCGCTGCCCGTCGTGGTGCCGTGCCACCGGGTGGTCCGCAGCGACGGCGCGATGGGCGGCTATCTGGGTGGGGTCGATGCGAAGCGCACCTTGCTCACACTGGAGCACGCCGCGTGAGCGCCGCGGGAACGACGTGGTGCGACCGGGTCGCGGCAGTCGACTGGGAGACCGTCCGCGCCGACCTCGACGCGGTGGGCGGCGCACTGACCGGACCGCTGCTGACGCCCGACGAAGCGGCGCAACTCGCCGCGCTCTACTCCTGTGACGCACAGTTCCGGTCGACGGTGAACATGGGCAGGTACCGCTTCGGCGAGGGCGAGTATCGCTACTTCGCCGAGCCGCTCCCCGAACCGGTCGTCGCACTCAAACAGGCGCTGTACCCGAGACTGCTTCCGATCGCCCGCGACTGGTGGACTCGGCTCGGCCGCGAAACACCTTGGCCCGACAGCCTTTCCGAGTGGCTGCAGATGTGTCATGCCGCCGGGCAGCGGAAGCCGACCCCGATCCTGCTCAAGTACGGCCGCGGAGACTGGAACGCTCTGCATCGCGACCTGTACGGCGAGTTGGTGTTCCCGCTTCAGGTGGTCATCAACCTCAACGAACCAGGGACCGACCACACCGGCGGCGAGTTCCTGCTCTACGAGCAACGGCCCCGAGCACAGTCGCGTGGCACGGCGATACTCATCCCGCACGGTCACGGGCTGGTGTTCACCACCAGAGACCGCCCCGTGCGATCCAAGCGCGGATGGTCCGCAGCCCCAACGCGGCACGGCGTCTCGACGATTCGATCCGGTACGCGATTCGCGCTCGGACTCGTGTTCCACGACGCCGCGTGACGCCAGCACGTCGGTCGTCGTACACCCTGCTCGACGCCAACGGCCGTCCGTACGTCAGCGCCACACCCGGCATGTTCGGCGGGCACCGCCGCGGGAAGCTCTATGGCAGGCTCGACTGCGCCTCGGCCCGACGGGCTCTGGACGCAGGCGGCTACGCCACCGACCGGGTGTTCTTCGCCGATGAACCGACCGCCGTCGCCGCCGGCTACCGGCCATGCGCGGTGTGCCTGCCTGCGGCCTATGCACTGTGGAAGCACCAGGACTAGGACTCAGCTCTTGCGTGCTGCGACCTTGGCTTCCGATATCGCGGCCATGGCCCGCTCCGTCAGATCCGGCCACGGTGGTCGGCGAAGGACGGCCGCGGTGCCGAGCAGTGCCGCCACGAACCCCGTGCCCACCGCGATCAGAGCGACCCTGCTGCCGTCGACCGCCGGTGTCCACGTGACGTTCTGCGCAGTGACGGTATAGATGCCGACCGCGCGTCCTCTCGAACTACTGACGGTGACGATCACGGTGCCGTTCGACGCTTCGAACGGATCGCTGAAGATCATGCTTCGCTCCTTACGACTCCCTTTGCTCAAGGTACTGCCCCTCGCGGGGCTGGAACACCCGCTGCCGCAATCTGATCCGGCTGGACCTTGCCGTCCCACTCCGGCCCGGGTTGAGTGAACGCAAACACGGGGAGGAATCGACATGGTCCCGCAGTACCTGCCCGCGCAGCGCCAGGACGCGCTACGCCGACTGCAATCCGGTGAGTCGCCCGCGGCGGTCTCGCGAACGACCGGGATCAGCCGCAGCACATTGGCCCGCTGGCGAGCCGCGGAGCGGGCCAGCGCTGCTGACCCAGCGCCCGCGGCACCCGACGGCAAGGTGGCCGACATCACCGGTCCCGGCATCAGCGATCGATGGGGTGTGACCGCAACCGATCTCGGGGCGTGCGTCGTCGCGCCGAACGGCAAACTGGTGGCGGTGTTCGGAGACACGTTCTCCGGCAACCGGGTTGGCGAGGGCACGTGGCGCTCACCCGTCGTCCTGATCGGCACGGGGGACGCCCAGCACCCCATCTCCTGGGAGCGCGCCGGCGGTGAGAACCCCGACTTCGCCGAACAACTGTGGTTCTACGTCCACGATTCGACCGGTCCACGCTGGACCCAAGGCGGGATCAGCACCGTGCTGCCGTCGGACCTGCTGCGGGTCGGCGACACGCTGTACTTGCACGTGATGGTGAATCGCGGTTTTCCAGAGGTCATCTGGACCGAGCTCTGGCGATCCGACGACAGTGGGATTTCCTGGCAACACATGGGCGAGCAGGCGAAGTTCCCTGCGGCGCTGCACAACGGATTCGCCCAGTGCTGGTCGTGGGACTACGACCCCGACGACGGCTGGGTGTACGTGGTGTCGACGGGCTTCAAGCGGGACAAGGGCATCATTCTGCGTCGGGTTCGCCCAACCGACATCGGCGACAGGTCGAAGTACTCGGGCTGGGGCTTCGCAGCCGGGCGCTGGGCGTGGGACAACGAGCCCACCCCGATCACTCCGCCCGGGGAGACCTGGGGCGAACTGTCGTTTCGCCGACTCGCTAAGGGTTCGTGGATCCTCGGCGGGTTCCTGTCGTCGAAATACGCGCTCGGCTACCGCACCGTCGACGGACCCACTGCCAACATGTACACGGCCCCAGTCCAGCTGCCCGTCACGGGCTCGGGGTGGAACGACGAGGACCACTCGGCGAACCGAGTGGCGCAGCTCTACGGCGGTTACGTTTTGCCGGGCTCCCGCCTCGACGTCGCAGGCGGCGCAGGCCTGGTGGTTTCGCAATGGAAGACCGACAGCGGCTGGCCGTACCGAGCGATGCAATTCCGCTCGACCCTGAAGGACACCACGCGAGGTCCCGGACGCGACCCGGCGGACCCGATCAACCTGTAGCCCTCGCGCTCGTGTCGACGATGTGAGCAGGTTCCACTGCTAGCGTGTGTGTCAGCCTCGTGGTCGATCATTCGTCATCACCAGGCGCGATGAGTCCGAAATACCAACCGCGACAGACGGTGTCATGAATCGTAAGTTCACCTACGGCTCCGCCCAGCTGGCCGATGGCCGCTCCGCGGCACGTAGAAAATGCGGACGGCGTCAGCGTCACTTTTGCCATTGCGCTTAAACGGGTTACGGGTGCCACGCCGATGGCGTAATATGCTAAAACACTAACTTAGCAAAGAAAGACCTTTAACTGTCGTGACTCTTCGTAGCGACGAAACGACGAACACCTACGAAACCACGCATTAGCATCCCACCCAGATATCTGCAGATCAACGCGGCAAACGAGATCCAGGCGCGATGAGGAGGCACTGTGCAATCGCTCAGCTCGCTTCGGATTCAGTTGTCACGGCACTATTCGCCAAGGTCATGCCTATGACCCGGGCGCAGGCATCCACAACGTGAGGGCGCGGTGAGCGGCACCACGGTTCGCGTCGCCCTCGGCGCGACGACGATCGCGGCGATCGTGGCCATCGTGGTCGTCGCGGTTGGCTTGTTCCAGAATGGTTTCTCCGACACCGTGCCCGTCACCGTGCTGTCGCAACGCGCAGGCCTGGTGATGAACCCCGACGCGAAGGTGAAACTTCTCGGCGTCCCGATCGGGCGGGTCGGCTCGATCGAAGCCCTCCCCGACGGTCAGGCGGCCATCCACCTGGAACTCGAGCCCGATCAGCTGGCTCAGATTCCCGACAACGTCGCCGTGACCATCGAGTCGCCAACGGTCTTCGGGGCCAAATCGGTGAACTTCGTCCCCCCGGACAATCCGTCACCTAAAGCGCTGCGCCCGGGCCAGGTGCTCCAATCCGACCACGTCACAGTCGAATTCAACACCATCTTCGAGCAACTGACTTCGGTGCTCTCCAAGATCCAACCGGAGAAGCTCAACGAGACCCTCGGCGCCATCGCGTCCGCCTTCAACGGGCGCGGACAGCAGATCGGCGAGACCCTGAGCAACTTCGATCAGTATCTCGCAAGGGTGCAGCCCAGCTTGTCGAACCTCAGTCACGACATCGAGGTTGCGCCGCAAGTGCTCAACGCCTATGCCGATGCGGCGCCGGACCTGCTGAAGGTCGTCGAGAACTCGACACAGCTCAGTCAGACGCTGGTCGCCGAACAACGCAACCTCGATGAATTCTTGGTCAGCACCATCGGCCTTGCCGACATCGGTAACGACGTCATCGGTACCAACCGCCCCGCCCTGACCGACCTCGTGCACCTGCTGGTCCCGACGCTCGCACTGACCAATCAATACAACTCAGCGCTGACCTGCACGCTGCAAGGGCTGTTCGTACTGCAGGACGCACCGCCCTTGGACAAGCCGGGCATCGTGGACTCCATCGGGTTCCACCTCGGGCGGGAACGCTACCGCTACCCGAGCAACCTGCCGAAGGTCGGCGCGAGCGGCGGTCCGTTCTGCCTCACCCTGCCCAACGTCCCCTTCGACTCGCGCCCGCAGTTCGTCGTCAGCGACGTCGGCACCAACCCCACGCAGTACGGGAACCAGGGCATTCTGCTGAATTCCGACGGGCTCAAGCAGTTGCTGTTCGGACCGATCGACGGACCACCGCGCAACACCGCACAGATCGGGCAGCCGGGATGACGCGCGGCCGTGGGCAATTCGTCAAGCTCGGGGCATTCGCGGTGGTGATGGTGCTCCTGACCGGACTCCTGATCGTCGTCTTCGGCCAGTACCGCACCGGTACGACGAACTCTTACTCCGCAGTGTTCAAGGACTCCTCTGGGCTGAAGCCAGGAGACTCGGTCCGTGCAGGCGGCTTGCGCGTCGGGACGGTCGACGACGTCTCGATGCAGCCGGATCACACCGTGGTGGTGGCGTTCGACGCCGACCGCATCGTGCCGTTGAGCACCGAAACCAAGCTCGCCGTCCGATACCTCAACCTCGTCGGCGATCGCTTCCTCGAGGTGATCGACGCCCCCGGTTCGACGAAATTCCTGCCTGCGGGCGCACGGATCCCCGCCGATCGCACCGCGCCTGCGCTCGACCTGGACCTTCTACTCGGCGGCCTGAAACCGGTCATTCAGGGACTCAATCCGCAAGACGTAAACGCGTTGTCGGCGGCGCTGCTGCAGGTGTTCCAGGGTCAAGGCGGCACGCTTGACTCGCTGCTTTCCAAGACTTCGTCGTTCACCAACGGATTGGCCGACAACGACAAGGTGATCGAGGCCTTGATCGACAATCTGAACAAAGTGGTGGGGACGCTGTCGGATGATGGCGCCCAATTCTCGGGCGCCATCGATCGGCTCCAACATCTTGTCACCGACCTGTCCACGGACCGCGATCCGATCGGTGCTGCCATCGAATCGCTTGACAACGGAACGGCCTCGCTCGCCGACCTACTCGGACGCGCCCGCAAGCCGCTGGCAGGCACCGTCGACCAGTTGAGCCGACTGGCGCCACTGCTCGACGACGACAAGGGGGTCATCAGCACCGCGTTGGGGAAGGCGCCTAACAACTACAAGAAGCTCATCCGCCTCGGCGCCTACGGAAGCTGGCTCAACCTCTACATCTGCGGACTGTCGATCAAATCGACTGACTTGCAAGGAAATACCGTGGTCTTCCCCTGGTTCGAGCAAAACACGGGGAGGTGCAGCGAGCCGTGATCAAGTACCGCGAAGCCAAACTGGTCCGGGTCGGTTTCATCGGCGTCATCCTCGTCATGCTGATCATCGCCGTCGGACTACAGCCCGAGCGGCTGAGTCGGCTGGCGACCGACCAGCGCTACCAAGCACTGTTCACCGAAGCCGGCGGCGTTTCCGTCGGCAACGACGTGCGGCTTTCTGGCATGAAAGTCGGTTCGGTGACCGGTGTCTCGCTGGACAAGGGCAAGGCGCTCGTCACGTTCAACATCAAGAGCAGCATCGCGCTGGGGTCGCAGACCACGGCCCACATCCGAACCGGCACATTGCTGGGCCAACGAATCGTCACGCTGGAGCCCGCGGGCAGCGGTCGCATGCACCGTGGTGACGTGATCCCGGTGTCGCGCACGTCCTCCCCGTACTCGTTGACTGAGGCCATCAGCGACCTCACCACCAATACCGCGGGCACCGACACCGGCGACGTCAACCAAGCGCTGGACACCTTGTCGCAGACCCTCGACCAGATCACCCCGCAACTCGGCCCGACGTTCGACGGCGTGACCCGGCTGTCGCGCTCGCTGAATAGTCGCAATGACTCGCTGCGGTCGCTGCTCAAAAGTGCGGGCAACGTCAGCGGCGTACTCGCGCAGCGCAGTCAACAACTCAACACGCTGATCCTCAACGCCAACGATTTGATCGGGGTGCTCAACGACCGGCGCGAAGCCATCGTCGGCTTGCTGAACAACGTGTCGGCGCTCTCGAAGGAGTTGTCCGGACTGGTGGCCGACAACGAGAAGGAGTTGGCCCCGACGCTCACGAAGCTCAATTCGGTGACGGCGATGTTGGAGCAGAACCGCGACAACATCGGGAAGACCTTGCCCGGGCTGGCCAAGTATCAGATCACCCAGGGCGAGTCCGTCGCCAGCGGGTACTTCTACGACGCGTTCGTGTCGAATCTGCTTCCGTCGGAGTTGTTGCAGCCGTTCTTCGACTACGCGTTCGGGTTCCGACGCGGCGCGAACGCGGGCCAGCCACCCGACACCGCAGGTCCGCGAGCTGAACTCCCGTTGCCCTACAACGGTATTCCAGGTGGTCCGCGATGAACGCGAAGCTCGTGAGAGTGCTGACCGCGGTCGCGCTGGTGGGCTTGCTCTTCGGTGCAGCAGCATTCGTCGTCAACCGCACGCTCCTCGCCCCAAGAACGATCACCGCGTACTTCGTCAGCGCCACCGGCATTTACCAGGGCGACGAGGTCCGGGTCGCGGGTGTGAAGGTCGGCTCCATCGGCTCCATCGAGCCAGCTGGTGGTCAGGCCAAGATGGTGATCCACGTCGATCACGACGTGCCCGTGCCCGCGGACGCCAAAGCGGTCATCGTCGCTCAGAGTCTGGTCGCGGCGCGGTACGTGCAACTCACGCCCGCCTATGAGACCAGCGGCCCCACGATGGCCGATGGTGCGGTGATCGGAGTCGACAGAACCGCGATCCCGGTCGAATGGGACGAAGTCAAGGCTCAATTGACACGCTTGGCAACAGATTTAGGCCCTCGCAGCGGGGTGTCCGGTACCTCGATATCCCGGTTCATCGACAGCGCTGCGGGCGCCTTGGACGGGAACGGCGAGAAGTTGCGTCAGACGATTGCGCAACTCGCGGGATTGGGTCGCACGCTTGCCGACGGTAGCGGCAACATCGTCGACGTCATCACGAATCTGCAGACCTTCGTCACCGCGCTGCGAGACAGCAATCAGCAGATCGTTCAGTTTCAAGACCGGTTCGCCACCCTGACGAGTGTGGTGAACGACCAGTCCAATCTGGGCACGGCGTTGACGGATCTGTCGTCCGCGATTGGGGACGTCCGTCGCTTCGTGGCGGGCAGCCGCGACCAGACGGCCGAGCAGTTTCAGCGACTCGCCAACGTCACACAGAATCTCGTCGATCACAAGCTCGATCTGGAGAACCTCCTCCACGCCGCGCCCAACGCGGTCGCCAACGGCTACGACATCTACGACCCGGACAGCGGCGCGCAGGTGGGGCGGTTCGCATTGAACAACTTCTCGAATCCGAGCGCGCTGCTGTGCAACGCCATCACGGCCGTCGCGAACGTCACCGCAGGTGAGACCGGAAAGCTCTGCGCACAGACGCTCGGTCCGGCACTGAACACGATCAGCATCAACGAACTGCCCTTTTCCCTCAACCCGTATCTCGAGAAGTCCTTCAGCCCGGACCGAATCATCTACTCCGATCCGAGTTTGGCGCCGGGTGGCACCGGCCCGAAACCTGTGCCGCCCGACATCCCGCCCGCGGTCTCGGCGTACACCGGCCTGAATGGCGACCAGCCCGCACCTCCCGGATTCGGGCAACCGCCTGCGGTGGCGCCGGGGTCGTCCGCGCCTGACCACCTGCCTGCCGATCCGTCGCCCGCGCTGTTCCCCGGGGCACCCGTACCGGGTCCGCCGAGCGTGCCCTCGATGCTGCTGCCCGCTGAAGCGGGGCCGCCACCAAGCGCAGGTACCCCGTGATGGCCGCCCGCAGCCTGCGCCGGCTGATCACGTTCGGCGCCTGTGCGGCGTTGGCGCTGAGTGGATGTGCGTTCCAAGGGGTGAACTCACTGCCATTGCCGGGGGCCGTCGGCCGCGGGTCGGATGCCACCGTGTATCACGTGCAGTTCGCGAACATCGGTACGCTGGAATCGAATTCACCAGTATTGATCGATGACGTGGTGGTCGGCAGCGTCGGCAAGATGACGTTCTCGAACTGGCACATCGACGTCGACGTGTCGGTTCGACCCGAAGTGGTGGTGCCCGCCAACGCCGTTGCGACGGTGGGTCAGACCAGCCTGCTCGGCTCCATGCACGTGGCGCTGGACCCTCCAATCGGCCAGGCGCCCCAAGGGCGCCTTGCGCCAGGCGCCACCATCGGCGTCGACAAGACCTCCAGCTACCCATCCACCGAACAGACGCTGTCGTCGCTGTCGGCCGTCGTCACCGGAGGAGGGTTGGGTCAGATCGGCGATGTCATCCACAATCTGAGCGCCGCCCTTTCCGGGCGCGAGGGCGAGGTCCGTGACCTGCTGACCCGGCTGGACACCTTCGTCGGCACGTTCGACCGCGAGCGCGCCAACATCATCGCCTCGATCGAGGCATTGAACAGGCTCGCAGGCACTTTCGCCGACCAGCGGGACACCATCTCGCGGGCGTTGACGACCATCCCACCCGCCCTTGACGTGCTGATCAAGGAAAGGCCCAGGTTCACCACCGCGTTGGACAAATTGCGCGTATTCAGCAACACCGCAACGGGACTGGTGAACGACACCCAGGAAGACCTGGTGACGGACCTCAAGAATCTCGAGCCGACATTGAAGGCGCTCGCCGACGTCGGGAAGCACCTCGACGGCGCAATCGCGTCCTTTACCGCCTTCCCGTTCGGACAGAACCTCATCGACCGAGCAGTGCGGGGCGACTACATCAACTTCTACGGCGTACTCGACCTCTCCATTCCGCGACTGAAGCGGACCTTTCTGAAGGGCACGCGATGGGGCGACGAGAACGCGACGCTGCCACCAGCACCGGGAGAGCCCTACTGGAGCAGGTACACCTTTGACCCCCTGGGCTTGCCGCTGCAACCGCCGCCGCCCGGCGGTCCGCTCGGCGCGGTCCCGGGTTTTCCGCCGACACCTCAACTGAATGCGTTGCCGCCCGGCGCGGTACTTCCCATCGCTCCGCCACCGACGATTGCCGACGCGCAGCCGTCCGGATCGCCGATATTCGCCGGGCCATACGGCGCACCGGGTGGTGGCTGATGCTGAGCCGCTTCGTACGAATTCAGTTGCTCGTCTTCACGATCGCCTCGGTGATCGGTATTGCGGCGATGGTCATCGGCTACATCCAGGTACCGACACTGCTAGGTATCGGCCGCATCACCGTCACCCTGCAGCTACCAAGCGCCGGCGGGCTCTACCGGTTCAGCAACGTCACCTACCGTGGGGTCGAGGTCGGCAAGGTCACCGAGGTGAAGACCGTCGACGGCAGGCGCGTCGATGCCACGCTGTCCCTGAATACCTCGCCCAAGATCCCGGCGAACCTGGTGGCCAAGATCCGCAGTGTCTCAGCGGTCGGCGAACAATACGTCGACCTGCAACCCCCCAACGACTCGCCGCCGTACCTTCGCAACGGCTCCGTCATCGGATTGGGGCAGACCGCGATTCCCGAACCGGTCGGCCCGATGCTCGACAAGCTCAACCTGCTCGTCGAGACCATCCCGAAGGACAAGCTCGGGCCGTTGCTCGACGAATCGTTCAAGGCCTTCAACGGCGCGGGGTACGACATCGGGTCGCTGATCGACTCTGGTTCGAAGCTGACCAAGGACCTCAACAGCGTTGCCGATCAGAGCCGTGCGCTCGCCGATGACTCAGTGCCGCTGCTGGATTCACAAGCTGAGACCACCGACGCGACGAGAACGTGGGCGCGCAGCCTTGCAGGCATCACCGGTCAGCTCGCACAGCACGATGCGCAGGTCCGGACACTGCTCGAGACCGGTCCCGGCTTCGCCCAAGAAGTCTCCCGGCTTCTCGAGCAGGTCAAGCCCACGCTGCCGGTATTACTGGCCAATCTCAGCTCCATCAGCCAGATTCTGGTGACCTACAACAAGTCGCTTCAGCAATTGCTGGTGTTGTTCCCGCCGTACCTTGCCGGCCTCCAATCGGTTGCCCCGGTGAGGAATCCGACCGGAATGGCCATGGGTGACTTCGCGGTCTCGGCCTCCGACCCCCAGGACTGCACGGTCGGCTTCCTGCCCCCGTCGCAATGGCGATCGCCCGCTGACCTCACCGAGGTCGACACACCGGACGGGATCTACTGCAAGTTGCCGCAGGATTCGCCGATCACCGTCCGCGGAGCCCGCAACTTCCCCTGCGTCGAGCATCCGGGCAAGCGCGCCGCCACCGTGCAGGAGTGCAACAGCGACAAGCCATTCATGCCATTGGCCATGAGGCAGCACGTGCTGGGCCCGGCCCCGTTCGATCCGAATCTGGTCGCTCAAGGCGTCCCACTCGACCGCCAATCGAATCCCGGGCAGAACCTCTACGCACCGGTGGAAGGCACCCCGATGCCACCCGGGCAGCCACCGGGGCCACCCGCGCAAGCCCCGCCCGCCCCGGATGCGCCACCTCCCCCCGATCTGGCCGCGCCGCAGGAGCAGGCGCCCTCCGACCCTGCGCCTGAAATTCCTAGTAGCGATCCTGGCGCACCGGCAGTCGCGCCAAGCTCGTTCACGGGCAACGGATCCGATGCGCGGCCGGCAGTCGCGACCGCTCAGTACAACCCCGAGACCGGTGCATACATGGCCCCGGACGGTCACCTGTATCACCAGTCGAACCTCGTCACGGCGAAGGCGCCCCAATCGTGGACAGACCTCATGCCGGGCCCAAGCTAGCGGGAGCGCCTCCGCTGTCCCACGATCTTTGTAATCTTTGTTACTTTTGATGGATAGCGCCTGCGTAGACCCCAGGTAGCGGGCTTTTCACTGTTAATATGACTCTGCCATGACAACATTGGGAATCGGGCCCGAAGCGCGGCGTCGGCTGTCCGCACGGCGCACCGCCGAGATCGTCGCAGACGAGCTTCGCAGGCAGATCATCGAGGGTGAGCTCTCCGATGGCGACCTTTTGCCGCGGCAAGAAGTGCTCGTATCGCAATTCAACGTGAGCCTCGTTTCACTGCGTGAGGCGTTACGGATCCTGGAGACCGAGGGCCTGGTATCGGTCCGCCGAGGCAACCGTGGTGGCGCCGTCGTCCACGCGCCCGCCAAGGCGAGCGCCGCCTACATGCTCGGACTTCTGTTGCAGCGCGACGAAGTTCAACTGGGTGATCTCGGTACCGCCCTGCAAGAGCTGGAGCCGACGTGTGCAGACCTTGCCGCGCGCCGGAGTGACCGCAAAAAGACGCTCGTCCCGAAGCTGCGCGAGCTCAACGATTTAATGGCCGAGCACGTGGAAGACGTGCCCCGGTTCGCCGAGCTCGGCGGACAGTTTCACGATGAGATCGTCAGGGGTTGCGGCAATCACACCGTGATCGCGGTCGTGGGCAGCCTCGAGGCACTGTGGGGTGGCCACCTCAACTGGTGGGCCCAAGAACGTGCCGCTCGCGGCAAGTTGCCGACGATGACTCAACGCCGCAACACGCTGACCGCACACACCAAGATCGCCGATGCGATCGAGGCGGGCGACGGCGAACGTGCGCGCAAGCTCGCCGCCCGGCACCTCTCGACTACTCAGACGTATCTGTCGGCCGGCCATCTCGACCAACGCATCGTCGCGCTGTCCCCGCAAGCCCTGCGGTAGCGCGTCAACCGCGGGACACCAGACCGGCATTCGGACGGGCGAGCGCCCTAGTTTCGTTGCCGGCCATTGCATTTCGATCCGATTGATCACACTGCTCGGGCAGCCCGGTGGGCGCTTCCTTGACCTAGCTTGCTTAAAATAGTAAAGATAGAGATACAGAGGCCCCGCTAGACTTTGCTGCCCGGGAGGCACAGGTGACGATCAGCACCGATCCGCAGGACCCGCCGGCTGCCCCTGACCTGGACACCGATCCGTACGGCTACTTCGCGCACATGCGCAAGACCGCGCCGGTCTGGCGCGGCACGCTCATGGAGAGCGACCTGATGCCGGCCGAGCTCAAGTCCGAGGAAAACTGGACGTTGTTCGACTTCGAGAGTGTCTTCACCGCCTTCCGAGAAGATGAGGTGTTCGCCTCGGAGATGTACAACCAGACGATCGGCCTCGTCTTCGGGCCGACGATCCTCGGGATGCACGGAAAACAGCACCACGACCATCGCAGCCTGGTGTCGAAGGCCTTCCGCCAGAGCGCACTCACACAGTGGGAACCCGAAGTGATCGACCCGATCTGCGATCAACTGGTCGACGAGATCAAAAACGACGGGCACGCCGACCTGGTCAAGGCGGTCACGTTCGAATTCCCCACCCGGGTCACCGCAGCGTTGCTCGGCCTTCCCCAGCAAGACCTGGAGATGTTCCGGCGACTCTCGCTGGACCTGATCTCGATCATGGACGACATCGAGGCCGGGTTGAACGCATCGGTCGAACTGGGCACCTACTTCCAAGACCAGGTGGACCAGCGTCGTAGCAAGATGACCGACGACGTCATCGGCGATCTCGTCGCAGCGGAGATCGACGGCGAGCGGCTCACCGACGAAGCGATCATCTCGTTCTTGCGGCTGCTCCTTCCGGCCGGCCTCGAGACCACCTACCGATCATCGGGAAACCTGCTGTACCTACTCCTCACACATCCCGAACAACTGAATGCGGTGCGGCAGGATCGCGACCTCATTCCGGCCGCGATCGAGGAAGGCATTCGATACGAAACACCGTTGGTCCTGGTGGCACGCAACACCACCCGCGACGTGGAGATGCATGGTCTGACGATCCCAGAGGGCGCAGCGATCACACTGTGTATGGGCTCGGCCAACCGCGACGAAAAGCGTTGGGACGACCCCGATAAGTTCGACATCCACCGGCAGCGGCGCGCACACATCTCCTTCGCCGGCGGCATTCACAGCTGCCTGGGCATGCACCTGGCCCGGGTCGAGACTAAGGCGATGCTGAACAGCCTATTCGACCGCGTGACCGATCTGGAGCTGGTGCCGAGCGACGACTCCGAGATCGTCGGCATGCCGTTCCGGTCACCCGGGAGCCTGCCGGTGACGTTTCGTCCCCTCACATGATTCGGGACGTCCGGCCCTGCCAATAGCGTTCTCGGATGCGTCGCTTGTAGAGCTTGCCGTTCGGGTCGCGCGGTAACTCGGAGGCGAATTCGACTGTGCGAGGGCACTTGTAGGTTGCCAGATGGGTGCGGCAGTACTCGATGAGCTCGGCTTCCAACTCGGGCCCTGGCGCGACCCCTTCGGCCGGTTGCACGACCGCCTTCACCTCTTCCCCGAACTCGTCGTTGGGCACGCCGAACACCGCGGCATCGACGAGCTTGGGATGCATGGTCAGGAGGTGCTCTGCCTCCTGCGGGTAGATGTTCACGCCGCCGGAGACGATCATGAAGCTCGCGCGGTCCGTGAGGTACAGATAGCCGTCATCGTCGAGATAGCCCATGTCGCCCAACGATCGCCACCCACGATCGTTGGAGACCGACGCGGTCTTCTCGGGATCCTTGAAGTATTCGAACTGCGGGCCGCCCTCGAAGAACAGTTCGCCCGACTCGCCGACCGCCAGCTCGACGCCATCCTCGGCGACCACGTGAACCGGGCTGAAGGGCTTCCCCACCGATCCGGGGTGAGCGAGCCAGGCCTCGGGCCCGATGGTGCAGCCCGCGAAACCCTCAGTGCCGCCGTAATACTCGTAGATGATGGGACCGAACCAGTCCATCATCTGGTGCTTGACGTCCACCGGGCATGGAGCGGCGGCGTGGATCACGCATCGAAGGCTGGATACGTCGTACGAAGCGCGCACCGCTGCAGGTAGTTTCAGCATCCGCACGAACATCGTTGGCACGAACTGGGCGTGGGTGACCCGGTGGTCAGCGATGAGCCGCAGCACCGTTTCGGCGTCGAACTTGCGCATCAGGATCGACGCGGCGCCGACTCGTTGGACCGCCATCGTGTAGTTGACGCCGGCCGCGTGGTAAAGCGGCGCCGGCGAAAGGTACACGTCCGACGACGTCATGGCGTAGCCCGTCGAAAGCGCCTGCTCCAGAACGCCTTGCGCCCATGAGCCGTTGCCGTCCGTCGGCAGTGGACGCCGCACCGCCTTGGGCCGCCCCGTGGTGCCCGACGAGTAGAGCATCTCGGAGCCGTCCAACGGCGGCGGCGCCTCCCCCGCACCTGCGACCGCGTCGTCGTACGCGCGCCAGCCGGGCAGCTCGCCACCGACTGCGATGCGAAAGTCGACGTTGGGGTTGGCCGTCAGTAGATGCTTGGCGAGCTCCGCCATCGACGCGTCGACGAAGACCGCCCTGGCCTCCGAGTCTTCGACGACGTAACTGACCTCGTCAGGAGTGAAGTGAGTGTTCACCGCGCTGTAGTACAGGCCGGAAAGCTGGCAGCCCCAGGTGAGCTCGAGGAACTCTCGGCGGTTGGGCAGCACCAGAGCGACGCCGTCGCCACGCCGCAGCCCCGCCTCGTACAGCAGGGCCGCGACGCGCTGACTCCTTTGATAGAGCTCGCCGTACGAGACCACGCCGCCGTCCGCGAGAATCAGCGCCGGTGACTCCCCTGATCCGATCGCATGGTCGGCGAGGTCCATCTACGTAGCCGGCGAACCGTCACTCGATGCGGCCGACGCAGCCTGCCGTTGCGCCATCTCCGCGGGCTTGATTTGGCCGCTCAGCACCTGACCGATCAGTGCCTGCACGTCCTTGCTCATCGACGCAAGGGCGACCAGGTCGTTGGAGGTCTGCCAGTGCACCCGCATTCCCATCAACTCCCAGGCCCGCTTGATGTTCGCCTTGGTCATCATCAGAGTCGTCAGCGGAGCCTGCGCGATGTGGCGGGCGATCGACTCGACGCGGTCGTTCAGTTCGTCGCGCGGCACCACTTCGTTGACGAGGCCGTACTCGAGCGCCTTGTTCGCGTTCACGACCTCGGCGGTATACAGGTAGTACGCCGCCCGTCGCCAGTTCATGAAAACCCAAGGCTCGATGGAGCATTCACCCGATGGCATGCCGAAGCCCTGCAACGGCGGGTACGAGAAGTAGGCGTCGTCGGAGGCGATCACGATGTCGGTGGTCAACCCGTAGTGGGTGCCGCCGCCGAGGCAGTACCCGTGCACCTGGGCGATGGTCGGCTTGGAGAACTCCCACAGGTTCAGCGTCGGCTTGACGAAGAGATCGGTCTGCGCCTTCCACGGCGTGCCCGTGCGTGCTGCGCCCTCGGCAAAACTCGGGTAGTCAGTCGCGTTGTCGCCGATGCAGTGGCCCGAGCAGAAGCCCTTGCCGTTGGCCTTCAGGATCAGCACCTTGATGTCGTAGTCGCGATCCGCGTCGAGCAGTGCCGCGTCGACCTCCTCGGCCAGCTTCTGATCCTGGGCGTTCGCCTTCTCTGGCCAGTTGAGCGTCACGCGGGCAATGGATCCCGTCTTCTCGTAGATGATCCGCTCGCGGGTCTCCGGACCTAGATCCATGTGTCTGTACCTTTCCTGGGTTGCTCGATCACCACGTGATCACACCGATTTCGGCGCCGATGTCGTAAGTGGTGCCAACCTCGCCGGTCCACTGCACGGTGCCCGAGGCACCGGCTTCGATCTCCTGCTCCACCTTCTCGGTCGCGATGGAGAAGAGCGGCGCACCCTCCTCGACGTGCTGGCCCGCCTCGACGAGGCATTCGACGAGTTCGGCTTCGGAAACCGCCACCGAAACCCTCGGAATGCGAATGATGAAGTCAGCCATGGATGCTCGCCGTCGACGGCTTCAGCGTGCGTAAGGCCGCCTCGACGATGCGAGCGGGCGAAGGCAGCACGGCAGCCTCCAGCGCCGCGGCCGCCGGTGTCGGGACGAACCTCGCGCCGACCCGCTCGATGGGCGCCTCGAGCCGTCCGAACAACTCCGCCCCGAGAATCGCCGCGACCTCGGCACCCGGGCCTGCGAACTGCACGGCGTGGTGCGTGATGACGGCCCGTCGCGTTCGCCCAACGGATTCGACGATGGTCTCGACGTCGAGCGGAACGAGCGTGCGCAGGTCGACGACCTCGGCACTGACCCCGTGCGCTGCCTCGAGGATCTCCGCGGCGGCCAAGGCATCGTGCACGCTACGGCCGTAGCCGATGAGGCTGACGTCGGTGCCCGGCCGCTTCACGTCGGCCTGGCCGAGCGGGATGGAGAAGCCGGGATCGGTTGGTACCAAACCCTTCTGGCCCTGCAATCGAATGGTCTCGATGAACAGGCAGGGATCCTCGTCGAATATCGCCGACGTCAGCAGGCCCTTACCGTCACGCGGGGTGGACGGGATGATCACCTTCATCCCCGGCACGTGCATGAACCACGCCTCCAGCGACTGCGAATGCGTTGCGCCGGTAGCCAGCCCGCCGTAGACCTGGGTGCGTACGGTGATCGGCGCCGTCGTCCTGCCCGCAGTCATGAAGCGCATTTTCGCCGCGTTGTTGACCAACTGGTCGGCGGCGATCCCGATGAAGTCCATGATCATGATCTCCGCGACCGGCAGCATGCCGTCGATCGCGGCGCCGATGGCCGCACCGACGATGGCGGCCTCCGAGATTGGCGTGTCCAGCACGCGAGCGTGGCCGTACTTCGTCGACAGCCCGGCCGTCGGGCCGGATGCACCTGGATCGGCGATGTCCTCGCCGAGCAGGAACACCCGCTCATCGGATTCAAGCGCCTGGTCGAGCGCGAGGTTCAGCGCCTCGCGCATTGTCATCTCTTTCTCGTTCATCGCCGACCTCCTCAACTGGGGAATGCGATCGGGGTGGCGTAGACGTCTCGGTCCAGCTCCTCGAGGGTCGGGGCCTCCGCCGCCATGACGGCGTCGAGCGCCTCTTCGACAGCGGTGAGCGCGCCCTCGTCGATGCCGCTGAGTTCGTCGTCGGTACACACCCCGGTGTCGATCAACTGCCTGCGGAAGCGCGGGACGGGATCGGCCGCCATGGCAGCTTGCAGTTGCTCTTTGGGGATGTACTTCATCCGGTCGCCGAAGTAGTGACCGCGGAACCGGAACGTGACGCATTCGAGGAACGTGGGGCCATCGCCGTTGCGGGCCTTGCCGATCGCCTCGGCGAGCGCCTCGGTGACCGCAAGCGGATCGTTGCCGTCGACGCGGACCCCCGGCATGCCGTAACCCGCCGCACGGTCGGCGACGTGTTCGAGCTTCATCGTGTCGGATGTCGGCGTCATCTCCGCGTACTGGTTGTTCTGGCAGACGAACACCACGGGCAGGTCCCACAGCGCGGCCATGTTCGCCGCCTCGTGGAACGAACCGGTGGCGGTCGCACCGTCTCCGAAGCTCACCACCGTCACGCGGTCGAGGCCCTTGCGCTGTGCGGCCATCGCGAGGCCGACGGCCACGGGCGGGCCCGCCCCGACGATGCCCGTCGACAGCATCACGCCCACTTCGGGTTTGGCGATGTGCATGGTGCCGCCCTTGCCCCTGGCCGCGCCGACGGTGCGCCCCATCATCTCGCCGTAGATCTCCTCCAACGGCACACCCTTACCGATCAGGTCGTGGAGTCCGCGGTACGTGGTGACCAGCTGGTCGTCGGTCCGCAACGTCACGCCCATGGCGGCGGCGATGGCCTCCTGCCCACGAGATGGCCAGTACACGCACATGAACTCGCCGGTGCCGATGCCCTTGCTCAGTCGGTCATCGGCGGCCTTCATCAACACCATCAGGCCATATAGCCGTTTCTGAATGTCGGCGCTGGGACTCACTTTTCGTACGACCCGATCTCGCGGTACACGTTCGGGATGGGCGGGGGCTCCATGTTCAGGTATTTCAGCGACGACATCTTGCCGCTGGCGCCGAGCTCTCGTAGCCGGTCGACCACGGCGTCGAGGTCATCACAGTCGAGTTCGTAGATCGCGATGAACGGTCCGTTGCCGTCCGTCGGGGCGAAGCGGCGCGCGCCGGTAATGCCCTCGACGGAGCAGATCTCCTCGAGGTGCGTGCCGTTGTACCACTCGTGGTATTCGGCTTCGCGATCCGGTGAGACGGGCGTCGTCTCCAGATAGATGATCCCCTTCACAGTCCCCTCCAGGCCCTTGCCTTGACGCCGCACCCGGCGTCGACCGCGATCTGCTGGCCCGTGACGTAGCGGGCGCCGTCAGACGCCAGGAAGACCACCAATTCGCTGATGTCCTCGGGCTCGACGTACGGAATCGGCATCGCCTGCAGGAACGGGAACGTCAGCTCGGCGTCCTCGCGGGTCGGGTTCTCCAGGTCGGGCCGGAAGGCCCGGTACATCGGCGCGCTATGCAGCATGTCGGTATTCACGTTGGTGGGGTGCACCCCGTTGACCCGGATGCTCTGCGGCGCCAACTGCAAGGCGAGGTCGTTCACGTAGTGCGCAACGATCTGCTTGGCGAAGCCGTAGCCCGCCCCTCCGCAGCCTGCGTCGATACCGCCGCTGTTCGACGAAGAGAGTGCGGCCGCCATCGATCCGGTGATGACGATCGACGCCCCCGACTGCAGGTGCTTGATGCTCGCGTGCACCAGGTTGAGCACGCCGACCAGGTCGACGTCGACCGCGTCGATGAACGCCTGGATGCCCGAACCCGCCGTGAGCGGCGCGATGCCTGCGTTGGCCACCACGACGTCGAGTCGGCCGAACTCCGCCACGCCCCGGTCGATCGCCGCCGAGAGCGCCACGCGGTCACGGACGTCGGCGATCTCGGTGAAGGCGCGCTGGCCCTCCTTCTCGACCAGCCGGGCCGTCTCGTCGAGATCTTCCGGCCGCGCGAGCGGGTACTCGTTGGTCGCGATGTCCGCGCAGATGTCCACGGCGATGATGTCCGCGCCCTCGGCGGCGAGCAACTGTGCGTGTGATCGGCCCTGGCCGCGCGCCGCGCCACTGATCAGCACGACCTTGCCGTCTACTCTGCCCATCGCTGGCCCTCCATCGCTGTCAAAAAGTCAGACGTGCTGCGGACTGTGATTGATGTCTTTGTGCCGCAATGCCTTCGAGCGATACCGCATCACGGCAAGCTGGCCAACCGAAGGGGTATGACATCGAAGACCCATCCACGAAGTTCCGGAGCTCTGTGAGCACGTTGTCGGTAACCGTAATGCCAACGGTAGCTATAGTACCTAAAATAACAAATTAACCAACCGGCCCATCCAGAGAGGACATCGTGGACTTCTCGTACCCCGCGGAGGTGGAACAGTTCCGCAAGGAGCTGCGCGGGTGGCTGGCTGAGCACCTGACCGACGAGGTCGTGGCGGCGGGTCGCAGCCACGGTAAGGACGCTGGCGCGTTCGACCTACTTCGCGCCTGGGATGCAAGGGTGGCCGACGCGGGCTGGGGTGCGGTGTCCTGGCCGAGGGATTACGGCGGTCGCGGCGCGACCGTACTCGAACAATTGGTCTACGCCGAGGAGACCACCAATGCACGGGCCCCGTTGCCGCTCAACGTGATCGGCCTGAACAACATCGCGCCCGCCATCATGGAGTACGGAACGGAAGCACAGTGCCGGGAGCTGCTCCCGCGGATGGTGCGCGCCGACGATATCTGGTGTCAGGGCATGTCCGAGCCGGAGGCGGGTTCCGACCTCGCCTCGTTGCGCACCCGCGCCGTGCGCGACGGGGAGGGCGACGAAGCCGACTTCCTGGTCACCGGCCAGAAGATCTGGACATCACTCGGGCATCGCGCCGACTGGTGTCAGCTGTACGTGCGCACCGACTCCGAGGCGCCCAAGCACAAGGGCATCTCCTGCCTCATCGTCGACATGCGCTCGCCGGGTATCGAGGTGCGCCCACTGGTCACCCTCAACGGCGCAGCCGACTTCGCCGAAGTGTTCTTCGACGACGTGCGCGTGCCAGCTGACGCCCTGCTCGGCCCGCTCAACGGTGGATGGCGCGTGGCCACCACGACGTTGAGTCACGAGCGCGCCGGGGCGGCCCGACTGTATGCCAGCGTGCGCCTGCAACTGGCCGACCTCGTCGCAGACCTGACGAAGTCGTCCGTCGACGGGCGCCCTGCACTGCAGAATGCTGCGACGCTGCGTCGCCTCGGTGAAATCGCCGTGCGGGTCGACTACCTCGAACTGCTCTGCAAGCGCGCGATCTCGGCCACCCTGCACGGTGGGGACGCGCTCGGCTCGGCCAGTCTGGCCAAGAGCGTGTGGGCCGAGTTGGGACAGGATCTCGCGGTGCTGGCATACGACGTGCTCGGCGCGCACCAGACAGATGGGCGATGGACTGACTACCGGCTGGCGTCGCGCTCGCTCACCATCGCGGGCGGCACCACCCAGATCAACAAGGGCATCACGGCCGTACGAGTGCTCGGGTTGCCGCGATGAGCGCTCGCGCGAAGAGCAAAGGGTACCGCGCATGAACCTCGAACTGACCGACGAACAGACGGCCCTGCGGGACACCGTTCGCCACTTCCTCGCCGAAAAAGCAAGTGTGGCAGTGCATGTGCGTCCATTACTCGACGACTCAACCGGCACCACCGACGAGGTGTGGTCCGGCCTTGCCGCACTCGGCGCAACGGGCGTGCTCGTCGACGAGCGACATGGCGGCGCGGGCATGACGATGGTCGAGGCAGGCATCGTGGCGGAGCAACTCGGGGCGGCTTTGCACCCTGGCCCGTGGCTGTCGAGTGCAGTCGCCGCGCCGCGCGCCCTCACTCGCTTCGGCGCCGAGGACGCGGGTGCGTTGCTGGCGGGCCTCGCCGACGGTTCGACGATCGCGGCGGTCGGCCCGTTGACCGGGCCGCGACCTACCGCGCAGCGGACGGCTGACGGAGTCGTCGTCCACGGTGAGCTCGCGGCCCTACCAGACGCCGCCGCTGCCACCGTGATGCTGGTGCTCGCCGAAGATGCCGACGGAGCGGGACTTTTCACCGTCGATCCCGCGTCGGAGGAGGTGACGCTGACCTTCCGCCCGCAGGTGGATCCGACACGGAAGTTGTTCGACGTCAAGTTGGATGCCGCACCGGCGCAACGGATTGTCCGAGTCTCCGAGGACGCGGTCGCCGGGTTGGTCGACGACGTGCTGATCGCCAACGCCGCCGACGCGCTCGGTGCCGCGCAGGCGGTGCTGGACCTCACCGTCGAGTACGCGAAGGTACGCAAGCAATTCGGCCAGCCCATCGGAAGTTTCCAGGCGATCCAACACCTGTGCGTCGACATGTACGAAACCGTCGAACTCGCGCGCAGCGGAGTCCTCCACGCGTTGTGGGCGGCGGACTCCGCCAGCTCCGAGGAACGACACCTTGCGGCGTTGCGCGCCAAGGCCTTCGCGGGCAGGCTCGCCACGGTCGGCGATACCGCGATCCAGGTCTTCGGTGGAATCGGATTCACCTGGGAGCACGACGCTCACCTCTACGTCAAACGCTTGCTGGGGTGGAGCGCCTATCTCGGCGGATCCGACCGGTATCTCGAAGCGGTCGGCGCCGGCCTGGCAAGTGAAAGTCGCAACAGGGACCAAGAAGGGAACTGACATGTCCGAGGTGCTTAGCGGTGTACGCGTCATCGAGCTGGCGTCGTGGACCTACGTGCCCGCGGCAGGCGCTGCGCTCGCCGACTGGGGCGCCGACGTCATCAAGGTCGAGGATGTCCGCGGCGGCGACCCCGGACGAGCGCTGGTCATCGGAGGGTTCACCAAGGCGGCCGCCCGGGCCCATGTCGACTTCATCCTGGAGATCGGAAACCGCGGCAAGCGCAGCATCGCGCTCGACGTCAAGTCCGACACCGGCCGGGAGTACTTCGGCCGCTTGATCGCCAGTGCCGACGTGTTCCTGACCAACTGGCTGCCCGGTGCGCTAGAGCGGGCGCGGCTGACGGTCGAGGACATTCGTTCGTTCAATCCGAACATCATCATCGCGCGCGGCACCGGCACCGGCGTGCGTGGACCCGACCACGACAAGGGCGGGTTCGACGCGGCTACCTACCTGTCCCGCGGAGGGGTGTCGTACACGATGACGCCGTTCGGCACCGAGCACCCGGCCGTGCAAGGCCCGGGGTTCGGCGACCTGCAGGGCGGTATCACCCTCGCCGGTGGGCTCTGCGCCGCGCTCTTCCATCGGGAACGTACCGGCGAGCCCTCGATCGTCGACTCGTCACTGCTGGCCCAGGCGATGTGGGCCATCGCCCCGTCGATCTCGGTCGCGGACCTGTTCGACATCGACGGCATCCCTGGCGCGCCGCCCGGCTTGGCGATGAATCCGCTGGTCAATCGGTACAAGACGCGGGACGGTCGGTTCATTCAATTGGTCTTCCTGCAGCCCGATCGCTACTGGGCGGGTTTCTGCGGCCGGATCGGCCTCCCGGACCTCGCCGCCGACCCGCGCTTCGTGCCATCGAGCAATCTGATCGCAAACGCCGACGAAGCCACCGCGCTCGTTGGCGCAGCCATCGCAGGGCACGATCTGGAGCACTGGCGCACGGTGCTCGAGGACGAGCCCGGCGTCTGGGCGGCCCTGGCGACACCCAAGGAGACCCTCAACGATCCACAGGTCAAGCCGAACGGTTACGTGGTGCCCAACCAGGATGCGGAGGGCAACGAGTACCAGATCGTGGCCGCACCAGTGCAATTCGACGAGACCCCACCCGCGCCGGCGCGCGCTCCCGAGTATGGGGAGCACACCGAGGAGATCCTGCTCGAACTCGACCTGGACTGGGACGACATCTCGGCGGCCAAAGACCGCGGCGCAATTCTCTAGAGGGAGTACACGACAATGGAGCGACGGACGTTGGAAGCGATCATCTACGAGCGCGAGCCTCCGATCGCGCGGATCATCCTCAACCGCCCAGACAAGGCCAATACCAAGGACGCCGTCCTGGTGCAGGAAGTCGACGCCTGCTTACGGGAAGCCGACCGCGACAAGGAGATCAAGGTCGTGATTCTCAAGGCCAACGGCAAGGGCTTCTGCGGCGGACACGTTGCGCGCTGGGGCCCGGACGAGAACCCGTATCCGGACTTCGGGGACACCTTCGAGGACTTGTACAAGGGCACCGCCGACCTGTTCCTGTGGCCGACGCTGTATCTGTGGGAGTTCCCGAAGCCGACGATCTCGCAGATCCACGGCTACTGCATGGGCGGGGGGATCTACCTCGGGCTGCTCACGGACTTCTGCGTCGCTTCCGAGGATGCGTACTTCCAGATGCCGCTGGCGCAGAGCCTCGGCGAGCCGGGCGGCCACACGATGATCGAGCCGTGGCTGCTGATGAACTGGCATCGCACGATGGACTGGTTGCTCTTGGCCCCAACGCTTTCCGCCGAGGAGGCGCTGGAGTGGGGGCTGTTGAACAAGGTGGTGCCGCGCGACGACCTCGAGGCCACCGTCGAGGAGATGGCCCAGAAGCTCGCTCAGGTTCCGCTGACCACGCTGATGGCCGTCAAGAGCAACGTCAAGCGTGCCTACGAACTCATGGGCATGCGCGTGCACCTGCAAGTCAGCCACATCCTGACCAACATGGTGGGCGCCGCCTCCGACGTTCAGGCGCGACGGGCGGAACTCAAGCAATCGGGGCTGACGCCTCGCGGGTTCACCGAAGGCGAATCCTGACGTTCAAAAGGGCCACCAGAGCCATCTCAACGCAAACCTGCGGCGTGGCGGGCGGCCACGTAGCCGAAGATCGTGGTGTTGGCGATGCTCCCACCCGCGCCCAGATAGGTGCGGCCCATCACCGTGGCGGTGATGTTTCCAGTGGCGTACAAGCCGTCAATCACCTGGTCCTGCTCGTCGATCACCTGTGCGTACTCGTTTGTGATGACGCCGCCGCACGTTCCGACGTCGCCGGGGAAGATCCTGGTCGCGAAGTACGGTGCGCGATCGAGCGGCCCGAGCGCGGCGTTCGGCCGATACCCCGGATCACCGAGGCAGTCGTTGTAGGCAGACTGGCCGCGTCCGAAGTCGGGGTCGAGGCCCTTGGCGGCGAACTCGTTGAAGCGGTTGACTGTCTGCGTCAATTCGTCTGCGGGCACGCCGATCTCGCCCGCGAGCTCGGCCAACGTGGCACCGCGCTTGATGACGCCCTTTTCGATCAGCGCCTCGGGCACGCGGCGCTTCGCAAAGGGATTGGCGCCTACCACGTAACGGCTGACGTACCCCTGGTCGAAGACCTGCCAGCACGGTACGGCCTTGTTGGCATACATCGCCTTGCCGACCTCGACGTAGGAGTTGGACTCGTTGCAGAAGCGCTTGCCCGTGCCGTCGACGTATATGGCGCCAGGGCGCTGACGCCCGGAGCCAAGCGACGCGGCTGACGGATCGGCGATGAAAGCCATGGGCAGCCACCAGGCTTCGTCCAGCAGATCGGTCTTCGCGCCGAGTCGCATGGCCGTCTGCAGCACCTCACCGGTGTCCCCCGCGTTGGCGATCGACCACTTCGCCTCATTGGGCTGGTCGGCGCCGTACTGGCGCCGCATGTCGGCGTTGTGGCCGAAACCGCCCGCCGCCAGCAGGACACCCTTGCGCGCTTGGACGTTCAGCGCAGAACCATCACGGGTGACGCGCGCCCCGACGACCCGGCCGTCTTCGACGATGAGCTCGTCCATCGCGGTGTTCGTCCACACCCGGGGATCACCTCTGCCCAAATCGAGTAAAGCCTTCAGGATCTGACCGACGAAGGACGCCCCGTTGGTGAGGATTTCGCGACGTCGGAGTCGGGCAGCCCTGGTGCGCAGAAACACTCGCGTGGCGACGGCGAAGGCGCGGGGCGACCGGTTGAAGTACTGCACCGAGCGCAATTCGTTGGTCTTCAGCACGAACCCGTAGTTCTTGGCCATCGACGGCTGGACCTTGTCGCTCCACTCCCCAAGGACGGCGGCGTCGAACGGGACGCCCTCGACCGAACGGCCCGCTGCGTTGCCGCCCTTGCTGTTCGGGTAATAGTCACTCCAGCCGGGGCACCGCACCATCCGAATGCCCTTGCGCAGCATGAAGTTGATCATCTCGACGCCTGCGTTGAGGAACATCTCGCGGCGCGCGGGCGAGGAGGCCGGACCGACGTCGCCGATGACGTCGTCGAAGTAGGCCAGCCCGTCCTCGTGCGAATCCGCGATGCCTTCCGACTGCATCAGCGGGTTGTTCGGCAGCCACACCATGCCGCCGGACAATCCCGTGGACCCACCGACGAGGGCTTGCTTCTCGACGATCAGCGGTTCGATTCCGGCGTCGAGCGCCGCCAGCGCGGCCACCAATCCGCCGCCGCCACTGCCCGCGATCAGGAGGTCGACGGACTTGTCCCACGTCACCACGTCGGGACTCGTTCGGTCAGCCCGAGGTCCACGACCGGCACGTCGATGGTGGAGTTCGTCTTCTGTATTGCCGGGACGAGCCGGTCGTAGGGCAATCCGGCCAGGAAGCCGTCGACGACGCGTTCGAAGTTCGAGATCAGCCCCTCGATCTCCGTTGACAGCCGCATGAATTCGAAACCCTTGGCGTGCAGACCTTTTTGCTGCTTCGGCAAGTTGGAGAAGTCCTGGGCCGGAATCGTCGGCCAGCTGGGGTCGTCGGGCGCCATCGGCTCGGGCGCGACGGGCCTGCCCTGCGACTGGTCATCCGGATAGCGGGTCAACGACCAGATCTCGAACAGCGTCTCTTCGGGGCCCAGTGGGCGGATCCGGTACGACGACGCGCTGCTGAACTGCGGCAGCAGAAAGTAATGCGGAAAGCCGAACCTGATCGCGTCAATCATCTTTCGACGGTCGAGGTCGTTCAGGTCGGGAAAGTCGCAACCGCGGGCCCGGTGCCACGCGGTGACCGCATCGTTGACGGCAGCCCGCCACACCGTCATCGCCTCGGCCGGATCGTCCGGCAGCGACATGTGCTGCAGCCCTTCGGCAATGCGGATGTCGTTCTCGTGCGTCATGCCGCCCATGCCGGAGCCCAGCGTCCGCATGACGTGAAGGTTGGCCGCGATGAGCGGGTTCACGGAGGACGGTTCCAGGCCGAACGACGACGGCAGCAGTTGCGGGTGGGTTTGCGGGACGTGGTAGCCCTCCATGAAGGCCGCCGCGGCCAGCTTCCAATTCACCGGAAGCACACACGATTTCCACCATTCGGTCCGAAGCGCGCCGACCTTCCATTCGTCGTGCCGAGAGGCGAACGGCTCAAGACAGTCGAGCAACGGTGGTGCGTCGTTGTCGAGATTGATCCACGCGCACGCACCCCATAGCTCACACCGCACGGGTGTCAGGGCGAGGTCGGCCGCCTCGAGGTTGCCTTCGTCGAACTCCTTGGCGCGCAACACGAACGTGTTCTTGCCCTCGAGGTCCCAGCACCAACCGTGGAACGGGCAGACGAAGCTGCGGCGCGAGCCCTGGCCCTCGACGAGCTTCATGCCGCGGTGCCTGCAAGCGTTGTAGTACGCGCGCACATGCTCGTCGTCGACGCGAACCACGATGATCGACTGGTCGAGAATCTCGTACTCGACGAAGTCGCCGGGTTTCGGGATTTCCTCCAGGCGGCACGCCATCTGCCATACGCGCGGCCAGAACAACTCGTTCTCGAGCGCGTAGAACTCGGGGTCGTAGTACCGCTGTTTGGGAATCCGGTCCACGGCCTGCACCGCCCACGGGACCGGGAGCGGCGTCCAATGCACCGTGTTCGCGTGGCTGACCAACGTGACCCACCCTTCTGCCTCGGCGTCGAGGGACCTTACGATTGGCGACCGGTAGTTGCTATCTTAACAAAAATAGCAAGATCGACTCCATAGGATCACGTGTTCGCCGTGGGTGACACCCACTAGAGTTTTTGTAACATCCCCCGCGCTGCCGCCAGAAGGGAAATCCATGGCCTACGACCCCGACGCGGTACACGCCAAGTACCTCGCCGAGCGCGATCGGCGGCTCGTTCCCGGGCGCGCGGTCATCCGCGATCTGACCCGCGACGAACTGGTCGCCGGATACCGGGCCGACCCCTTCACCCCGTACATAGAACGCGAGCCCATCGCCGACGATCCCGACGTGGTGATCGTCGGCGGCGGAATCGCGGGGCTCCTCGCGGGCGCTCACCTGCGCAAGGCCGGCATCGAGCGCATCCGGATCGTCGATCAGGCCGGTGGCGTGGGTGGCACCTGGTACTGGAATCGCTACCCCGGCGTCATGTGCGACGTCGAGTCCTACCAATACCTTCCGATGCTCGAAGAGCTCGAATACATCCCCACCCGGCGCTACGCGTTCGGCGAGGAGATCCGCCAACACCTAGAGCGGGTCGCCGACCGCTTCGAACTCGTCCCCGACGCCCTGTTCCACACCGGAGTCACCCGGACGATGTGGGACGACGACGCCGGCCGGTGGCAGGTTCACACTGATCGGGGCGACCAGCTCTCCTGCCGCTACTACGTGCTGGCGGTGGGCATCCTCAACCTCATGAAGTTGCCCGCCATCCCCGGCATGGACGACTTCGGAGGGCGGGCGTTCCACACGGCGCGGTGGGACTACGGGTACACCGGCGGCGGACCGGGGCAACCGCTCACCGGGCTGGCGGACAAGGCCGTCGCGCTGGTCGGCACGGGCGCCAGCGGGCTGCAGGCGCTGCCGCCGCTCGCCGAGGCGGCCAAGCACGTCTACGTGTTCCAGCGCACGCCGTCGGCGATCGGGGTGCGCGGAAACCGTCTGACCGATCCGTCCTTCGCCGATGGGCTGGTTCCGGGCTGGCAGAAGGCGCGGATGGACAACTTCCAATCGATCATGCTGGGTAGGCCGGTCGACGGCGACCTCACCGAAGACGGTTGGACGCAGCACTACGCGGCGGTCCAGAACCCGCCTCGGGTCAAGGGCGCGAGCATCGCCGAGTTCATGCGGACCGCCGAGGAACTCGACTTCGGAATCATGGAGGAACACCGGGGGCGCATCGATGAGCTCGTCAACGATCCCGACGTCGCCGCCGCGCTCAAGCCGTACTACCGCTACCTCTGCAAGCGGCCATGCTTCCACGACGAGTACTTCGGCGCGTTCAACCGCCCCAATGTGACGCTCGTCGACTGCCCGACCGGCATCGAGCGGATCACCGAGCGTGGGCCGGTGGTCGGCGGGCAGCAGTACGACGTCGACCTCATCGTCTACGGCACCGGCTTCGAGGCCGAAGTCACGCCGCTGCAACGCCGCGTCGGCCACGACATCGTGGGCCGGGACGGCGTCTCGCTCGCCGAGAAATGGGCCGACGGCGCGGCCAGCCTGTTCGGCATGATGAGCCGCGGCTTCCCCAACATGTTCGTGATGCCCGCGCCGGGGCAACAGTCGGTCGTCACCGTCAACTACACCCAGCTCGCGGTGTTCGGGGCCGAGTTCGTCGCCGGTGTGGTGACGCTGCTCGAGAAGCAGGGCGGAGCGGTGTTCGACGTGAACGCCGCCGCCGAGGCCGACTGGATCCAGCAGATCGTCGACACCTTCGTCGACCCCAGCGCCGTGATGTCGGCCTGCACGCCGTCGCGACTCAACAACGAGGGCGATCCCGGCAGTATCAGGGCACGCGACACCAACTGGGGACGCGGCTTCGGGGACTTCTTCGGCTACCGCGAGTTACTCGAGAGTTGGCTCGCGTCAGGCGAACTCGAAGGGTTGGACCTGACATGAGCGAGCGGCAGCGCGTCGTCGTCGTCACCGGGGGCGGCGGCGGGATCGGAGCCGCGATCGCCGAATCCATCGGCCGCACAGGCGCATTCGTCGTCACGGTCGATCCGTTGGTCTCCGTCGACGGCTCCGAGCAACTCGCCCAACCCGAGCAGACCACCGCAGGTCGCATCGTCGCCGCCGGTGGCGCGGCGCGGGCGTCGGCGGTGTCGGTCACCGACGAAGCGGGCGTACACGAGTTGTTCGGCGGGCTCGCAGACGAATTCGGGGGGCTGGACGCCGTGGTCAACGTCGCGGGTATCAGCCGTCCCACCAGCTTCGCCAAGGGCAGCGCCGACGACTGGCTCAGCGTGCTCGCGGTCCACCTCGACGGCTACCGCAATGTGTTGGGCGCCGCCCTGCCGCTGATGGCGGCGGCCGGACGCGGTCACATCCTCGGCGTCACTTCCGGGTCGGGCTGGCGAGCGGCCGACGCAGGCGCCTACGGCTGCGCCAAGCGCGCCGTGGCCGCCCTCACCTGGCAGCTGGGTCGGCACGCTCCTGCGGGCGTGGTCATCAACGCCATCTCGCCAATCGCCGCGACCCGCATGGTGACCGCCGCGCTGGGCCGCACGCAGCCGACCAACGCCACCGGCGGGCTGTCACTGGGCTCGATGCCCGCTCCGGAACACCTCGGCCCGTTGGGTGCCCACCTGACCGGCGACGCCTTCGATACGTGCCACGGGCGGGTGCTGTTCGCCGGAGGGTCCGAGGTATCGGTGATCGACGAGCCCCGGCTGATCGAGGTGGTGCGCAGCGACGACGTGCCGTCGGCGGCGCACGTGATGGAGGCCGCGAACGCCATCGCCCTGACGCGGGCGGAAGCCAACCAGGTCAGTGGAGGCGGCAGCAACGCCCGCTTCGGAGCGCTGTTCGACTCGCCACCGACCGACGAGCTCCCCGCCACCACGGTGCGGTCATGCGCGGTCTACTCCGACCGGCCAGAGGTGGTGAAGGCCATCGTCGGTGCCCTCGAGGGCCGCGGGGTGGCGTGCCACCTCGTCGAGTCCCCCGCGGCTCTGGCCGACGTCGACGCCCTCGACGCCGTGGTGGTCGCCGGGGCGGGGAGTGCCGCCGCGGCAGGCGACGGTTGGGAGCGCATCCTTGCCGAGCACGACGGCATCGTGGAACGAATCGACTCGGACGCTCAATGGGCTAGGGCCACCGCTGAATTCGTCACGAACAGCGGCCGCCCTGTGCGCCTCGTGACGGTCACCGACGCCACTACCGCGGGCGGACGCAGCCGGGCGCAGGCCTGCGCCCAGCTGGCCAGAGCGGGCCGGAAGGCCACCGGCGACCTGGTCATGCCCTTCGCCGTGAGCACCGAGTCCGACTGGTCCGATTTCCGCGGGCCAGCCGAACTGGTCGCCCACCTGGTGTGCAGCCAGGAGGCCACCGGTCTGGCAGGTGCCGAATTGGTCACGGGCGCTGGCTGGTTCGGGCTGCGCAGCCACCCACGGCCCATCGGCAGCATCAGCTTCGGGGGCCCCGCGGTGCCCAGCTGGTTCGACGACGCGCTCAGAGAGGTCGTACAACCCCGATGACGACGATCCAGGCCAAAGCGCCGCATCGGCCCACCCGAATTGTTGACGCCCATGTCCACCTGTGGGATCCAGCGCGCACCGACTGGTACCCGTACCTCTCCGCGGCGCAAGATGAGCTGAACATGGGCGACGTGTCCGGGATGTCGCGCAATTTCGACCTCCCCACCTATCTGGCCGAGTCCGAGGGCTGGAACGTCGAGAAGCTGGTCAACGTCGCCGCGGCCACCGGCGGGTACTCGGTCGACGAGACGCTCGAACTCGACCGGCGGGCGGACGTCGAAGGCCACCCCGACGCCATCGTCGGCGGTCTACCCCTTACCGACACGGTGGCCGAGGCCGTGGCCCTGCTCGACAAACAGCTTGCTGCGCCGCGCTTGCGGGGCGTCCGACCGATGGGGGGTCCCGAGGGCCACCTTCCGCACGCGGAGGTGCTTCGCGCCCTGCAGGAGCGCGACCTCTTGTTCGAGGTGATGAACCACCCCGACCAGCTGGTGGCCGTCGCCAGGGGGCTTGAGGCGCACGGCGATCTCGTCGTCGTCATCGAACACGCGGGCTGGCCACGCAACGACTCCGACGACGAACGGGCGTTGTGGACGGCGGGCATCGACGCCCTCGCCGGACTTGGCGACAACGTGCAGTGCAAGCTCTCCGGCCTGGCGATGCCACTGCGGTCGATGGCCGTCGATGCGCTGGCGCCCTGGCTCGAGTACGCCATCGAGGCCTTCGGTGTCGACCGTTGCCTGTTCGCGAGCAACTTCCCCGTCGACGGGATGCACGGCAGCTTCGACGAACTCTTTACGTCCTACTCGGTCGTCACCGAAGGCCTCGACGACGAAGCGCGCGACAAGCTCTTCGCAGCCAACGCCGAGCGCATCTACCGCTGCTAGCCCGGGTTCAGGACTTGGGTCGGATCGATTCCTCTTCGACGCCTTGGTCTTTCAACTCTGGCGAAGTGTTCAGGACGGCGGGGCGCAACCGTTCCGGCAGCGCCCACAGGCCCACCGCGGTCAGTGCGACGGCGCCCACCGCGCTTGCGGCGATCACCGCGATGTGCGCCGTCGGGAAGATGTTCTCGACCAGCATGTAGACGCCGAAGAGCAGGAACAACGCCGCCGCGCCGAGCTGAATGAGGCGCTCGGGCAGGTGCTTGCCCAAGACCGCCCCGACCACGATCGCGAGCCCGTCGGCGACCACCATGCCGATGGTCGATCCGATCCACACGCCCACCCAGTCGTGATCGGCGGCCAAGGTGATGGTCGCGAGCATCGTCTTGTCACCGAGTTCGGCAAGCAGGAACGCGGAGAAGACCACGAAGAACGCGGGCGCGGTGGCTTTCTCGGTGCGACTCGCCTCCTCGTCGGTGAGCTTGTCGCCTCGCAACGTCCACAACCCGAAGAAGATGAACATCGCGCCGGCGATCAGGCCAAGCAGGTGGGTTGGCAACGCGGCGCCCAGATAGTGGCCGATGGCGACTGAGAGCACGTGTACCGCGGTGGTGGCGGCCGTGATCGCAGCGAGCACCACCCACCAGCGGTAGCGCAGCGCAAACATCATCGCCACGAGCTGGGTCTTGTCACCCATCTCGGCGACGAAGATGACGGCGAAACTGAGCAGCAGAGCGGCGAGCACCCTTGACTCCTTGATTCGGTGGCTGCCGATCGGGGACATTCCTGCCTCCGGCCGGCAACCGAAACGGTCACTGCGGCCGAAGGTCTCGCCCACCGGCTGCTGTGCCGGTCCGGGTAACCGGGCCATGTTGTGGCCAGTATGTCGACTACCCGATTGGGGGCTACTCCCCTTCGCTGATGGAAGCTTAGCCGCCGCAACCGCGGACTCGCAACTCCAGCGGATCGAATTGCCAACGCTATCAATAGTTTTGGGCACCGGCCAAATGAATTTCGGGAACCCTAATTCAGGCGGACAGCATTGCCGGAATCCTGGGTGTCACGGGCCTTTGAACCGCCGGGACGGACGCAACGTGTCACTGATGCAAGCCCATGCTCGCCGCGGGCGAGCTCACCCGATCGTGAGGATGCTGCCCATGAATAGAAACCTGCCGCTGGCCGTGTGCGCATTCGGGCTGCTGCTCGTCAGCGCCTGCAATCAGAAGCCAACCACCACCCCTGCGGAATCCACCACGGCCAAGGCCACTGGGCCGGCCCACGTCATGGCCGCGCAGAACCCCTTGGGCACCATCCTCACCGACGACCACGGTCGCGCGTTGTATCTCTTCGTCGCGGACACCGGCGCCACCTCGACGTGCGCCGGACCGTGCGCGACGAAGTGGCCGCCGCTGACCACGGCCGGCGCGCCAGTCGCCGGGGCCGGGGTGAATGCCGCGATGCTGTCGACCTCGCCCCGCACCGACGGCACGACGCAACTCACCTACAACGGCCACCCGCTGTACTACTACGACGACGACGAGGGTCCGGGCACCACCAAAGGCCAGGGCGAGAACAGTTACGGGGCGAACTGGTATGTGCTAACCCCGGCCGGAGTCAAGATCGACAAGGACTGACGCCTCAGCCGTTGTGATCCGACGGGCATGTCACGTCGACGTAGGCAACCGTGAACTGCGCCGGATCGATCAGCCGACCGGCGGCATCGACGTTCGAGTCGTTGAGTCCGTGCACGCTGGTGACAGTGCACCGCGGCGACGGCTTACTGACGCCGTTCAGTCGCACCGTGTAACCCTCGGCTTCCAGCTGCTGGACTACCGAATCGACTGACGATCCCCCGGTGGGCGTCGCCCAAGCCGCAGTCGGTGTGGCGAGTAACGAGCTTGCGAACAGCCCTGCGCCCGTCGCGAGGACGGCTCCGGCCCGCCATCGATTTCGGCCCGCAGGGACGCGTAAGTTGCTGGTATTGAACATTTTTGACTCCCTCTCAGTGCTTGATTCGCTTGACTCCAATCTATTGGCGAACCGTGCACCAGACGAGGAACTCATATCGAACGCATATCGACCTGCGACCAATATGATTGACCCCGAATGTGTTTCGGGAATATCGGACCGATCCGTGTGCTTACTGATCGTCCACAGCAGGCAGTCGGACACGGAACTCGGTACGGCCCGGCCGAGATTCGGCCGTGACCGAACCTCCGTGGGCTTCGGTTATGGACGCCACGATCGCCAGCCCCAGCCCGGAGCTGTTCAGGTCGCGCGACCTCGCCTTGTCAGCACGTACGAAGCGGCCGAACACGTCCGCCATGATCTCGGGTTCGACGCCGGGTCCGTCGTCGACGACGGACAGTTCGACCCATCGATCAGACTCGCGGACCGTCGTCGTGACGCTCACCCCCGCCGACGTGTGCATGCGGGCGTTGGTCAGCAGATTGCTCACCACTTGGTGCAGGCGGGCCCGGTCCCCCAGGACCCATACCGGATCGTCCGGAAGTTCGGCCAGGAAGCGAAGGTCGGAAGCGGTCACGCCGACGTCGTTCACCGCATCGGCTACCAACTCGCACAGTTCGACGCGCTCGAACTCGAGGCCCTGCCCCTCGTCGAGGCGGGACAGCAGCAGCATGTCCTCGACCAGGGTGCTCATCCGGCGCGACTCGGACTCGATGCGAGCCAACGCGTACTCGGTGGTCTCGGGCAAGGCCGCGCCGTCCTGCCGGGTCAGTTCGGCATAGCCCTGGATCGCCGCCAGCGGGGTGCGCAGTTCGTGACTGGCGTCAGTGAGAAAGCGGCGCATTCTGCGATCGGATTCCGCTCGGGCAGCGAGCGCGGCATCCACGTTGGCGAGCAGTCGATTCAACGTCTCCCCGACGATGCCGACCTCGTTGTCCGGATCGGTGTCGGCCCGTCGCACCCGAGCGGTTATTCGGTGTTCCTCGCCAAGGATCGGCAACCGCGCCGCCTTGGCGGCGGTGGCGGCCACCCGCCGCAGCGGGCGAAGCGCCTGACGGACCAGAAACGCCGTGCCCAGCGCGGCCAGCGCCGCGGCGCACGCTGCGATGACGGCGACGGCCAGGGTCTTGTTGGTGATCGCCTGATACGCGCTCTTCAACGTCACCGCCGAGACCAACTGCGTGCCGTTGCCGCCGTCGACGCTCGCCACGCGGTAGTCGCCGAGCTGACCGAAGTCCACGGAGCGCGGAGCCGCGTCGGTCCACGACAGCGACTCCAGGGCTGCGACCGCCTCGGGCGGCGCCTCACGCGGTCCGTCGTCGTCGAAGGTCGCCGCGCGAAGCACCCGGTCTCCGGTCATGACGGCAATGACCGTCCCTGGGGCCTGCCCGGTGAACGCGGTGAGCGCCCGGTCGTCCGAGGTGCCGGTCGCGGCGGACTTGCCGAGTTTGGTCAGCGAGTGCTTGAACGCGATCAACGAATGCTCTAGCTCGTAGTCGCTCATCGCGGTCACGTACGCGCGCATGCTGACCACCGACAGCGCACCGACAACCAGCACCAGCGTGGCGACCAGCAGCGAGACGCCCCACGTCAGCTGTCTACTGAGCGTCCTCGGCCGCCACCACGGAACCCGTCGTTGGCGCCTCACTGCGCGGGTCGGAGCTGATACCCGACGCCACGGATTGTGCGGATCATGGGTCGACGACCTGCGTCGATCTTCTTGCGCAAATACGAGATGTAGAGGTCGACGATGCTGGTACGGCCGCCGAACGAGTAGTTCCACACGCGTTCGAGGATCTCTTCCCGACTCAAGGCCCGCCGCGGATTGCGCATCAGATAGCGAAGCAATTCGAACTCCGTGGCCGTCAATTCGATGCGCTCACCACCACGAGTGACGTCGTGACTGGCCTCGTCAAGCAAGAGGTCTCCGACGAGGAATGTCTCGTTTCCGAGCGAGTCCATGTCGCCCACGCGCCGAAGCAGTCCGCGCAACCGTGCGACGAGCTCTTCCAGGCTAAATGGCTTGGTCATGTAGTCGTCCGCGCCCGCGGTGAGCCCGGTGACGCGGTCGCTGACGGAGTCACGGGCGGTCAGGAAGAGCACCGGTGTGGACTTGGCCTCCAGGCGCAACCGCTGCAGGATCTGCAAACCGTCGAGGTCGGGCAGCAAGATGTCGAGCACCACGACGTCGGGTTCGGTCGAGGTGAACTTCTCGATGGCCTCGCGGCCGTCGTGCGCGACTTCTACGACCCAGCCCTCGTATCGCAGCGCCATCTTGATCAGATTGGTCAGCGCACGTTCGTCGTCCACGAGCAAGACCCGGATCGGCGTTCCATCGCTCCTGCGCATCGGAGGTAGTTGGCCGAGTGTCGCCGGCCGTGGTTGCCGGGACCGAGGATTAACGGACATCGTCGTCATGCCTCGATTGTCCGGATCCCGAAGGTAACTGTCACGGAGTTCATATCCAATTCTCAGAGAGTGCGCGCCGAACACGACAGGCGTCCACTGCAAACCGTGGCAGATTCGGTAGGCATAACTACCTCAGCAGCAAGCCATTTCGGGTGCGTCAGTGCGAAGCGGCAAGGAACGCACGCGCGCACGCTGTGATCCTCGATACATGATTTGCAAACTCTATGCGTTAGCCCATTGCGCTTGACCATCACTTTTGTCGATACCTACGCTCGCACTTGGGAATTGGCCGCTACATCGACGTACGCCGCTGCCCTGCAATCTTTTTCGGATACGACGCCGCGGCCACTTGCCGTCGGCGGTCGCCAGCGTCAGGAGTTCGAGAATGTTTCATCCCTTGTCGCAACGGTCGGGCACGTTACTGCGCTACGACCTGCCTGCGTCGTTGGTGGTCTTCCTGGTGGCCTTGCCACTGTCGTTGGGCATCGCGATCGCCTCTGACGCTCCCCCGCTCGCCGGGCTGATCGCGGCGGTGGTCGGCGGCATCGTCGCAGGCGCGGTTGGAGGCTCTCCATTGCAGGTCAGCGGTCCCGCCGCGGGCCTGACGGTGGTGGTGGCGGGGTTGATCGAGCAGTTCGGATGGAAGGTGACGTGCGCCATCACCCTCGCCGCCGGCGTACTCCAGATGCTCCTTGGCATGTCCCGGGTGGCCAGGGCTGCGCTAGCGATATCGCCGGTGGTGGTGCACGCGATGTTGGCGGGTATCGGGATCACGATCGCGCTGCAGCAGGTGCACGTGCTGCTTGGGGGCGACTCCAAGAGTTCGGCCTGGCAGAACGTGAGCGAGTTGCCCGGTCAGCTGCTCGACGCGCACGGACCAGGATTGCTGCTTGGCCTGATGGTGATCGCCATCATGATCAGCTGGCGTAGGGTCCCAGGCGCCGTCGGCAAGATCCCAGGACCGCTGGTCGCAATCGTCGCGGCCACCCTCGTTTCGCTGGCATTCCCATTCACCGTCGAACGCGTTCGCTTGGACGGGTCGCTGTTGGACGCGGTCGCGCTGCCTGGTCTTCCCGACGGGAATTGGGGTGCCTTTGTGGTCGGTGTACTCACCGTTGCGCTGATCGCGAGCGTGGAGAGTCTGCTGTCCGCCGTTTCGGTCGACCGGATGCAGAACGGTCCCCGCACCAACTTCGACCGCGAGCTCATTGGTCAGGGCGCCGCCAACATCGCCTCGGGCACACTCGGCGGGCTGCCCGTCACGGGTGTGATCGTGCGTAGCTCGACGAACGTGACCGCGGGCGCGAAGACGCGCGCATCGGCAATGCTGCACGGAGTTTGGGTGCTGATATTCGCGCTGCCATTCGCCGGGCTGGCCGAAATGATTCCGATGGCGGCGCTGGCGGGCCTGCTGATCATGATCGGTGTGCAGCTGGTGAAGCGTGCCCACATCGAGACCGCTCGCAAGTCGGGCGACCTCGCCGTCTACGCGGTGACGCTCGTCAGCGTGGTGTTCCTCAACCTGCTCGAAGGTGTGCTCATCGGCTTGGCGCTGTCGATCGCGATGACGGTGTGGCGTGTGGTCCGGACGCACATCGTGGCCGAACCCGTCGATGCAGACAACTGGCGCGTCGTCATCGAGGGCTCATGCAGCTTCTTGTCGTTGCCTCGACTGACCAGTGTGTTGGCAACCATTCCCGCTGGCACGAACACCACGCTGGAGCTGTCCGTCGACTTCATCGACCGCGCTGCCCACGAAGCGATCGACGATTGGCGCCGCCAGCACTGCGCGTCGGGGGGAACGGTCGAGGTACGCCAGCTCGGCTCGGTCCACTTGGACAGCGCGCTCGAGGGTCCGCCGGTCCGCGAACTCCACGGGGTCGACGCCAGGTCCGGGGTGAGGCCGTGGAGTTCATGGCAGCACGCCCAGCAGGATGGCCATCCCGTCACGGGTGCGTCCTCGCCATCGGTCGTCAACGGGCTAGCGATCTATCAGCGAAGGACGGCGCCCCATCTTCGTCCGCACATGGAGCGGCTGGCCCATGCGCAACGCCCGGAAACCTTGTTCATCACCTGCACCGACTCTCGAGTCATACCCAACCTCATCACCAGCAGCGGGCCAGGGGACTTGTTCACGGTGCGCAACGTCGGGAACCTGGTGCCGGCAGCGCAACGGGATGCGTCGATCGAAGCGGCGATCGCATTCGCAGTGGACAAGCTGCACGTCTCGTCCATCGTGGTGTGCGGACACTCCAGCTGTGGTGCGATGAACGCCCTGCTCGCAGACCATGATCCAGGCAGCATGGCGGAACACTCCCTGCACTCCTGGCTCGCGCATGGGCAATCTGCCGTCGTGGCCTACGACGAAGGGCGACATCCCATCGCCAGGGAAGCTGCAACTGCCGGCTTCGGTGCCGTCGATCAACTTGGGATGGTCAACGTCGCGACCCAGGTCGAAGCGTTGACCCGCCACCCGTTGGTGGCCGGTCGCCATCGGCGAGGCGAAATCGAAGTCATAGGAGTCTTTTACGACATCGCCAGTGCGATTCCGCTGCGGATCGAGCCCGAGTCGATCAACGACATGGCGATGCGTATCGCCTAAACGCCCATATTCTTTGTGCCACATATGAATTCATTGCGATGGATATTTGTCCAGCATTATTATTCAAGTGTCACAACCGTTTTGGTAACCACAAAAATTTGGAGAACACGATGAAGCTTCACAAGATGTCCATGTCCACGGCAGTCCTCGCCGCGGGTGCGGTGGCGGCAATCACGCTCGGAGCAGGAATCGCGAACGCTGCCCCTTCGGGCGGAAACGCAACCGATACGATCGCCCGACTACAAGCCAACGGCAACCGGGTCATCGTGAACAAAGTCGGTAGCGGACCCATGGACCAGTGCTCGGTGACTTCGGTGCGCTCCATCGTGAGCAGCCAAGCGCCCACCGCCAATCCGCTCACGGATGTGCCGAACCTCCAGCGCATCACGACCGTCCACGTCGGATTGAAGTGCTGATCGGGCTGCCCGAGTCCGGTTGCACCTGAGCAAGAACGGCCCCCGAAGGTTCGGGGGCCGTTTCGCCGTGGCATCCACCTTCGGGATGCAAAACCGTCAGACCGTGGTTCTAGTGTTGGTTGGGATGGTGAACCATGCAGCAATCTGAGGGAGGCGAGCTCATCGCTCGCCCAATGGCCGTCACGAGTACCGTCGCGGTGTGGGACGTCGTTTGCCGTGGCCGTACTCGCCATGAAAGCGAAGAAGAGACCGTCGATTCGACGCATCTGGTATTCCCGTACCGCGGCATATACGTCCACCACGTTGGTCACGCGCACTCGGTCACCGAACCCAACCACGTCGCCTTCCTCAACGGTCACGAGCACTATCGAGTAAGCCATCCCATTGAAGGCGGGGACGCCGCGCTCTCGATCGGAGTCGACACACCCACGCTTCTCGAAATGACGCCAGGCGAGCACCTTCGCAGGCCAGACCGCGCGATCTTCAAGCCGCTGCGGTTGCCCATCGGCCCGCAAAGCCAAGCCCAAGTGGCGACGCTCCGACACGGTCTCGACACGGGCCGAATGAATGCGCTCGAAGCAGAAACGTTGACGCTCACGCTCATTCGCGGCGTACTGGGTGAACGTCGCTCACAAGCCCTTGGCAAACCTGGCCACTCGCAGAAGATGGTGGACAAGGCGAAGCTCGTGGTGTCGTCCGACCTCGGCCGCCGGTGGACGCTTTCCGAAATCGCCGATGAGGTCGGTGCGTCACCGGTCTATCTGACCGGCATCTTTCACCGGGTTGTGGGGATGCCGCTGTCGCGCTACCAACGCCGGCTTCGACTGGCTCGCGCGCTCCATCTGCTGCGCGACTACGAGCACGTCACCGACCTGGCGCTCGACCTCGGATTCTCGAGCCACAGCCACTTCAGCGCCGCCTTCAAGGAGGCCTACGGCCGAAGTCCTTCGGAGTTTCAACGCACCGTCGGGCTGAGGTAATGACAGCTAGGGGCCGACCTGCTCGCTGCTGCTGAAGTTCAGGCTCATCCGTGCGCCGGCTTGCGCTTGTTGCTTGGGCACGCTGTGCCGCCAGTCGCGTTGGCAGCGGCCGCGCATGATGAGTACGTCTCCGCCTTGCGGACTGAACGCGGTGCTCTTTCCACCGTGTGCCGGTCGAATCAAAAACCGCCGCGCCGCACCCAAACTCACCACCGGAACGGCAGCGGTGACGGGTTGGTTGGCGGGACGGTCCGCGTGCCAGCTGGTGCTGTCTTGATTGTCCCGGTACCAGTTCATCCAGACCCCGTCGTAGCGGACTCCGCAAAAATCGCTCAACGCGGAGGCAATGGCGACGAGCATGGGTGGAGCCTTCGCCAGCTCGCGAAACTCGTTGGTGAGGCGTGGCTCGTCGACGACTCTGTCGTACATCCACCGGCTGCGCTGCTCCCAGCCGTGCAGCTCGCTCAGTTGCCGCATGAATTCTTCGTGGCCCGAGACGAATCCGGGCACGTGAGTGATCCATGACTCGTCGTCCAACCAGTACTCGGTGGCCGCCGCGAACGCGTCGGTGTGCAGCTCGGGCGCGTCGAAGGCGCCTTCGCTTCCGAACAGCGTCGCTTCGACCGACATCAGGAGTACACCTTCGCGGCTTTCTCACCGAGCGCGGCCATCGCATTGAGGTACGGGATGGGGCCGTAACTGATTCGTGCGACGCCGAGTTCGGTCAGCCGGTCATGGGGTGGCACGCCGTCCATCACCATCACGTTGACCGGCAGCGGGGCTGCTTCGCAGATCTTCGCGATCAGAGCGTGCTCCTGAAGCCCTGGGATGAAGAATCCGGATGCTCCGGCGGCTGCGTACTCCTTGGCGCGATCGAGGGCCTCGGCGATGACGGACTCAGGCTCATTGCCCTGTCCGAGGAACAAGTCGGTGCGCGCGTTGATGAACAGCGGAACACCCTGTTCCTGGGCCGTTTGCCGAACCGCCGCGATGCGGGACGCCTGTCGGTCGACGCTGTACAAGCCGGATCCTCGTACGACGCGGTCCTCGAAGTTGATGCCGACGATACCCAGCTTCAACAGGCGGGAGATGTTGTGCGCCAGTTGATCAACATCCTCGGTGTATCCGCCCTCGAAGTCAGCGCTGACCGGAAGCTCGACCGACGCTGCGATGCGTTCGATGATCAACTCGACGAGTCCGACGGGAATGTCCTCGCCGTCCCGATATCCTTGCGCCTCGGCGACCGACCAACTGCTCGTCGCAATCGCTTCCGCGCCAGCGTCGGCGATCGCCTTGGCGCTGCCGGCATCCCAGGCGTTGAACAGAACCAGCGGCGCACCCTTGACGTGAAGTTCGTTGAAGCGCTTGGCCTTGTCGTTGTGATCCACAATTCGACAGTACGAAACCCTTGCGCGGAAGCGCTGTCAGAATCTTCAGCAGTTGATCGCCCGATCAGTGGTTGATGTAGACCGCCTTGGTGCTGAAGTACTCTTCGATGCCCTTTCGGCCACGCTCGCTACCCCAACCCGACTGCTTGTGGCCGGAGATCGGCATCGCGGGGTCCATCGCGATTGCACAGTTCACCCAGATTTGGCCTGCGCGAAGCTCGTTCGCGAAGCGATGGGCGCGGCTGAGGTTCTGGGTCCAGAAGGCCGCGGCGAGACCGTACTCGGTGTCGTTGGCGGCGGCGAGCGCCTCCTCCTCCTCGTCGAACGGGATGACAGAACCGACCGGCCCGAAGATCTCCTCGCGGATGAGCCGCATGTCGGGTGTGGTGTTGGTCATGATGGTTGCTTCATAGAAGTAGCCCTCGCGGTCCATCGCCTTGCCGCCGGTCACCACCTGCGCGCCGCCGGCCACGCCGTCGCTCACGATCCCTTGCACGCGCTGGCGCTGCTTCTCGCTGATCAGCGGTCCGATGACGGAGTTGGGATCCGCGCTGCCGCCCATCGGGATCACCTTGGCCAAGTTGGCGAGGCCATCGACGACCTGGTCGTAGATGCCGCGCTGGACGTAGATGCGCGACGTGCAGCAGCAGTTCTGCCCCGAGCCGGCCAGCAGGCCCATGCCGCCCATCATGATCGCCTTGTCGAGATTGGCGTCGTCGAAGATGATCAGCGGTGACTTGCCGCCGAGCTCGAGGGTCAAGCGCTTGAGGTTGCCCGCGGCCGCCTTGACGATCAGCTTTCCGACCTCGGTGGACCCGGTGAATGAGATCTTGTCGACGTCGGGATGGGCGGTGAGTGCGGCACCTGCGGTCTCGCCGTAGCCGGTGATCACGTTCAGCACGCCGTCAGGCAGACCGGCCTCGCGGAAGATCTCTTCGAGCTTCAGCGCGGTCAGCGGCGTCTCTTCGGCGGGCTTGAGCACGGCGCTGCAGCCCGCTGCGAGGGCGGGCGCGACCTTGAGCATCGCGACGAAGAACGGCCCGTTCCAGGGGATGATGAGGCCGACGACTCCGATGGGCTCGAGCTGGGTGAAGTTGTGCAGGGTGTCGTAGATGCCGCTTCCTTCGATGACCTCCGACACCACGTTGCTCGATTCGCCGTGGATCTTGCCGACCCAGCCGGCGTAGTACGTCAGAATTCCGTTTGCCACCGTGATGATGTGTCGCGCGGCCGCCACGTTCATGCCGTTGTCGCGGCCCTCGATCTCAGCGAGCTCGTCGGTGCGCTCCTTGATGATCGCGGCAGCGCGGAAGAGCACGTCGGCGCGTTTCGCAGCGGGCAGCTTGCGCCAGACGCCCGACTCGAAGGTCTCGCGGGCCCGGGCCACTGCCGCGTCGACGGTCGCCTGGTCAGAATCGACGACCTCGGCGATCTGCTCCTCGGTGGACGGGTTGAAGACCGGAATGATCCCCTCGATGGTGCTAGTCACGTCCTTCTTCCTTTCGCCGAGCCACTCCGAGACCGGAGTCGCACGATGCCTCAATTGTTGGTGACCCAGTGCTCAAGAAGCACGGGAAAGATCTGACCGCATGCCGAACTTGGCCGCGCCGACGATTGGGGCGAACGGCCCCGCGTCCCAAAGGTCTCGCGGTCGACGAGCTGCCGGACATCGCTGGTAGCCCTCCACTGGAAAGAACACGGCCGTTGCGCCCGTGAGGTTACGCGCGTAAGTATGAGGTGTCTAGTGCCTCCGTCGCGTAGTAGCACGACCGGTAAGGTTCGGCGCGTGAGTAGGCCCTCTTCGCGCGCGGCCATGCTCCGCGGCGGACTGGTGGGGGCGTGCTCGGCGCTGGTGACGGTGCTCGCCCATGCGAGCGGGGGCGGCGGCCTGCCGATGGGTTCGGCACTGATGGCACTGATCATCGTGTGCGCGACGGTGGGCGCCGGCGTCGGCGTGATCAACCTCGAAGGTCGCCATGCGCGACTGGCACTGATCATCGCCGCACTGAGCGCGGGCCAAGCTCTCGGACACGTCACGCTGACCGCGATCGGGACTCATCACCACGTCGGGTCGGCGCTGGCGAACCCTCTTCGGATGCTCGCCCTGCACGCCATCGCCGCGGTCGCACTCGGCCTGCTGATCGGCGCGGTGGAATACCTCTTTCTGGTCTGCTCATCGGTGCTGTCCTGGCTACGGCTGTTCGCCACCTCAGGGCTGGTGCCCGCGGCCGCGTCGGTGCATCGGTACTCGAATGTCGTTGTCGTTCAACCGGTGCTGCTTCGCGCCGGCTTGGGGATGCGGGCGCCGCCGAGGCGCTCCGTGCTCGGCGCCTAGCGCACCGCTTTCCCCCTGACAGGCAGCCACTTCGAGGTGGCTGCCGTCCACATCGCACGCTCGCATGAGCGCATCCCGCCCAGTTCGCCGCAACGCGGCATCGGGCACAAGCCAATGAAGCGAAGGCACATCCGTCATGACGACGACACCAGACGACCAGCGGCTCCGCGGAATGCGACCGCTACTACTGCGAATGCACTTCTACGCCGGGATCTTCATCGGCCCCTTCATCCTCGTCGCGGCGATCACCGGCCTGCTGTACGCCCTTGTCCCCCAAATCGACACGATGGTCTTCCGACACGAGTTGACCGTCGAGCGGGTCGGCGAGCATCGGGTGCCGCTCGCTGAGCAGCTCAACGCGGCGCGGGCGGCTCATCCCGAAGGCACCGTCGAGAGCATCCGTCCACCGGCCGCACCCGACGAGACGACGCAGGTCAACCTGGCAGTGGATGACGTGCCGCCCGATTATGGCCGAACCGTCTTCGTCGACCCCTACACCGGTGAAGTACGCGGTGCGCTAACGACATTCGGCCAGTGGATGCCGGTGCGGGCATGGTTCGACGAACTGCACCGCACCTTGCATCTGGGCGCCATCGGGCGCAACTACAGCGAGCTCGCCGCCAGTTGGTTGTGGATCATCTCGCTCGCCGGTTTGGTGCTGTGGTACATCCGCCGCAAGGACACCAAGAAACTGCGCCGCCTCGCCCTGCCCGATCGCACAACGAAGGATCGGCGCCGCACGGTGTCCTGGCATGGCGCCGTCGGCGTGTGGATTGTCGTTGCGCTGCTGGGCTTATCGGTTACCGGGGTGACCTGGTCGCGCTATGGCGGTCAGTCGGTGAACCTCATTCAGGAACACTTCGCCATGACTGCACCGGCAGTCGACACCACGATCGCCGCCGCGACTGGATCGGCCCCCGACGATGGTGGGCATCACCAGCACGGTGGCTCGACCGGCACGGCCGAGGAAGACATAGCGCGCTACGGTGCCGACACCGCACTGCGCACCGCCGAGCAGGCCGGGTTGCGCGGCCCGATGTGGATGTATCCCCCGGCCGAGCCTGGGCAAGGATGGCGGGTCGAGGAGAACAAGCGAGACTGGCCGACCCGATACGACGCCATTTCGGTCGACCCTGACACCGGAGCGATTACCGACCGGGTGAACTTTGCCGACTGGCCATTCCTCGCCAAGCTGACCGACTGGGCCATCGGCGCCCACATGGGCATCCTGTTCGGCATCGTCAACCAAATTCTGTTGGCGCTCACAGCCATTGGGTTGATCACGATCGTCGTGCGGGGCTATCGGATGTGGTGGCAGCGTCGGCCCACCCGCGGCTCGACATGGGCGGTGGGGCGAGCACCGCTACGCGGCACGTTGCGCAACGTCTCGCCCGCAGCACTGGTCGCGCTCGCCACCGTCGCCATCGCCGTCGGATGGTTCCTGCCGTTGTTCGGGCTGAGCCTGCTGGCGTTCCTCGTCGTCGACGCCGCCGTCGCCGCCTTCAAGCGCGCCATCAAACCCTGACCCGCTGGGTGCGAGACAATGTGGCGCTCATATTCAGCCGCGCAGACCGAAGACTACTGCGCTGCGAGGTACAGTTCTCCCGATCCCCTAGACGGAACTCGGGTTCCACCGGCTGGAAGTCTCGCCGACAGACCTGAGACGGGCGGCGTACGACGACGGCATGGCCGCGATATGACTCGAAGGGCAGGACGCACAGCGTGTTCCGAGTGTTGAAACGGTTCTGGATCCCACTGCTGCTCGTGGTGGTGGTGGCGTTAGGCGCCTACGGCATTAACCGCATTCGCGAGTCCACACGCCATCAAGGCCCGAATTTGGCAGAGGGCTCCGGAATCACCGAGAACTTCAATCCGAAGCACATCGAGTACGAGATCACCGGGACGGGCGGGACCGCGAACCTCAACTACCTCGACGAGAACGGCCAACCTCATCTCATCGAGAACGCCCCGCTGCCCTGGTCGTTCACGATCGTGACGACGCTGCCGTCGATGTCGGCGAACATCATGGCCCAGGGTGATCGCAACACCCACGACCTTGGGTGCCGGGTGACCGTCGACGGTCAGATACGCGACGACCGCACCAGCACCGACACCATCAAACCGTTCATCTACTGCTTGGTGAAATCCGTATGAGCAACGCACACACGAAGCCCCATCGCCCGTTCTTCGCCCGGATGGTTCGGATCTTCTCGTTGCCGATCATCCTGCTCTGGGTGCTCGTCGTGGTCGTCGTGGGCATCGTGACCCCATCACTGGACGACGTCGCGGCAACCCGGTCGGTGCCCATCAGCCCTACGAACGCGCCGTCCTTTCAGGCAATGCTGCACATCGGCAAGGTGTTCAAACAGTACGACTCGGACTCCACGGCAATGGTCGTGCTGGAGAGCGACGACCACGTCGGCGACGCGGCACACAAGTTCTACGACGAAATCGTCGCCAAGCTGCTTGCCGATCACGAGCACGTGCAGAACGTTCAGGACTTCTGGAGTGATCCGCTGACCGCGGCGGGCTCGCAGAGTGTGGACGGCAAGTCCGCCTACGTGCAGATCTTCCTCAATGGTGCCCAGGGCACCAGCGCCAGCCACGAGTCGGTGCAAGCGGTGCGTGACATCGTTGCCTCGGTGCCCGCACCGCCGGGCATCAAGGCTCATGTCGCAGGCAATACCGTGCTCAATGCCGACACCAGCGTTGCCGGGCATCGGAGCCTGGCGATCACGGAATTCGTATCGGTCGGCGTCATCATTCTGATGCTGCTCATCATCTACCGCTCCGTCGTGACGATGCTCGTATCCATGGTCATCATCGGCCTGGAACTATTTGCTGCACAAGGCATTACCGCCACGGCTGGCAACCTGAACATCATCGGCCTGACCCCGTACGCGGTGAGCATGGTGACCATGCTGTCCTTGGCCGCCGGAACAGATTATGTGATCTTCCTGCTCGGGCGATATCACGAAGAGAGATCGAAAGGCCTGGACTCCGAAGACGCGTTCTATGTCGCGTACAGCGGCGTCTCGCATGTCATCCTGGGCTCCGGGTTGACCATCGTTGGTGCCTGCTTGTGCCTCACGATGACCACGCTGCCCTACTTCCAGACCATGGGTCTGCCCTGCGCGATCGCGGTTCTAGTGATCATCGCCGCAGCACTGACGTTGGCGCCTGCGGTCCTGACGGTGGCGTCGAAGTTCGGTCTGCTCGACCCCAAGCAAAAGATCGCCTCACCAGGGTGGCGCAAGGTCGGTACCTCTGTGGTTCGCTGGCCCATTCCGATCGTCTTGGTGACCAGCGTGATCGCCATTATCGGCTTCGTCGCCCTGCTGACCTATGTGCCGCAGTACAACGACCAGAAGTTCACGCCCGCCGACATGCCCGCCAACGTCGCCATGGGCGTCGCGGACCGCCATTTCTCCCAGGCCCGCATGAATCCGGAACTGTTGATGCTCGAGGCCGATCATGACCTGCGCACCCCTGCGGACATGCTCGTGATCGAAAAGGTCGCCAAGAGCGTCTTTCGCATGCGTGGCATCGATCGGGTGCAAACCATCACCCGTCCACTGGGCGCACCGATCCAGCACAGTTCGATCCCGTTCCTGCTCGGCGCGCAGAACGCCAGCACTCTGCAGAGCGCGAAATTCAACAACGACAACTCCGCACAGATGCTCGAGCAGGCCGACGAGATGAGCAAGACCGTCGCCAGCATGGAACGCATGTACGCCATCACGAAGGAAATGACCGAAGTCACGCACAGCATGGTTGGCAGGACCCATGAGATGGCGGCCACCACCAACGAGTTGCGTGATCACATCTCCGACTTCGACGATTTCTTCCGACCACTGCGCAACTTCTTGTACTGGGAGCCGCACTGCTACGACATCCCGGTGTGCTTTACGTTGCGGTCGCTCTTCGATTCCTTGGACGGGATCGACACACTCGCCGACCAGATACAAGGTCTCACCATCGATCTGGACCGTTTGGATAAGCTGCTGCCGCAGATGTTGCCGGTGCTGCAGGACACCATCGCGACGATGAAGACGATGCGCGACTTCATGATCGCGACCCACAGCACCATGGCCGGCACCCAGGCCGCGCAACAGGAGGCGGCCAAAGGCGCGACGGAGATAGGCCTGTACTTCGATCAGGCCAAGAACGACGACATGTTCTACCTGCCGCCGGATGTGTTCGACAATCCCGACTTCAAACGTGGGATGAAGATGTTCATGTCGCCGGATGGCAAGGCGGTCCGGATGATCATCACCCACCAGGGCGACCCGGCCTCGGTGGAGGGCATTGAACATGTCCGGGACCTCAAAGGTGTTGTCGCAGACGCCCTCAAGGGCACCCCGCTGAGCAATGCCAAAGTGTCGCTGGCTGGTACCGCGGCGCTCTACAGCGACATGCAGGACGGCGTCATAACGGACCTCTTGATTACGGTCCTCGCAGCGATGATCCTGATTTTCGCGATCATGCTGATCATCACCCGAAGCGTGGTGGCCGCCCTCGTGATCGTTGGCACCGTGGCCGCATCGCTGGGCACCGCCTGCGGTCTGTCGGTGCTGCTCTGGCAGGACATCCTGGGCCTGGGCGTGCAGTGGATCGTGATCCCGTTGTCGATCGTGATCCTGCTGGCCGTGGGTTCGGACTACAACCTGTTGGTCGTCTCGCGCTTCAGAGAAGAGATACACGCCGGGCTCAACACGGGCATCATCCGGGGCATGGGCGCCACCGGACGCGTCGTCACCGCCGCCGGCCTGGTGTTCGCCTTCACCATGATGTCGATGATCTTCAGCGACCTGCGCGTCGTCGGTCAGCTCGGCATGACCATCGGTATCGGCCTCGTCGTCGACACGTTGATCGTGCGGGCGTTCATGACTCCTTCGATCGCCGCCGCACTCGGACGCTGGTTCTGGTGGCCGCTCAACACCTTCGCGATCGTCAAGAGAGGTGGTTCTGCGCCCGAGCGGGACGCGAACACCTCGCCCATCCCTGCAGCTTCGACGCCGGACACATGACAGACACGAAATCCACACTGCGCCAGCGCACCGAAGGGCGGCTGGATCGATCCCGTGATCCAGCAATCCTCAACGCCGCGTTGGCGGCCCTGACCGAGCATGGCTACGACGCCACCAACATGAACGACATCGCCGCCCGTGCCGGCGTCGGGAAGGCCGCGATCTACCGCCGGTGGTCGTCGAAGGCAGCGTTGATCACCGACGCACTCGTGCATTGGCGACCCGATCTGATGAGCGACGACGCACCCGACACTGGCAGCCTCACAGGCGATTTCGATCTCCTTGTCGAACGCGCCGCCCGCAACGACGACGACCTGGTCTCCAACGACCTGGTGCTACGAGTCGCGTTGGAGGCCGCACACGACCCCGGACTCGCCTCGGCGCTCGAAGACCTGATGCTGCTCAAGGGTCGACGGGTGGTGTCGGCAATACTCAAGCAAGCGGCCGCACGCGGTGAGGTGTCTGGTGATCGCGACTGGTCGCTCGTCGCCGATGCACTTACCGCGATGGCCCTGATGCGTGTCATCGGCGGACAAAGCGTGGACTCCAAGTTCGTGCGACAGGTCATCGACACATTGATATTGCCCGCGGTCCTTGGTCGCGCGATTTAGCGAGCTCCGCGCTTTCGGTGCGGCGGCGTATCCGAACCAATCAACGTTTCGAGAAGCAGGTGGCGGACGACCGCCAATGCCGACTCCGAGTTGGCGTAGTGCATGAATCGACCGAGGTCGACCACGAGAGCGAAGCCTGCGTGCACGGCGAAACGCGCTTCATCCGGCGAGATCTCAGGTCGGACAGCGGCCACTTGGCGGGCCCACGCGTCCACCGTCGCACGTTGGATGTTGTGCAGCGCATCCTGATCCGCGGCGGGCACATTGACGCGATCCGCGTAGTAGACGTAGGCGAGTTCCGGATTGGCGAAGGACCGCCGCACGAAGGCTTCTACCAACTGTCCGACTGCATCGCGGGGGCCGTCTGCGGCGGACAGGATGGCAGAGACGTCACCCGAGACGCGGTCCGCGGCGCGGCGGTACACCGCAGCGAGGATCGCACCCTTTCCGGAGAAGAAGCGGTAGATGCTCGTGGTGGATATGCCGACGGCGTCAGCGATGTCGTCCATTCCAGTGTCGCGGTAGCCGCGCTCGTTGAATAGCAGCATGGCCGCGTGCAGGATCTGCTCATACTCGCCGGCTTCCGCGGTTACCGTGACCCGGATCGGTGTGGGATCTGCTGACGGCGTTTGGCGAGGCAACTCGGTGTCACGCACGTTGCGCGCAATTCTGGCCAGGGTCGCGTGGATTCGGTCGGTTTCGAGCCGAGCATGATGGTCAGTGATGCTGCCGACGACGCTGAGCACCGCCGAGGACAGGATCCAGCGCTGGCGCGAGTCCAGGTCAGAGCGCAACTGGCACATCGTCATTTGGAGCCTGCGGTTGACCAGTTTGATCTGTTCGTTCAGCAGCAATTGGTCGACGTCGTGAAGATAGCGGCCCTCCCACCGGTAGAGGCCTCCACTGGTACGGTTCGCCAGCGTGATGTCGATGAGCGCGGCCACCGCGCGATCCCACGTCAGTTCCGGATCGGCCTGGTCGTCGTCGATGAATGCCGTGCACTCGACCAACTGCTGTCCCAGGCCAAGCACGGCCGCCTGGAAGAGGTCGTACTTTCCGGAGTAGTGGCGATAGAGCGAGGCGGCGGTCACTCCGATCCGGCCTGCGATGTCCTCCATGCTGATGCCGTGGTAGCCGAGTTCGCTGAACGCCTCGGCTGACACTCGGGCGATTTGCGCCTTTCGGTCCTTCGGTCGCCGACGGCGCTCCGTGGTCAGCGGGGTCGCGGGCACCATTGCGACAGCCTAACGCCAACCGGGTGCCGAAGACGTGACCTGGGCACCGCGGTACTCCGGACGCAGTACCGGGCTCAGGGCAGCCAGCGGTATGTGTGCTTGCACCGTCCCGCCGTCCATGGACCACTGCATGTTGCCCGTGGTGAAGTCGAGCGGAGTGTCATGTGCCACTGGGTAATCCGGCAGATAGAGAATGAGTTCATCAGCCGTCAGCGCCCACGCCTTGTATCCGCCGGAGTAGACCTTGTCAGGTGTCCACCGGTCTGCGGTGAAGGGGTAGGTACCGGGCTGGTGTGGCGGCGGCGCCTGATCGAGGGCCTGCTCGATGAAGGGTTGCGCCAGCGGGGGGATCGCCGAGAGCGGGTCGACGCCGGGGTTCGTCAAATCCGACAGCTGCAGTTGCCTGCCGGCTGCCACGTCGAAGGCGAAGGTGCGGTAGGCGTTGTTGAAATCCGGACCGTCGGCGTGATAGGTCTCGCGGAACACCGCTGACAGCGCACTGCCGTGCCGGAAGATCTGGAAGTTCTCCTCACCGAAACTATCGGCGACCATATGCACGCCGACCTGCGTCCAGTTGCCCACCAGAGTTTTCAAGTACTGGCGCACAACGGGTCCGGCGGTCGGGTCGTCGACGAGTTCGGCGGGGATGGCCACCTTGATGTCGCGCGTGGCGTTCCGTTCGGACTGGACCGAGAACTGGCAGTATTGGCCGTTCCACTGTCCATTCAGCTCATCGCAGAATGCCACCGATGTTGCGGATGCTATGGGGGCGGTGACGGCGGCCGTCGCTACCGCCGTGATCAGGCCGAGCAGCCGGGTCATCTGCATGTACGTGCTCCGATCGTCAGGGCAGGGCGACTTGGCTTGCGCGCCAACGTCCGTCAACGAATTCCATGGTCATCTTGATCCTGCTGCGGTCGACGCGCGGATCGGGAACGTTGGTGTTCGAGACTGATTGGTCGACGAACAGAAGCACGACCACCTTGTTCTTGGCTTCGGACTGGACGGCCGACTCCACGACGACGCCGTGGGCAGAAGCCTTGTTGTCGATCAGCAGCTGGCGAAGTTGGGTACTGGATTGGGAATACATGTCTTTGAACTCACCGGTGGCGCCGTCGAGGACCTGATTGAAGTTCTCGTCGACCTTGGTGGAGTCGATACTGGTCAAGACCTGCGCGTAGGCGACTGCTGCCGCCTGAGCCTGCTGGCCTGCACGGACGAGCTCCCGTTGTTGCCACAGCATCCAGCCCAGCGTTCCCGAGACAGCAAGTGCAGCAACGAAAACCAGCATCAGTACGCCTGCGAGCACGCGATGTCGCCGGGACCGCTGCGGGCGCGTCGTCCCGTCGACATCGGTCACATCGGCGTCGGAGGCATCTTCATCCACGACGCTTGCCGTCTCGTCGGCTTCGTCGATCTGGTTGTCCGTGCTCACTGTCATGATCGTCTCCTTGATACGGGGTGATTAGCGGGGCGGCTCGATGGGTAGCGCTGGGCCGCCATACGGCGTGGGGATCGTGAACCGACCCGGCGGGGTCGGGTCGGTAGTTCTTCCGAGGTCCGCGCCCGGCGGCGGCCCCGCGGTGTCGTCCCCAGCTGGCCGCGGGGCGTTGCGCGCTCCTCGGACCAACACACCGGGATCGTCGTTGCGGCAATAGGTGTACATGGAGGGCTCCGGATAATCCGCGGAGGACGGAGGGCGACGCGGCGTTCCGTAGTCGCATGCGTAGCGCGGGTAGATGTCTCCGGTCGCCCACAGCCCGTGGTCGTGCATGACGCTGCCGATGGCGTCGAGCACCGAGGTGCGGTAGTTGGGGAACAGCGCGTTGAGTGCGGGCACCCGCAGATAGAGCAACTGGGAGGTGCTGGCCAGGCTCCCAAGCAGTTGCACCATGGTCTCGGAGTTGTCGGTGAACAGATCATCGACGGCGTTGAGGGAACCCGGCGCCTGTTCCGTGAGGCGGCGGTATCCGTCCCGCATCCGGTTGATGCCATCGAAGCTCTGGCTGAGATTGTCGGCAGCGGCGGCGATTCCGGCGTTCTTGTCGGCGGCCATCGTGAGCACTATCCGGCTGCTCCTCAGCACGGTCATCGTCTCCGGAAGCACGGAATCCAGCGTCGACAACAGGAAGGTGCCGCCGTCGATGATGTCGGCGAGCTTCTGTGGTCCCGCAGCGCTGAGGCTCAACTCCTTCTTGATGATCTCGAGTTTGGCCGGATCAACCTGGGCCAGCGTCCCGTCGGCGTCGGCGAGCAACTGCGCCAAACTCACCGGCACGGTCGCGGTGCCCTGTTTGATGACGCTGCCGTCGGCCAGGTAGGGGCCGGCATCCGTGTTGGCGGAGAATTCGATGTACTGCTCCCCTGCCGGCGACAGGCCCGATACGCGGACGGCGCTCGACACCGGTATCGGCTCAGTCGAGGAGACGTTGACCACGGCATCGACGCCGCCCGGTGTGATGTCCAGTCGTTCAACGCGCCCGATCGGCACTCCCCGAAGTGTCACATCCTGGTTGGGCAACAGGCCGGCGGAATCCGGTAGCTCGATGGTGATCCGATAACTCGATGCGAACGGGTTCACCCGCAGCGCACCGAGGAATAGGTATCCGCTCGCTACCACGAGAGTGAGGATCAATGCGGCCGCCGACAGCCAGGAGCGCCGACGATGGCACGCCCGAACGACGGCGACGACGGCATCGGCGACGGTAGCGATCATCGGGGTGCCTCCGCGGGCGGTGCGGGTGGGGCAGGCGGCTCGTCGGGTGCGGACGGGGCGAGCTCCAGCTGTCCCGGTTCGGTCGGGCTGGGGATCACCGGAACCTGCGCCACGTCGGGCCCCTTGCCCACGACCCTTTCCTGCAACCGCCACAGGGTGTACTTGATGGAGCCGACCAGCTGTTGCCAGTTGTACCGCTTCGGACCGTGCAGACCGATGTCGCCGCCGAAGCCGATGTCCGGTATCGATCCAAGCACCAATCGGTCGATACTGGCCCGCACCGAGATTGCGTTGCTCGGGGTGGCTTTGACCAGCGGTGGCATCAGTCTGTTGAGGGCGTACAGGGTGGCGTCCGGCGCCAGCGCAACGTCGTTCCACGCCCGCGCCACATCGTTGGCATCAGAGATGACGCTTCGGCCGCTGGTGTCGGTGCCTGCGATGGACGGGAACTTCTTCAGCTGTTCTGTTGTGGCACCGATCTTCTCGACGAGGTCGGCGACATCGGTGGTGTGGGCGGCCAGCGTTTCGGTCGCAGGCCCGGCTTCGGTCATCAGCTCACCGAGCGCATCATTCTTGGCATCGATCTGCTCGACGAGCCGCGACGTCTCGGTCAGCGCGGTCGAGATATCGTCGGAGCGGACGTTCAGCGTATTCAGCGTGTGATTCGTCTTGGCGATGAGATCGCCGAAGGCCTGCCCCTGATCACCGGTCGCCCTGCCCATTCCATTGATGATGTTGGTGAAGTTGCGCACGGCACCGCCGTTGACCAGGATCGCCGCCGAGCCAAGTACGGACTCGACAGTCGCGGCCGCCGCGGTCTTGTCCAGGCCGATGGTGTCGCCGTCCTTGAGCAGCGGTGCGCCGGGCTCGGACGGGCTTGGCGGCTTAAGTGCCACGAACACGTCGCCCAGCGGAGTCGCGGAGCGCAGTTCGGCGGTACTGCCCAGGGGCAGTTGCACGCCGTCCATGATGCGCAGGGTCGTGACCGCGGTGTAATTGCGCGCCACCATCGACTCGAGCTCACCGACATCTGCCCCTGCCAATTTCACTTTCGCATGGGCTGGCAGATTGAGCGCGTTGGCGAAGATGGCGGTCACGGTATAGCCGCCGGACCCCACGCCCGGGGCTGGCAGCGGCAGGCTGGCCAAACCCTCAGTCGCACAACCAGATGCGAAAGCGGAGACACACACCGCGACGATCAGGGGCAGCACGGACTGACGGGACGCCGTCACTTCTGCCCCATCGCCGCGAGTCCGTCGAGCATGTACGACAGCCCGAAGTCCGGCCCGAAGTCCTTCAATGTGCCTGTGCTGCAACCGAGTTGTCGCAGGCCCATCATGTTGCAGACCTCTTTGACCGTCTGAGTTTCGAACAGCACCTTGTCGACGAGCACATGAACGCGAACGGATCCGTTGTTCTGGTCGATGGCGTTGTAGATGTTGTCCAGCGTCATAGGGGTGAGATCGAGGAACTCGGCGAGATCGCGCTGGTGGTCCACTGTCGTCGTGAGTGCGGTGTTGCCGTTGGTGACGATCTGCTCGATCTCGTCGCGGTGGGTGTGCAGGACCTCGCCCAACTGGGTGATCACCTCGGTCAGTTTCTTGCCGGTCGTGCCGGTACCGAGGTGCTCTTCGGCCAGGATGTCGCTGAGCGCCCGTACCGTTGACCCGAACTCTCGCAGCGTGGCATCGTTGGTGGCGGCGGCATCGAACAGCGAGCTGAGGTTCCTGATGATGGTCGTCAGCTGATCCTGTGTGACCGCGCCACGGTCGGCGCTGAGCCGCAAGGCACTAGACAGTTCACCGAGGGCGTCCTTCATGTCTTGACCGTTTCCGTCGGCGATTGCCGCGCTGGCGTTGACGAGGTCGGCCACCGGGCCCTGTCCCTTGCCGTCGCCGCGCAGTGAACCCGACAGTTTGTCGAGAACGTCCAGCACCCTGGCGAATTCGACGGGGGTCTTGGTGCGATTGAGCCCGATGGTGTCGTGATTCTGCAACGTCGGGCCGCCGCGGTAGGCCGGGGTGAGTTCGATCTGCCGATCGGTCAGGATCGAGTTGGAGATGGTCACCGCCTGCGCGTCGGCCGGAACCTGGACGTTCTTATCCACCGTGAAGCCCACTTCGACGTAGCCACCCTTGGGGGTGATGGTGGTGACCTGTCCGACCGGCATCCCGAGTACGGCGACGGTGTTGCCCACGTAGAGTCCTGCGGCACTGTCGAATTGCGCGGTCACGGTGATGGTGTTGACGGCGCCCCTCAGGACGGACCAGCCGGCGGCGACCACGATTAGCGTCAGCACCAGAGCCGCTGCAGCCAACGCGATTACCTTGCGGCGGAACCGGTTCACTTGCAGTCCTTGAAGTACGGGATCATTCCGAACTGCTTGGCCCGACCGCTGATGGCGCACATCCATGAGTCCACCAGCAGCCCGTTGCTGGCGTTGAAGTCCACCGCGTTTCCGGTGCCGGTGGCGTTCGCCAGCCCGCGCAGCGCAACCGGACCGGCTTGCAGGGTGCTGCGCAGCAGGTCGTCGTGCTTGCCGAGCATGTCGGACAGCTCGCGAATGTTCGTCAGCAGCTTCTCCAGCTCTGGGCGGTCGTCGATGACGATGCCGCTCAGGGTTTGAACAAGGTCGGTCAGTGACCGCAATAGCGCGTGAAAGGAGTCGCGTCGGGTGACGAACTCGCCGATCAAGTCGTTGCCTTGGTTGATCAGGTTGCCGATGTTCGACTGCTGACGGCGCAGCGTATTGCTCACCAACTCCGCGGTTTTCAGCAGACTGCCGAGCTGGTCGCGCCGCGAAGCGATGATCGTCGCCAGGGTGTGGGTGTTCTTCAGCGCCTGTGGCAGCACGGCGGGAAGTCCTTGCAGCTGCTTGCCGAGGATGCCGAGTGTTTGAGCGAACTTGTCGGAGTCGACCTGTTCGTAGGTGGTGGTGACGTCGGCCAAAGCTTCTTGGAGGTCATAGGGCACCTCGGTATGTGTGATGTCGAAGGTGTTGTCGGACAACGAACCCGGGCCTGCGGGTTGTAGGGCGAGGTAGCGACCTCCCAGGATCGTGGTGATCTTGATCGTCGCTCGGGAGTCCGCCCCAAGGGCGACATCGTTGCGAACCTTCAGGCCGACGTCCACGTGATCGCCTGCTAACGCCAGGCTCGTCACCTCGCCGACCGGTATCCCGGCGACGGTGATCGGATTGCCCGACTTGAGCGCCGCGGCTTGCAGGAAGTGGGCTGTGTAGTGCCGATACCCGACGTCGGCCGCCTTGACCGTGAACATCGCGGCGATGAGGACGGCCACGACGACGATCGCGCCGAAGCCCAGCCATCCCGGGTGGTAGCTCTCCAGCGGTCGGCGTCTGCGCTGCTGGGTGGGTGTTCGTTCAGCCATGACTCGTGTTCCTGCATCTCGGGGTGTACCACGCCTTGTTTCCGGGTGTTGCGGCGTCGACGATGATCGGCACCACGTCGTTGAGACCGGGGAAGAAACCGGTGGCGTTCAGGTCGCAGGCGTAGGCGCTGACGTAAGCGCCTTCATTGGTCAGGCGCGCGAATCCTTTGAGCAGCAGCGGAAGATTGTCACCGGTGAAGGCCAGCTGCGGTTCGATTCCCACCATGTGCTGGGCGAAACCCGGTTCGCGAAGCACCAATTCGTTGAGTTCTGGGTGTACCTCGTCGGCGATCGTCGAGAGTTGCCGCACCACTTGGGAGATTGACCCCATCGACGAAACCAGTTCGGGGCGGCGTGCGTTGAAGGTCGTCACCGTGTCGCGGGTCTGAGTAATGAGCTGATCGAGGCTGTGGTTGTGCTGGGCCAAGTTGTCAACGACCGCATTCAAGTTGGTGATGACGTTCCCGAGTTCCTGGTCTTTGCCGGCGAAAGAGTCGGTGAGCCGTGAGGTCTGGTCGACCAGGGCAACGATGGATCCGTCATCGCCTTGCAGCGATGCGATCACCCCCTTGGTGAGGTTGTCGGCATCGTGCGGGTTGAGCACGCTGAACAGCGGCTCATAACCGTTGAGCAGCGCGCCCACGTCAAACGAAGGGTCGGTGCGCTCGACGGGAATGATGCTCCCGGGGCCAAGCACTCCGGGCTCGCTGGACTGTCCGATCGACAATCCCAGGTAGCGCTGGCCGACGATGTTCTGGTACGTCACCGCCGCGACGGTGGGCCCCAATAGTTGCTGATCGCTCTGAACGACGAACGACACTTTCGCGAGTTCGCCTTGCAGTTCGATCTTTTCGACCCGACCGACGCGTACCCCGGCCATCCGGACGTCATCGCCCTCTCGGAGGCCGAACACGTCGGAGAATATCGCCGCGTAGGGCACGGTCCGCCCGGCCACGTCGCGGCGCAGGGTCGCGTAGACCAGCCAGGTCAACGTCACCGCCACGACCATGAACAGTGACAGCCCAATCAACGCGCTGCGATGTCTCACCGCCCTCCTTCCGAATCATGTTGTGCCAGCGACACTGTCGTGCCACGTGCGACGGGACCGAGAAGTAGCTGGGTGGCGGTCGACGCCGGTTGACCGGTGATCACGCTGAGTGCGACGCGTTCCTGCTCGCTACCGACCGGCCCGACGTTGCCGCCGAACGATGCAGGCGCGGCCTCGGCGGGCAGCGGTGGGTCGCCCGGCTTTGGCGCCACCGGCGCAGGTGGTGACAACGGCGTCTCCGGTGGCGGATTGGGTACCAGGTCCGGATTGGCGGTGCCCGGTACCGCGGGCGAGGGCGACACTCCTGGCGCCAGAGGTGGGTTCGGATCGGCCAGACTCGGATTGGGGTTGAGGTACGGGGGGCCGATCGCGACGAGGTTCCCGTTCGCTCCCATGGCAGTTCCGGGGGGTGGCGTCAGATCCTTCGGTGGCTGATAGTTCTGCGGCAGCAGCACGTCGGGCAGATCCGGGCGGGTGGGTACCAACGGCGCCGTGAAGCAGCTTGGGCCCATGAGGCCGGCGTACTGCGGGCAGTCGGCCCTGGTGTAGGGGTAGCTGGCTGTGAAGGACAGATTCACCCGCATGTTGCCGATATCTCGTTCGGGGATCCACACCTCATTGAAGAACTTGTCCACCAGCCCATTGAGCTTGACGAACGCAGGTAACCAATGTTGCGAGGTGTCTGCGAGTTGACCAATTACCGGGGTGAGCTCTCCGGTGATCTTCACGAGCTGATCGGCGTGATTGGCAAGCGCGGTCTGCGTGGTGCCCACGGTGTGCAGACCGCCGTCGATCAGGGTCGTGAGCTGACCGCGTTGCTCCACCAGCGTCTGCATCGGCGCAACGGCTTGGTGCAGTGCATCGACCAATTCCGGTGCGGTCTGCTGCAATCCGCGGGTGGCGTCGATCAGTGCGGACACCGTCGACGGGCCGGGTGCGGTGGCCACGGTTGCGTCTAGTTGGTCGATGAGCCGGCTGAGTTGGGCACCGCCGGTCAGCAGTTTGGTGCGACGGTTTTCGGTGGCCGTGTTGATCGCGGCCAGCACTCCGATCGTCTTGTCCTCGCGGCCGCGTCCCGTCGCAGCGAGGATGTCGCGCAACTTGCTGATCGTGGTTTGGAACAGGACGGTCGGGAGGTCGGTGTCTTCTGGGATCGTGGCCCCGGCACGGATCGCCGGGCCGCTCCCGCGATCGACCAACTGAACCGATGACACCGCAAAGACATTGCTGGGCACCACCCGTGCGGTCACGGATGCGGGGATCGACGCGGCGTACGAGTGATTGAGATCGATGTGTACGTAGTTCGGCGCACCGTTGGCAGCAGGGGTGACCCCTTCGACCATTCCGACCAACACACCGTGGTACTTGACGTCGGAACGCTGCGGCAGTCCATCTCCGACGTTGACGAGGGCGGCCACCACCCGGACATACCGGTCGAGTCGCCCGGTCGCTTTGAACAACAGCGTCGACGTGACGATCCCCGCCACAACCAGCAGGGCGACGCCGACGCCGAGCAGCTGCCGCTCGGACGCTCCGCGCCCATCTGATTCAAAGGAATTACCCACTTATCCGCCGAACCTTGCTCCGGAGTCGACCGTCCACAGCGCCATCGTGAGCAGCATGTTGACCAGGATCACCACAGTGATGCTGGCCCGCATGGCATGTCCGGCAGCAACTCCCACGCCTTCGGGGCCGCCGGAGGCGTAGAACCCGTAGTAGCACTGCACGGTCGAGGCGATCCACACGAAGATGACGGTCTTGATCAGCGAATAGCCGATGTCTCGGCCGACCAGCATCAGCGTGAAGTAATGCAGATATGAGCCCGTCGAACCACCGCTGATCAGATAGACCACGACCTGAGTGGTCAGGTAACTCACCGCCAGGCACGCGACATACAGGGGAATCACCGCGACGACCGACGCCATCAGTCGGGTGGTCACGAGATAGGGAATGGGACGGACCGCTACCGCATCCAGCGCGTCGATCTCTTCTGCGATGCGCATGGACCCGAGTTGGGCGGTGAATCGGCAACCAGCTTGGGTCGCGAACGCCAGTGATGCGGCGATCGGCGCCAGCTCGCGGGTGTTCACCAATGACGAAATGATCCCCGTCGCCGGGCCGAGGCCGAGCATGTCGAGGAAGTTGTATCCCTCGATTCCGACGAGGGCGCCGACCGTGATGCCCAAAACTATTGCTACACCTGCGGTTCCGCCGCCGACGACCAGGGAGCCGTTGCCCCAGGCGATATCGGACAACAACCGGACGAACTCACTTCGGTACCGCCGCAGTGCAATCGGCACCGCGGAAACGGCGCGCACGAAGAACACCAGCATGTGGCCCAACCGGATGACCGGCGCGGTAGCGCGCCGGAAGATCCGAACCCACGGCGCGACCAGCGTGGGCACATAAGGCGACACGGCCACCTTAGAGTCCCACCCGCGGGAACATCATGATGTAGAGCTGGCTGATGGCGACGTTGACCACCATCAACACCAGGATCGATTCGACCACGGCCGCGTTCACCGAGTTCGCAACTCCGGTCGGACCGCCGACCGTCGAAAGTCCTTTCTGGCAGGACACGATGGCGACGATGGCGCCGAAGAGCACAGCCTTCAGCAGCGCCACGATGAGGTCACCCGTCGTGGCGAAGGAGGCGAACGTCGCGACGAAGCTTCCCGGGGCACCGTTCTGGAAATACACATTGAACAAATAGCTCGCGAGAAAGCCGACGAAGCAGACGACGCCAGTCAGCGCAACACCCACCAGGATGGCCGCGGCAAAACGCGGCACCACCAGGCGCCGAATTGCAGAGACGCCCATCACTTCCATGGCGTCGATCTCCTCGCGCATGGTGCGCGAACCCAAGTCCGCGGTGATCGCCGACCCCACCGCCGCCGCCATGAGGACCGCAGCGGTCAACGAGGCCGCCTGCCGTATCACCGCGAGGCCACTGGCCGCGCCCGCCAACGACGTCGCACCGACTTGTCCGGCCAGTAGCGCGAACTGGATCGACAGGGTGACGCCGATTGGGAGCGCCACCAGAACTGTCGGCAGGACCGCCGTTCCGGCCATGAAGGCGCCCTGCCGAAAGAATTCTTTGCCCTGGAACCGAAAGGCCACCAGGTCGACGAGCAGGTACTGGATGGTGCGGACGCCGAGGACGAACTGATCGCCCACCGTTGTCAGTGAAGCCAGCGGATGACGCCTCACATAGCCGGTGGACCACTCTTCGACAACGCCGACGCCGTCACGCGGTCCGCCGCGATCCGACACGTCGTCGGTTGCCGCGGTCATCGTCTCGCACCCAGACGCCGGATACGCAACAGCTCGACATCCTCCCCAGCAGGTTGGGCCCCAGAAGGGCGGGCAACTCCAATAGCGCCCTTCGCTACCGGTGGACACCGTACGGTCGACGCTCCGTCGCCGTCAACGTTTTTTCCGAATCGCCATTTACATAGCGCCTATGCCCGGTTCGCTTGGTCCCGCGAACTGCGGCGACGGCGGGTCGGTTTCGATAGCGCGATTGGGCCGCCACTCACTTACGAAATCAGATGGTTCTGCAGCTATTCGCCACTTTTTCAGTGCGGGACGCGTCAAACCAGCGACGGAATGGGCACTCGACCAGGATCTGACGGCATGCGGTCCTGCTTCTAGCAATGAGCGCCTGCAAGGCGTACAAGCATTAACTTGCCCGCAAGAGTTTGGGCGCCGCCGCGTCCGGGGACGCTAGCCGGCCGAAGAGCTCGCGCAACCACACCACTGTGCTACTTTGACATGGATATTGTGTCTTTGTGTCAAACCTAGGGAGTGAAGACGAGTGGCCACTTTCGCTTCGACACCAGCCACGGAGCCAATGGATACGACCGTCCGGCCTGGTGTGCTCAGGCAGTTCCGCAGGTTCTCGGGCAGCGCGCTGCCCGGCTTCTTCGGCGCGTCCGCCTACGACGAGGTGGCGATTCCCGCCGTCGCTGCGGCGGTCGACAAGACCGGGCGTTTCGATGAGAACTTCACCGACCGCTCCCTGCGCGGGGGATTCTCGACGACATTGGCGCTATGGGGCGACGCGACGGATCGAGCCGCCGAAGCCCAGCGGCTCAAGCACCTGCACCGCGACGTTCGTGGCTTCGGTATCAACGAGTTCGCCGACGTCCGTTACAGCGCACTGGATCCTGCGCTGTGGAACTGGATCGCGGTGAGTGGAATGTTCCTGATCCTGCATTCCTTCACACCGAGCACCGGAATCACGCTGCTCCCGGCCGAGCAAGAGGCCGCGTACCGAGAACTATTGAAGGCCTTCGAAATTCTGCAATTGCCCGGCCGGTCCGCGGGGCTCCCGCCTACCTATGCGGCTGCCCAGGTCTACTACGACGACATGGTCGCTACCCGTGCGCAGGCCAATTCATTTCTGGATCGGTCTGTGCGCAGGATCGGAAAGCTGCCGCTGCCAACACTTCTGCTGCCTAAACCGCTCGCAGTGGCGATCACTCCGCTGTGGCTCATCGTGCGGCCCGCCGTGGGGCACATCATCAAGATCTGCTCGTTCGGCATCATGCACCCAGGTATCCGGCAAACCACTGGTTTTCAATGGAAAGCCAGGCATGACCGTGAGTTCGCACTGTATACCCGAGGGCTGCAACTGATCTGGCGCCTGCTACCCGACCGGTTGCTGCTGGTACCCCTCGCGCGTAATCGGCTCGAGTACGAGAAGATCGTCCGACTGCACCGCTCAGTCGCCTTGGATTCATTTGCCACGCCCGGTGGATGTCCGGTCGGTTGATGGTCCCCCGCACCCGCACCTCACCCGGCGACCAGGAGGCTGCCATCTTGAAGGCCGCCGCTGAGGAGGTCGCACTCGTCGGCGTCGGGCGGCTCAGCCTGGACGTGATCGCGCGGCAGGCTGGTGTCAGCCGGAGCACGCTGTACCGCAGGTTTCCCAGCCGCGACATCCTCCTGACTGAACTCGGCCGGCGAACTTTCGCGTTCGCCATGGCCAGACTTCAAACCGTCGACGTCGACTCCGGCCCCCAGGAAGCCGGTGTCGCATGCTTCTGCGAAGGCGTACGCATCCTCACCACCGAACCGACCATGCGCAGATTCCTGCAACTTGACGGCGACATCACCGTGTCGGCTGGCATGCGGGAAGCAGCCGAACAATTCCTCGAGATCGCTTCAACGGCAATGGCAAAAGCGCTGCGGACTGCTGGCGCGACCATGGCCGACTCTGACCTGCTTGCGGTGGCCGAACTACACATTCGCCTGGCGACCTCCCTGGCACAAGTCAGCACTGGCGTACTCGACACCACGGATGACGACTCGGTACGTCGCTACGCACGGCAACACCTGGCACAACTGATTCATTGACCACGGGTCCAGTAGGCGTCCCTCAGCCAGGGCCTTCGTCCTCCAGCACCATCGCCCGGTAGTCACCGGCTACCTCGTCGATGGCCACCAAGTCTTCGGCGGTCAGCTCCTCCCGGATTCCGCTCTGGGCGTGGGCGAATGGCACGAAGGCGCGCAGCATCTCAGTGAGGTCCAGCTGCACTTCCGCCGGAACGTCGTCATAGTCGAACGCTGCGTCCAGCAATTGGCGCAGGCGCAGCGCACTCCACCGCAACGGATTACCGGTGCCCTCCTCGGCGCAGTGTTCCAGGAGCTTGCGGTGGTCGATGTCATTGAACGGCATACCCACCAGCGAGCCAAAGAACCGTTCGAGTAATTCCGCTATCTGTGTCGAATCCTGTTGCAGCACAAGCGCAGTGGAGCCGCCCTCCGGCATCAGCTGAATCAGCCATTGCAACAGCGGACGACAGCTCGGCCAAGTGTCCGATTCATCCAGCGGGTACATGGTCAGATGCCGTTCGAGCGCCTGTTGCAACTCCGCCCGAGCGTCGGCCAGGTCGAGGTCGACGAAGCTGGTGTCAGGATCGGTGTTGCTCGCCTTGGCGACGGTGAGCACCTTCTCGATGGGCTCTGGGACGAAGAACGCGTCCGTGAGCACCGACATCATGAGGTGGTCGATGTTCGCCGCGCAGGACAGCTCCTGCCCGTCAGCAAGCCGAACACCGAACAGCAACTCGTCACCGTCGCCGAGTACGTGTGTCATCCGCACCGCCCGGTGGACGCTGGTCTGCGCCAATCCGGCAAGCCATCCAGGAAGGGTTTCGTCGCGTGCCTCAACGGCACGGCGGCACCGGTCGCGCAGCACGTCATCGTCGACCAACACTTCGCCGAGTACGGCCAGCAGGGCCGTGGTCTCCGGCACGTCCACTCCAATGAAGGCCGCGACGAGTTCGTCGAGGGTGGCCAGGTCGTCCTCATCAGGTTGCCGCAGCATGGCCGGCTGCGGAGTGGTCGCCAACACGACCATGCTCACCAGCACTAGCAGATCCAGCGGCTGACCGGTGTCCAGCGCCTGGCGGACTTCGTCGATCAAGGGGGCTTCGTCAAGCGCCTCCCGCTCCGCGGCCCCCTCGCGACGCGCCTTCCTGCGCCTCGCGTCGCGTCTGGCCTGTTTGGCTGCGCTCCGCTTGCGTCCATCGGCCATGCGCTAGTAAAGGCCTTGCGCCCGAAGGTCGGCGAGCATGGCGGTGACCGCGGCGATGATCTCGGCATCTGGGCCGCGGACGCGGCTTCCCACCCGCTGGACGGCGGCGTCTATGCGCTGCAGAAGCGCGCGATAGGCGTCATTCGCGGCCTCGGCGTAGTCAGCGGCGACCTCCACCTGGGATGGGTCGGCGTACCGCGAGGACAGACTCGCCAATTCGCTCGTGAGTTCCTTGGCCTGCTGCTGCACCTTCCATGTGAGGCTGCGCGTGAACTCGAGATCGGGCACGAAGTGCGACTCCGCCTCCTCAGCAAGCCCGACCTCCAGCACGTAATCGATCTGGTACAGCGCGTCGACCGTACTTTCGACAGTCGCGATTCGGGCACGCACCTCCAACGGCGGGATGGGAATAGTCAACAGTTGGGTCGACACTTCGGCCCGGGCCCATCGCTCCATGTTCGCGGCATGGGCCCGCCAGTGGGCGACCTTGGCTTCTGCGGCTTGCCTCGCAGCAGTGACCTCGGCATCTGCGGCTTCCTGCGCAGCAACGATGTCGCCGCTGGCCTGCCCACGCGCCGCCGCCACCGCGGCGGCCGTGCCGGAGCGCACCTTTTCAAGCTCGAGGCGCACCCGCTGTAGGGCTTCCTCCCCCGTCGCCCGCTCTGTTGTTCGTTCGGTGCTCCGCTGTTCCGCGCGCGCCTCGGCGGCCCGAACCTTCTCCTCGGCTGCCGCCACCTCGGCCGCCGCAGTGGCGCGCACCCGCGCGATCTCGGCCTGCAGCTGCTGCACGGTCTTCTCCCCGGCCGCCCGCTCGGTTGTCCGTTCGGTGTTCCGCTCGGCGGCACGCGCCTCCGCAGCCCGAACCTTCTCCTCGGCGGCCGCCCCCTCGGCCGCCGCACTGGCGCGGAGCCGTTCGATCTCGGCTTGCGCCTGCTGCACCGCTTTTTGATCGGCCGTCCGCTCCGCGGTGCGTGCAGCATCTCGACGCGCGGCCTCGGCCTCCACTGCACGGACCCGCTCACTCGCCGCGTTGGCGGCGCGCGCGGAATCCGCGGCTTCACCCCGAGCTAGCGACGCCGCCGCTTCGGCGTCCAGCCTGCCCTGATGCGCCTCGCGGGCCTGCTCCTCGGCCACACTGCGTAGATGGTCGGCCTCGACAAGCTGCATCGCCAGCGACCGGCGTTGCAGGGGTGGCCCATTGCGTTCGCGGTGTTCGACGAGTTGACGCTCTGTCATCCCAGCCAATGCGACCGATTCGGCCCGTGGCTGGATCCCCAACCGCTCAGCGGCCGCGACGGCGTCCGCCGCCGCGCGTCGCGTCAACGCCGCCCACTTGTCGACGTCGAGGTCCTCAATGTGTTGCCGCGTGGTTGTCATCGGCGCCGCCGCCCTCCGCCGCCCTCTTTCACCGTGGCAGAAGACGTTTCACCGGCCGTCGCTGGCGGCGCGGTGTCGGGCTTCCTGTGCGTCGACGCCACTGGCTTGTTGTCGAGCTTGCTGACTGGCAACCGCGCCGTCTTGGCCGCCGCGACTTTGGAAACGGGACCGGCCTGCTGTGCCAGCACCAGCAGGAGCTGCTCCTGGTAAACCGCGACGGCCCTGGCGAGCGTGTCGTCGCCGAGATGCTCGGCGTCACTTATCAGGCCATGCAGCAGCTCCAGGGTGACCGCCGGCCCAAGACCCAGGGTGGCGCCCTCGCTGACCGCAGGCTCTATCCCAGCGGTTTCGACCACCCACTGCCACCGCTCCCAGCATCGCGCCACCGCCAGCGCATGCTCCGCATCGTCGCGAGTCTGTTCCAGATCGCGTTCGCGCTGCTCAAGCTGCTGCAGGGACCGCTTTCCGGCTCTTCGGACCGAGTAGAGCACCGCGCACGATGCGATGATCGCCGCGAGCAGCGCCGCTACGCCAGCGAAGCCCGGCGAGACGATGAAATCCCGCACCGGAAGATCTCCCAGAACGCCTGCCCGCAGAACATGGTTCACCGTGCCAGTCTCGCATTACGGCAAGCCCTATGACGACGCCAAACCTTCCGTAGTCAAGGCCGCGTCACCCGAACCTCCACCTCGGACTGCGGTACGCAGCGGTATCTCCGCCCGGCCCGGTTTGCTGGTGCGCTGAATTGTTAATCTTTCGTCTGCGGCGCGGTGCCGCGTTTGCTTGGAGGGATTACGCATGCGTTCTTTCAGTGTGGCCGTGCTCGCCACGGTTGCCACCATCTTCGGTTCTTCTGCCGTGGCGGTGGCGGCGCCGAAGGATTACTGCGCCGACCTCAAGGGCGGCAATACCGGCAGCGCGTGTGTGATCCAGCTCTCCGACCCCGGGTACAGCGTCGACATCAGCATCCCGCTGGACTACCCCGACCAGAAGTCGGTCGCCGACTACGTCTCCCAGACGCGCGACGGATTCCTCAACACGGCCAAGTCTGGCGCGCCCCGCACTACCCCGTATGAGTTGAGCATCACGCCGACGGAATACACCTCGTCGGTTCCCCCGCGCGGCACGCAGGCCGTGGTGTTCAAGGTGGTCCAAAACGTCGGTGGCGCGCAGCCGCAGACGACGTACAAGGCGTTCAACTGGGACCAGAGCTATCGCAAGGCGATCACCTACACGGCCGCACCGGACGATAAAGAAAATGCGCCGCTATGGCGGGTGGACGATCCGCTGAAGACCGTTGCGCCGATCGTCCAGGCTGAACTGCAGCAGCAGCTGGCACCGCCGCCGCCGGTCGCGCCTCCCCCGCCGCCCGCGCAACCGGGACAGCCGGCCGCGACGACGCCGACCACCACGCCGCCACCACCGCCACCGCCGTTGCCGTTCGCGACAACCGCGCTGTACAACCCTGCCAACTATCAGAATTTCGCGGTGGTCAACGACGGCGTGATCTTCTTCTTCGACCAGGGCGTGCTGTTGCCCGCCTCAGCAGGGGCGTTGCAGGTGCTGGTGCCCCGGTCCGCGATCGACCCGATGATCGCGTAACGCTTCCAAACTCCTCTTTCGCTCGCCCAGCTAGGCGCCATGTTCGTTCCGAAATAGACGTCGGGATGCGCTGCGATTCCCAAAAGTGTTCCCACACCAAACGAAAACGGCTCCCGGAGAAATCTCCGGGAGCCGTTTTACCTAGTAGCGGGGACAGGATTCGAACCTGCGACCTCTGGGTTATGAGCCGACGGGTGACGGTTTCACCGGATCTTCGACGTCTTGTCTGTCCAGGTCAGGAGTCTCTGCAGTGCTGTTAACGGTCCATGCGTTGCGCCCAATTTCGGCGGTCTCGCCGAGTTTGGTTCCCAAATTCGTTCCCAAAGCATCGGGCCCGTAGGACGGCCGAACCGCCCTGGCATGAAAGAAGGCTCCACCAGACCCAGACGGTTCAGACCACGTCGACAAAGCAGGCGTCGCCGGCCTACGAACCGCCTTCGACGCGCACTGCCGTGCCGTCATTGGAAGCAGGCGTCGCCTCGGGCCGCTACCACTGCGCCGGCGATGTAGTCAGCGCCGCACTATCCGACCTTAGATACGCATCCAGGGCTCAATAGCCAATCTCATGTCGGTGCTCGCCGAACAGATTCGAAGGGCCACGGCCAGGCAGCGCGCGGTGAACCGGCTGGCGTCTTCAGGCGGCTCGCGGTCGGCGACGCCGAGCAGCAGTTCACCGCCCGCGTGCACCGCCGCCCGTGCTCGCACTCCATCGAAGCGCGGTACGTCCTCGAGCACAACAAGTTTGCGACGCGCGCCCACCGTGCGGGCGCTCACTCAATCGCGTGCCAATCCGTCGAGGCCGTACACGTCCAAACCCAATTCCGCGATGAGGTCGAGGCTGCTGGCGATCTTCCCGGTGCAGTCCTCGGGGCAATCGCATAGGGCGACGACGGCCTCGACGATCTCTTCGACTGATTCGAACATTTCAGCGGGCAGCGCGTCACCGATGAGCGCTTTGAATCCTTCGCTCATCACTGCCACCTGCGGGCCCACTGCATTGACTCGGACGCCTGAGCCGTGAAGGTCGCCGGCGAGCCCACTTGTCGCTCGGTTCAGCGCAGCTTTGGTGACACCGTAGAGCTCCATCGTGGATCCCTGCGGGCCAAGATGGAACGGCGGGCCCTCGTGCAGACGTGCGCCCGCGCTGGTCAGGTTGACGATCCAGCCAGCACCCGCCGCACGCATCCCCGGAATCACCGCTTGAGCCAGATCCAGCGGGGCGATGACGTTGCATTCGAAGGCCAACCGCTGAGTCTGGACGGAGATGTCGGTGATGGGCTCCATGACCGCGGCGACCGCATTGTTGACCAGGATGTCCACGCTCCCACCGAGGAACTCCTCGGCTGCGGGAATCATCCGAGCCCTGGACTGTTCATCGGCCAGGTCCGCTACCACCGTGCCGACCCGGGTTCCATACTTGCGTAACGCTTCCTGGGTCTGAGTCAGACTGCCCGCGATGTCCGGTATCGAGTCCAGCGTGCGTGCGACCAGGACGACGTCGGCGCCTTCGGCAGCCAGCCGCTGCGCGATACCCGCGCCGATTCCCCGACTGGCACCCGTTACCAGAGCGCGCCGCCCCTCGAATCGTCCCGCCGTCATGTAGCCCTCTCGTCGTTGCCTCTTTGTGCTGCAGCCGTTTTACTGCCTGCCGCGGTGAAGGCGGCGAGGTCATAGGTTCGTCCGGCGCTGTGCGCAGTTTCGGTTGTCAACGCGCCTGAGCGGGTCAGATCCTCACCTTGCGCATACAGCGACAGCATCTCGGCGACCGCACCCGTGGCAGGGATGCGGGCTGCCAGCGCAATGGTGAAGGGAAGCAAGTCGTCGTGTGGGACCAGGTGGTTGACCAAACCGATCCGCAACGCTTCCTGCGCGTCCACGAACCCGCCGGTGATCGACATTTCGCGCGCCTTGCGCACACCGACGGCCCTCGGTAGCAGGGCCGACAGGCCCCAGGTCGGCGCCACACCAAGCATCGCGTGTGTGTCGGCGAAGCGTGCCCGCTCTGATGCGACGATGAACGTGCAACTCAAGGCCACCTCGAGGGCACCGGAGACGCATGGTCCATTGACCGCGCACAGCACCGGTTTTCGCATGATGCGTGCGGCGGAGGCCGGGCTGACGTCCAATGGGCCACCGGTTTCGCCCGGTCCGCGTTGGAGTTGTTTGAAGTCGACGCCGGCGCTGAAAATCGGGTCGACTGCGGTCAGCACGACGGCGCGAACGGTGTCGTCGCGGTCCGCGCCCGCCAACGCCTCGCGCAGTTCGGCGCGCAAGGGGCCGTGCAGCGCGTTCTTGGACTCGGGTCGGTCGATCGTCAGAACCCGGACGCCGTCGAGGTCAGTCCTTCGCAGGTGCGTGGTCATGCTACTGCCACACTCATCGCAAAAGCCTCCTCAAGGCGAGGGTGACGCGGCCGCCTCGTCTGTCCGCGGTCTTGGCTTGGGCCGCTACCGTGAGTTAAAACGTCATTGGTTTTTTACCAGGGTGAGTGGGCGACCACAAGAGCTGCCCAGACTCGACCGGCTGCACCGAGGCACGGGGCGTGACCCGATGGCCCCATGGCGCAATGGCCCGCGAAGTGCGTGGCCGACGAAAGCACGGCGGCATCGTCATGGAACGCGACGATCTTGCGCAGCACGGACGTGGCTGAGTAGATTAAAACACCGTCGATGTTTTAATGTTTCGTTCCTTCGACCACCGGGAGTAGCTTGATGACGACACAATCGGTACGGACCTTCATGGACAGTCCGCTCACCCATTTCGGCGAGTCGATCACGGCGATGCACAGTGTGCCGCGAGCGGAGCTGGAGGATCTGCAGCGCGAGGCGATGATCGTGCGCTTCGCCGAGCACCGCGGCCAGATCGAGATGGTTCGCAAGTTGGCCGACCGGCTCGGCATAACCGCAGTGGACAAGTTCGATGACGTTGTGCCGCTAATGTTTTCACATACGGCGTACAAAGCCTACCCGGCGTCGTTGATCGACAACAACCGTTGGGATCTGATGACCCGGTGGCTGGGCAAGCTCACCGCCTACGACTTGTCGAAGGTGGACACCGAAGGCTGCGACTCCATCGACGGATGGCTCGACCGGCTGGAGGCCCAGACTCCGCTTCAGATCGTGACGTCCTCGGGCACCACCGGGACCTTTTCGGTCATCCCCAAGGACGTGCCAATCACCGTCGAAGGCATGCACATCTGGAAGAACATGGTCTTTCAGACCTTCGGCAAGGAACCCACCGCCGACGAACTCAACCCCGTCGTCGATGTGATCTGGCCCAACTTCAGCGAAGGCCGGTTCGGGATGACGCGGATGGTGCCCTGGATGAAGCGTGAGTTCACCGGAGGTGACGAGAGCCGGTTCCACCCACTGTATTCCGGGGCGATGGACACCGATCTGATGTTCCTGGCCAACAAGATGCGCGCCGCCGCAGCCAAGGGCGAGCTTGACCGCCTGCAACTCGATCCCAAGCTCGCCGCCCGCAAGGGTGAATTCATCGAGATGCAGCAACGTCAGATGACCGAGGTCCCCGAATTCATCACGCGGATGACCACCGAACTGCGGGGCCGGCGAGTATTCATGACGAGCACCTACAACCTGATGTACGCCCTCGCCGCTGCCGGATTGGCGGAGGGTACGCGTGCTGAGTTCGCGTCGAACTCGGCCATCCTGACGGGCGGCGGCGCCAAGGGCCAGGTGCTGCCCGAGGGCTACATGGACGTCATCAAGGAGTTCTACGGCGGGGTGAGGATCCAGGAGGGCTACGCCTTCTCGGAACACAACGGGGTGCATTTCGCCTGCGAGCAGGGCCGGTATCACCTGCAGCCGTGGGTGATCCCCTTCGTCCTCGATCCAGAGACCAGCCAGCCGCTGGCTCGCGCCGGCAGGCGGACCGGACGCTTCGCCGTCTACGACGTGGTCAACCAGAGCCACTGGGGTGGCGTCATCACCGGTGACGAAGTGACGATCGACTGGGATACGCCTTGTGCCTGTGGTCGGACGAGTCTCGCGCTCGAGCACACCATCCAACGCTTCAGCGAGAAGAAGGACGGCGAAGAGGACAAGATCTCGTGCGCCGCCACTCATGAGGTCCAGAACGAGGCCATCGAATTCTTGAACGAGTTCCAGCCGTGAGCACCTTCACCGTTCCGATGTTCGTGCGGGGCGAGCTCATCACCGATGACCTGGTGCCGTTCGCCACCCGCCTCGAGCACACCTTCCAAGCCCCCGATCCTGCCAAGCACGTGCACCGGCTTCCGTTGCCCAACCCCGTGGACCTGGCTGACCTCTACCAGATCTCGTTCGACGACATCCTCGACGTGCTGACCGAACTCGGTCATGCCCTGGCGTTCGAGAAGAACGATTACATCCAGGAGGCGTACGAGGCCTGCCTGGTGTCCAACCCGATGCCTGCCTCGATCCTGCGGACCGGCTACATCGCACTGCCGTTGATGTTCAACCGCGACGCCATGCATGAGCTCGCCGCCATGCAGGTCGGCGTCGACTACCTCGAAGGCTGGGTACCGCGGCGACTGATCGATGGCCGCGAGATCCGGGTCCGCGCCTTCGGTTCGCGCGCTTTGCACATCCCGGCGGGCAACGGGGGTCTGGTCGCCGGAATCACCGTGTTGCGCAATGCCCTTACCCGCAGCGACGCCATCATCAAGGCACCGTCGAACGATCCCCTGACCGCGATGGCGATCGCCCGCACCCTGGCCGATATCGCCCCTGACCATCCCGTCACTCGGCATCTGGCCATCGCGTACTGGAAGGGCGGTGACGAGACCATCGAGAAGCAGCTCTACAAGCCCGAGCACGTCGAGAAGATCGTCGCCTGGGGCGGGTTGGCATCGGTCAAACACGTCACCCGCTATATCCAGCCCGGCTTGGAACTGATTGCCCTCGACCCCAAGCGCAGTGCCACCATCATCGGGCCCGAAGCCTTCGAGAACGGCAACACGATGCGCGAGGTCGCGGTGCGTGCCGCCTGCGACATCGGAGTCGGCAATCAGGAGGGCTGCGTCAACGCGCGGGTCATCTACGTGCTCAGCGGCACCGACCAAGACGGTCTGGACAACGCCAACCGGTTGGGTGAACTCGTCTACGAATCCCTACTGAAGTTGCCGGAGGCGCTGAGCACCGCGCCCAAGGTCGTCAATCGCACCCTGCTGGAGCACATCGAAGGAGCCCGGTTGACCGAGGACTGGTACCGCGTCTACGGCGGTGAACACGCCGAGGGAGCCATCATCGTCTCCCAACTCGACGAGGCGGTGCCGTACTCCACCATGCTGTCCGGCCGGGTGGCCAATATCGTTCCCGTCGACTCGATCGACAAAGTGACCGACGCCGTGAACGCCTACACGCAAACCATAGGAATCTACCCTGAAGCGCTCAAAGAACAACTGCGCGATCGGCTTCCACTGTTCGGTGCTCAGCGGCTCGTCTCCCTCGGATACGCCGCCAGCGTCAACTTCACCATCCCGCAGGACGCCATGGAACCCATGCGCCGGATGTGCAAGTGGATCGTCGACGAGCAGTGCGATCCCTCGCGGGTGTTCCCGCTGTGGGAGACGCCAGACCTGTCCCTGGCGTGAGAGCACTTACGATCAAGCCATGGCCAAACCCCTGATCCCCCTGGAGGCGATCCTCGAACGGGCCTTGGTGCTGCTCGACGCGCAGGGCTCTGCAGCGCTGACCACGCGCAGCCTCGCGGCCGACCTCAAGATTTCCACTCGCACCCTCTATCAGCAGGTGGGCTCGCGTGACGAGCTCATCAGGGCTTTGGTGGCCCGACACTTCTCCGAACTCGCACTCGACTTCCACGAGTACGACGATTGGGAAGCTACCGCCCTGCACTGGTGTCTGGCCTTGCGTGATGCGCTGCTGGCCCACCCCCATCTCACCGAGTTGATGACGATCGACGACCGTGGCGCGGTCATGGCCTACGTCGGTGAATTGGTGGATGCCACGCTGCGCGAAGGGGTTCCCCGTAAATTGGCGATCGAAAGTTGCCGTTCGCTGGTCAACCTCACGATCAGTCACAGCGTCATGGAGGTTCGCGGACGACTCGAGCCCAGCTTGTCTCGGGAGTCGGCTGCCGAGACCACGCTGATCGAAAAGAACTTCCCCAAGACCGTCGGATGGATCCTGGCCGGAGTACGAGCCGAAGCCCGCCAGTCGACGGCGAGCAACGCCAAGTCCGTTGCGCGACTGACCAAGCGGCGGACTCAGGGAAAGCGCGATCAGGCCATCGGCTGACGGGGCGACCAGTTCCCTTGCTCCTGCCGACAGCGGTGCCGTACGGTGTTAAAAAACCACCTATTTTTTATAGGTACTTTTCTGATGGAGGGTATGGCGTGGACTTCTCCCTCGTCGAACTGTCAGCCGAGGACGCTGAATTCCAGTCTCAGGCGCGCAGCTTCCTCGCCCGGCACCTCACCCCGGAAGTGAGCAAGCGCGCGAGCGCGGCGGGCGACGGCTTCGCCGAGGAACTGCATCTGGCGATGGGCGCCGAAGGCTGGCTGGAACGGGAGAGCAAGGGCGCAAAGGACGGCGGCTTCACACCCGTACAGCGGCGCATCTGGGATCTGGAACGCCGACGCGCCGGCGCCCCCATGGTCACCTGGGGCGGCACCATGATGATTCTGCAGGCGGTACGGACCCACGGATCACCCGAACTCCTGAACGACCTGCTGCCCCGGGTGTACCGGGGTGAGGCCCGCTTCGCGATGGGCTACACCGAACCCGAGGGCGGCTCCGACGTCGCGACCTGCAAGACCCGCGCCGAGCGAGACGGCGACGACTGGATCATCAACGGGCAGAAGATGTTCACCTCGGGCGCACACAACTGCCAGCACATCTTCCTGCTGACCAACACCGACCCCACGGGAGGGCGCCATCGCAATCTGACGATGTTCCTGGTGCCGGTCGACACTCCAGGAATCGAGATCCAGGGATTGCGTACCATCGACGGTGAACGGTCCAACATCACGTTCTATAGTGACGTCCGCATCGCCGACGTGTTCCGCATCGGCGAGGTCAACGACGGCTGGAGAGTGCTCAGCGGGCCGCTGGCCTCCGAGCACGGCGCGAACGAACCTGCATCGCACGGCCTGGCCGACATCACCACGATGAGCAACTACGCCACCATCATGGCGACGGTCGCCGACAGGACTGCAGCAGTTGTCGCCCAGGCTGATTCAGCAGGCACGCGCCCCGTCGACGATGATTCAGTCGCACTGCGACTGGGACGGGCGTACGCCCGGATCGAGGTGGCCCAGAGCACTCCGGGGCTCTTCGGCCGGGTCGCCATCGCGCAGACAATGCGCGATACGACGCCGGATCTGATGGATCTCCTCGGCTCCGTCGGGGCACTGCCAGCCAGCGCCACTGGCGCCATCAACGGCGATGCGGAGCACCTGTACCGCTGGGCACCCCTGGTCGGAATCTATGGCGGCACCATCGATGTGTTTCGCAACATGATCGCCCAGTACGTGCTGGGCCTGGGCAAGCCGAATTACTCCCCACCCAAGGCGACCCCGAAGACATGACGAGTACCCGCCAGCGGTGGGGTTTCACCGAGGTACCGGTTCCCACGTCGAGGAGCGTGACGTCCGGCAGCGAAGTCGGCTCACACAGGCTTTGAGCCTTAAACCTGGGCGGCGGCGTAGCGCTCTCGCCACTCGCTCTTGCTCCGGATCGACGTGTCGACGTCGGTCGCCTTGGCTCGCAGTGCGCCGACCGTCGCGTCTTGGCGCTTCGTGAGCTTGAACGGATCCCAGTTGAAGAACCGCGCGCTGTTCTTCCACAAGATCTTGTCCATATCTGCGTCGGTGCAGCCCGCCGCGGTGAGCTCGGAGTAGATCGACTCCGGAGCATTGGGCCAGATGGTGTCGGAGTGCGGGTAGTCGCACTCCCACGCGATGGTGTCGATGCCGATCTCGTGGCGCAGCTTCAAGGCGCTTGGGTCGCTGATGAAGCAGGCCAGCGAGTGCTCCCGAAACACCTCACTCGGCAGCTTGCCGCCGAAATCATGCTTGCCGCCCAAGGAGTGGACATAATAGCGGTCACACCGGTCGAGGAAGAACGGGATCCATCCGATCCCCGCCTCGGACCACGCGATCTTCAGATCCGGGTAGTTCCGCAACGCCGGTCCCCAAAGGATGTCTACCGCAGCCATCGCCGAGACCTGCGTGACTAGCAGCAGCCGATCGAATAGCGCGTCGGGCGCCATGGAGATCGCCCGCAGACCCTGACCGATATGGAGGCAGACCACGATCTGCTCCTCGGAGACCGCCCGGAAGAACGGGTCCCAGTACTCGACGTTGTTGTAACTTGGCAGCCCTTGGACGTGAGGCAGCTCAGGCATGGTGATCGCCCGGCAGCCCTTCTTCGCGACTCGGCGCACCTCCGCGGCGAGCACCTGGGGATCCCACAGCGGGGGGATCGCAATCGGCACGAACCGGTCCGGATAGGACGCGACCCACTCGTCGATGTGCCAATCGTTGTAGGCCTGGGTCATCACCAACGCCAGGTCCTTGTCCGGTGCCTGCTGGAAGAAGCCGTTGGAGAAACCTACGAAGGACGGGAAGCACATCGAGGCCAGAATTCCGTTTCGATTCATGTCACGAATGCGCTCGTGGACGTCATACGCGCCGGGCCGCATCTCGGCAAAGGTCGCTGGGTCCAGGCTCCACTCCTCTCTCGGCCAGCTGACGACGGCATTGAGCCCGGTACTGCCCGAAGCCTGGCCCTGGAAGACCCAGCGTTCGATGCCCTTGTCGTCCATCTCGAGGTGCGGCGCCTCGCTTTTCCATCGATCGGGGACGTGGTTGTCGAACATGTCCCTCGGTTCGACGATGTGGTCATCGATGCTAAAGAGCACTAGGTCGTCAATATTCATCATGAGCCCTTCTGAGATTGCACTGGCGGATCAATGTGACGTGCGGTTGGTGCTGCAGAATTTTTCGATCGGTGCGACGGATTCGCGATGATTCGCGGCCGCGACAAGGGCATGGGCTTTGAAGGCCCGGGCAGCGGCGCTGATTCGGTGCTCGACGGCGGAGAATGAGAGCCGATCGGCGAGCTCGGTTGTACCGCCACCGCCCCATACGATGACCTCAGGAAGGCCGCGTTTGGCCGCTATCGCAACGGTCTCACGTAGACGCGTGTGATTGGCGAGCACGTCCGAGCAGATGGCGAGCGCTGCCGCTGGCGGTTTCGACCTCATGAATTCCAGCGCGGGTTCAAACGGAAGTGCCTTTACCCCGAGTATGCGCAGCGGCAAGTCATCGAAGTCATCGCTGATCGAGACGTTGACGCGCCACCCGCTCATCGCCCGGTCACACAGCCAGCCTCCCACCGTGAAGACGACGTCTGAGAGACTGGACCCGATGACATCCAATTGGTGGCCGTCGACGCCGTCCGCCCACGGTGACCGCGGAACTTCCACGCTGGCAATAAAATTGGCCTGTACGCGAGCGTTCACGTGAGGACCCGCATCGGGACGTTCGACCAGCCGCACACATTCGTCATGCTGACTCGTCGCAGCCCCGCACGATCGATCTCGTAGCGTGGCGCCAAATCCAGGAGCGCCTCCAGCGCGATCCGGCCCTCCATCCGTGCCAGGGCGGCCCCCAGGCAGCTATGAATGCCGTAACCGAATCCCAAGTTGTAGCCGAACTTTCGTTCTCGATCGATGTCGAAGCGATCGGGGTCGATGAAGACTCGTTCGTCCCGGTTGGCCGAGCCGGTGATGAGCATGACGGGTTTGCCCGCGGGAATCGTCGTTCCGTGCAACGTGACGTCACGCATGCTGTATCGAAAGTTGTACTGCACCGGTCCGTCGTAACGCAGCAACTCCTCGATTGCGGCTGGCACCTTGCTGCGATCGTCGACGAGCTCTTGCCACTGTTGCGGGTGTTCAGCGAAGACCACCGCGGAGTTGCCGATGAGCTTGGTGACGGTCTCGGCGCCAGCGCCGCCGAGCAGTCGTGCAAAACCACCGATCTCACCGTCTGTGAGCCGCCTGACTTGACCGTTGTCGTCGGCGACCCGCGCTGCGATGAGCTGGCTGATCATGTCATCCTGCGGGTGGGCTCGCCGCTGCGCGATAAGGTCGTCGTAGAACTCGCCCATCGCGATGGCCGCCTCGAAACCTTCCTGTGTCGGCATGATGGAACCCGGCGTGCGCTCCAGAAACGCATCGATCCACGTGCGGATCTGCTGCCTGTTTTCGGTTGGCACGCCTAGCATTTCGGCAATGATCTCGACCGGGAACGGCGCCGAGAAATCGGCAACGACATCGAATGTCGACGGATCGACGTTGTCTAGGGCTGCGGCGATGGCGCGCCGCACCAACGACTCCAGGGCGGTTACCGCCCGGGGAGTGAACACCTTGTTCACCAACTTGCGCATCCGGTCGTGCTCGGGCGGATCCAACCAGATGATCTGGGCGGGTACGTCCTTCATCAGCTCGGCGATCTGGATCATGTCCAGGGTGACGCCCTTGGACGACGAGAAGGTCTGGTGGTCCCGGTATGCCGATGCCACGTCGTCGTATCGGCTCAGCGCCCAGAAGTCGTACTCGGCGTTGTAGTAGACCGGCGCCTCGTCTCGCAGTCGCCGGTAGGTGTCATACGGCGAGGTGAAGAAGTCCTCGGAGAACGGATCGAATTCGACTGGTCCACGGATGACCGCGGGGCTCGACATGCTCACAACACGGCTCCGATTCTCTCGTTGGCTTCGACTGCGCGCAGAGCGCCGCGGTTGGGACGGTCAATGACGGTTGCGACAGCTCGTGAGATGTCATCGAGATCAACCGGATTGCGTTCCCGCAGCGCATTTTTAGGTGGCCAGGCCATCAACATGCCGCGCAGTCCGGTGGCGCTTGGGTCCTCGGTCATAGTCATTCCGGTCCGCACGATGGAGACCCGGACGCCGGTACCTTCCAGTTCGGCTTGCAACATCGCACTCCATGTCTCAAGCGCGGCCGTGGACGCCGAGGAGGCCGCCATCCCCGAGACTGCAACCTCGCAGCTTACGAAGACGACGTCTCCGCTGCCCTTCTCGGTCATCGCCGGCATCAGTTTCGCGGCAAGGTGTTGGGCACCAAGCGCGTTGGTGTCGAAGTCGTCACGCATCGCCGCCGCATCCATGCCAGAGGAATCCCCCGGCCAGGACCGACCGGCGTTGAAGACCAGCGCGTCGACGGCGCCAACGAGGTACCCGACGGCCCGCACGAAACTGTCGATGGAGGCGATGTCGGCGAGCTCCAGGGGTACCGCGAACGCGGTTGCCCCTTCGGCCTGGAGTTCGGCGGCGACCACCTCGCAGACCTCGACTCGGCGGGCACCGAGCACCACCAGGTAGCCGGCACGGGCGAGCCGCTTGGCGGTGGCACACCCGATTGCGGACGACCCGCCAGTGACCACGGCTGCCCGGCCCGGACTTTCGTCGCGCGACCGCATGGGATGGATCGTCATAGCGCACTCCGCTTGGGTGGGCTCAGCGGCATCCGCTGCGGTCCAGTGGGCCAATACACGGCGACGATCGACCGATCGCTGTCGGGATCGCGGAAACCGAACCCCTCGATCGCGCGCCGCGTGCCGGTGTCCCAGGTGAGTTCCAGCGCGCTGCCGCGCTCGCTGATCGTCCACGCGAACGGCCCGAAGTTCATCCCGAGTCCGTCGTAGACGATCGAGTATCGACCTGGAAATCCGTTGGACGTGAAGCCGGTGGCCCGGCCGCCGAGCACGTCGTCGAATCCGTTGGCCGCCAGTACGATCGACGTATAGGTGGGCACGATCGTGTGGGGCTCGTCGCTGATGACGTACTTGACGATGCCTGCGGCCTGCTCGCCACCCCAGGACCAGCTGACCAGCAGTGATTTGGGGAACTCGGGATCGACGATCCCGATGCCGTGGGCGAATGCGCCGTCCACGGTGGCGGTGAGGTCGAAGACCTTTCCCCGTGGTTCGATCGTCAGCTCGAACGAATTCGTCCGATCGTTTTCGGACACAGTGGCTTGGTGGCGTCCGGGCGTCAAAGGAGAATCGATGCCCGCCAAGGTGGCGTGATGAACATCCCCGGCATCGCACAGATAGACGACGATGACACCGCCTCCTTCTGCGGGTGTGTACTTGGCGACGGCGAAGCCGAGCGGCAGACGGCCGATTGTGGCAGCGGACACGGCATCCGGACGAGCAAACGAGACGCCTTGCCCTGAGCTTCGGGGGGGTAGAGCGGATACGCTGGGCGGGCCGGATTCAGCTGGCGTCGACCCCTCGGCCGTCACCATCGACTCCAGCGCCCTGATTATCAGTTCCTCCTGGCTGGCAATGGTTTTCAGACGCCGTTGGAAGGTCTCCGCCAGGCTGGTGGCGGATTCGACATGCAGCCCAATGTAGAAGTCGCGGACGGTGAAGAAGAGCAGATTCGCCGGTGCCGAGTCGAAATCAGCGTCGGGTAGCACTTGACGGAGCAGCGCGTTGAACGTGCCACTGGTCTTGCGGGACATCTGTTCGATGACGTCCAGGGTGGCTTGGCTCGTCTTGGGATCTTGCCGGAGGTTCATCACGATCTGAACTGCGGCGAAGTACTCGGGTCGCGAGTAGTGGGACTTGAGAATGCCGAAGAAGCTGCGGATACGCTGCTCGGTGGTGTCGCCGTCCACGCGCGCACCCATGGTGTCGATGAGCTCTTGCCATTCGTTCTGAAAGGCCGCGAGCATCAGGCCCTCACGGGTGCCGAATTGACGTTGGATCGCTCCCCAGGTGAGCCCGGCGCGACGAGCGATCTCGTTGGACGTGGTGCGATAGAAACCGATTTCGAGGATCGAAGAGACCGCAGCCGAAATCATCCGCCGGCGGGTCTGGTTCTCGGCAGCGTCGCCGATGGGTGGCACAGCGGCGGCGGCACCGCTGGCGTTCTGCACATTCGATTCTCCAGCCACTGGGTTCCCTTCCTCGACCGGCAGTGCTGGCAGCCAAGCCATCGGCCACCGGTGGTCTGAACCGTACTAATCCGCGATAGTTATTACTATCATAGTCGGGAATCATTCGCTGTCGATTGCGTCACCGAGTCGTATCGTGATAGTCAGTACTATCTACGTTGCATCCGCCCAGGCGGCCCGCGTAGCCCTATCAACCGGAGGTGCGATGGCCAACGGCGCGCACCGACTGTGATGGTATCTCGTCCCCGCCCATGCGACGCCATCAACACCCGTCGCCTACTGAAGGGACACCCGTTGTACACCGAAACGTCCCGAGAGTCGCTGCGGGTCGACCAGTTTCAGCACGACGGTTTCGCAGCGGACAAACTGCTGCTCCAACGCTGCGCGGCGTGCGGTCGCATCCAGGAGCCGCCGCGGCCCATGTGCGGGAACTGTCATGGGCTGGAATTCGGCTCAGTCGAGGCGTCGGGGCGTGGATTCGTCTACAGCTGGGTCATTCCCCGCCAGGGCGCACCCGAGGGTGAAGACCACGTGATCGCCGCGGTCGAACTCGACGAAGGAGTGCGGTTCGTCGCCGAGGTCGTCGACACCCCCGTCGCGCAGGTCGTGAACGGTCTGGCCGTCGAGGCCGCGTTCCGTGACGGTACGGGCGCCGACCGGTTGACGTTCCGCCGTGCCGACAGCCAACCGGAGCAGTCGCCGCACAGCCGGGTGACACACCAGCCATTCATCCTGCGGCCACGCCCACCTGTGAACATGTGGCGCCGTACCGCGATCGCGGGCATCGGGCAGACCGAGTTCTCGAAGAACTCCGGTCGCACCGAATTGCAGCTGGCTGCCGAGGCCTCCCTGGCGGCGATCGCCGACGCCGGGCTGGAACCGTCGGACATCGACGGCATGGTCACCTTCACCATCGACAACAGCACCGAACCCGCGCTGATGGACTGCTTGGGCATCAACGATCTGACCTGGGCCGGCCGCACCCCCGGGGGCGGCAATGTCGCCTCCGCGGTGGTGGGCATGGCGGCTGCCGCCATCACCAGCGGCGCGGCACGCACCGTGCTGGTCTACCGGGCCCTCAACGAACGCTCCGGACACCGCTACGGCCAAGCCTCAGGTGGTGCCAACCCGAAACAACCCGTCTCCGGGGGGCGTCAACTCAACACCTTCGCCGCCAAGTACGCGCTGTGGTACCAGCGCTACATGTACGAAAACGGTGTCACCAACGAAGATCTCGGGCGCTACTCCGTCGTCGCGCGCAAGCACGCTGCGACCAACCCCAACGCCTGGTTCTACAACCGCCCCATCACACTGGCGGACCACCAGGCCTCGCGGTGGATCGTCGAACCCGTCCTTCGCCTGCTCGACTGCTGCCAGGAAAGCGACGGCGCGGCTGCATTGATCATCACCTCCCGCGAGGTGGCGCGCAGGGGCCCCAATGTGCCGGTCATCGTGGAAGCTGCTGCCCAGTCACACGCCGCCGGGGTGACTGCGGGCATCGGCTACCAGCACTCCGACATGGGCCGATTCGACGAGGCCGCCGCGGTAGCCGCTCAGCTGTACCGCGACGCGGGGTTGACCGCAGACGACATCGATGCGGCCATGATCTACGAAAACTTCTCCCCCGCAGTGCTTCTGCAATTGGAAGCCTACGGTTTCTGCAAGCCAGGTCAGGCCAAGGACTTCATCGCCGGCGGGAACATCGAACTGGGCGGCGCGCTGCCCGTCAACACCCACGGCGGGCTGCTCGGCGAGGCCTACATCCACGGCATCAACAACATCCTCGAAGGCGTCCGCCAGATTCGGGGCACTGCGGTCAACCAAGTCGCAGGCGCCCAGCACGTGGTCGTGTCCGCCGGACCCAGCGGCCTCATCCTTGGCCAAGACACCTAGATGATCGGCACCACGTGGCCAGCTGGTACCCGCGCATCAGCCACCGACAAGAGACTGACGGACAAGGAGACTCAGATGGGCGTATTGGATGGTCTTGAGGTGCTGGACCTTTCGCGGGGCATCTCCGGGCCGCTCAGCGGAATGCTGCTCGCCGACCAGGGGGCCCGGGTCACCAAGATCGAGCCGCCGGGCGGTGACCCGTGGCGGGAACTGTCGGGCTACCGGGTCTGGAACAGGGGCAAGCGCAGCGCCTTCCTCGATCTCAAGGATGTCGACGACCACCGCCGCTTTCTGGCGCTGGCAGCCAGGGCCGATGTCGTCATCGAGAGCTTCTCACCGGGTACCACCTCCCGGCTCGGCATCGACTACGCAACCTTGGCTGCATTGAATCCACGTCTGGTCTACTGCTCGATCACCGGTTACGGACCGGACGGTCCGCACGCCGACCGGCCCGCGATCGACGCGCTGGTGGCTGCCCGGACCGGATACCAGTGGGCGGGTCGCGGCACGCCGGAGGGAATCACGGCACAGCTGTCGGGTGTGCCCGGCCCGCTACCCGACCTCGATGTCCCGCCGGAATGCTGGACCGGCCCGGATCGGCCGGGGCCGTTGTTCAATGGCGTGCCGTGGATCAGTCTGGCCACCTTCTACATCGCGACCATCGGCGTCAACGCCGCCTTGCTCGCCCGCGAAACCACCGGCAGGGGCCAACACGTCAATGCGTCGCTGCTGCATGGCGTCCTGGCCACCACGCTCGGCTCGTGGCAGGCCGCGGAGAATGCAGATAAGCGCGGCTTTCAAACCTGGATCTTCGACCCACGGGCTCCGAAGGGCTTCTTCCGGGCGGCAGATGACCGGTGGACCCACCATTGGGTGGCGTTGCCGGAGTTCATCCTGGGCGTCGCCGACAAGCTTGCCGAGCCCGACTCCGAACTCGTCTCGACCAAGACGGCGAGCCTGCGGATCGAGCCGGGCTCTGACGACATCGTGGTGCTGCAAGCCTATGAGCCCGTGTTGGCCGAGGCGGTGAGGCGGTTTCCCGCCGAAACCTGGGTCCAGCTGGCCGCCGAAACCGGCGTTCCGGTTCAGGCCGTGCGCTCGCCGGAAGAGGCGCTGCTGGATCCGACGCTGTTGGCCGACGGCTGCGTGGTTGAGGTCGACGACCCCGAAGTTGGGCCGATTCGTCAGGTCGGACGGGTGCTGGAGCTGTCCCGGCATCCCGTCACGCCGCCGCGGCCGGCGGTCGCCGCCGGACAGCACACCGACGACGTGCGCGCCGAAGCCGACGCAGCCCCGGAACCCGGGCGGCCCGAAGTTGCTGCGGGAAAGACACTTTCGTCCCCCCTGGCTGGGGTGGTCGTTCTCGACCTCGGTCTGGCCGTCGCCGGACCCTTCGGAACCCAGGTTCTGGCGCAGCTGGGGGCCCGGGTGATCAAGGTCAATACCGCCCGCGACAAGGGCTGGATGCGCAATCAGATCGGCATGTGCTGCAACCGCGACAAGGAATCGATCATCCTGAACCTCAAAGATCCTGAAGCGCTGTCGGTTTTGCACCGCCTCGTCGCGAAAGCCGACGTGGTCGCCCACAACATGCGCTACGGCGCCGCGCAGCGGCTCGGCGTCGACTTCGAGACGCTGCGCCAGATCAAGCCCGACCTGATCTACTCGCACAGCATCGGCCACGACACCGGCCCGCGGCAGAAGGATCCGGGCAACGACCAGACCGCCTCGGCTCTGGCCGGCACCGAGTGGCTCGACGGCGGAATGGACAACGGCGGCCGACCCATATGGTCGACCACCTCACTCGGCGACACCGGCACCGGATTCCTGTCCGCGCTCGGGGTCATCCAGGCACTGCTGGACCGCAACCGTACCGGGGAGGGCCAGTTCGTGCGCACCTCGATCCTTTATGCCCACCTACTCAATGCATCGACCGCATGGGCCAGCCCGGACGGTTCGAGGTCGGGCGACCGCCAGCAACCGGACGCCGAGGTATACGGATACAGCGCCCTATACCGGCTGTATGAAACCCTGGACGACTGGCTGTGTCTGGCGGTCTTCGACGACCAGGAATGGCGCGAATTGTGTGACGCCATACATCGCCCGCACCTGGCCGACGATCCGCGTTTCACCGACTCGCAGGCCCGCCGCGTCAACGACGACGCCCTCGTCAACGAATTGACCACCACCTTTGCCGGAAACACGGCAACGCATTGGTTCGATCGACTTGACGCTGCCGGAGTCCCGTGCGAGATCGCCGATCCGGATTTCGCGTCGCGGTTGTTCGCTGACCCCGTTGCGCAGGAGAACAAGCTCGTCACCGCGTTCGACCATCCGACCATGGGCGCGATGCGTGTCGGCGGGCTCTACTTCGACCTGTCCGACACTCCGGGCACTGTCGGCCGCCCGGCGTTGACGCCGGGCCAGGATTCCCGCCGCATTCTCACCGAACTGGGCTACGCCCCAAGCGAAATCGATGCGCTGGTCATCTCAGGCGCGGTCGGCGAAACCACGCTGGAGCGCGTCTAGCGGCGAGAGGCACAACCCAATGCAGCGATCAACGGTGATGGCGGCGGACCTGGCGGCCACGGTCGTCGAACCCGACGAGGCCAACGGCACGGTGGTGTTCTGCCTGCCCGGGGGCGGGATGTCGCGGCACTACTTCGACCTCGACGGCGGGGACTCCGACGGCACCCTGAGCATGGCCGCCCACCTGGCCGGCCAAGGCTTCACGGTGATCTCGATCGACCACCCCGGGGTCCGGGACAGCCCCGCCGGGTGCGACGGTTGGGAACTGACGCCGAACTACGTCGCCGACCGGGACGCGGCCGCCATCATCGAACTGCACCAACGACATCCGGGCCCAGCGATCGGGGTCGGCCACTCCACGGGCGCCATGCTCACCGTAATCGCCCAGGGTCGCCACCGGTGCTACGACGCACTCGGACTCTTGGGCTGGTCCTACAGCCAGCGGTTCGGACTGCCGGAAATGGATGCCGGTCTGTCCGATGCCGAGCGAGCCGTGCTCGGTGACGCCGACGCCATCGAGGAGCAGCTCGTCTGGTTGACCAAGCAGCGCTTCGACGACCCCCGCCCACCAGGGAGCTCAGCGGTCTGGGAGCTGCTCATTGGAGGAATGCAGATCTCCGAGCAGGCCCGAACGGCCATCTCCGCCAGCACATCCGAATTGCTGGCCGTCTGCGGTTTGGCGGCGATCTTGCGCGGCGCCGGGCCCCATGTCGCCGCCATCGACGTGCCGGTCTTCCTCGGCTTCGGCGAGTGCGACATCACCGGAAATGCCCGAGCGACCGCCGAAGAGTTCGGCCGCAGCCCCGACATCACGCTCTACGAACTGGCCGCGGCCGGTCACAACCACAACGTGGCACCCAATCGATCGCGGTTGTGGAACCGCTTCGCGCGCTGGGCCGATGACGTTGATATCGACAGCAATACCAAAGGGCCTCATCAGGTCTCAGCTGCCACCCAGTCCGCGCAGATGGACAGCTAGAGGGTGACGCCGGGTCTTTCCGCTCCAGCGCCGCCATGATGGCGTCGTAGGCGAGGTCGGCTGCTGTCTGCCACCGTTCCCCGACATCGATCTTGACCGCTGCGGTGAAGTAGGAACTGAGGTGTGCACTGACCGTGGCCGCAAGCCGCGCGAGCGGGTCACCGTTACCGCCCGCGGCGCTCCATAGGATCCGGGCGACGTCGGCCGCGATGGCACGGCGTTCCCGTAACCACCTCTTCTCCACGGCCGCGAGCCCATCGGGCAGATCGGCGCTCGAGGTGACCTGAAAGTATCCGGGTCCGACCACGGAGTTCATCCGATGCGCGGTAGCACGTCGCGCGAAGCCATGCCGCTAACTCACCTCGTAGGTGGGCAGTTGCTCGCTGTAGCCGGCCATGCCGGCGGGCGAACGCGGCGGCAATCACTTCTCTCTAGATTCAAAGAGCCGGAACAACGTACGCCGACTTTTGCGCCCGTGCGACCAGCCGACCGTGATCATCTCATCGAACTGATGGAACGCGTGGAAGATCTCCTCGGCACAGCGCTGCACGAAGGGCTGCCTTGGATATGGGAGACCTTCGAGGAGCACCCCGACGTGCTCCAATCGCGCCCACATGACCTCGACTTCGCCATCCAGGTCACGCACGGCCCGCTGCGACTGTTCGTGATGGGACACGCACAGCTGCCGGAATCAACTCCGGCGCAATGAATTTCAGCACGTCGCGCACAGCACAGCACAAGACCAGCACCGGCGCGGACGCCCCGGATCTGGGCGCGCGGCCCGCGACGAATTAGTCGGTATCCCCTAAGCGGTCGCCGCAACGAATACTGGTTTCTTGCAAGTGGTCTCGGACTTCACCCAATTCGATGAAGAGATGGAAGACATCCACGCGATGATGCGGTATTCCGGGCGGCGGCTGTTGGTTTCGCTGGCCCAGACCACCGCAGGCCATGGCTACCACAAGACGCTGCATGCCATCGAGCAAGCCAACGAACAGGGGCTAAAAATGACCGGGGTGGTAGCCGCCCGCGCCATCGACTGACTGCTTGCCTTCGACGGCACCGTCAACCCCTGGGCCGGCTCCCCCACGTTCCAGGGCCGGGCCGACATCGCCAACCTGGAGGTCAAGCGGAGCATCATCGCCGACGTCGCCGAAACCGGCGCTATGCAATTCCCGCTCAACAAGACCTGGGAGCTGGGCGACCCGCCGAACTACGAACCCGACGCCGCCGACTCCATTGCGCGCCCGCGCCGCACGCGACGGGCGCTCACCGGAGGAACTGTTGTACGACGACATGCTCACCGGTCCCCACGAGGTGCTCCCATGGGCTGAGTGCATGGACAACTTGGCAGGGCCACGCGCATCGCGTTCGTCATCGAGACGTCCTCCCTCGCAACCGAACCCCGCTTCATTATTGGGTTTTCCGCGTCCAAGTCCTGCGCCCATGCGCGCTGCCCGGCTGGCTAGCCTCGGGGCGTTGCACGACCGCCCTCGCTGTGGTTGCGGTCCCAGCTGCGTTGGATGACTTCCATCGTCGACCAACTCTTGACCGGGACTATCCCACCCCGTTCCTGCACGGTGCCGTGTAGCCAGGCAATGCCCAACGCCGCAGCGCAGGCCGCGGCATTGTGGGTGCCCTGGAAGTCGAAGGTGTGGCCTCCGAACGAGAGGCTCGCCAGATGTGGTTGAGAGACACCATCTTTGGTATCCCAAGTGACTGTGGACTTTACATTGTCGTTGATGGCGACGACCGGTGGTTCACCCTGGCGGTGGAAGGTCGCTGTCGCATAGCCACCCGCCCCAAGCATGGTGTTGCCCGTCTCCCAGTGGCCGTCGTCAAACACGGCCCCCCAAACGAACCAATAGTGCTCCAACTGAGCGATCTTGGAAACGTGCGCGCTCATGCCGGGCAGGCAGTACATGCGGTCGAGGCCGCCGTACCCGCCCACGATCTTCGACCCTTCGATACTGCCCGCGACCGAACACCCGGAACTGGTGTAGCCGACATCGTCGGGGCGGCCGGGCACGTCAATACGGGTCACGTTGGACGGCAGTGGGGTAAGGACCACATCGAGGACGTCATCTTCTTTCCACACATAGACTTTTGGTCCGATCGAAACCGTCATGCTGTGCTTAGCGGCCATGAAGAGGTTAGCCGGCAACACGTTCTGGTTGCCGTCCACTTCGATCCACACGATCGGTCCCCAATACAGGTCGGTCTCGCCCGGGATGCGCACCGTTCGGGGGTAGGCCCACAGGTCCATCTTGCATTCGTGCAGGGTGAAGTCGAAGGCCGCGCTGGCTGACAGCGTGCGAACCATCTGATAGCGCTTGCCGTTCTCCGTATCCACCATCGCCCACAGGAACACCAGGTCGTTGTGGAGTCCCGGGAATTGCTTGTCGCGCGTTGAATGGTCCTGCAGTAGCGCGTCTACCAGCGACACGGACGGGACGATTTCAGCGGTGGCTAAGTCGAACTTGGACACGTTGCCCTTTCGCGTTGAGTGTGATCCGTCCGCCGCGCAGCCTTAGACCCTCACTCGGGGATTTACCACGGTATTCTGACATAGTGTCAGGTATTCCCTACCGGACGTCAAGTACCTAGAATAGGCCCGGCGGTGGCGCCGGTAGCGGCGCATCCGTGGTGGAGTGGTGACGTGAAGATGAATGAACCGGCAGCGCGTCGACTGGTAGGTGATCGCCGCATGCCGGGTCGCGGTGATCTGCAGCGGGCTCGCTTGATCGACGCAGTGCTGGACCTACTCCAGACGACATCCATTGCCGAACTGTCGGTCATGCAAATCGCTAAACGCGCCGGTGTCACTAGGCCTGTCTTCTACTTCTACTTCGACTCCAAGTACGCGGTTCTCGCTGCCGCATTGAGCCAAGTGTGGGCCGAGTTCGCTGCCGCTCGGCCACTGACCGACGGCCTCGACCTAACACAACCTCCCGGACTGATCACCCGCAATCTCACCCGCGATGCGATTGGCATCTGGCGTGAACATCACGCACTCATCGCTGCCGTTGTCGAAGCGCGATCGTCTGACGAGCAGCTAGCACGACTGTGGGACGAGTTGACCGCCCAGGCTGGCCGCCAAGTCTGTCAAGTCGTCGGCCTGCTGAAGTCGGTCAACCTAGTCCGTCCAGCCTCGGACAACCTGCCGATGCTCGTCGACGCGCTGTTCGGCATGACTGTCTGGTCACTTCTCAGTGCAGGCGACACCGCCGACCCCCAGGCGCGCGAGGAACTCGTCGACGTGATCAGCGCGGTCTGGCTCACATCCGTCTGGGGCGTGGTGCCAGCGGGAGGGGATTCTTCTGCCCAATGATTGACCGCATTGACCCCTCCATCGGTGCGCTAGACCGAAAGGGCTGCGAAGCGCGGGGTGTCAATCCCGACGGGAATGGCCGTTCAGCTATCTCTCGTCAGAGCCTGGCGCGTTCACAGACGCCCTTTCGAACAAACTACTGGCGGCGATTGTGAGTCATGACCGCTTCGCGGCGGTTCTCGACGTCGGCATGGTCGAACGAGCGTAGCCACGTTCGTGCTGTGTCACGCTCGATGGCGAGCGCGGATTCGTCACCGTCGGCGGCGACGATGCGGTGCATACTGGCGAGCAACGTGCGCACCGCGCGCTGATCTTTCGCCGCGATGTCGCGCGCGATATCTCGGGCCGTCGCCATCAGATCTGGATGCGGGACAACGTGATTCACCAGGCCGAGTGTGTGCGCTTCGGTGGCGCCGATGAACCGGCCGGTGAGACTCAGCTCGACTGCACGCGGAAATCCGATGCGTCGAGGCAACAAGGCTGATAGACCGCCGCCCGGCATCACCCCGACGGCCACGTGGGTGTCGGCGAAGCGCGCGTGCTCGCTGGCGATCAGGAAGTCGCAGTGCAACGCGATCTCGAAACCAGCGGTGATGGCGGCCCCGTTGATCGCACCGATGATGGGTTTGGTCAACGCGGGCCACGGCGACGACGAACCCGTCTCACCGCCGGCAACGAGTGCGCCGCCGGAGGCGCCCACCTCCTGCAGATCAAGGCCCGCGCAGAACGCCGGGTCTGCACCGGTAAGGATCAGCACGTCGACGTCGTCGTCAGCGCCGACCCTGTCGATGGTCGCGGTCAGGGCCCGCAACAGGGCGACAGTCAAGGCGTTGCGTTTCGTGGGCCGGTTCAGGGTGATCACGGCCAGGCGGTCGGTCACCTCGACCTCGACCGTGCCATCAGACATGGGCACTACCCTTCGACGTCGCCGGCCAGCTGACGTCGGTCTCGTCCCAGGCGTGCATGATGTTCCCTCACACCGGAATCGGCGGCTGGTTGAACAGCGACACGGTGAATCCGCCGTCCACCTGGATGTCCTGGCCATTGACCCAATGGGCATCGCTCGAACCGAGAAACGCGATCACCGGGACGATGTCGTCGACGGTCCCGTGTCGCCCGACGGTATTCCGGACACCGTCGAGTACTTCTTTACCCATGTGTGCCTCGAAGTCGACGAGAATCGGTGTTTCAACCGGGCCCGGGCTCACGGAGTTGACCCGTACGCCGTATTTCGACCACGCCGATCCGCAGACTCGCTTGACGTACGACACGACTGCCTGCTTGGAGGTGTAGTAGGCCATCGCCGGGTCTTGGTCGGCTAGCCAACGATCAACGGTTGCCGGGTCGGTGGCCTCCAGCAAGCCGGCCAGCTCAGTGGTGTTCTGTTCCCATCCGGCCGCAGCAGTGGAAGCCACCGCGACGACCGCGCCGCCTCGGCGCATCAACGGAAGCGTGCCCTCGATCACGAGCCGCATGCCCAGGTAGTTGATCTTGACGACGTCGGGCGCGGGCAACGTTCCGGGTACGCCCGCCACATGAGCGAGGACGTCCCATCCTGAGCCCATCCGCGCCAGGAGATCCTTGATCTCGACGGGCTCCCGCAGGTCGCACTGGATCCAGTCCGACACCCCAGTCTGTCGAGGGCGGACGTCGACGCCCAGCACGTAGTCGCCACGCTCGTGAAAGTACGTGGCGGTCGCCGCCCCGATTCCCGATGCGGCGCCCACCACGACGATTCGACGCTGTTCAGCAGTCATCGTCCCGGTGCTCCATTCGCGTCATGGCCATGTCGAGTGGTCACCGAAACGCCACGGGGAGTGCGCTGATGCCGTTGATGAAGTTGGACGGCGAACGAGTCGGAGTTCCGGCGAGGTGCAGATGTGGGGCTTGGTCGAGTAGTTCGGCGAGCATGTGGGTGAGCTCGAGGCGGGCAAGATGGGCGCCAAGGCAGAAGTGCGGGCCTATGCCGAATGCGAAGTGAGGGTTGGGATCCCGAAGCAGGTTGAGCTGGTGGGGCTCGGTGAAGACGCCCGGATCCCGGTTGGCGGCGTTGAACCAAACGACCACCTTGTCCCCGGCTCTGACGTGCTGATCTCCCAGGACGGTGTCTTCTGTCGCCGTTCGTCGGAAGTGCAGGACCGGTGATACGTAGCGAAGCAGCTCCTCGACGGCAGTCGGCAGGTGTTCCGGATGTGCGGCAAGCCAACTCCATTGGTCATGCTCGACAAGACTGATCACCGCCCCGGACACGGCATTCCGGGTGGTTTCGTTGCCGGCCACGACGAGCAACATCCAGAACATGGCGAATTCGGAGTCGCTCAGGCGGTCCCCGTCGACCTCCGCGTTGGCGATCATGCTCACGATGTCGTCGAGCGGCCGGGCGCGACGCTCCTCGGCCATCCGCTGCGCGTAGCCCAGCGACTCGACGTAGGCGTCCAGGCCCGCTGACACAACGTCGGCGTCGGTAGCCTTCTCGGTGGCGAGGGCGGCGTCACTCCACTTGAACAGCAGGTGGCGGTCCTCGTGCGGCATTCCAAACAGGTCGGCCAGAACCCTCAGGGGCAGTTCGGCCGAGACGCTGGTGACGAGTTCACACGGCTCGTTCTCAACGGCCGCGCTCGCGATCTCGCGAGCGTTCAGTTCGACCGAGTCGAAGAGTTTCCGCACGGCGCGCGGCGTGAAGATCGGCGACAGAATGCGTCGCAGCCGCAGGTGCTGAGGCGCATCCATGTTGATCATCGAGGCCCGCAGCAGTGGAAGTGTCTCGGGCGTGACGGTTTCCAGCAGTGTTGAGCCGGCTTCGGAGGAGAACCGCGATGGGTTGCGCGACACCTCTTCCACCAGTCGGTGACTCGTCACCGCCCAGAATCCGGGACTGTCGGCGAACTGGATGATGCCGCCGTGGCCGAGGGCGCCGTCGATGGGCGCCTCGGCATGCCACGCGATGCCACCAGCCGCGAGCAGCGCATCGAACGCGTCGTAGGGCACGCCCTCCGAAAAGCCGACGGAGTCGGTGAGATCGATGTCCACGACGTCAGCCACCCGCCGAGCACCACGAGGGGGATCGACTGGCTGAACCACGCCCATCGCGGTCATCGGCCCACTCCAGGCATCCAGTATCTCCATTCGGTGCAACGACGACGATTCTGCACGTGCTCGACTTCGGCCGTCAGGTCCTGGTCGGGAGTCCCAGACAGGCTTCGACCAGCGGCCTCGCCGGAGGTATCGACTGTAATACAGTAACGGCCACAGTTGAACCTTTTTCGGGATCAATTCCAAGGCAATCGGCCGCCGAGCGCCGCGACGCAGAACCAGGCAGATGAGTTGCACGTCCAGCTGACGTTTCGACTGATCAACGGCGTCACACGTGGCATTCGAGGGCGAGCACCGTTCAGACAACGTCGATGGCGTGCTCGGGACAACCGTCAACGGCCTCGGTGACCGTGTCACCGAGTTTTGTTGGCACGTCTGATGTTTCGGCTCGGGCGTAGCCGTCGTCGGTGAGTGTGAACACTTCGGGGCAGATGGCCACGCAGACGCCGTGGCCGCGGCACCGGTCGTCGTCGACGACTGCCTTCACGACGTTGCGCTTTCGACCGGGACGACCTCGAGATGCAGTTCGGTCAGACCGCGCATCATGAAGGTCGGTAGATGACCGAAGCGACGGGCGACGGGCGGGCCGTGATGCCCTTCGGAGATCCTGATCGCAGTGGTGCGCTGCAGGAGTCGCTCCACGGTGACCCGCGCTTCCGCCCGGGCCAACGGCGCACCGGGGCACGAGTGGATTCCGCGTCCAAAGGCGATGTGGCGCCGGGCGTTCGCGCGACCGACGTCGAAGGTGTCGGGGTCGTCGAACTTGCTCGGGTCACGGTTGGCCGCGGCGTTGAGTACCATCACGGTGCTGCCCGCCGGCACGTCGACGCTGCCGATGGTGGTGGGGATCCGCGAGAGCCGGAAGTCGCCCTTGACGGGGCTTTCCATCCGCAGCGTCTCTTCGATGAATAGCGGGATGCGCCCAGGTTCGCGCCGCAGCAGGTCTTGCAGTTCGGGTCGTTCGGCCAGGATTTGGAGCGCGGCGCCGAGCAGTCGGACGGTGGTTTCCTGGCCGGCGGAGTAGAGGTTGGAGGCGACCTTCGCGACGTCGAGCACGTCGGGTGTAGAGCCGTCGGGAAAGGTGGCCGTGGCTAGGCCGGTCAATACGTCCTGGCGTGGGGCGCGCCTGCGCTCGGCGATGTAGTCGGTGAATCGGTCATAGAGCCATTGCAGTGGATCCTTCTGCATCGCCACGTCGTTGGTGTTGCCGACGCCGAGATCGGTCTGCTGCCCTCCGGCCATGCGCTCGGAGAACTCGGCACGGTCTCGTTCGGGCACACCGAGCAGATCGGCGATCACCATCAACGTGAACGGAGCTGCGAACCCGGTGATGAATTCGCCGCCGCCAGCCGTGAGGTAGTCGTCGAGCGCGGCGTCGACGAGCTCCCACATTGCCGTCTCGTTCTCTTTGAGCCGCTTGGGTGTGATCAGCTGCATCAGCAGGGACCGATGGTCGGTGTGCGTCGGCGGGTCGAGCGTCGGCAGCTGATCGCTCATGGGCAGTTCGTTTCGATGCAGGGCGATGAGGTCGGAGACGTCATCGCCCTCTAGCGGTACGGGGAATCCCGGGAAGGGCCCGGTGACCGCCGTGCACGATGAATACGTCTGCGCGTCGCCGAGCACCTGTACGGCCTCGTCGTACCCTGTCACCATGACCACGCCGTGGTGAGGTTCCCGCTGTACCGGGCACGTGTTGCGCAGCTCGGCAAAGTAGGGAAAGGGGTCCTCGACGAGGTCGTCGTCGCGGAAGAAGTCCTTCGCCTCGGTGTCGTGAGACATGTTGTGCTCCTTCGCCTTCAGGGTCGGTGGTCATGGGTGGTGGGTGCGGCGCCGGTGTCGTGCACCTCGTCGCGCCAGCCCCGGTCCTCCGGGTTCACCCCAAACGTGTTGAGCCCCATGGCAAGTAAGAGATAACCGCCGACCGTGAAGACGAGATCCATCCGCTGTCGGTCGTCGAGGTGCTCGCCAAGCGTCGCCCACGTCTGGTCGGAGACACGGAAGCTCGCCAACAATTCGTCGGACGCGGTGAGCGCGGCTTGCTCGCGGGGAAGGTGAGCTCGGCCATCTGCTGCACAGGCGATGTCATCGTCAGAGAGGCCCTTCCGCTTGCCGAGCCGTATGTGGTGCGTCCACTCGTAGACGCATCCCGTGCGATGCGCTACCCGCAGGATGACGAGCTCGCGCATTCGCGCCGGAAGTGTCGAGCCGGCCTGCAGGTAATTGCCCAATGGCAGATACGCCTGTGCGAGATCTGGGTGACGCGCCAGCGTCGCCAGCGCGTACCCAGCGTCGCGAGGGTTACGCCGTTCGGGCGGCAACGCGCTGGCGAGCGAGTCCCGCGTGCGGTCATCCCACTGTCCCGGCGGCAACGGCGTGAACCTCATGTGGCGCTCCTCACGGCGATTGGGAGTCCGATGTCGTCTTTCCGACCCGCGTCCGACACTAACCGAAAGGAAAGGAGTGAGCTATCCTTTAGGATAGTTTGTGACTTACCTAACGGTAAGTGTCCTGATGTCCGCAAGGTCAGTAAGGTCATCAACGACGTCCCACGCGGACGGTGACACGAGGAGTGCGATGAATGCCGCGGTGACCAGGCTCGGCGACGCGACCGGAACGCGGGAGCGCCTGCTCAGCGCCGCTACGGCGTTGTTTATCGAGTGCAGCTTCGCCGGGACGTCACACCAGATGATCGCCGACGAACTGGGCATCACCAAGGCTGCAGTCCACTATTACTTCCGCACACGCGAGGAACTTCTGATCGCGGTCATGGAGCCGATACTGCTGCAGATACGTGCCGCTCTGGAAGCAGCTGAACGACAGCGCAGCATCCGTTCCAGGGCCACACTGATGCTTACCGGGTTCGCCGAAGTGGTGGCCCGGAATCGGTCGCTGGCCGCCGTTCTGACGTTCGATCCGAGCGTCATCTCCGCTCTGCAGAGCCACTCCGACTGGCGGCCGGTCATCGAACGCGAAATGGCAGTACTGGCCGCGGTCGACGACGGCCCCGCCGGTGTCATCAAGGCCAATGCGGCGCTCACCGGCCTGACCGGTGCCGCGTCTGGTGCTCCGGACGATCTGGACGACGTCGCCCTGAGCAGTCTGCTCGTCGACATCGGCAGACGGATCTTGGGCCTGCGACTGCAGCGGCAGCGCGACCCACTGGACCGATAGACAGCGCACGACACGGCGAGCGCTACTCAGCCTGGCTACACCACGAAGGGAATACACGTGACAATGACTCCACGCACGGCCGTCGTGACCGGCGGCGCGTCCGGAATCGGCGCAGCGATCGCCCGACGGCTGTCCAGCGACGGGTATCGCGTCGCGACGATCGACCTGAAGCCCGCTGACACCGGATTCGCCTACACCGGCGACGTGACCGACCGCGCACAGCTCGAAAGCACGTTCGCCGACATCCGCGAACAATTGGGCCCAGTAACCGTTCTGGTCAACGCCGCCGGATTCGAAGGATCAGTCTCGTTCCGTGACTTGGCATTCGAGGACTGGCAGCGGGTGCTCGACGTCAACCTCAACGGCGTCTTCCACACCACCCAGGTGGTACTGCCCGACATGGTCGACGCCGGCTGGGGCCGGATCGTCAACATCTCGTCGTCCAGCACACATTCCGGAACACCGATGAAGTCGCACTACGTCGCGGCCAAGTCGGGCGTCAACGGCCTCACCAAGTCGCTCGCGCTGGAGTTGGGTCCACAGGGCATCACCGTCAACGCCGTCCCTCCAGGCTTCATCGACACCCCGATGCTGCGAAACGCCGCCGAGCGAGGCGATTTCGGATCCACCACCGTCGAGGACGTCATCGCCCAGACACCGGTCCGACGCATCGGCCGCCCCGAGGACATCGCAGCCACATGCGCCTTCCTCATCTCCGAAGGCGCCGGATACATCACCGGCCAACTCATCGGCGTCAACGGTGGTCGAAACACATGACGATCACCGAAATCGGTCCCGTCACCGCTCTCATCGCCGTTGACCTGCAGCACGCGACCGCGCCGTCCGCGCACTCAAGCTCATTGGCGAATGGGCACACCATGGGCGTGGGCCGCCACCTTGCTCGCGGCGTACAGCCCTGTCCGTGAGGGCCACCATTGACCTTGGTGCCCGACGATATGAAGATCAGCCGCCTCCGTCGCGCACGCTCCGCGCAGCCTCGCGAAAGCCGATGAACGTCGCCCACGCGTGGAGGAAGACCAATCGCTCATAGTCCTCGTTGGACGCCCCGCAGATGGGCACGTTGGCCGTCGAGGCGGCGTTGTGAACGAGTCGGCGACTCACCGGCCCATTCGGGCGAGGATATCTCGCAGCACGTTCGTGACCAGGCCCGAACACTAGGAGCGCGCGGTCCGGTCGGGTCAATGCTCGAGGCCGAAGTTGTAATAGAACATCGACGATTCCAATGGCATACCCCCGCGTGAGCGCGTGCCAGGTTGCGTGTGGGGCGTTCGGCCGTAGCACCCCTTCGAGCAACTCAAGTCCAAAGGCCGTGAGCGCGACTGTAAATGTCGAGTTTGCCGTCTCCAGCGCCCAACGCCGTAGGCACGCGCCGTACGAGGCCGCAAGCATCCGCTCAGGGACATACGGATCGTTGAACCCGAGGAAATCGGTAGTGAGATCGAACAAGACGACCGGGTGACGCTGTCCGATGAGCACCAGCGCACGCGTTGCACGATCTCGCAATCTGCGATCGGTGGTGGTGAGGACGAGTGCAAGGACTCGCATCGCCCGTCGCGCCGTGTCGGAATCGACGCGGGCGAGATCTTCTTGCTCCACCCAAGTGAGCAGGCGACGAATGTTGGAGTCGTCTTCGACCTTCCGCAGGAACTCGGACCATTCCAAATCGCGGTGAGACATGGGCATCGCCCGCAGGCGAGTGCAGAGCCAGTCAAATCCGACCAGGTGGTCACCGCGGGCGGCAAGCCCGGTTACGACCTCGTAAGCGCGGGCGCGAATCCGTACCTTGGAACGATCTGCGAGCAGCGTGACCAAGCGCTCCGTGTCCGGACTAAAGCTCGCGTGTGGTCGCCAATACAAACCGTCCAAGAACGCATCTACAAATGGACGGAGTGCATTGCGACCTGTGGTTCCCCGGTCAGGTGGTGCCCGACCATGCTGGGGTGCTGCGGTCGTTTCCGGTGTTGGTGATGGTGGCGGCGTATTCGCGGTTCATTGCCGCGGTGATGCTGCCGTCCCGGATCACCGGGGACCTGTTGGCCGGGATGTGGCAGTTGCTCTCCCGCGACGTTGGCGCCGTGTCACGAACACTGTTGTGGGACAACGAGTCTGGCATCGGTCAACGAGGCCGACTGGCCCAGGGCGTGTCCGGGTTCTGCGGGGTGCTGGGCGCCCGACTGATCCAGGCCCGACCCTATGACCCCGAAACCAAGGGCGTAGTGGAGCGGGCGAACGGCTACCTCGGCACGTCGTTCCTGCCCGGCCGGACCTTCACCTCACCAGCGGACTTCAACACGCAACTCACGGACTGGCTGGCCTCGGTGGCCAACGTGCGCCGCCACGCCACCACCCGGCTGATCCCGGCCGAGGCGCTGATCGCCGACCGGGTGGCGATGGCCATCCTGCCGCCGGTCGCACCGGTGACCGGAACCACGGTCAGCAGCCGGTTGGGCCGCGACTACTACGTCGCGATCGGCTCCAGTGCGTATTCGGTGCATCCCGAGGCGATCGGCCGGATGATCACCGTGACCGCCACCTTGGACCGGGTCCGCGCCCACTGTAGTGACCGCGTGATCGCCGATCATGAAAGGGTCTGGGGTGCAAACGGTTTGGCTTCGGATCCAGCACACGTCGCGGCGGCGTCGGGCTGCGACAGCAGTATCTGCACCGTCGAACATCGCCCGATGACCATCTGCAGGTCGATGTGGAAGTCGCCGATCTGAGTACCTATGACGTGGCGTTCGGGACTGGGGAGGTCGCCTGATGGCCACCAAACGCACCTCGGTTCCGGGTGAGGTCGACAAGCTGATCGCCCATCAGTCCCGATTGTTGAAGGCACCCCGGATCGCCGGGCACTACGCCCGCTTGGCCGAACAAGGCCGTGCCGCGGCGTGGTCATTGGAGGACTACTTGGCCGCGGTGTTGGCGGTCGAATCCAATGCCCGCGCCGAATCCGGAGCGCGGCAACGCATTCGGTATGCGGGGTTCCCGGCGATCAAGACGATCACCGACTTCGACTTCACCGCCCAACCCGCCCTGGACCGCGCCCAGATCGCCCGCCTCGAAGGCGGGGGCTGGCTGGCCGAAGCCCGCAACTTCGTCTTGCTCGGCCCGCCCGGCACCGGCAAGACCCACCTGGCCACCGCATTGGCGATTGCCGCCGCCCAAGCCGGCCACCGGGTCGCGTTCGCCCCAGCGACCGGGTGGATCAGCCGTCTGGCGGAAGCGCACAGCATCGGCCGGCTGGAGGCCGAACTGCGCAAGATCTCCCGCTACGGGCTCATCGTGATCGACGAAGTCGGCAACATCCCGTTCGACACCGAAGCCGCCAACCTGTTCTTCCAACTGGTCTCGACCCGATACGAGAAATCCTCGATCGTTCTGCACATGCAACTAGGCCGCCACGGCCTCACATCTTGTCGCCCGTTGGTGTCGCAATCACTGCTGCGGCCTGGTTTTCTGCGTGAACGCCGCCGGCGCCGATGCGCTGCTGGGCCTGTCCGCAACTCGGATCGCGCCTGCGGGCTGAGCCTGAGGACATTCGATCCCTAGCCTGTTCGCGGGTGTTGCATACGCACTCTCCCCGCCCTCGTGCGCGGACCTGAACGCGACGAAGTGGCAGAGCGTCGACGGTGGCCGACCCTCGCGGTCCGGTGCGCCGACGACGGCGCCGGGACGACCTGGGGCGTCGGTGCCGTTCATGGGGAATTGTTTTCGTGGGTGCTCACTCGGGAGGGGTGGAAGACTGCGGTTGGGTCGACCGCGGCGCGAATTCGTTCGAGCCGGCGGCGGTCCTCGGGTACCAAGGCGTCGAGGTCTCCCCATCGGCCGACGGCGAAGGAGACTGCGCCTCGGCCCACGTCTATGTCGGCGAGCGAAGTGCGGAGTTGCTCGAGTCCGGACGCCACCAGCGCGCGGCGTTCCGGAGTCGGTACGACGCCGACGGAGGCTGCAAGGAACGGTCCGGGGGGTGACGTCAACGCCCCTGGACGCGCGTTCGACGTCGAGCCGACGTTGCGTAGCTCGACCACGGACAGGGTCTCCGATGCCGTCGCAGCTCCCAGAATCCGCAGTGCGCGTTGGGGTGTAGCGGCGCCGCCCCAGCGCCCCATGCCGAGCGCGGGGGCACCTGTCGGTGGGTCGAGGTGGATCCCCGCCAGTGCGGCGGCATCTGCGGGGCCCCAGGTGTCGACGACGGGCGTCGGTACATCGGCGAGGGCGGAGCGGAACCCGTCGGCGGACCGGGCTCCTAACGGCGCAGCCATGGCGAGGTGGATCACCGGCCTACCCTGAAGTGAGGCCGGGAAGGGCGAGCCCGGCGGTGCGTGCAGGATCGACAGGCTGGTCGCGATATGGGTGTTGGATGAGAGGCCAGCTGCCCAGGCCTCGACCACCGACTCCAGGTGTTCGGCTGGCCACAGCTGGTACCCCGCCCACACGTCGGTAACGGGGAAGAGTTCGAAGCGCAGCTCGACGGCAAGGCCGACGCCGCCGCCACCGCGGAACGCCCACAGTGCCTCACGGTCCACCTCGTCGTCAGCGTCCTCGCAGGCCAGCCGGACGCTGCCGGCACCATCGACGTAGGTCACGGACAGCAGTGCGTTCGACGCCAGGCCGAAAGCAGGGGTGAGCCACCCAACTCCGCCGCCGAACGTATAGCCGGCGACACCGACATCAGGTGCTGATCCTGCGGCGGCCAGCAGTCCGTGGGGTTCTGCGGCGGCATTCACCGCCCGCCACAACGCACCCGCACCCACCCGAGCCGTCCGGTCCTGCGGGTTGACCACGACATGATCGAGTCCGGAACTGTCCGCGAGCAGGGTGTCGTCTGCGAGGTCACCGGCCACGCCGTGCCCGGTGGCCTGAATGGCCACGCGCAAGCCAGCCGCGGACGCGTATTGGACTGCCGCTGAGGCGGATATGGCGTCGAGGACCGTGGCGACGGCGCGTGGTCGCTGATTGACAATCGAGTTGTGGGGTGTCGTTGCCCGAAGGTAATCGGCACTTCCAGGGAGATTGATCGTCACGGGCGCCCCGAACGGCGTGTCTCGGTGACGAACTGTCTCAGTGCCGCCCCGATGTCGGCTGGCGAGTCCTCTTGGAGGAAGTGTCGGCCTTTGACGGTCACTTCCCGTTGGTTGTTCCAGGTTCGGCAGAACCGTTGGCTCGTGCTACCCGCGGTGATGAGCGCTCCCGGGTCGCCGGCGACGAACAGTTTCGGTATCTGACTGTGACTGAGCCATTGCCCATATGCCTGGACGATCGACGTCACGTCCTCGGGTTCGCCGTCGATGGGGACCTGCCGCGGCCAAATCAACGTTGGCAGCCGTGCTTCGCGTTCAGCGAAGGGAGCGCGGTAGGTCGCCATCTCGTCCTCGCTGAGAGGCCGAATGATGGCTCCTGGCAGTACTTGTTCGACGAAGGCGTTCTGTTCGAGAATGAGGTGTTCGCCTTCGCTGGATCGGACCGCGCGAAAGATTCCTCCGGATTCGCCGAGGTCCTGCCAGTGCAGCGGCTGGACTATGGCTTCCATGTAGGCGATCGCCGCGATCTGATCGGGATGCCGGTAGGCGCGGTGAAAGCCGAGCGCCGAGCCCCAGTCGTGGACGACCAGGATGGCGCTGCTCAAGTTCATGGCGTCGAACCAGGCGTCGAGGTAGCGGGCATGATCGACGAAGCGGTACGAGTAGGCGGGCGATCGGCCCGAGAGCCCCATGCCGACCAAGTCGGGGGCAAGGCACCGTCCAATGTCGCTGACGTGCGGAATGATGTTGCGCCACAGGTACGAAGACGTCGGGTTGCCGTGCAGGAAGACGATGGGCTGGCCTTCGCCGACGTCGACGTAGCTCATCTCGGTGTCGAGGGCTGCGACACGCTTTCGTGGATGCGGATCGGACGCTGTCATGTTTGGCTCCTATCAAGAGGTTTCGGCGGTCTTCGAGGAAAAAATGTGCCCGGCAACGGCGACGATCCCGTCCTCGGCGCGACGTTGGTGCAGACACGGGCTCGTCGGGCTAGGCCAGTTGCCGCCCTTGTCCCGGCTGTGTTCGGCACTCAACGCACGGGCAGGTACTCCGAAAGCGGCGTCACGAGTTCGAGAACATGAAGACGAGATTTCCGTCCGGATCGCGAAACGAGATGGCGCGGGCGCCCCAGGGCTGCTCTCTGGGCGTCATCACCCAATCGGTCACCCTGTCCTGCAACCGTTCGTATTCCGCATCGACGTCGGCGACTTGGAAGTCGAGGATCACGGAACGATTGGCGCCCGGTTCGACGACGCCATCGCCGTACAAACGAATCTCCGCTGGGTCCACCAGGGCGAATCCCTCGAAGGGCTCGCTGTCGAATTCGACGTAGCCACTGCTGATGACTGCGGCCTTCGCTTGGCCGACGCTTTCGTAGAAGCGCGTCAGCGTCGCCACATCGGCGGTAACCAGTCTGGTTTGCTTGAGAGTCATGGCGAGCACCTGCCCTTGAATGTCGTGACACCTAATGAAGCTACGATCCGATATCGTAGCTAGTACGGAGTTCGTTGGCAACCAATAGCCGTCCTGCAGCGTGGTGGCGTGAGCCGAAGGGTCCCGCCGCTACGTCGGAAACCGACGGCAGAGAGAACGCTCGCGGCGTCACCACCCACGATCTAGCGGGCCGTCGGGCCCGAGTCGGAGCTCATCCGTCCCGCAGGACATGGCGGTTCCCGGCCAGCACCCATGGGTCCACGGGCACACAACTGGATCGGAGCCCTGGGTGCAGAATGTGGGTCAAGAAGCGTGAAGCGCCCGCTCGACGACACGGCACACGAAGGCATCATCGATCTCTTGGCGTGCAAACCACCGGCGGTAGAAGATTGGGCCGGCTATGTTGGCCGTGAGCTCGGAGACGTCGAAGGACGCGTCGAGTTCACCGCGTTCCTGCGCTCGCGCCGCGATCGTGCTGAAACCGGAAATCATCCCAGCATGAGTGCGCAACTGAAGATCAGCGACCTCCTGGTCGCGTTCGGCGGCGTCGATGATCGAGGGCAGCGCGGAGGACCACCGGCCTGTCTGCAAGCGTTGGGCCAAGGCGAGCGCCAATGCGGTCAGGTCGGCCTGAAGATTGCCGGTGGCTGGCGTGGGAAGCCGAGGGGCGAATTGCATGACGGCATCGAACAATAGGGCTGAGCGTGTCGGCCAGTATCGGTAGATCGTGGTCTTGGCGACACCGGAACGGCGTGACACTTCATCGAAACTGACACCGCTGAAGCCGGCCTCGGTCAGCAGCTCATAGGCGGCGGCCAGGCTCGCAGACTTCACCGCTTCCTTGGAACGCCGCTGCGGATCGGCGCCCCTCGCGGGGCCGTCTGGGGTCGGGGATTCTGAAGACACCGGTTGACTCCTCCAAGCAGATTGAGCTACGGTAGCGTAGCTTCGACAGGGAAGCTAAGCATACTGCCGAGAAGCGCCAGATCTCGTAGCGCGCCAAGGCGGCAAGTCCATACGGTATCGGAGGAGATCATGAGTGTTTTAGTCACGGGCGCGACCGGCAACGTCGGGTCGGTCGTCGTCGAACAGCTGGTTGCGGCTGGATTGGACGTTCGAGCGTTCACGCGCTCACCAGAGAAGGCGACGTTTGGGCCGGGTGTCACTGCGGTCAAGGGTGAGCTGCTCGACGTGGATGCGCTGCGGGCTGCGATGGACGGCGTCGACGCGGTATTTCTTCTCAGTCCGGTCGTGCCCGATGAGTTGAACGCCACGATTTCCGCTCTCAATCTTTGTCGCGAGGCGAACATCAAAGCCATCGTGTACTTGTCGGTGTTTCAGGTCGAGGAAACCGCGGACGTTCCCCATTTCGCGTCGAAGTTCGCCGCCGAGCGCCTGATCGAGAAATTCCACATGCCGGTCACCATCTTGCGCCCGAACGCCTACATGCAGAGCCCGGTCGTCAAGGATGCTCTCGGCCAGGGCGTGTTCCCGTTCCCGATCGGGCAAAAAGGTGTGTCCTTCACCGACATTCGCGACATCGCCGAGGTGGCCGTACTCGAATTTCAGCGCCGGCTGGCCGCGGAGGAAGCGCTGGGCCCGGAAATCTACGAGGTTGTCGCCGAGGACGTTCTGACCGGCGACGCCGCCACGAAACTGTGGAGCGAAGCCCTGGGCCGCCCGATCGACTACATCGGCGACGACCTCGACCAGTACGTCCAGAGCTTGCAGGCCTTCGCCCCCAGCTGGATGGTCTACGACTTCAAGTACATGATGAAGCACTTCCAAGAGAACGGCCCCGCATCGACCGACGCCGAACTCGAGCGTCTGCGCCAACGCCTTGGCCGCAGCCCGCGCTCCTACTACGACTTCGTCGTGGAGAGCGCCAAGCTGTGGAGCGCGGCGTCCGACTAACCCCGGTGGCTCATAGGCGGTAGCACGCCCAGCGTGCGATGCACGAAAGCGACTATCCGCCAAGGGAATCGTGAACGATCGACGGTTCACGATCCCTTGTCGGGAAGGCGCGATGTCAGTACCACGGTTTCGTTCTAAGGAGGCTTGAGTGAATGTGTTCTGGAAGTTCTCACCCTGGATGAGCAAAGCCATCCTGCTACCGCCAGCAGCGATCTTGACCATGGTCGGTGTCCGAAACCTGGCCCACCCGAAGGAACAAGCAGCAGAACGGGGCATTGCCTTCACCAATCCCCTTGGCGCGACGATCTATCGTGTGGGCTTTGCAGGTTTCCCGCTGGGTTGTGCCGCGTTCCTCGCGTACTGCCTGCGCTCGAATCGACGCACGCTCACCGGTCTCATCTTCTCGGCTCTGTTCAACGGTGTCGTTCTCGCGGTTCGCCTCTTCGGCTCAAAAGTCGATTCCACCGTTGAGCAGAGTCTGCCCCTCATCAAAGGAGAGATCGCCGTGGTCGCCGTCAGTCTCGTGGGCATCACCCTCGAGATCGGACGGCGGCCCCATCAGCCCCGTGGTCCGCTCCACCCCCGAGCGGACCACGGTCCCACATCGACGGACCGATGAGAACCGGGCCGTCCGACGAGTTCAGCGACCGCTGACCGTCAACCACAGAACAAACGAAACCGAAAATAGAAGGAGAGAGTCGATGAGCTTTGACACCCCCCACGGCACACGCGGTGCCAAACTGCCCAGCAAGAAGCTGATGAACTGGATCAACGCCTGGAACATGCGACGGATCCGCGGCAAGGCCACCAAGGTGATGGGCTTCCCGTCGCTGGTACTGAGCACCGTCGGCGCCAAGAGCGGCGCCCCACGCCACACCCCGGTCGCCTACTTCCCCGACGGCTCCGACAGCTGGCTGATCTGCGCGTCCGCGGCCGGGGCCGCCAAGAACCCTGACTGGTACTACAACCTGCGCGCGCACCCCGACAAGGTGCAGATCCAGTTCGACGGTCGGACCATCGCGGTCATCCCCGAGCAGCTCAGCGGCCACGCACGCGAGCAGGCGTGGCGCCACATCAAAAGCAACGCAAAACGTTTCGCCGGCTATGAGCAGAAAACCGACCGCGAACTCCCCGTCATCCGCCTGCGAGCTCGACCCAACCCCACGCCGTAGGTTCCCGGGCGCACGACACCACGGCACGTCACTCGGTTCGCTCGCAACCATCACCCCTGCCACCGAAAGGCGACGCCATGTTCCCTTGCGCCGTGACCTCGGGTGACACGTCGCCGCATCTGCCCGCGGAACCAAGCAGCCCACCCGCTGCTCGGATGTGGCCACGGCGTTGGTGGGCTCGACATCGTCCACCTACCAGCGACATCAACGCCGCCGCGGGCGCGGCTCACGATCCAAGGATGGACGAATGCCGATCACGTTGATCACCGGCGGCAACAGAGGCTTGGGACGCGAATCGGCCCGCCGCCTCATCGGCCTGGGCCACACCGTCTACATCGGTTCCCGCGACGTGAGTCGCGGCCAACGTGCGGCCGACGATCTGGGCGTGCAGCTGCTCCAGCTCGACGTCACCGATGATGCGTCGGTGTCGAGAGCTGCCGCAGAATTGACTGCGCGCGAGGGGCACCTCGACGTACTGATCAACAACGCCGGCATCTTCGAGGGAGCGGTCGACCCCGAGGACATCACAGCAGCCGAGATGCACCGTATCTACGACGTGAACGTGTTCGGCATCGTGCGCATGACCCAGGCGTTCCTGCCCCTGTTGCGTGCCGCCCATTCACCGGTCATCGTCAACGTCGGCAGCGGGCGTGGGTCATTCGGCGTCGTCACCGATCCCGAACGCAACGAATCCACGTCCGCAGTGCCCATCTACGCGTCGTCGAAGGCTGCGGTGTCGATGCTCACGCTGCAGTACGCCAGAGCGTTGCCGGACATTCGAATCAACGTCGTCGACCCCGGCTACACCGCCACCGACTTGACCGGCGACGCAGGGCACCAGACGGTCACCGAAGGCACCGACGCGATCGTCTCCCTGGCAACCATCGGATTGGACGGCCCCCACGGGACCTTCTCCGATCGCCGCAGAGCCCTGCCGTGGTGAGCACCTCGGCACCCTCGCCGGACACGATGAGCCTTGGCACCGCCTCGGTACCCGATGAGCAGCGCCAGAGTCGTTGGCGGACATACACCGAAAGAGGCCCACGACGGGTCATCGACGGGACTGATTCCAGGACGGCGCCCCCATCAGCACTTCGCCGGTGTGCTCGCCCAACGGGACCGGCGCTCTGGCGCCCCAGTTGCGAACGTCGTGTCGGGCCCTTTCAGAAGGTCGGGGAGAGTACATGAGTGTTTCCGGTGCCGGTGTGCTCAAGCGAGGCTGGACGGTGATCGTGGCGGTGATCGTCGTGGCGGTCGCCGGTTTCGGTGTGTACCGGCTGCACGGCATCTTCGGCTCGAATGACGTGGTGTCCTGGCCGCGCGCCGACTCGATCGAGAACACTGATTTCAACCCCAAGCGCGTTCTGTTCGAGGTCATCGGCAGTCCCGGGGCGGTGGCGACGATCAACTACCTCGACGAGCACGCCCAACCCCAGCGCGTCGACGATACGACGCTGCCCTGGTCGCACACGTTGACGACCACCGACCCCACTCTGTTCGCGGACGTACGCGCGCAGGGGGATTCAGACACTCTCACGTGCCGCATCACCGTGAACGGCACCGTGAAGGAGGAAAGGTCCACCAACGACGTGAACGGTTACATTGCCTGTTTGGACAAGTCCGCATGAGCGAGCACCGTGTGGATGATCAAGTCCTGGATTCGGCCCAAGGTTCACGCACGGCGCGCAGCATCCGCCGCCTCGCCGTGCCCATCGCGATCCTCTGGGTCGCCATCGCCGCGTTGACGAACGTCTTGACCCCACAGTTGGAGGTCGTGGGTGCCGTGCACACGGTGGCGCAGAGTTCGCCGGACTCACCGTCGCTGAAGGCGATGAAACACATCGGCCAGGTCTTCGGTGAGTTCGATTCCGACAGCAACGCGATGATCGTCCTGGAAGGCGATAAACCCCTCGGCGCCGACGCCCACCAGTTCTACGACATCCTGGTCAAGAAGCTGGCCCAAGACACCACCCACGTCGAGCACATCCAGGACTTCTGGGGCGATCCGCTGACCGCGGCAGGCTCGCAGAGCAAGGACGGCAAAGCCGCTCTCGTCCAGCTGTATCTGCGAGGCAATCAGGGTGAATCACGGTCCAACGAATCGGTCGACTCCATCCGCAGGATCGTGGCCGACACGCCGCCACCGCCGGGGGTCAAGGCCTTCGTCACCGGCGCTGCGCCACTGATCACCGACAGCTTCGAAGTCGGCAGCGACAGCACCGAGTTGGTCACGCTCCTCACCCTGGGCGTCATCGCGGTGATGTTGCTCATCGTCTACCGCTCACTGGTCACCATGCTCCTGGTATTGGTGACCGTTCTGGTCGAATTGGCCGCTGCTCGTGGAGTCGTCGCCACCCTCGCGAACTGGGGGGTCATCGGTCTGTCGACCTACACGACGAATCTGCTCACCCTGTTGGCGATTGCCGCGGGCACCGACTACGCGATCTTCGTCCTGGGGCGTTATCACGAAGCGCGCTCGGCGGGCGAGGACCGAGAAGCGTCCTATTACAGCATGTTCCGCGGGACCATCCACGTCATCGTCGGTTCGGGGCTGACCATTGCCGGGGCGGTGGCCTGCCTGTACTTCACCCGCCTGCCCTACTTCCAGAGCCTTGGCGTGCCCGCCGCCATCGGAGTACTGGTAGCGCTCGCGGCCGCGCTCACCCTCGGGCCCGCGATGCTGGTGATGGCCAGCCACTTCGGGCTGATGGAACCCAAGCGAAGGGCCGGCACCCGCGGATGGCGCCGCATCGGCACCGTCATCGTGCGGTGGCCCGGTCCCATTCTCGTCGTATCGATCGCCATCGCGCTGATCGGTCTGCTCGCCCTGCCGGGGTACAAGACCAGTTACGACGCACGCCCCTACCTGCCCGCATCGGCGCCGGCCAACATCGGGTACGCGGCAGCCGAACGCCACTTCTCCGAGGCGCGGCTCAATCCCGAACTGCTGATGATCGAATCCGATCACGACATGCGCAACCCCGCGGACATGATCCTGCTCGAGCGGGTGGCCAAGGCGGTACTGCATACCCCTGGCATCGCCCTGGTGCAGTCGATCACCCGGCCCCTGGGCACGCCAATCAGCCACAGTTCCATACCATTTCAGATCAGCGCGTCCAGCGCGAGCACCATCATGAACCTCAGCTACCAGCAGGCCAGGGCCCAGGACATTCTGAAACAGGTTGATCAGACCTCCACGTCGATCGACATCCTGCAACGACAGCTCGCCCTGCAACAGGCCAGCGCCGCCGCGACCGATGAGCAGACCAAGGCGTTCCACGACACCGTCGCCACGATCAATCAAGTGCGCGACAACCTCGCCGACTTCGACGACTTCTTCCGGCCGCTGCGCAACTACTTCTACTGGGAGCCCCATTGCTTCGACATTCCGTCCTGTCAAGCGTTGAGATCGGTGTTCGACTCCCTCGACGGCATCAGCGAGCTCGCCGACAAGTTCGGGACGATCACTGCGAGTCTGGACAAACTCAATGCCCTGCAACCGCAGCTGGTGGCCCTGATCCCACCGCAGATCGCTGTCCAGGAAGCCAACCGCGACCTGCTGCGCTCCAACTACGCCACCACCGCGGGCACCGATGCGCAGTCCGCGGAGGCACTCAAGACCGCGACCGCGCTGGGCAAGGCCTTCGACGACGCCAAGAACGACGACTCCTTCTACCTGCCCCCGGAAGCCTTCGACAACCCGGACTTCCAGCGCGGCCTGAAGTTGTTCATGTCGCCTGATGGCCACGCGGTCCGGATGACCATCACCCATGAGGGCAATCCTGCGACGCCAGAGGGGATCTCGCACGTCGACGCGATCCGCAACTCGGCGTTCGATGCCCTCAAGGCCACCCCGCTGGCCGACGCCAAGGTCTATATCGCCGGCACGGCGGCGACCTACAAGGACATTCAGGATGGTGCCGCCAACGACCTGCTGATCGCCGCGTTGGCTGCGCTGAGTCTGATTCTGCTGATCATGATCTTCATCACCCGGAGTTTGGTCGCCGCGCTGGTCATCGTGGGCACCGTCGTACTGTCGTTGGGCGCGTCGTTCGGATTGTCGGTCTTGGTGTGGCAGTACATCTTCGGCATCCAGTTGTATTGGGTGGTGCTGGCCTTGGCAGTCATTCTGCTCTTGGCGGTGGGGGCCGATTACAACCTGCTCTTGATCTCCCGGTTCAAGGAAGAGCTGGGTGCGGGTCTCAAGACCGGCACCATCCGCGCCATGGCCGGTACCGGAGGCGTCGTCACCTCGGCGGGTCTGGTGTTCGCCGCCACCATGTCCTCCTTCATCGTCAGCGACCTGGTCATGCTCGGCCAGGTCGGGACAACCATCGGCTTGGGGTTGCTGTTCGACACGTTGATCGTGCGGTCGTTCATGACGCCATCGATCGCAACTCTGCTGGGCCGGTGGTTCTGGTGGCCGCTACACGTACGACCCCGCCCCGCCAGCCAAATGCTGCGCCCCTATGGATCCCGCACCGCCGTTCGAGAACTTCTCGGCCGCGAAAGCCGACCGGCGACCGGACCTAACGAGAGCACCGACGAGACAGCTGCGAACGGTCAGCGACCATGACGGCGATCTGCGGCCCGTCCCGGCGCCAGACCTGACGCGACACCCGGCCTGGCCTCAGCCCGGACGGGACACCGACGAAGACCGCCACATGGCTCGTACATACCGCCTCGTTGGCCGTGGCCGCCGTCTTCCTCGCTGCACCCCCGCACGCCGACACCGACTTCGCCAAACCAACTGCACCAACGACGTCTACGGATTCCGCGACGAAGAACGCCTGGCTAGCGTCCCCACCAACGGCCGCACCATCGTGCAGGTTGCTGCAATTGTCGTCGCGCGGACCGGTTGGCTGTGACGCGCCACATGCCCTGAACACGCAGAAACTGCGCCCCGGACCAGTTCGCTGGGAAACGTGGCATGCGAGTGCCGATCCGCACTCAGCGGCGCGCAGCCATCGAAGTGAATACGACCCGCCACCCGTCACGGGCGGAGGAGATCCCGACTTTGTCGGAGGTCGTCGCCATAATGGGCTCGCAACAGTTCGATCGTGGGACGCAGCCCGGCCATCATTGGAAACGCGCAAGCCCCGCGGGTGCCGGCAACTTGGGAGAAGTCATGCACTTAGTCCGAGCACACGTGACGAAGTTCAAGAGCGTCACCGACTCGACGCCGTTCAACATCGACAGCGCTGTTACAGCCCTGGTCGGTAAGAACGAGTCCGGTAAGACCGCCGTGCTGGAGGCCATGTATCGGGCGCGTCCTATCGCGGCCGGCTATCCGACCGGGTTCGAGGAACTGAGGGACTATCCGCGGCGGTTCCGCGCCCGCGACCGCAAGTCCATTCCGCTGGCCAGCCCCGTAGCGCTTGTATTCGAGTTGGATGATGCCGACGTCGCTGCGGTCGACGGGCGGTTTGGCGAGGGTGCCCTCACTAGCAAGACTGTGACCGTCAGCAGGGCCTACGGTTCCGCGAACACCGCCGTCGGCGTCACGGCCGACGAAGCAGCGGCGCTTCGGCACATCATCGACACCAACGGCCTCGACGTCCAGAAGTACGCCAAGCAAAACCGCGATGCCGTGGTGGCTGCCCTGAAGGCGGATGAGGCGAGCGAGGCCGCGCTGCAACTGGCAACCGAGCTTGCCGACCGCGATATTGACGCCGAGATCCGCAACCAGGTCTTCAAACTAGTACCGCGTTTCCAATACTTCGACGAATACAGCATCCTTCCTGGGGTCGTAAGCATCGAGAAGCTGCAGAACACCGACGAGGACGATCTCGACGCAGGCGAACGGACAGCGCTAGCACTGCTGCGGCTCGCCGGCGTGGACAGCGACGAATTCACGGGTGAGCACTACGAGGAGCGCAAGGCGGCCCTGGAGGCGGCAGGAAACGAGTTGACGTCCGAGCTGTTCGAATACTGGACCCAGAATGACGGGCTTCGGGTGGAACTCGACATTGAGTTTCGGCCAATCGTTGGCGACCCGACGCGAGCACCGGAACCCTTCTTGCAGGTCCGTGTACGCAACGATCGCCACCAGGTCACGCTCAACATGAACCAACGGTCCAAGGGTTTCATCTGGTTTTTCTCGTTCCTTGCTGCGTTTTCGGAGTACGCCGAGGAGGACCGTCGCATAATTCTGCTCGACGAACCAGGGCTGAACTTGCATGCGAAGGCGCAATCCGATCTGCTGCGGTACATCGACGAACGGCTGGCGCCAGGGCATCAAGTCATCTACAGCACCCACTCGCTGTTCATGATCTCGCCCACGAAATTGGAGCGCTGCCGCACCGTCGAGGACATCGATCCGACTCTGGGCACCGTTGTGAGCGAAGACATCTGGAGCGCACGGCCCGACACGGTGTTTCCGCTGCTGGGGGCTCTCGGCGTCGATATGGCCCAGACGTTGATCATCGGGTCTGATCAACTCTTGGTGGAAGGCCCTGCCGATGTCGTCTACCTGACCATCATGAGCGACGTCCTGCGCTCATCCGGTCGAACAGCGTTGGATCCGCGCTGGACCTTGACACCTGCCGGCGGGATCGACAAGATCCCGACCTTCATCTCACTGCTCAACGGCACTGACCTGAATGTCACCGTGCTGATCGACGGTGCCGTCGGCGGCAACCAAAAGATCAACAGCTTCATCGACCGCGGGCTGCTGGCCAAGAACAAACTGATCCCGCTCACGGACATCACAGCGACGACCCAAGCCGATATCGAGGACATGTTCGACGTCGCATGGTATTTGAAATTGCTCAACGCTGGAAAGGTTGGCAAGTTCGTGAAATCAAAACTGCCCCAAGGAGTTCGGGTTGTCAAACGGGTCGAAGCCGGACTCGGCCACAAGTTCGACCACTTCCAGCCTGCCAACTTCCTACTGAGAACTCCAGGAAGCTTGCTTGACGAAATCGACGATGCAACCAAGGATCGGTTCGAGACCCTGTTCAATCGTCTCAACGATCTCTTGAGCTAGTCCCGGCGAGTCCCCGATTTCGAGTCCACCTGGAATTAGAGCCAGATTGTTTGATTCGAATCGAGATGTTTTCACAGCCCACCGTGCGGTGGTTGTCCGCTGAACGTACTGGATTGCCGTGAGGCCCAGGGTGCCTGCGCGCGAGGGGTGGTGGTACCGCCGAGGAATGCGATCGCGTGTACATCGTCGCCGCGCAAGTAGCCCCCGGAAAGCTGGGGTGATCATCAGGCCCCAGGCTGCAGGAAAGCCGGGTTCCACTAGCACGTCGCGGCGTAGGGTTCGGTAGGTGCATTCTCGAGTTTCAACGCTGCGCGTGTGCTTCGCCAGGCCTGACCGGTGACAGTCCAAATCGTTGTGCACCAATGTAATCGACAGAGGCGGCCGCGGACCCCGTGTCGTGCGAAATGAACCGTTCCGGGTTTCATGCCGACTTCATGGTTGAGGTGTCGCCGGCTGGGAATCCTGGGTTTGAGCGTAGTAGGCCGCCTCGTATTCCTCGGGCGGGACGTAGTCCAGGGCACTGTGCAGTCGGCGGTTGTTGAACCAGTCGACCCATTCCATCGTTGCGTACTCGACGTCGTCGATGATGCGTAGCGGTCCGGTGAGGAATGGGCTGCCGTGGCCGATGGCTTCGGTCTTGAACAACCCGATCGTGGTCTCTGCCAACGTATTGTCGTATGCATCCCCGATGCTTCCGATCGATGCCGCGATCCCTTCCAGGACAAGGGTTTCCGCGAATGCGATGGACGTGTATTGGGCGAGCCTGCGTCGCTGTGATGGATCAACCCGACATCGACGCGGTGCTCGGCGTGATCGCGCCGCCACAACGCCATCTTCAGCACCGTGGTGACCATCGCGGTACCTACGTGGTCGGCGCCAACCCGGCCGACACCATGCCGCCAGCGATGCAGTTCATCGACGCCGCCCGCGAACGCAGCGCGCGCCTGATCGTCATCGACCCACGGACGACGAAGACCGCCGCCGGCGCCTTCCGCCATCTGCAACCGGTCCCGGGAACCGACCTCGCGCTGGCCAACGGCATGCTGAACATCGCCGTCCGCGAGAAGTTGATCGACGACGCCTACGTCGCCGAGCGCACCACCGGGTTCGAGGCCGTGCGCCGCACGGTACGCACCTACTGGCCCGACCGGGTCGAACGCATCACCGGCGTTCCCGAACAGGACATCGCCGACACCATCCACGCCCTCGCGAGCGCCGAGCACGCCATCATCCTCACCGCCCGCGGCGCCGAGCAACACCGCTCGGGTTCGGACACCGTCGTCGCCTACATCAATCTGGCTCTGGCCCTGGGCCTCACCTACCGGATAGGGTCGCGCCGCTCTAAATGAAGACCGCCGCGTAAGCGGGTGCGATACGCGATCACCGGTGCGAAACACTGAGCCCATGAGGGCTTGAACCTGCGATCGGCGGGTTCGCGTTTGGCCGTTTCCATCGGATGCCGGTTTGTTCCGGATTCTGTTGTTGCCTTTCGTAGCAAGCCCTTCCGCCGTTAAGCGTTGAACCCGCCGGCGCACACCAGTGTCTGCGCGCTGATGTAGTCCGACTCTGGGGTGCACAGCAGGTAGACCGCACCAGCAGCCTCGGTTGGTGTACCGGCTCGGCCCAGCGGCACCATGTTCTCGATTGCCGTCAGCAGAGCGGGGTTGACACCGACCTTGATATTGCGGCCCTGGATGTCGATCGATTCGGCGCCGTCCACGGTCGCGGCAGTCAAGCGTGTCGTGATGAGTCCGAATGCGACAGCGTTGACGGTGACGTTGTAGCGGCCCCATTCCTTGGCAAGGGCTTTGGTCAGGCCAATCAACCCGGCCTTGGCTGCAGAGTAGTTGGCTTGGCCTGAGTTTCCACCGACGCCCGACAGTGAGGACACGTTTACCACCTTGCGGCACGGGGCGGGTTGACCATGCTCAGCGGCCTGATACACGAGTTCACTGATGACTGGCTGGGCTGCGCGCAAGATCTGGAACGGCGCTCTCAGATGGACGTCGAGGATGGCGTCCCACTGTTCGTCAGTCATGTTCTGGACGTCTGAGTCCCAGGTGTAGCCGGCGTTGTTGACGATGATGTCCAACCCACCGAAAGCCTCGATCGCGCAGCCTACGAATCGGTCTGCAAAGGCTGCTTCGGCGACACTGCCCGGGCAGGGCACCGCCCGGGCGCCAAGCGCCTCGATGGCACGCACCGTCTGCTCGGCAGGTCCCACATCAAGGTCGTTGACGACGAGATGGGCGCCTTCAGAGCTAAGTTTCAAAGCAATCTCGCGGCCTATTCCTCGGCCGGCTCCGGTGACGATAGCCACCTTGCCGTCAAGTTTTCCCATTGCTGATCAGCAACCTTTCCGTTCAGCGAAACTTCGTTTGAGGTGCAGCGAGACCACGAATAATCCGCGCGGTTGGCGGCCTGTGTCGCGGTAGGGGCACGGGATCTGCGAACGTCGATAGCACACAGCGCACCCACGGGCCCCGGATCCGCACCCACGGAGTGGCGGCGAAGTCGGACAGACTTTCACTCCCGCGCCCTGACGGTCGGCCGGACCGGACCATCGCAGAGTCGGCTTGGCCCCGATAGCGCAATCTAGGCCGAATCTCGTTGCCTGCCAAAGCCACCCCTCGACGGCTAGCACCCCAGTGCGGACGAAGCGGACGTCGCTGCGCCACGTTCTCGTCGACGCCTCCGCCGCGGCGATTGCCGACGATGATGTCCTCCTGCGCAGCTTAGTTGCCATTATGGCAACTCATATGTACAAATACGGAGTGTGTTGACTGCAATGTGCGTTGACTCTACCTTGCTCAGGAGAGCACGCTAGATGCATCCGTGTTGCTTGCCCTGCATCGGCTGTGAGTGGCGATCGATGCCCGTCCTGTTATTACGGGCTGTGGGCTTGCCGCGACTGTTAGAGCCCGTTGACGAGTTGCCCGTCACTACAGCGCACCCACGTACGAGGAGATGAGAATCAAGACATGAAGACATTGGTTGTAGGGGCTACCGGCTATCTCGGCTCCGCCATCGCGCGCAATCTGAATCTGCACGGAGCGGAAACGTATGGGCTAGCGAGAAGTCCGGAGAAGTCCGCGCAGTTGACAGCGGCCGGCGTGCGCCCCTTTGACGGCGGGCTCGACGACATCGGCCAACGTAAGGCGCTTGTCGAACCGTTCGACGTCATCGTCCTTGCCGCCGCCATGCCATTCGATCTCGAATATGAAGTCGTCTCCTCGCTTGTCGACCTCTGTCGAGGCTCACGACGGCACCTGATACTTACCTCGGGCACGGGTGTGCTCGCGATCGACAGCAAGGACGGCCGGTGGAACGAGAACACGTTCGCCGAAGATGATCCTTTTCCGTTCCCTGCGTCCTTTGCGCGCGAAGCGCGACTCAAAACCGAGGACCTCGTCCGGGCAGCAGCTGCGGACGGTTTGCATACCACCGTCGTCCGGCCACCGCTGCTCTACGGTCATGGCGGAAGTTCTCAAGTGCCAATGATCTTCGATTCCGTCAGCAAGACGGGCGACGCCAGCTACATCGGTCACGGTCTCAACCTCTATAGCAATGTGCACGTCGATGATGCTGCCGACGTGTTCCGGCTGGCGATCGAAAAGGGCACGCCAGGGGCGCTCTATCACGCTGTGGCAGGAGAGGCGGACTACCGCTCGATCGCGGAGGCCGTCGCCACTGTGTCCGGCTGCAAGGCGCAGAGCATCAGCTACGAGCAGGCATGTGAAATTTGGCATCCGATCGCCGCCACCATGGGCCTCGCGGTGAATAGCCGCTCAACCTGCCCCAGAACCCGCAGGGAACTGGGCTGGGAGCCGCAGCGTCTGGACTTGATCGAGGACATCCGCAGCGGTTCATACCGCGACACCTACCTGGAAACGGCGCGCTGAACACCCCCTGGATTCCGTGGCCCGACTGCACCGGAGGCGGCCCACCACAGTCCACCACTCCGGATCGCCGGACGGCATCACCACCCGCTGGACTAAGAACCTGGTCGATTTCGTCATCGACATTCATTGAAGACAATGAGTCCACAACGAAACACCCTGAACCTCAAATGGTGTGTCTACTACATCAACGAAAGGCAGCCCAGGTACCGGACATCACCATTGAAATCCTCAAGCGGCAACATCCTTCTTCGTCCGGGAGAGCGACCCGCGCAACCGCCACTGACCAGTTCAGTCCCCACCGTGGATTCCTTGAGGTGCACGGTGTGGCCATTGCGCCAGGTGTGGCTCGTCGCACGACTGATACCCCGCTCGGCGCACTGTCTGCCGGCGCGCAGGTCTGCTCGACGGTTGACGGGTCACCGAAGATGCGGCCCTCGGTATCCTGAGTTGCAAAACAGGCAACTGAGTGGAGCGTTTGTGGCGGCAGCGAAACAACCCGGGCGGAAACGCAGTGCGACTGGCGTGAGTAACCGTGGTACCCGAACCACCGGCCCGCGCGTCGCGCCGGCCGACACACGGGACATGACCGGCGAAGGGTGGGAGTCGCGGGTAGTGGCGCGATCGTTGGGAGCAGCGAAGAAGCGCTCCCTAGATCGCTCGCGCGCGTTCATCGAAGCAGCGGTCGCTTTACTGCGAGAGAAAGGCCACGGATTTACCCTGGAGGAGGTTTCGGCGCGCGCCGGATTTTCGCAGCGGCTGTTCTACCAGCACTTCGGCGGTAAGCAAGACCTATTGCTGGCGGTTCTCGAGGAGGAATTGCGGGTCGCCACTCTCGACATCCGCGCCGAGGTGAATCGCGAACCCGATCCTCTGCGCAGGTTGGTTCGGCTTCTGGACTTGTTCTTAAAAGGTCCTCGCGAACACGTACCGCACAACCTGGCCCTGATTTCGTACGAACTCGGGCTGGTCACCACTCACCCGCAGCAGGTGGCGCGAGCGCACGCCCCGGAGGCCGAGCTCGCGGGAGAAGTCCTAGCCGCAGGTATAGAGGCAGGTGTGCTTACTCTGCGGAGTGCCGAGGAAGGGGCTTACATGGTCATCGCCCTAAAGCGCGCGTACAACCATTCACGATTAGTCGGCAACGAGCTGGGGATGATGTTGCCGCCCCCCGAGGAATTGATCCGGTTCTGTGTTGAAGGCCTCGGCGCACAGCTGACCGAATATGCGGCAAGTACCAAGGAACCCATCACACCCGGTCGGTGAACACATGCCCTCGTCATATGGCCAAACCGATGGGCCAATCCGACTAACGAGACGAAGTCATGCCGTCACACTGAAACGTGTTCACAGCGTTCAGTATTCGTTGAGCACCGAATGTCTGGGCCGCTTGCACTTGGTTCCCGGGCAGGTGTAATTCTCGATGCCAACCCCGACTCATTGTTGGGTTGCTCCGCGTTGTTGGGTTGCTCCGCGGAATGTCCATTCAAGCATCAACCGAACACGACGTTGAGCGGTCGCCAGGAGCGAGTGTAGTAACCGTCGAAGTGCGGTTGCTGAGCCGACGGATCGAAGCGAAGGTTGCGCAACCGCGTAAAGACGGTCTGCAATGCCACCTTCATTTCGGCACGCGCAAGCCCGGCGCCAGGACAGGTGCGCGGGCCGACGCCAAAGGCGAGATGCTTCTTGGGCAACCGTCGGCTTAGATCTACTTCCTGGGGGCATTCGTAGGTTTCCGGATCGCGATTTGCCGCAGCATGGTGGAGGACGATGCTGGCGTCCTTGCGTATCGGAACGCCACCGATTTCCAAATCCTGGGCGGCATACCGTACTTGGTATTGAACCGATCCATAAAAGCGCAGGGTCTCTTCGATGATCGCCTCGGCTGTCGCGTCGGCGTCGTCCAAGAGACCGGCTCGAGCTTCGTCGTGCGTCAGAATTAGGTAGAACGCGTTCGCGATGGCGTGGACCGTGGTGTCACTTGCGGCCAACAATAGTTCGCGACACATTGCGATGACGTCTTGGTCAGACATGTTCTCGTAGTGGTTCGGGCCCTCGGCGAGCGCTCGACTGACAAAATCCACTCCCGGCTCGGCTCGCCGACGTTGAATGAAGGGCAAGATCAAGTTGTTGAGTTGTTCCGAGGCCGTCTTGGCCTTGCGTTCACTCTCGACATCACCGGTGGCGCGCAGGCCGATCCAAGTCATCACGGCATCGTTGTGTTTGAGCAGGTCGCTGACCAGATCGTCGTCCTGCCAAGGCATGCCGAACAGTGCTGCCGTGAGCCGTGGCGGCAGCTGGTCACCAAAGTCCGCCGTGAGGTCCGCTGTCCCTCTCCGAAGGATCCGGTCGATCAGGAAATCCGTGATGGGCGCGACGAAGTCCTTGCAATACTCTTCGACAGCCGCGCGGGAAAGTAGCTGTAAGTGGAACCGCCGCATGCGGAGGTGCTCTTGCCCCTGCATCGACGTGATGTTGGGTCCGCCTTTGATCTGCTCAAACTGTGGATTCACCTTTGCGTAAGCGTTGTGGAATAGGTCCTCGTCGCTTTCGATGTACCGGCACGTCGCATAGTCCAGAACGATCCAGGATCGCATGCCCTCATCCCAGAGCACCTTGCCGCGGGTTCGCAGCTCCTCGAACACGTCCCATGGTTCGACTCCTTCGACGCATCGAAGGCTTACGGGGCAGCCGGGCGCGGACACCTCGAGTCTCACGGCGACGTCCTTCCACAGCGTTATGAGCGATAGTCCTGAAAACGAAGGCTCACGCATCCTGGACACGCGCGCCTTTGTTAAATTGTCACTCAGTGACAAAGTAACAGTCGGACGGCACAGGGACAAGTGCGCGAGGGAACCCGACGGTGGCTACAACGCAGCACTGATGGTCGCGAGAATCTCGTCGGCAGCTCGTGTGATGTCACCGCGACTGAGCTCTGACCGACCCCACAGTTCGAGGACCGCCATGTCGGCGCCAGCCACGAGTCCGGCATAGAGTCGCGGACGAACGTCGCCACTCGCATCGACATTCATACAGCGCGCACAGTAATTCGAAATTGCATCGACCAGCGCCTCTTGGCGCTCGCCGCGCGTGCGTGCCACGACTTCGGTTGCCTCGGCGGCAGCCACGCGCCATAACGTCAACGTAGGCTCGATGTCGATTCGGCTCTCGTCGAACTGGGCACGTAACACCTTCCACGCCGCAAGCGCGGGAGCCGGCGACGGTGTCAGCTCGGCGATCGCGATACACGTTTCATTGAGCCAGCGGCGCGGAAATGCAAGCAGGAAGTCCTCTTTGGTTGGAAAATAGCGAAATAGAGTGCGCGTCGACACACCGGCCGCGGCTGCTATCTCTTCCACCTTGACTTCGAAGAATCCGCGCTCGGCGAAGAGCGTCAGAGCGATCCGCTCGTATTCTCCGAACAACGTCCTACGGCGGCGCTGCCACCCAGGACTCGTCGACGTCTCAGAAGCCGGACTATCTCGCATCCCAGCAATCTTCGCATCATCGCCGCTGCGCCCACTACCCCGCTTCGTGGGGGCTTGCGCAGCAGAGTTGCTCACCTAACTCGCCCCGCGCCGGACGCCAGCTATTCGTCGACGAAGATATCGGTCAGCGGCTTGGACCCTCCCCCGTATCGAGCGAAGTCTTCGATTCCCGCCGCCCGAAGTACGTCGACGTCAATGTAGCACTGGCCATTGGCGTCCGACGCTGGGCGGGAAATGACGTCGACGGCAGCGTCGGCCATGATTGATGGGTCGCGGGATGCGGCCAAGTGCCTTCGTCAGCTGGAACGTGCCGCGGATGTTGATTTCCATCATCAGATCAAACTTCTTCGCCGACAACTCAGCGATTGGATCCGCGAACATCGCGCTTGCGTTGTTCACGCAAACATCAATGCTCCCAAACCTTTCCACGGCCGTGGCGACCGCCCCTGCACATCCTCTTCTCGTCTGACATCACCCACCACGGCAACCCCGTTTCCACCAGCGGCCTCCACGTCGCCGACAGCGGTGTGCACGGTGCCCGGTAGTTTCGGATGCGGCTCGGCGGTCTTCGCCAGCAGCACCACATTCGCCCCATGCCGCGCTGCACCGATGGCAATCGCCAGGCCGATACCACGGCTACCGCCAGAGACGACCAGTGTGCGGTCGGCCAACTTTCCCCGTTGAGGTGAGATTTCGACGCCTGGCGAATTGTGTCAGATCGGACGGGCCACGCCGCGCAATGGCCCACGCTCGATGGCAGGTGTTACGACTACGGGGTTGTCAATCCGCGAGGGAAATAGCCTGCCTGGGACACTGGCGAATCGCTTCCAGCACTTCGAGTTCGGTCTCGGGAAGCACTTGCGGCTGAAGCACGGTCAATCGATCATCGTCGCCGAGATCGAAGATCTCCGGAGTGACGCCCATGCACAAGCCGTTCGATTCACAGAGCCCGAAGTCGACCAGTATTCTCATCGATCAGCCAGGTCAGTTCGATAGCCGGACGGGTACGTTGGCGTAGCCGGCGACGCTGGTCATCGACACCCGGCGTAGGTTGTCCACGTCGACGGTGAATTCCGGCATCAGGTCCAGCAGGCGTTCGATGGCGATCCTGCTTTCCATCCGTGCCAACGCCGCTCCCAGGCAACTGTGAATGCCGTAACCGAAACCGAGGTTCTGGGCCTCGGTGCGGTCGCGGTTGATGTCGAAGACCTCGGCGTCCGTGAACGCCCGTTCGTCACGATTGGCCGAGGCGCCCAACAACATCACCGCACTACCCGCGGGGATGGTGGTGCCGTGCAGGTGGACGTCCTTCGTGCTGTAGCGGCAGTCGTATTGCACCGGTCCCACCAGGCGCAGCACCTCCTCCACCGCGAGGCCGACCTTGGAGCGGTCAGCACGCAGTTGCTCCCACTGATCGCGGTGCCGGTCGAACGTCACGATTGCGCTTCCCACCAACTTGGTCACCGTCTCGGCCCCGGCACCACCGAGCAGCGTGGCGAAGCCCGCAATCTCGGCATCATCGAGACTGGTGATGATGCCGTCCTCACGGACTACTTCTGCGGCGATCAGCGCGCTGATCATGTCCTGTTGGGGTTCGGTGTGGCGCTGCTGAATCAGGCCGTAGTACAGCATGCCGACCTGCATCATCGCGTCAGCCTGGGCACTAGTGATTCCGGATTGGCCCGGCTCACGTGTCAAAAACTCGTCGTTCCACAGCCGGATCTGCTGCCGCTGCTCTTCGGGCACCCCCAGCATGATGGTGATCACTTCCACAGGGAACAACGCCGCGAAATCGGCTACGACGTCAAACCCGCGAGGATCCACCTTCGACAGGTAATGGTCGACCCTATCGACGACCGTATTCTCGAGCAGCTGAATCGCCCGTGGCGTGAACACCTTGTTGACGAGGCTGCGCATTCGACGATGCTCTGGAGGGTCCATCCAGATGATCGACTGACCGTGCTCGACCTTGTTGGATTGAATCTCCTCCAAAGTGACACCCCGCGCCGAGGAGTAGGTCTCGAAGTCCTTGAACGCCACCGCCACATCGGCATGACGGCTCAACGCATAGAAGTCGTATTGCTCGCTGTAGTACACCGGGGCCTCATCACGCAGATGGCGATAGGACCCATACGGATCGTTGAAGTACTCCACCGAAAACGGATCAAAAATCACGCTCGACGTCGTCATCGTCCCAACCTCACACTTCCGGATTGCTCGGGCTGTAGCCGCAACCACCCCCTCGACCGGTGACCGTTGCCGAGGCAACAGACCACGCGACGGTATGGCGTGACTCACACTACTGTGACACTCTTTTGAGAGTATGTAAAGCGGGCAGAGGGCCAAGCTCGAGCTCACCCTCTGAGATGCCCACACGGACTACTTTGCCTCAAATGCATTGCTGCACTGTATATATCAGCTGGCGGGGCCCGGCCATCAGGCGCCAACGCACGTTGGGCGCATGCGTCGACTACCTCACTACCGGCAGGGAACGGTGTTACGGCACTTCGGCGTTTCGCCGCGACCACGGTCATTCGAACCTCGCCGGGCGCGAGGCCCGGCCCGCCTCGTGGCGAGCACGTTATACGTGGTAGTCGTACCACTTCAAGTAGCCGCCGCCGTCAACGCGCAACTGCATGCCGGTGACGTATCGAGCCTCGTCCGAGGCCAGCCACAAGATGGCGTTGCTGATGTCCAACGGCTCGACGTAGGGAATCGGCATCGCTTGCTGCACAGCGAAACCCGGTTCGGCATCTTCGCGTGTCGGGTTGTCCAGGTCGGGTCGGAAGACCCGATACATTGGCTCGCTTTGGAGCATGTCGGTGTTGCAGTTGGTGGGGTGAACGACGTTGGCACGGATGCCGTGAACCGCTAGTTCCGTTGCGAGATCGTGTATGTACGACGACAGCAACCGTTTGGCGGTGCGGTAGGCCATGCCACCGAGATCGGCTCCCGGGTTGTCTTTCTTGGCCATGTCCATCAAGGCCGCGGTGGAACCGGTGGCGATGATCGAGGCACCTTCGGTCAAGTGCGGCAACGCGACTTGGACGGCATTGATGGCCCCGACCAGATTTGTGTTGATCACGTCGCACCATGCCTGTCTCGGCGGCTGACCGAGCATCCCCGCGATACCAGCCTGGGCAACGACGATGTCCAGCTTGCCGAATTCGGCTATCCCATTGTCGACCGCGGTCTGCAACGAATCCGAGTCGCGCACGTCGGCGTGGGCAATCACGACGCCCTGGCCCGTCTTCTCGATCAACCGTGCCGTCTCGTCGAGGTCCTCGGGACGCGCGAGCGGGTAGCCGATCGAGTCGACATCGTGACAAATGTCGACGGCGATGATGTGCGCGCCCTCTTCTGCCAGTCGCACCGCGTGGCTGCGTCCTTGCCCGCGTGCCGCGCCGGTCACGAATGCGACCTTGCCCTCAACTCGTCCCATGCGATCTCCTTCTCTTGTCGTTGATTAGCGCCTTGCTATGCCCGTGGCCCAGCGGGCATCGGTGTCGGCGGCACCCACCGGCAGGCCGACCTCGCGGGGCCGCTCGTACCGCTCCGAACGTGTGTACCAACGACGTCCCCGTGAGCACCTACTGACAGCGAGCCTTGGGTTCATCAAACTGATTCCGACGTCGAAATTTTACTGATGATGGTCTGCGCGGTCAAGGCGTCGCGCGTAAACGGGTAAGCCGCCATCGTTCCGCGTTCCACCACTCCCTAGCAGCGCTGACGCCGGACGTGGCCGATCCGGTCACGATCTAGCCCGGACATCGACGAAGCGGCGCGCGAAGACATAGCCATCGGCTTGTGGCGTCAGTGTGTCGGTGTACCAACCCGCGTTCGTCGTTCCCCCGGTGGACGCCATGAAGATGAAGGACGATAAGGCGCTGATCTGCCCATTCCCGTGCAGACGCAAGTCCGGCGCCCCACAGACGTGAACTCCACGAGTGGACTGCTCGGCGAACGTCTTCAACTGTGAACGGCCGCTGATCTCGCGAGTACCGACCGCCATCACGCCGTCCGCTCCGAAGAGCAAACTCCAGGCATCGGCATCCAGGTAGTCGAGTAGCCGCGCGTAGTCCACGAGCAATTGCATTGCCGCCGCTCGGGCCGGGCCGGTAACGACGTCATCGACACCTGGCATCTTCAATTCTCCCAACGACGAGCGGTTATGAATTTGACGTCAGCATAAACTTGCGGCTCGCGGTTTCGGCCCGCTGCCCGTTCCGGCTGCCCCGGCCGACGTCTTCGGGTGTGGGTCGTGGACGCGGTGGCGAAGCTCAGCCGTCTGGAGCCCCCAGCACGGCGGGGTTGCCTTCGCGCCAGATCGCGGTAAACCTGCGATTGACGATCACCATGCCGTGCTCGGCGCGTCGAAGTTCGTCGTCGTAGAAACCGACGACGCGAAAGAACGGGCCTCTGGGATGGTCCGCGCGGACGAGCAGCGCATCCAGGTAGCTGTGGGCGGTGACGCCGCCCTGCTGCTCGACGACATGGATGTTGGTGATCTGGTGGGTGGAGGAGTCCAGTGGTGCATGGAGAACGGCCATGTGTCGGCTGAGCGCCTGTGCACCGTTGACCGTCCCCAACGCCGTGGTCATGGCGCAGTCCGGATCGAACAACCCGGTGAAGAGGTCCCAGTCCTTGGTGTCGATCGCTCGCGCGTAGGCAACGAGGACTCGTTGTACTTCAGCGAAGGTCGCCTCGGTGACGGCCTCGCCGCTGGGGCTGACCATCAAGCCTCGCCTATCAATCCGGGGAGCGGCGTCTCGGCGTCGGTGTGTGCTGCTTCGAGCAGGGCCGGCAGGTGGCCAATCACATCCTCCCAGAAAGCAGGCTCGTCGCTTCCCGGCGCGAAGTTGCTATCGAGGACGAGTTCGTGGCAACCCGCTTGGCGAGCGCCGACGATCTCCGAGCACAACGATTCCACGTCGCCTACCCAGCGGCCGGTCGAGCGACCCATGGGACCAAACTCACCTGTTCGCTGGCCGCCGTGTGCCACGGGCGAAGCCAACACGCGCAGCGAAAGCTCGAGTGGATCACGGCCGAATTCGGATACCGCCAGCTCGTTGATCGTGTCCAACTGCTCGACGGCGATATCGGGCTGTAGACCGAACGGCTGCCAAACATCACACCAGCGTGCGGTGCGACGCCAACCGGCCCGGGACACGAAGCCCCCATACGTACGCACTCGGACGCCGTTATAGGGGGGCGGCGAAGTCTGACAGGGAGGAATGTCCACGTGGCGTCCGTGGTACTCGACGGGACCACTGCTCCAGCACAGGTGGAGCGCCTCCAGGACTTCATCGGCGAGTTGACCACGGTGTTGAAATGAGGCACCGAAGATTCGGTACTCGTCCTCACACCAGCCGACTCCGAGGCCCAGGGCAAGGCGTCCACCCGACAGCAGGTCGACGGTCGCGGTCGCTTTGGCCAGTACAAGCGGGTGGTGATAGCCGACGACGAGCACGGAGGTGCCAAGCGTGCAACGCTCCGTCCGCCCGGCGACGAACGCCAGGACTTCGAGAGGAGCCAGCGCGTGAGCGTGTTTGACCGGCCACGGCTTTCCTGGCACCCCTCCGTAGCCCGAGATCGGGGCGAGCGGTCGGAACAGATGTTCCTCCACCCACAACGAATCGCAGCCGGCGCGCTCGGCTTCGACCGCAAAGTCGGCGACCAGGGGCATCTGGGCAGCTGGGCCTAGCTGCGGCAGGCAGACCCCTAGGCGCATCGCCGACCCCTTCCTCACCGTCACGTCGGTCCGGCCGAATTCCGCACCCCGCTGCGCACAATATACGATTTCGACGTCGTAATCAATATTATTGCGCGACACGTCGTCGTCCAGGGAACGCGGGGTTGGACCCGCCCAGCGGTCGGTGAGCGCTAACGCTGCACACGCTCGCGGTGTCGGTAATTTCTCGTCCAAGTAACGCGTCGGGGGGCGCGAACATAAGGCGCAACCCGTGGATCACTTAGGAGAATTCACGTGTGGAAAGCCGACCACCACCATCGCTCGACCCACGCCGAGCACGCGTTGACACCCGCTTTCATAACTTCTAGACTTTGACGTCGGAGTCACTTCGCTTGTGGTCTCTTTTCCCACTCCCCCGCGAGCGGTGTCGTGATGCCCTCCGATGTCGAGACGAAGCAACCACTTCGCCCACACCGGCGCACAAAGGCAATGAACTTACTTGAGGATGCCTGCATGGAATTGAAGGACAAGGTAGCGATCGTCACCGGAGCAAGTGCGGGCGTCGGACGTGCCTATGTACTCGCCCTGGCCGAGGCCGGTGCCACGGTGGTAGCGGCCGCGAGGACCGTTGGAGGGGTCGACGGCAAGAAGCCCCAGCGAAACACACTCGTCGAGGTGGTTTGCGCCGCCGACGAGCTCCCAGGGCACGTCGTGGCTCAGCAATGCGATGTCAGCGCGGAGGCAGACGTCGTCCGCCTCGCCGCCGAGACGGCCGCTACCTTCGGCCGCATCGACGTGCTCGTCAACAACGCCGGCGTCTACCCGCACTACCCCAGCCTGGCGGTGTCGGTTTCCGACTGGGACGATGTCATGCGCGTCAACGTCCTCGGTTGCTATCTGACGATGCGCGAAGTGGCAGGCCACATGATCAGACAGAGGTCGGGCAGCATCATCAACCTGACCTCGCTCTCGGCTGAGCGCACTGTTGGTGGCAGCGCCGGACACCGAGATCTGTTGGCCTACTCCGTAAGCAAAGCAGGGGTGAACCGCCTCACGACCTACATGGCCGAGGATCTCAAGAGCTACGGCATCGCCGTGAATGCCCTCAGCCCCGGAGCCGTGCTCACCGAAACATTCATGAGGGTCGACCCCGAGGTTGGAATCGAGGCCGAAAACAGCGGATGGGGCAAGCCTGCGACGCCAGAAGTCATGGGGCCCGCAGTGCTCTACCTCGCTCAGCAGACCTCCTCCACACTGACAGGACAAATCCTGCACACCGACGAATTCGGCACCACGTGGGGTTCGGTCTCGACCGCGGTGACCCCATGAGCAGTCGGTGGCAACGACTCGCTGCGTGGCGGTACGAACTCAGCCCGGAACGACGCCGGGTCTCTTCTTCGACGATCAAAGGGAGCGGCGCATGACCGAAGACAAGCCTTTCGACCACCACTCGCCCGAGCACGCCACCGACCCCGTCGGAGACTACGCAAGACTGCGGCACCAAGGGATTGTCCGCAGCGAGCGGCACGGCGGCTTCGCAGTGCTGACACGGTTCACGGACATCACCGAGGTCGCCGACGATCACACGCGCTTCTCCAACGCCCTCGAGCTTCCGGGTCCGGAGGGTTTCGGTGGCGGTATCACGCTGCCCCACAACCCTGCCGGCGGTCGGATGTCGCTAGCCGAAATGGATCCGCCGGACTGGCGCCCCCTGCGCCGCATGCTGAACCCCATGTTCAAGCCGGCCGCGGTGGCAAGGTTCGCCGCACGCCTGAAGGAGATCACCGACGAGTGCATCGACCGGGTCATCGAGGCCGGCGAGTGCGATCTGGTCTTCGATCTCTGCAGCCCCATCCCCGCCATTGTGGCACTCGAGTACGTGGGCATACCGACCGACGCCTGGAAGCGGTTCGCCGAGCCGATCCACAAGTTGGCCTATGCCGACCGCGATCACCCCGACAGCCCCGAGTTTCAGCAGCTCAACGCTGACTTTCAATGGATCTACGAGCAGGTTCGCCAGATCATCGCCGCGAGACGACACGATTCGGGCGACGGCGACATCTTGGCGGCACTGCTGAACGCAGGGGAAGGCGAGGAGAAGTTGGACGACGACCTCGTTTTCGAGACCGTCGTAACGTTCCTGGTGGCCGGCATAGAGACGACCACTGCCCTGCTCGGCTCTGCGCTGGTGCATCTGCAGAAAAACCCAGAGGACCGACGCAGGCTGATCGAAGACCCGACGCTCATTCCGACCGCATGCGAAGAGTTCCTTCGCTGCTACAGCCCGTCGCAGGCAACCGCCCGCACGGTGACCACCGACACCGTCATCGCCGGTGAGCAGTTCCACCGCGGAGACCGCTTACTTCTCGCCTGGTCGTCGGCAAACCGTGATGACGAACTCTTCGAGCGCGCCGGGGATTTCGTGCTGGACCGTAAACCCAACCGTCACTTGTCCTTTGGTTACGGCATCCACCGGTGTGTGGGCGCTCCCCTAGGCCGTCAGGAGTTTGTGGTCGCCCTCGCCCAGATCCTCGAGCGCATGCCCGACTTCGAAATCGACCTAACGAAGTCCCATCCGTATCCCGACCTGGGCCTGAACTACGGCTACATGTCCATACCTGCGACCTACACGCCCGGCAATGTCCGCGGGCCCGAGTTGACGGCAAGCTGACCCTCCACGATGTTCGCCCAATGACGTCGGGCGCTCGTGCGTCGCGGAATCGAGCGGGTCTGCGCCCAGGTGAAACCGAATCTACTCATCCTCACGAACGGAGCGCACCACATGTCTCGTCTATCGATCGGCATGGCCAACAACGATATTCGCAAAGGCGCGGACAACCTCCGCGAGTCTGCTCCATGAGGTATCGGCTCGAGGTCGTGGCCTCAACCATCGACTTCGTCGTAGCGCTCGCCGGTGGCTTCTTATTCGATCGTGCGGTCGGCGGCTGGGAGGTCATCGTCAACGTCGCAGACTTGATCGATGTCAGACCGCTTCAGATTCTCGGAGTGACCACGACGTGCGACCTCGAGTCCGTGCTTACGTCGGATTCGATGCGCCCGGTTCCGCAGATGTTGGCGGTAGACCCGGGGCTCTTCGGGTCGGATGCACGGGTTCGAGACGACGTACTGAGGTCATTCAAACGACGCGAGACTGAGGTGGCATTCCTGGGGAGCACGCGGCCGGACGGGCTCGGCCGAAGTGTTGCCGCGGCGCAGTATCAACTCAGCTCGGCCGCCCGAGCCTTCAAGGCTCAGGCGCTTCGGCCAACGAGTACGGTCCGTACTACGGTGGCCCCGACGGAGGTTTTCTTGATCGAGCAGGCGCGGCGTCCGCGTGGGTTGGCAGACCTGGCACCGGCAAGGCTGGGCCTTCACGCAGTTTCAGCGAATCCTGCCTCAGGCGTTTCCGTTTGACCGCGAATCGTTCCCTCGAAGGTCGGCTGAGCCGGTGTCACGGCAATGGCCCTCGATGAGTCGCTGACCCTTTACAGCTTGCCCCGTGAGTGTCACACTTAGGCGTGTTAAGTTCGTGGTCGATGAGGGAGATCTGGCTCTTGTCCACGACCGCCGAGTTGATCGGAGTCGCCAGCATATTATATGTGACACAACAGGTTCGGTGACCGCGCGATTCACGCGATCGCCACGGTCACCCAAGTGGCACGGCAATCGACACCGTGTAACTTCGTCCTTCGGATCTAGGCGCGCCAGCAATCGAGCCGATTGCCTTGAACGAGGAGAATCATCTGGCGGTGGGCTGGCGCCCATCCCACTGCTCAAATCTCAAAGTCCCTCGGATAGGCAGGAACAACACTGATGAATAACGTTTCCCACATACATCTTTCGTGCTTGGCGCCGCAGCGCGACGTCACCGTGGGCATCGCCGACGCGACCACCAATGACCAAACGCATGCGCAGAACATGGCGGTGGCCAATGGCTAATGGCGAGGTCGACACAGAGCGTGTCGCCCTAGTCACTGGGGCCGCACGCGGGCAAGGTGCCGCAATAGTGCGGCGACTGCGGGCAGATGGATTCGTAGTCGCCGCCGCGGACCGCGAGGTGGATCGATTACGCAGTACAGTAAGCGAATTGGATGATCCCGGGATAGTGGCGGTCGCCCTCGATGTGACGTCCGCAGAGCAGTGGGACGATGCGGTGCGCTCGATCGTCGAGCAGTTCGGTGGACTGTCCGCGCTAGTCAACAATGCAGGAATCTTGCAGCGAGCCAAGCTCGTGAACGAGACGCCCGACAGTTTCGAACGTGCCTGGCGAGTCAACTGCCTGGGCCCTTTCTTGGGCATCCGCGCAGCTCTCGGCCACCTGCGGGAGGCGAGGGGCGCAGCGATCGTGAATACGTGTAGCACCGGGGCCATGCGCCCTTTTCCGAACCACACGGCATATGGTTCGTCCAAGTGGGCATTGCGTGGACTGACCCAATTCGTGGCCGCCGAACTGACGGCCTCAGGCATACGAGTCAATGCGGTATTCCCCGGACCGATTCAGACGCCCATGCTCGACGATGAAATGGTCTCCCGGCTCGCCGCCAGCTCACCGACGGGTCGCATAGGTCAGCCAATGGAGGTCGCCGCTGCGGTCGCGTTCCTGTTGTCAGATCAGGCGTCATTCATCACCGGCTCCGAGCTCGTTGTAGACGGCGGACAACTTCTGCAGATCGCTTGACGTCCTAGGCTGAGCGACCCGCCAAGGAGCCCATCGACACCTGCCCACGTGAGATGTGGAAAGGGTCTCAAACCGGCCAAGCGCCCGTTATCAAAACGGTCTATCTCGACAGAACCTTAAGTGTGGGGCCGCGAACCGTCGATCCCTGTGTGGCCCGTGACATGTCCCGGGACTTGCGCGCTGCGAGGGTTGGCTGACGCACTCGCAGACAACGCTGGCGGCGCGCGCGGGTTCCCTGACACGGAACTCACCTCCGCTAACCGGCCGAGCTCCATGAATCAGTCAATGGGACCACGCCGCGGTCGGCAACTCATCCAGTGGCCCACGCGCGCCATAAAGAGTTCCGGTGCCGCGGTGGTGGGCAAGCCAGAACCGGATTGTCGTGTACAGGAATGGCTTGCCGGTCGCAGGTCGTAAAGTCCCAGTGGCACAGTGATTTAGGGACAGAATGCCGGTATCGCGTGAAGCGACCGGCTGGCGCGACGACGGCGATCAGGCTGGAGTTGGCCGGTACCCGCCGGCGGACCGCCTGAGTTGCCAGATGAGCTCGGGGCCCAATTCCTGGGCCGACTGGGCGATCAGATATTCCGCCTGATATTCATCAAAGGTGTTGAAGTCAGCCATGATTTCGCTGACGATAGGCGCGTACGACTCGCCGCGACGGATCGTGTCGCAGACGTCGTGCCCGTAAGCGAGTGCCGCGTCGGCATTTGCGAAGTCGTAGCCGGGTCGGACGGTGACGTTCAGCAGGTAAGCCGCCGCATCCGCGCTCGCGGCCGGGGCTGCGACGAACGCGGAAAGGTTCAAGGCAACCGCGAGGGCCAGTGCAACTCTGACTTGCTTCATTCTGTCCTTTTCCCGAGGCGGAAGCTCAAAAACATCTCCCAATTCACTTGAAGAAAGTAGTATTTCGAGACGAGATCGGTTGCATTGACGGGAGCTAGGCGATGACTTCAACGACGTCGACACAGGGTCGAGCGCTCGCCCTGATCGCTCTGCTGACAGTGACAGCTGGGGCCGTGGCGGCGCCCCAAGCTCATGCCGACAACAGCAGGCTGAACAACAGTGTCTTCGCCAACATTTACACCGCCCAGAAACAGAACGGTTGCGTGGCGGAACCACGAATCGATAGGCGGCTCGTCGACGCGGCGCGCGCGCACGCACTCGATGTGTTGAACAACAGAGACCTCGACGGCGACCTCGGATCAGACGGATCGACGACCGAGGACCGTTCCAGGGCCGCGGGTTTCACCGGCAAGGTGGCCGAGACCGTGGCGATCAATTCGGCGATCGCGATCAGCGGCATCGACATCCTGGGGCAGTGGTACGGGGATCCGGTGGCCTGGGGAATCATGAGGGATTGCAGTCACACGGCAATAGGGGTGTGGTCGGAGAACAGCTTGGACCGCAGCGTCGTGGTGGCGGTCTACGGCACTCCTGCGTGACGCTGCCGAAACGGGTTTCACATCGACGCCTCAACGTTTTCGTCTACGACAAGTAGTCATCGTCTCATCGAATGCACATTTGCCGCGCAGCCGCACCCCGTACGCCCACCCGAGGCAACCGCGCCCATGAGCAGGGTCAATGCGAGATCTGGTAGCAGCCCATACCTGACCGTCCATAGTCAATCTGCTTGTTGGTGTTGATGTTCAGTGACAAATCTACGTTCAGGACCGCGATGAGATGCCCACTCGTTGGTGGGCTCTCCGCCCACAGACACTAGGGTCGTCCTGGCCAACTCGCGGGCCCCACCAACGTTGGAATCGTGGATTTGCCACAGAGCCCGAGACGTTGACGCTCATGGGTGCGAGTCGATGCCTTGGGGCTCAACGCAGTCCGCTGAGCAACGCCGTCGAGTTGGCGGTGAACAATAGAATCGGCTTGCTTGGTCGTCATAGCGCCCGTGAAGCTAGGCCCAATTGATGGTAGATGTCTGGTTGCACGGCAGCTGACTCCGCCGTACTGAATACACCGCCCATCGCCCAATCATGGATTGCACCGTTCCGCAGAACGAAGGTGAATTGGCTGGCTGCGGTGTCGAGCACTTGTTCCTGTAGTCGAAGTACATCGGCCGCTAGCAAGTCTAGGCTGCCGCTGTACACAGCGGTCGGCGGCAAACCTGCTAGCGACCCATATATCGGACTCACCCAGGGATCGTTCGGACGCAGATCACCAGCCCATTGCTGGCCTGCCCGACGCAAACTTGCCTTCCTCAATACTGGATCGTCGATCAAGTCAAGTGCCGGGTTAGTCATGGTGACATCGAGCCACGGGGAGATGAGGACCATGTGCGACGGCGTCGGGTTTCCGCGACTGACCAACAGCTGCGTGATGGCCAAAGCCATTCCACCGCCGGCAGAGTCGCCGTAGACGCTGACATTGTCCGCACCGTGCTGCGTGATTCGATTAGAGATCAAATCCGCCATGTCCGGAATCACGCTCCGTGCCCTACCCAGAGGCGTCGACGACAGCGGGTAAATCGGAACGATCACGGTCGCGTGGGTTCGGCGGACAAGTTGCGAGTAGGCAGACCAGTGAAGAATTGTCGGCTGGACCACATAGGCACCGCCGTGAAGTGCCACGACGTATTTCCCCGACGGACGGCCCGAACCGATCACGTACACGGGGTGACCCGCAAAGTCATGGCGTTGCACGTCCAGGCCGCGCGAAGTGAAGAACGGTGGATGGTCGCACGCCGCCAACGGCGCAATCTGTACGCCGAAGTCGATTCCGAGGAATTCCGTCACTGCTCCCACCGCGCGTAGCACCGAGACTGCGACCGTGCGATTTGGTGACGGTTGTCCGGTGAACGCGAAGCGCGCCGGCGTGCGGGCGACGGTTGCCCTGGCTGACGTGGTTGAGAACAATTTTGCGCCGGAAAGCCCCCGTTTGGTGAGGACGGCTGCACCCAGCGCAAGGGCCGACGCTAACGCCAACACACCGATCCGGGATGCACTCACGAACTCAATTCTCACACCAGCGCTATCCGTTGTCGTCATTACGGCGACACCACAGCGCTAAAATGACGTGCGGGCGAGTAGGGAGCCGCGACACATAAGGCTTGCAACGGCTCCCGCCATTGCGGTGCGGTTGGCATACCGTCCGGACCACAGCATGATGAAGGCGATCTACGACACCGACCTGGCCACTGGCGAACGAGCCGCGCCGGAGGCGGGTCACCACTGTCGATTAATATCGTGCCGAATGGTGCAGGCTGCCAGTCGAACTGAGCACGTGCTTGTGTCACAGTGTCGTCGCATATGGACCCACGGGCGAGCAGGACTGGTCGCCGGTCGGAAATACATTGCCGCAGCCGAGCCCCGTGGCGATGTAAGTCGCGCCGCTGCGGTACGGCGAGAAGTAGACATCTACCGGGTCGAACGTGGGGTGGGTTGCACACTGTGGTGAGGCATAGCCCTTTAGTTCGAGGCACACCGTCAACGTGTTTGGGTTGATGTCTCCGGTGCACGGTCCAGGTTTCAGCGATGCTGTCACCATCTCTGTGCCGGACACCGTGACCTTCGATGGCGGCGTGAGTGTGTAGACGCACGATGCCGCCGGTGACGGGTCCGGCTGCGGCGGGGCCGCGCTTGCGGTGCCGCGGTCGAGACCAGCCATCAATAGCGCCGCGACAATCGAGAGAACGGCCACTCGAACGGTGTTCGTCATTGGGTGCACTGCAGCGGGCCTTATCGTTGGGGTCACGGACGTAACCGAGTTCCGGTCAGACGGGATCGAATTGCGAGATGAGCCATCGCCCGTTCACCCGCTCCAACACCACTCGCACCGTCGAGGCCAAGGCCGAGGGCGCGCCCGACCCCACCGTGGTGGTCTGATTGACGAACACCAGTGCCACCGCGTGATCGACGGTCGCCGACACCGACGCCGCCGCTGGGACCGCGGCAACCGCCGTGATCTGCTGCTGCTTGGCCCCGGGAATGACCACGTCGTTGGTCAACGAGGTGTACGAGTTTCGAAAGTCTCCGGTCAGCAGACCACGGGCGGAGGTGAGCTGCTTGTCGACGTCCGCTGGCGTGTACGACAACAGAGCCACTGTCGCATCACGGGCAGCCTGTACCGAATCGGTCCGCGCCGTTCGTGCGTCGCCGATCGTGGTGTCCGTCCACTTGAGGTAGGCCGAGCCCATCGTCACCATCATCGCGAAGGCGGGGAGTAACCCATAGGTGATGGTTCGCAACCAATTGCGCTGACGCCAAGCATGTTTCAGTTTCGTACTCTTATCTGCGACCTCGGAGGCGTCGATCCGCGGCCCGTCGATCTCGAGGTTGTCCTGGTGGTCGTCGAGTGTTGTCGTCGTCATCTGGGGAACTCGCTCATCCTCTGCGCTGTCATCGATGGTTTCTGTCGCTAATCTGGTCACGGTACGAACTGCACGTCGGAAACCTTGGCCTGATCCCCGACCTTTTGCACGTCGATCCGCATCCGCCACGCGCGCGGGCGCTGCTCTTCGGCACCGAGATTTGTCGTCTTGACCGACACTGCCACCAGCACTTGGGCTTGATCGCCGGACTCCGACTCGAGGCCAGCTTCCGTCACCGTCCCCACGGACTTGGATTGCGCCTGCTTCACCACCTCGACGAAAGGTTGTGAGCGCTTGGAGAAGTCGTCGTAGAAGGTGCCGGTTGCCGATTCCAGGATGCGGCTGATGTCGGCGTCGGCCTCCTGCCAGTCGATGGTCGTCAGGTTGATGGCGCCCTGTCGAGCCACCTCCAGAAACAGGTTGTCCCGATGCTGCGCCTGCTCCGACTGGTACGTCTGGAACCCAAGGAATCCGGCCAGCGCTCCCACCACGACGACGATCAACAGACTGATTGTCATCGCCGAGATGGCCGGCGACATACGCTTCTTGGAAGCTGGCGCCTTTGCGTCGTCATCGGATTTGGCTTCGCAATCGGCGGCGGTGGCGGTCTTGGCGCGGTGGCCGTCGGTGTGCTCGACCGCGGAATCCGCATCGGTTGCGGAGTCCGCGACGGCGTCGGGCTCGTTCAATTGGCCTTTGGGGGCAGCATCATGCTTTGCCACGTTTGCTCCTCTGGTGCGTTACTGCCGAGATTGGCTTGTGTGTAGACCTTGCCGTCGGGTCCGACGTAGGTTCCGGTGGCGGGGTCGTACTGGGCTATCGCGATCGGCGGAGGGGCCGCTGCCTCCGGAGGCAGGGGTGACGCCGTAGGCGGCGGTGCGTCAGCGGCGTAACCCGGGGGGATCGGATCGCCAGGGTTGAACTGCGGCACAGCCTGCCCGGATAGTGTCGCGTTGGGGTCGCCCTTCCAATTGAATCCGTCGTTCAATGGGACGTAGGGCTGATCGCTTTCACACAGCTTGACGGTGGCGGCGCGTTTTCCCGGACGTGTCTCGCACGGGTAGTTGCGTGCGCCGCGGACGTTGTTGGGCGAGTCCTGTGGCGTCCTGCAGTACAAGAGTCCCGCGGGTCGATCGGGGTAGTCGGTCAGCGACGGGGAACGCATCTGTTGCGCCGGTAGGAATCCCGTCGAACAGGGCTTGGGCAGGTTGATGTTGAGGTTGAAGCTCAAGAAGGCGCCCTTGTAATCTGGCTTGGTGTGCTGATTGGGCACAGTCGACGCTTGGACGATCTGCACACCCTGGGGTAGCAGAACCAGCAACTGCTCGAGGTCGGCGCGATATGCGACTCCCACGTCGGCCAGGCTCACCAGGTTAGACAGCACGATCGGCAAGGTCGGCTGCAACCGGTCGAACAGCGCGCGTACCTCGTCCGCCGCCGCGGGGCCGTTTTGGAGCACGCCGCGGACTGCCGAGTCGTTGTTCTTCAGCGACGTGGTGATGGCGGCCAGATGTGCCGCCCAGGCTTGCACCGAGTCGGCCGTGTCGGTCTGGCTGTCCAAGACCGGTCCGACGTTGTCGACGACGTTGGTCAACTCGTTGAGGTGCTTCTTGGCGTCCGTAGCCAGCTCGCTTCCGCCCCTGAGGATGCGGCCGAGCTCGGGTCCGAGTCCTCCGAATGCGGTGTAGGCCTCGTCGATCGTGGTCTTGAGGCTGTCGCGCGGAATAGCCTGCAGACCGCGATTGGTCGCGTCGAGCAGTGCGTTGATGTCCGGTGGGGCGGTGGTGTCCGCGCTGCGGATGACATCGCCGTCCTTCAATGGCGCAGAGCTGTCGTTGCGGGGGGATAGCTGGATGTATTGCTCTCCGACCGCGGAGACACTGTGTACCTCGGCGACGAGATCTGAGGGGATCTTGACGTCCGAATCGAGCGAAAGCTCGGCCCGCACACCAGTATCGGTGAGGGTGACATTCTTGATCAGCCCGACTTCGCTGCCTCGGTACGTGACGTTTCCCCGCTGGTACAGACCACTCGCCTCAGGCAGCTCGAGATTGACGGTGTACCGCCCCACGCCGAAGAACAAGCTCGGTACCTGGATGTAGCCGAAGGCCATGATCGTCAGGGCGACGAGCGACACGACCAGGAGGATGCTTAGCTGGACGATCGTCCGCCGGGTGAGGTACATGTCACGGCCCCTGGTTGAAGTGGTAGGGAACGACGAGCGGATTGCGGGCGGTGTACGGACTGGGCATCTGCCCGATGGTCCGGCCCCACTGCAACTCCAGTTCGGTCAACTCACCCTCGAAGCGAGTGCCGGTGAACAGGCTGGCGTCGAGCCGACTCAGAGTGAGGTCGATTATGCCTGTCAGGTTGGCGTAGTCGCCGCGGAGCCATTTCGCCAAAGTCGTTTTCGGAAATGGGAAGGTCGACAGGAAATCCAGCGAACGGGTCACTGCGGGCCCCGCGTCGGCCAAAGACTGCAGCACGGGTCCGAGGTCTTTCAGTTCCTTGACTAGGTTGTCCCTGGTCTGATTCACCGAGTCGGCGGCCAGAGCGGCGAACTTGCCCAGCGAGTCGACCGCGTCCACCAGAGTCTGGCGTTCGTCCTTGAGCACCGCGAGGGCGTCCGGGATTGTCGTCAAAGCCCTGTCCAACAACGGCTTTTGGGCAGCGAACTGCCCGATCAGGTTGTTCAAGCTATCGGTGGCGGCAATGATGTCGCCGGTCTGGTCGTTGAGGTAGCTGGCGAACGTGTCCAGTTGGTTGATGAGGCTTCGCAGGTCGTCCTCGCGACCCATAAAGGCAGTACTCAATGTGCGGGTGATCTCCTGGATGTAACCGATACCGCCGCCGTTTAGCAGTACAGACACGGCGGCCAGCGTCTGTTCGGTTGAGGGAACAGTGCTTGCTGAGGCAAGCGGGATCAGTGACCCGCCGTGCAGCTTTCCTTGCGGTGGAGCGTCTTTGGGGGGCGCCAGCTCGACGTGAAGTGATCCGAGCAAGCTAGTTTGCCCTAGCGTGGCGGTCGCATTGGCGGGCAGGTCGACGTTCCCGTTCAGCGACAGTGTCAACAGGGCATTCCAGCCTTGGCGCTCGATTTTCGTCACCTTCCCCACGGTGACGTCACCGACGCGCACCCGTGAGTTCCGCTCGATGTTGTCGACGTCGGGCAGTTGGACTTGAATCGCGTATGCGCCCGCCCCGCTGCCTTCGGTGCCGGGCAGGGGCAGTGAGTTGGCGCCCTGCCACTCCGCGCAACCCGACAGCCCCAACGCGATCGCCACTGCGGTCGCGATCGCAACAACTCGGGGCCTGCGCATCACGATCCCCCTTCCTTAGGCACCATCAAGCCGGGCAGCCCGGCGTTCGGATCGGTTTGCACGGCCGTCAGCGGCGGCGCACCCGGATCGGGTACGGCCGGAACGAATGGCGGATCGCCGTGGTTCGGGTCGGCAGGTTCACCGTAGGTGGTGAATGGGGCGCCGGCGGGTGGGAGTGGGCCCGACGGCGGTGGCGGCGCGGTCGAATCGTCGCGCCCCGCCCCCTGGGCGGGCAGTGTCCCGTCTGGTGCGGCACCTGGGGGCGGGATGTAATCGGGACGCAGCCAGTCTTCGCTGTACGTCAGTTCATTCGGCCGGGCCGACGCCCCGTTGATGAGGTTTTCTCCGAGGGGCAAGAAATTCAATTGGCGGTTCTTGATGATCGGCGCGAGATACTGCACGCACAGCTTCGCCGACTGCTCGGCGCCCAGTCGGGAGGCCGCCTGCACCGCGCCGCATATGAATTGGAGGGGATTCGAAAAGTTGCTCGCAAGGATGCCCGTGAGCGCACCCTGCGCCGGTTGATAGATGTTGAGGAAGTTCGAGAAGGCCGGAGTACCAACGTGTAGCACTTGTTTGATGTCGTCGAGGCTGTGAACCAGCGCCGTCGAGACGGATGCGAGCTTGTCCGAGGTGGTACCGAGTGACTCACGGTTGTCGGCGACGAAGCTTCGCACGTCGCCGACGACGGCATTGATGTCGCCGATCGCGCTGCCGAGCTCGTTCGGGTCGTTCGACAGCAGGCCCGTCACCGCGGCCAGATTCTGGTTCAAATTGCGCAGCAGATCCTGGCTGCTTTGCAGCGCGTCCACCAGAATCGACAGGTTCTTGACGGTGGTGAAGAGGTCGCTGCTGTGGTCACCGAGGGCCGAGAATGCTTGAGACAGTTTGATTATCGTGTCGCGGATGGTGGCGCCTTGACCACGCAGATTGTCGGCGGCGGTGTTGACGAACGCACCGAGCGTACTGACGCCACCGGGCTGCGTGGGTTGCAGCGTCTCCGTCAGCCGTTGCAACTGGACACGGAAGTCGTCGAACTCGACCGGTACCGCGGTGCGGTCCTGGGAAATCACCGCATTGTCACGCAGCTCGGGTCCCCCGGTATAGGCGGGCGTCAACTGGATCGCACGCACGCTGACCAGCGACGGCGACAACACCACCGCCTTCGCGTCGGCCGGCACCCGATATTTCTGGCCGTACCAGAAGCTGATCCTGACCCGTTGGGGCTCGGGTTCGATCTTCTCGATCTTGCCGACGGGAACGCCGAGGATACGCACCTCGTCACCGACGAAGATGCCGTTGCTGTTGGCAAAGTATCCGACCACGTGAACACGGTCGACGCTTGCGTTCGACGGAGTGAGGGTCAAGACTCCGGCCACCAGCAGCACGGTCAGCACCGCCGCCAGCGCGAGTCGGGTGTAACGGGGCGGCCTCATCCCTCACCACCCGACGTCGGTCCGGGCACAGCCCCGGCACCCTGGCCCGGCGTGATCGGTGCGACGGAGGCTTCACCCGGTGCCGGAACGTCTACCGGCGGCTGCGGCCGATCGATCGACTGCTGGTTCGGAGGACCGAGCGCAGGCGGCCCAGGTGGTGGACCGCCAGGGGGCGGTGCGGGCAGCGGCTCCCGGTATGGGTAGCGACCGGGGAACTGCGCGGGCATGTTGGGGTCTTGGTTGCCGGTAATGGCATCGGGAAGCGTCAGTTTCGGGTCGCCTCCCTGTCCGGTCCGCGGCAACGGCAACGGCAATGCCGGGGTCCCCGGCTGGCCGATCTGTGGATCCGAACGTTCTGACGGGGCTAGCACATTGGGATCCAGACCCAGGTCGGAGAAGGCCGCGTCGATGAACGGCTGTAGGAACTGGCCGGGCAGCAGATTGGCGACATAGGCCTGAAAGAATGGTCCCGAGGAGACTGATTCCCCCAGCGACGTCGCGTAATTGACCAGGCCACTGATCGACTTCTGCACTTCGGCCTTGCGGTTGTCGACGAGGGTAAGTACGCCGTTCAGTTTGTCCAGCGCCGGTTTGAGGGTGTTGCGGTTGTCGCCGATGAAGCCCTTGATCTCCAGGGCGACGGCCGACAAGTTGCCCGATATCTGGTCAAGCGCAGCGCTTTGACTCTGCAGCTGCACCAGCAATTCATTTGTGTTCTTGACGAGACTGACGATCTGGTCGCTGCGTTCCGCGAGCACCCCGGTCGCCTTGTTGGCGTTTGACAGCAGGTTCCGAAGTTCGGCGTCGCGCTTGTCCAAAGTGTCGGAGAACCTGGCGATACCCGCGACCGCAACCCGCAGAGATGGCGGTGTCTCGGCGAAAGTGTTGGCGAGCACGGCAAGTGAGTCCGAGACCTGGCGGGTGTCCAATCCGCTGATGGCGGTCGTCAAATCGCCCAGCGCGTCGGGCAGTTGATACGGCGAGCGCGTGCGATCGATCGCGATCGGTCCCGATTGTCGTCCGTCACCGCGCGGCGTGACTTCGAGAACCTTTGCGCCGAGCAGGGTCTTGGTCTTGATGGCCGCTTCGGTGCGGTCACCGAGGTGAATGTCGTCATCCACCTCGAATTGTACGAGCACTCGCGCACCGTCGAGTTCGACACTGTCCACCTGGCCTACTCGAAACCCCGAAACCTGCACGGGGGCTTGAGGAATCAATCCACCGGCCTCGGCGAAGTAGGCAGAATACTTCGTCGACTGCTCAACGAACGGCAACTTGTCATAGTTCAGCGCCGCGATGATGGCGACGGCGGTGAGTCCGATGCCGACGGCACCGATGACAAACGGGTTGCGCTCGGCGAAGGTCTTCATCGCGGCGTGCACCTTCCGCTGTCTTGACCGACCAGCTTGACGTACACCGGTTGTCCCCCTTTACCGTTCACCTTCAGGATGATGTCGCATAGATAGAAGGAAAAGAAGTCGCCGTAGATTCCCTGGCGGCCCATCATCTGGTAGGCATCTGGCAGTGTCTTGAGTAGGTTGTCGACGAAGTCCTTATCAGCTACAACATTTCCCGCTGTCCGGTCCAACTCGGTGACGACCTTCTTGGCAGGTGGGCGGGCTTGGGCCAGCAGGTCCGCGATACCGCCCGCCGCCGCATTCGCGTAGGCCACCGAATTGCTCAGCTCCTGTTTACGGTCGGCCAAAGTCTTGATCAGCTCCGACAGCGAGTCGACGGTCTTGGCGAACTGCGTGCTGTGATCGCCGAGTGAGCCCAGCACCGAGTTGAGGTTGACGATGACCTGTCCGATGAGATGATCGCGGTCGGCCAACGTATTGGTCAGTGTCGCAGTCTGATTGAAAAATGATGCAAGGGTGGCGCCCTGGCCCTGGAAGGCGGCGATGAGCTGACCTGTGAGCGCGTTGACCTGGTCGGGGTCTAACGCGCGGAACAGTGGCCGGAAACCGCCGATGAGCGCGTCGAGGTCCAGCGCCGGTGAGGTTTGAGTCAGCGGTATCGTGTCGCCGGGATTCAGACGCTTGGTGCCACCTGCACCCTCCTCGAGGGCCAGGTAACGACCGCCAATCAAGTTGTCGTACCGAATCGCCGCGCGACTGCCCTGGGTCAGCACCACCGAGTCCTCGGCGTCGAATTCGACTAACGCGGTGGTGTCTGGCTGAATCGAGATGTCGTTCACCTTGCCGACCTCGACGCCTGCGATGCGGACGAACTGTCCGATCTCGAGACCAGTTACGTTGCCGAACAGGGCACGGTAGGACTTGTCGGACTGGAACCGGAGCTGCCCGAAGATCGCGAACATCGCGAAGATCGCGAGCACACAGACCGTCATGAAGATGGCCAGGCGCCAGATGGCACCGCCCAAGTTGTCCTTCACAGCCGATCCCTTCGTGTGCCGATGACTGACGGCGCGGTCATGGTCCGGGAATCCCGGGCACCGGAACCGGCGCCTGCGGCGTGGGTTGCGCCTCCGCGGGGTTCGTAACGTAGAACGGTTCCGATCCGGGCGGTGGCGGGCCGGGTTCGCGCGGCCTACCGGGTGGTGGGGCGGCAGGCAACCCTGGGTAGAGCGGGGTGCCGTCGGGGGCGTAGAGCTGCGCGCCGTACGGCGGCGCACCGAAGTATGGAACTGGGCCTGGAGCGGGTCCACCGGGATTACGGATGCTTGGCGGCCTTGGGAGCCCACGGGTCGTGGGCAGATAGTCGGCGTAGCCGGGGAACCCGATGCCCGGGTTGGGCCGGTTGTCTAGACCGGTGCCATAGCCGATATTGGTGATCAGGTTTCGGACCGGCCAGTTCTTGCTGACGTCTGGACCCGAGCCGCAGCCTGGCTGACCACCCGGGCCACCTCTCGCGCCGTTGATCGGAAGATTCTCGGGATACTTGTAGGGGTCGTCGCCGCCAAGGAGCGCGACGTCGAGGATCACTGACTTGCCGTTCGCGCCACCGGCGACGTCTGCGAAGCCCGAGTCGACTGTCTGCTTGGCCCCAAGGAACACGCAGGTAAGCTCAGGGTTGTACTTCATCAGCAGCCGAGTGGTCGGCTCCAGGTGGTTGACGCCCGTGATCAGGTTGTCCTTGTTCGCGCCGAGTAGGTCGATGCCCTTGCTTGACAAGCCCGTCACATTCAGGAGCAGCGCGTCCAACTGTTTGGACTCGTCGACGATGGTCGTGCTGGTGGTACTAGCGGCGTCGAGCACCGCGATGACGTTCTGGGCGGCGGCGGCATAGGTGTCGCTGAATCCTCTGAGTGACTGGAAGTCTCGTCGCACCGTCTCCGAGCGGGGATTGAGTTGCTCGAGGACTTCGTTGCCGTCGGAGATCGCTTGACCCAGCGTTTGCCCCTGTCCGCGCAGGCCTTCGGCCAGCGCGGACAGCACGCCGTTGAGCTTGGCCGGGTCGATCTGTTGCAGCACACCGGTCAGATTCTGGAAGACGGTGTTGACTTCGGTACTGACGTTCTCCGACTGGATGACCGCACCCGCCGTCAGCCGAGCCCTACTCGGCTTGTCGGGGTAGATGAGGTCTACGTATTTGGCTCCGAACGCAGTGGTAGCTCGAATGCGGGCCTGCACGTTGGCCGGAACGTACCTCAGCTGGTCCTCGTCGATGGCCAGAGTGAGACTCACCGTGTCCCGGCCGCCTCGAATGTTCTTGACCTGTCCAATCTGGACGCCGCGCAGTTTCACCTTCGCGCCGTCCTCCATGACGAGGCCCGATCGGTCCGAGGTCAGCGTCACCGGGGTGTAGGACTTCCAGCTGCCGGTGAACATGACCATAGTGAGCGTGATGATCCCGACGAGGACCACCACGAGAATCAAGGCCCACCATCCGGGCTTCAGCCGGCCTTCGCTTCGTGAGGATTCCATGTGCTATCCCGAGAGGTTGAAGCCGCCGGACCGGCCGTAGAGGGCCAGCGATACGAGCAGAGTGACGAAGACCGCAGCGACGAGCGAGGTTCGCACGGCGCGGCCTACCGCCTCCCCCACGCCTGCCGGCCCACCGGAGGCGTTGAAGCCGTAGTACGTGTGCACGAGCATCACGACGATCGCCATCGAAATCGCCTGCAGGAAGGAAAAAATGAGATCGTAGGGGTTCAAGAAGGTGTTGAAGTAATGGTCGTAGACACCGGTGGACTGGCCGTAGATGAAGGTGTCGCCAATCTTGGTGGCGAGGAAGGCCGTCAGTACCGCGATGCAGTACAGCGGAATGACCACGATGACGCCGGCGGCGACTCGCGTCGACGCGAGGTAGGCCACGGAGCGGATGCCCATCACTTCGAGCGCGTCGATCTCCTCGCTGATCCGCATCGCCCCGAGTTGCGCAGTGGCGCCGGCGCCGATGGTCGCGGCCAGCCCAATGCCGGAGACCAGAGGACCGACCAGCCGGACATTGAGGAACGCCGAGGTAAAACCGGCGAGCGCATCCACGCCGACTTCCTGAAGCTGGGTGTAGCCCTGAATGGCGATCAGCGTGCCTGCCGAGAACGTCAGGAATCCGACGATGACGATCGTTCCACCGATGATCGCCAACGCCCCATTGCCCAGGCTCATCTGCGCGATGAGACGGATCAATTCGGACTGGTATCGCACGAATGCGTCGCCGATGCCCCTGATGGTCTGGACGTAGAACTGTGTTTGGCGCCCGATTTGATTCCAGGCGCCCGTCACCGCGTCGCCGGTCCTGCGCAGCCGCGGATAGGTCGTGCTCGCCGTCATGTCGTCACACTCATTTCCCGAACGTCGCCTTGACCGCGACGCCGGTCGCGATCACGTTGATCACGAACAGCGCCATGAAGGTGAAGACCACCGTCTCGTTGACTGCGTCGCCGACGCCCTGGGCGCCGCCGCCGACGGAGATGCCCTTGTAGCAGCCGATGAGGCCCGCGGCGAGACCGAAGATGGCGGCCTTGACCAAGCAGATGATCACTTCCGTGGGTCCGACCAGAAGGGTGAGCCCCGCGGCGAAGGCTCCGGGGGTGACGCTCTGGAAGTAGACCGCGAAGAGGAAGCTGCCCACGATGCCGACCAACGTCACCAGCGAAGCCAGCATCAGCGAGACGAGTGTCGCGGCGAGGACCCGAGGAACGACCAGCGCCTGCACTGGGTTGATGCCCAGTACCCGCAGCGCGTCGAGCTCTTCGCGAATGGTGCGGGCACCCAGGTCCGCGCAGATCGCCGTGGCGCCGGCGCCGGCGATCACGAGCACCGTGACGATCGGTCCGATCTGGGTTACGGCCCCGAGCGCGGCGCCGGCGCCGGAGTAGTCGGCGGCGCCTATCTCGACGAGCAGGATGTTGATGGTGAAGGTGGTGAGCACCGTGAAGGGAATCGCCAGCATCACCGTGGGGAACAGCGAGACCCGTGCGATAAACCAACTCTGTAGCAGGAATTCACGCCATGCCCATGGCGGCTTGAACATGAAGAGCACCACGTCGAGGCACATGGCGAAGAAGTCGCCCAGTGCCCGCACGGGCTTGGCTGCCGCACTGGTTCCTAACAACCCACAGTCTCCATCCGTGATCGAACTTCGATCACGCCCAGCGAGTTCCCTCGCAAACCTCGGGCTGAACAGACCGGCGGGACGGCACGCCGTAATGCAAGTGGTGCAACGGGATTGACTCGCAGGCGCGAGGTCGCCTCATCGCCCAGAGACTCCCCCGGTCCGATCTCGATCAGCGGAATGCTGGCGATCGCAATGTGGGGAATAGTGCGCACGGTTGGAGGCATCAACACACGGCGCGCCAAAGAGCCTGCCTGAAGCAGGAATTCATGCCACGCAGATGGTGAATCAAAGACCCGCTTAGAAGTGACTGGGCAGATCGCGGGAAGCCCGCCGAGCCCGCATGCCCCCTTGGCAGCGCCTTCGGTCCAGACCATCAGTGGACTCCTCGTTGTTGGTTCGGCGGACCATCGCGTCGTCGGGCCTGCCGATCGCATCACCGCCAAACCCTGGCTGTGACTCACGGCACAAACACTCGCTGACGCACGCTACACCACAATTTTCGCCCGGGGCAACCGTTTTGATTTTGACCTCAATACCAATCTCGCTGTCATTCGATGATTAGCTAACCTTTGCTGAGATTCGATGAGACACAATGCGTTCAACCATCTCACGACACGCCGCCAGCGCGACAGTGTCTGCCAATGGCATGATTGGGCACATGTCGTCAAGACTTCCCAATAGCAAGAGATTGCCAGCTTATGTGGCTATACCCGTTGACGAACGAGTGAGCCGGACGCGACGCGCCATCGCCGAAGCTGCCGCCGCGGCGTTTCAGACGAATGGCTATTCAGCAACGACAATGGAGAGCGTCGCTGCATTAGCCAGGGTGTCGCCGCGCTCGGTCTATCGTCATTATGGCAGCAAGAGTGAACTCTTTGCAGCAACCATCGCAATCGGGATGTCAGACTTCCTCGAGCAACTCAGTGCACACCTCGAACGATGGCCGCTGCGGCGTGCAATCTTGACGGCGTTCGTCCAAACAACGGTCGAGGCGACCGAGGGAAGCCGTCAAATGATGAACCTCGCGGCGACCGAGGACGACGTCACTCGCTACTGGATCGAGGCTACGCAACGCATGCGACCGAAGCTGACTGCGATTCTGCGCACGGCCGCTGGCGACACGGAAAACGACGGCGACTTCCAGTGGGAGGTGCGGGCCGCGTCATTGCTTGCGGCACTGAACCTGGCCTACCAAAGGTGGGGCACCCTGCCCGGATCAGATCTTCTGGACCTCGTCACAGCCGCCGTGGATACGGTGCTGCCCGGACTGCACCGCAATGATGACCCGGTAGACGAACGTCACGACTAGCCAACGGCTTTGACGCCGATGACCGACTCGGGACCGCGACCTGATGACCGGCGCTGCGATACGGTTGTTGGGTAGGCACTTCTTTCCGCATCGCTGCTCGCGACGTACTGGCACTAACATGGCTGGGGTCGTCGAGAAATTGAACCTTCGGCGAAGCCGCTCAAACTTCTTTGCGTTGTCGAGATTTGCTCAAGCGATAAGGGGCGTGCAGACTACCGCAACCAACAATCATCTCGCCCGCTTGCAGAATCTTCGACGGAGTCCGACAGTTTCACTGTTTACGGGGGCGCCACGCCGCCGCAAACAGTGAGGGTGACCGGGACACTCCAAGCCGCGGGCTGCGCTTGGCGCGCCTGCCCCTCGTAGTCGCGCGATCGTGCTCCCTATGCGCGGCGCTACCGCAGGCGCCCCCGGAGGGCGGGTCCGACGATGGCTCTGATCATCGCTTCTTCGGCCGCGGGATCGGCGATCGGCCAACATAACAGCGACAGCGTCATCCGCTCCAACCACTCGCAGGCAATTGCATCACCGGGGTCAAGTCCGGAGAGTACCGCGGTGGCTCCGCTGACCTCAGACAGGAGCGAACTGCTGACGGTGTGCGCCGCTGCCGGTCCGGTCAACAGAGCCGCGGATACTGTGTCCCGGCGTATCGTGGCGAGGGCGACGAGGACGACGGTTACGGCGCGTTCCTCGCCAGCCAATCGTGCCACCGCCTCAGACACTGCGGATGTGATGCGGGCAATGGCTAGTTGAACCACGGCATCGAGGATCGCCTCCCTTCCGCCCACCCGGCGGTAGACGGTTGCTCGAGAGCACCCTGCTCGCGCGGCGACGTCGTCGATCGAGAGTCCCTCGAGTCCGTACTGCGCGACCGCGGCGGTGGCAGCATCGTAGATCTCCTCCGCGGCAAGCGGGCACGGCGTCCCGACTCTTCGCAGTGCCGATCGTCGAGCACGACCATCGCAGGTCGCATCGGCGCGCGGGAGGCTCCATTGGTTCAAATGAGCACGCGCCGTTCCAAACTGATCCGCGGCGCCCTCGCCGTGGCCCTCAACGGTCTGCGCCAGGGCCGAAGAGCCAGCCAGGGCAGCCTCAGACACGAGTGCCTTCACCATCCTCGACGGGACTGAATGCAAAGGTGACGAGTTGGGTGCCGTCGTCGCGCGTGCTCAACGGCACCATGGTCAACTCCACTGCCATCCCGAATCGGATTCGGGCAGGGTCGCTTTCGGTCAGTCGCCCCTCGACCCGGACCACCTCGTCAAGCTGAACGAGACCGACGCCGAACGGTAGGAAAGCCTGCCCGACCTCGCCGACAAAGGGCGGCCCGGGCGGGAACCCCTGGGTGGTCCAGGACACCAACGTGCCGCGCCGGGGCAAGAGCATGTCGGACATGTCGTCGCCGCTGCAATTCGGGCACGAAGCCTGAACGGGGAAGGTTACCGCCGCGCACGTGCCGCAAAGACTTCCGATCAGTTGGGGATGCTCATTCGGCCACGTCGAGAGCTCTGGTGCGAGTGCTATCTGCATTGCGTTGGGCCTTTCGTGTTGCAGCTAGCCAACAGGACGTCGAGACTCGTCTGACGATTCTTCGCGGGCTGCCAGCCTTCAACATCGCCATGGCAGAGCGCTTCTCGAGCCGGTCGCACCGTTACCCCTTTCCCACGGAGACCTTGAACAGGTCGACGAGATTGCCTCCCATCACCTTCTCGAGGCCACCTGGCACAAGACCGGAGAGGTGATCGACAAGCGAGATTGGATCCTTCAACCCCTCCGGGTGCGGCCAGTCCGAACCAAAGATGACCCGGTCAATACCGATGAGGTCCGCGACCTCGGAGAAGTCGTCTTCCCAGAACGGGGCCACGTAGACGCACCGCTTGAATGCCTCGATGGGATCTTCCTCGAACTCTTGCGGCATCTTCGCGTAGACGTCTCTCAACTCGTGGAAGAGATGTGAAATCCATGACGCGCCGTTCTCGATCGACAGGATCCGCAGGTCGGGATTACGACTGAACGCCCCGTGACAGATCAGGGCTCCCATGGCATCCTCGATGGCCCGCTTGCCCATCGCGAGCAACCGGAAGGCCGTCGGTTTGAACGGCAGGTACTCGTCTTCGGCCTCCCACGCCGCGGCGAATTCGGCGTAACCGCTGTCGGATGCGTGCATGCACACCGGAATCCCCGCTTTGACGCATGCCTGCCAGAACGGATCGAACTCCGGCAGTCCGAACGACCTCGTGCCGCGGAATCCTGGAACCGGGGCCGGGCGCACGAGCACGGTCTTGGCGCCGCGTTCCAGACACCATTCGAGTTCTTCGAGGGCACGGTCCACGATCGGCAACGTGATCACCGGTGTGAGGAAGATACGGTCCTGGTAGTTGAACGACCACGTCTCATAGATCCACTCGTTGAGCGCATGGACGACGTCGTGGATGAGCACGGGGTCGTCCTTCATCCGCTCCTCGACCAGACTGGCCAGGGTGGGGAACATCAGGCTGTAGTCCAGCCCAAGTTCGTCCATGACTTCCAGTCGCGGGCCAGGCTCGCGGAACGCGGGAATCGCCTTCATCGGCTTGCCCATGACTTCACGAAAGGTCTTTCCGCCGCTGCCGTTGCGGAAGTAGTCCTCCTGCGCTCCAGGCGCCGCCACCACTTCGAATGTGGGGTTCGGAATGTAGTCGCTGATCACATTCCGGACCACGATCTTCGTACGGCCGTTGACCTGTACGTATTGGATCGCCTTCTTGCGGTGGTCGGGTAGGAACTTGGTCAAGGCCTCCTGCGGCTCATACAAGTGGTTGTCGCCGTCGAATACCGGAAAGTTGAGCTCGCGCGATGGCATGTCGCCTCCATGAAGCAGGATCATTGAGTCGTGAAGTTACAGTAGTTAGAGTGTTTGTAACAGCAATGCGTGGCACAATCAACCCTGCGATCAGAGTGCCGTCCACTGCGAGACTGTTGGGTGGTCGAGGAAATCCGTTTCGATACGGAATAGGCACGTACATGTTCGGGCGGGCTGGGTCCTCCGTCATGACAATGACAATTCGGCTAGGTTTGTAACAGTTTCGAGAGCTCAAGCGCCGGGGTAGGTGCTCCAACATCAGAAGTGGGTGCGCGTTGACGGTGTCGCCTGGCGGGCAGGGCTTATGGGCGGGCTTTCTGGATCGGCTGCCTGCGGCCGAGGCGATGAAGACCGTTCGCGACATCGAGATTGCCGGCGTCTCCACGATCTGGCTACAGGAGTACAGCGGGACCGATGCCAACCGCGCAGCGGGGCAGATCACGTCGTCATCCAGTTCGTGCCGCCGCCTCCGGCGACAGTCGTGCTGAGCCGCATCAAGGATGGACCGCTCGACGGTGCAGCCTCGTGAGGCCGCCGTCGAACGAATTCACCACGACCTCGGGAGCCCGAACAGCTGGGTGGCAAGGACATTGCGCACGATCTCGGAAGAACCACCCGAAATCGTCAGTGCCCTCGACCAGAGGAATGCCTGTTGCAATCGCGCATAGACGTCGGCCGCCGCGGGCCGCAGACGCCCGGACGTGGCCAGGTTGACACCGTAGGTGCAAAGCGCGACGTTCAGCTCGCTGTAGGCCAGTTTGGCGATCAACCCATCTGACGGCAGATCTTGGTGGATCGCCACCGCATCGACGGCGGACTGGGCGATGCGCTGCACCCCCGATACCCGCGCCTGCCAGTCGGCCAACGTTTCACGCACGAAGGGGTCGTCGATGGCGAGTCCACCGGGAACGTCGAGATGGCGTGCCATCTCGACGACATCGTCGAAGAGCAGCTCCAGCATGACGGCGTTGGCACCGACGTAGGCACGTTCGGAGGCCAGGCCTGAATTCACGACCGACCAACCTTGATCGACGTGTCCGAGTACGGAGTCGGCGGACAAGACCACGCCGTCGAGGTAGACCTCGCAGAATTCTGCGGAGCCCGTCATCTCCCGGATCGGCCGGATGTCGATACCGGCACTCGACATGTCCACGACGAACACGGTCAGGCCGGCGTGCGGACGTGCCGCCACGTCCGTGCGGGCCAGCAGTACACCCATCTGAGCCCATTGCGCGTCCGTCGTCCAAACCTTTTGGCCGTCTACACGATAACGCCCGTCTGGCAATTCGACGGCCTTCGTAGTGAGCCTTGCAAGATCGCTACCCACGCCCGGCTCACTGAACAGCTGGCACCAGATGTCCTCTGCCGAACGAATCCTGGGCAGATACCTGCTGCGTTGCGCATCCGAGCCGAACTCGATGATCAGGTGGGCCGACAGGAGGACTTGGTCGATCGGTCGGGGAGCGCGCGCACGCACGATCTCTTCCATCACGACCGCGTCCTGGTGGGCGTTGTGATCGGCACGGCCGCCGTACTGCACGGGCCAGGATCCGCCCAGCAGACCGTCCCGGAAGAGCGCGGCATACCACTTGCGCATGGCATGCTCCGTCGCCGCGTCACGTGGTACTCGGACGCCGTCGTGCCACGTGCCCATTGGCGCGTTGCGCGCGATGAATCCTCGAACACCGGCGCGGAAGCCGTCACCGGCGGGCTCGGTCACCATTTCGCCACCTCGGCTAGACGTCGGGCTGGTCGGCCGCGTCCTGCACCCAGTGTGGCGTTGTGCGCCACCCGGCGCAGATAGAAGTGGTGACCGAATTCCCAGGTGAATCCGATGCCGCCACACAGCTGAATGCAGTCACTGACGAGATCGACACTCCTTGCCCAGTAGAAGGTCTCTGCCGTGGCAGCGAGATGCGCAGCGCTTGGATCGTTCTGGTCGTACGCCGTGACGGCGGCGTTCAACAGCAGACGCATCTGGCGGGCCGTGACGGCATGATCGACGAGTCGGTGGGCCACCGCTTGGTACTTGCCGATCGGCGCGCCAAAAGTACTGCGTTGCTTGGCATACTCAGCAGTCCGGGCCAGCACCTGCTCGACCGCACCCAAGGTGTCGGCGCAGTACAGCAACGCGCGCGCCGTCCGGCCGTAGCTGGCTGTGGCCGGGTCGGCAGGTCCAACCGTCGGCAGCGCCGCGCGGTCGAGGCTCACCTCCACCGTTCGCCGCGTGACATCGAGAGTCGGCTGAGCCGAGCTTGGCTCGGGAAGTGATGATAAGACGACGATCTCGTCGCGGGCAGTAGCGACGACCAGTGCCGCCCGGTCCTCCGCCTGCACCATGGGATCGAGTCTGATGACGGCCGAATCGATGGGCGCCAAGCTGTCCTCGGTGGCAAAGAACATCAAGGGCGCTTCCCTGACCCCTTGGGTGATCATCGTGTGCTCGCCGGTGATTCGACTGAGCACCGAAGCCGCAGTGAGCACCTCACAGCTGGGCCCGGGGTAGAGCGCACGACCCAACTCCTCTGCGATGACCACGCCCGCGGTCAATGAACCGTCCGGTGGCTCCGTGGTCGACCAAAATCCCTGCGCGGTAAGAGCGTTCCATGTCAACGGCCAGGACGCCGACCAGCCATCGTCGCTCACCTGACCAGGCAGCGATTCAAGCGTCGCACGCACGGACTCCCTGAGCAGCGATAGCTCGTCTGCACTCGGCAGCTCGCTGACGTTGGTAACGCTCATCGATGCCTCCTCTGGCCGACCCGCACGACCCATATCGTCCTGCTTCATACGTAGCGTGACCCATTCGACTCAGCCGGCTGTTCACGGCAGCGGAGATACCGTCTCTGCGTTCAGCCAGCAGGACGACGCGAGGTCACCGCCGGCCCTTCACTTCGTGCCGATCTCGTCCTTCATGCCGTCCAGACCCACCAACGCCGGCCACCCGGTCTCGGTCATGGCATTGCCGTGGCCCAGCTGATGAATGTCGAAGACGGCCTGCACCGCTGTGGTGAAGCCTTGGACATCCAGCGTCTGGTTGACTGCGCGTTTGGCCATTCGCAACGCGAACGGGTGCATCCGCGCGATCTGCAAAGCCAGCGCACGCGTCTCGGAGTCCAGCTCCGCGCCCGGCACCACCCTGTTCACCATGCCTACTCGCAAGGCTTCTTCGGCTGTGACGGGCCGGCCGGTGAAGAGCACCTCCTTGGCCAACCGCGCGCCCATTTCCCAGGTATGGGCGTGATACTCCACCCCACCAATGCCCATGGCGACCACCGGGTCGGAGAACTGAGCGTCGTCGGCGGCGATGATGAGATCGCACGGCCATGCGAGCAACAATCCACCCGCGATACATTTTCCCTGAACCGAGGCGATGGACGGCTTGTCGACATTTCGCCACTTCATGGAGTAGCCAAGGTAGCGCCGGCTCTCGAATCCGTAGAGCGCCGCTACCGTCTTGACTTCCTCTCCCGCAGGCGCTTTGAGGTCATGGCCCGCCGAGAAGTGCTTACCGTTGGCACGCACGACGATGACCTTCACTTCAGGATCTTCGGCTGCGGCCGTCCACAATTCGTCGAGCCGATCGAGAAGCTCGCGGTTTTGCGCATTGGCGGCCTGCGGCCGGTTCAGGCTGATCGTGGCCACGCCTTCGATGACGTCGTAGAGGACGAGGTCGGCGGTCACCGGCACTGGGCCTGGCCGGATCGACACGTCGACTCGCCAAAGCCCATGGCACGTGTGGCGTTCCGAGCGATCTCCTGGGTAGCCGCCGACAGTATCGAAAACTGCTGCGCTGGCATGGCTTTCCTCACTTCTTCGTCGGCCGGTCACTAAGCCCGCCGGGCACGATGAACCGGCATCTACGGCTTGCGATGCGCCAACCACTTGGCGTCCTCACCAGTTCGTCGTGATACACGGCGCTCCTGGACTCTCCGGTGTCGCGATCGATGAACAACAAATCTTGAACCGTGCGCGCTCTGTCGACGTCGACCATATCCACGACCGGCACGCCCCCCAGGTGAAGGCCGCCAGGAGCCGCCTTGGCCATGCCGCGAAGCGCCTCGCGACCTTCGAATGACCGACCATAGACCTCGTAAGAGGCGTCGGTGGTGAAGAGCGAAACCCAGCCCTCCACGTCGTCCTCATCCAGGCTCAGGCAGTACCGCGCCAGCAGATTCATGATCGCCAACTGATCCTCTGGCGTGGGAATCACGTCGCTCCTCTTGCGCAGGTCATCGGGTGGAACGTCCGGACGGTCGGCTTTCCAAGAAAAAGAGGCCTTACGCCCGAAACCCATGGTGCACTTCGCGACGCCGAAGCCCGCGCGCTTGCCCGCAGGATGCAAGAATTCTATACTGACGTCGAAATCAAAGCAAGGAAGGTGGTCGTGTCTACTTGCAGACACGGTGAGGCGCTGCTCGACCAGCCACTCGCTGAGTTCGCGGACCAATTCCGTCGGTGGCGACAGACGCACGAATCCGAGTTGGCTCCCGCTTTGGTCGGGCTCAGCGACTACGACGAGCGCGTCGCGCAGTCGCGAGCGCTGCGGCGGCTACTTTGCGAGCACGGATGGGGGTTGTACGGCTGGCCTGAGGCCATCGGCGGGCGGGGCGGCTCAATACTTCATCGCGCGACCGTCTACGAGGAGCTCTTCCGCGCCGGTTGGACGGGGCCCACGATCTTCGAACACCTCGAGATCGTCGCGCCCACTATCCTCCATTTCGCCAGGACCAGCTTTTCGACAAAGGTGCTACCGAGCTTCTTGTCCGGCGAACACGCTTGGGCGCAGGGATTCTCGGAACCCGAGGCGGGTTCCGACCTCGCATCGTTGCGCACGCGCGCCCGGCCCGACGGCGATGCGTTCATCGTCACGGGTGCCAAGATCTGGACCAGCTGGGCGAAATATGCGGACTGGTGCCTGGCACTGGTGCGGACGGGAACTGCCGAGGAACGGCACCGCGGTCTGACGATGATCGCCATCGATTTAGCCGCACCCGGCGTCGTTGTGCGCCCGATCAGGCAGGCAAACGGCACCGACGAGCTCGCCGAGGTGACGTTCCAGGGGGTCCGCGTTCCGGTCGGTCAGGTCATCGGGGACGTGGGGGGCGGCTGGGGTGTCGCGATGTACCTGCTCGCGCGCGAACGCGGGACCCTGTCGTGGTTGCGCCACTGTGCATTTCGCCAACGCCTCGCGGCGAGCTCTGACCTCATGCGTGAGGATCACGACCGTGCGGTCGGTGAGGTCGTTCTGCAGACCCTCGGGGTGCGCGCGAGCGCGTCGACGCTGTTGGCTCGCGACGCCCGCGGCCACGTCCTTGGCCCGGAGGCGGCGTTCAACAAGCTGTTGATGACGCGAGCAGAGCAGAAGCTCTTCAACGTACTGCGAGAGGTCGATCAACTCGGCGTCGCGTTGCCGAGCGACTGCACCGACGAGCTACTCCTGCAGCAGGAATACCTGTTCTCGCGAATCGTCACAGTTTACGGAGGCTCACAACAGATGCAGCTCATGACCGTGGCCAGGCACATCCTCGGACTGCGCGATGACTGACGGACTGCGACCCAGCGACTACATCACCTTCCGGGACGCCGCCGGCGCCATTTTGGAACGCCACGGTGGCGGTGATGCCTTGTCAGTGTTCGGGATCGACGAGATCTTGCAGGATGCCGGCAAGGACGCAGACCTCACGCCGGTGTACGCCTTCTTGGAAGCGCAGGGCTACCACTGCGCAGTGACGCCCGCCCTTGGCAGGCTTGCCGCGGCCGCGCTCCTCGAATGCCCAGGGTTGCTGGCGGTTCGAGACACCGTCGTGCTGGGTTGCCCGCTCAGCACCGGCGACGTCGCAGCGGTCCTCGGAGCATCGACGGACACCCCCATCGCGATCGACCGGGCCGGGGTTGGGGTGGTGCTACTCGAGCGCTCCGTGAATGTGAAGCGACACAACCTCTCTCGTGATCGCGATGACTACCTCACCGTCATCGACGTCAACGATTCAACCGGCACGGTAGTCGTACCCGACGGGCCAATGCGTTTGCTCCGACCGCTAGTGCTCGGCCGCCTGCGGCTCGGCGCCGCTGCGGAACTACTGGGTTTGGCCGACCGAATTCTCGACGATGCGGTCGGTCACGCGCGGGTCCGACAACAGTTCGGCCGTCCGATCGGCGGGTTTCAATCGATGCAGCACCTTTTAGCGTGGGCCGCGACCGAACGGCATCAGCTGCGATGCCTATTCGACATCGCCGTCGGGCGCGCTGCGGCGGGACCGTTGGATCCCGATCTCAGCAGTGCCGTGAAGGCGATGGCTGGCCAGATCCTGCACGTGATCGTCCAAACGGCGACACAGGTTACCGGGGCAATCAGCTTCACCTGGGAGTACTCACTCAATCGCTCACACAGGCGGGGCATGGCGCTCGATCAGATCGCCGGCTCATCGGCCGATCTCATCGTGGCGCTGGGCCGCCAGCTTCGCACCCAGGGTTTCTCACCACATCTGGTCGAGCTCGCTGATGCGGTCGTATGAATCTGCACTACTGGGCGATCCAAGGGGAGCACCTCGCCGCGTCGAGGTTCACGTGTCAATGTTGACGTCGACGTCATCCCCCTGGTAGACGCTCGGGTACGATCTGCGCTCGAAGGGTGCACCGGCACCTCCTAACTGGAGCGCGTCTAGCGAACCCGAACGGAGTAATGATAGTGATGGTCGCTGAGCCTCGCTCGGAGAAGGGCCGGCGCACGCGAGCCCGATTCATCGACGCTGGGAAGGTCGTATTCGAACGCGACGGCTTTCTCCAGGCGCGCATTACCGATGTCGCCGCCGAGGCCGGGGTGTCGCACGGCTCCTTCTATCATTACTTTCAAACGAAGGAAGAACTCTTCCGAGAGATCGCCGAGCAAGTAGAAGTCCGCCTCGTCTCGATGGATGACATCCCACAGAGCGACGAATCAACCGGGCCCCTCGACAGAATCCGCGCGGCGAATCGGTCTTACCTCCAGGCTTACCGGCAAGAGTCACGCATCATGCGAGTAATCGAGGAAGTCAGCCGCTACGACGAGGACGTCCGCCGCGTGCGAACCAAGCGCGACGACTATCTGGCGGTCCGACTCGAAGCTGCGATCTCGCGCCTGCAAGCGGCCGGTCTGGCCGACGAGCGCGTTGAACCCCGCTATGCCGCGGAGGCACTGGGCGGGATGGTCGCTCGATTTGCCGAGAATTTGTTCGTCGGCGGGCGGTCCTACGACTTCGAAGCCGCCGTCGAGCAATTGACGCTGCTCTGGGCCAACGCCCTGGGCCTCGAGAACTGACGGCACTTTAAGGCCACAGAGGCCCGCGTCATATTCGAATTTGACGTCAACTAATGTTCCATGTGACGCTACAGCGACCGCATGAGGGAGAGTTGATGACGTCGGACGAGAAACTTCTGATCGATCACCGCGACGACGGAATCGTCGTGGTGACGATGAACCGCCCGGAGGCTTACAACGCCGTCGACGAGGACCTGCACGAAGCAATCTCCTCGGTGTGGTTGCGGCTGGCGTCGGTGGAGGATCTGCGCGCGGTGGTGCTCACCGGCGCCGGAGAGGCGTTCACCGCCGGTGGCGACCTCTCGTTGTTGGAGCGGATGGCGGTCGATCCTGCGCTGCGCGCACACATCATTGCCGAAGGCGCCAGCCTCGTTCGGTCGCTCGTGTCCTTCCCGGTGCCGATCGTGGCCGCGGTCAACGGCGCAGCAGTCGGTCTCGGCTGCAGTCTTGCATCACTGTCGGATCTGGTCGTGATGGAGGACCACGCCTACCTCGCCGATCCGCACGTGGCCCTCGGTCTGGTCGCCGGCGACGGCGGTGCGCTCACCTGGCCGTTGAACATGGGCTTGCAGCGAGTGAAGGAATGGCTCCTCCTGGGTGGACGCATCTCCGCCAACCAGGCCTTCGACATCGGACTCGCCAACCGAGTAGTCGCTCGCGGTGAGGCATTGGCCGAAGGGGTGAAGCTCGCCAAGCGGCTCGCCAACTTGCCTCCGCAAGCACTCAACGAGACCCGTCGCTTCTTGAACCAACCAATGAACGCACTCGTGGAGTCCACGCTCGACGACCTGTTGGCCGCGGAGACGGCGTCGTTCGACGAGCCGGCATTTCAGAGTAACTTAGCCGCCATGGCAAGGCGTCGACGCGCCTAATGGGTCGCCATGTGCCATGCGGGTTGTGAGGCGCCGGGCTCACTGGCGTCGCTGACCGACTATCTCGCGCGCTGAGCCAACCGCCGAGGCTTGCGAATCCAGATCACCCTGACCCCGACGCGGATCCAGCCGCGTAGGGCGAAGTCGGCGAGTGCCTTGTTCACCGTTTCTCGCGTGGTGCCCACCAGTTGTGCGAGCTCGCCTTGGGTGAGTCCGTGAGCGACACGCAGTTCGTCGCCGTCATGGACACCGAATCGTTCCGACATCCGCAGCAATTGCTTCGCCACGCGGCCGGGCACGTCGATGAAGACGAGGTCCGACAGGTAGTCGTCAGTTCTTCGTAGCCTGCGCGCCAGGTCCTGTAACAGGTGTTGGGACACTCCGGGACTTTCCCGGAACCAGACACGCAGGGCGGGGCGGTCCATCGACAGCGCATGAACAGCTGTAATCGTCGTGGCGGTTGACGTTCGAGGGCCTGGATCGAAGGTCGACAACTCTCCGAACATGTCGGACGGTCCTAGCAGCGCCAAAATGTTCTCCCGCCCGTCGGTGGTCCGATGGCCGATCTTCACCTGGCCGGAGGTGATGATGAACAGCCGGTCTCCGGGTTGGCCTTGCGCGAAGATTACGTGCTTGCTGGGGAATTCGACGGGTTCGAGCCTGCTGACGAGCGTGGCGGCCGCGTCGGGTTCGACTCCCTGCAGCATTCCCGACTGAGCGAGGACAGCCTGCACCTCGTGTCCTTCCGTAAACTTCTCGTGCGCCGATTCGTGAGGATTTCGACGGTTCCCGGGGTGGCCACAGCGCGCAGCTGACGACCGGCGCCGGATCGGTGGTCGAACCGCGGCGCTAGCCGGGAGTCGCACGGGAGGTGCGGGTCGTCGCGCTCATTCGGGCAGACCGATGGTTTTCCCTTCCAGGTATTCCCTGAAGCCTTCTTCGCCGTTGCGTCGGCCGAGACCGCTCTGTTTGGTGCCTCCGAACGGGCTGGAGATTCCGAAGTGTGACTTGCCGTTGATGGTGACGTTGCCGGTGCGAATTCGCTTGGCCACGTTCATCGCTCGTTCGACATCAGCGGAGGACACTTCGCCCGACAAGCCGTAGATGGAGTTGTTGGCGATGGCGACCGCCTGTTCCTCCGTCGCGTAGGGCATCACGGTGAGTACGGGGCCGAAGATCTCCTCCTGCGCCACAAGGCTGTCGGGATCGACATCGCCGAGCAGGGTGGGTTGAACGTAGTAACCCGTGCGCAGGTCATCTGGGATCGAACCACCCGTGACGAGGGTGGCGCCCGATTCGAGTCCGGACCCGATCAGCCCCAAGACCTTCTGTCGCTGAACCTCGCTGATCTGCGGACCTTGGACCGTGCCCGGATCCCAGGGGTCGCCAACGGGGATCGACTCCATGCTGGCCTTCAGAATCTCCACTCCCTCCGCATAACGATTGGCGGGCAGCAAGATACGGCTCGGCAGCACGCAGCTTTGACCGGACATCACGCAGGCCATCATCGCTGCCATCGGCAGCGCAACCGCGAAGTCGGCGTCATCGAGCACGATGTGGGCGGACTTGCCGCCCAACTCGAGCAGCGTCTTCTTCACCGTCAGTGCCGCCGCGGCCAAGATGGCTCTGCCCGTGGCCGTCGACCCGGTGAAGGTGACCATGTCTACCCGCGGGTCGACAGACAACGCTGCGCCCACTTCGTTGGCGTTGGACAGCACGACGTTGAAGACACCCGCTGGAATATCGGTTTCCTCGGCCACTATGCGCCCGAGTTCGCTGCCCGACCACGGTGTGAGTTGAGCAGGCTTGAGTACTACGGTGTTGCCAGCCATCAGCGCCGGGGTGGTCTCGGCGATGTTCAGATAGAACGGCACATTCCACGGCGTGATGGCCCCGACCACCCCTACAGGTTCGTAATGAATCTTGCGATGCGCGGGTCCCAACGGAGACTGGTGGAGTCCGGTGTCGACGAGGTAGTCGAAGGCCTTTCCGTGGTCGGCCCAATGGCCCACTTCGCTGATGGGATCCTCGATTTGGCTCGCCGTCATCGAGATCGGGCAGCCGACTTCGGTGACCACGATGGCACGTATTCGTTCCTTGCTCCGCTCGAGCGCGCTCTGCAGTTGCTTGAGACAATGGAAACGGAATTCGACGTCACGTGACCAGTCAGAGTCGTCGAACGCGCGCCGCGCAGCAGCTATCGCCCGGGCCATGTCGTCTACCGTGCCATCGGTTGCGTGACCGACGACCTCCTCACTGCCGGGGTGGACGACGTCGAACAATGCGCCGCTGGCAGTGTGCTGAAGAGCGCCATCGATGAGCATCCGCTCGTCGCCCGTAATGATTCCGGTGCCGTTGTGAACGCTCGTCATATTCAACCTTTCTGCGTACGTGCCCGGCCGATCCGATCCTGGGGTCGGGCCGGCCCCTCGGCGAAGGTAGTCGGTGGGTAGCTGAAATGTTACAGCCTTGTCGATGATTGTCACAGTAATCGGTTCACGACGTCGCAGTCGACCCAAAGGACCCACGCAATTCCCGCGGGCGATGCCAACGGTGCGTAGTGCACTACACGGTGCAGCGCGGACGAGTAAACCAGGTTTACCCTCCGAGCGAACTTTCGCCGCGGAATACGCGAGCTCGCCTGGACGGAACCCAATTTTGGTCGAAACCGTCCTCGCCGCAGTCGATTTAATTCAGTCCGAATCCCTGAGCCTGGGCGCGAGGAGCGCGGGACGCAACTGGTGGCCATCGGCGACGACTCGGCGCTGAATCTTGCCGCTTGCCGTGCGCGGCAGCGGAGCATCCCACACCACGATCTGCTCCGGCAGTTTTCGCTTGGCGAGGCCGGCGGCCAACAGCCAGCCGATGACGGCGTCGAATTCGACGACGGCATCCGGTGCGACAGGGCGGATGGCAAGCACGAGACGTTCACCCGTGTCGGGGTCCGGCAGCCCGAAAGAGACACATTCTTCGATGCCTGGCAGGCCGCTGGCCGTCTCGTCGATCTCGGCGAGCGAGATCTTGAGGCCCTTGCGCACGACCGTCTCCTTCAGTCGGCCGGTCACCGTGAGGCGGCCTTCGTCGTAGCGCGCGAGGTCTCCCGTGCGGAACCACCCTCCGCCACTGAAGGTTTGGGCGTTGTCGTCGGGATCTAAGTATCCGAGAAACCTCACGGGTCCGCGGACGAGCAACTCGCCCGCCACCGGACCGTCGGTGCGGAGTTCGGTGCCGCGAGCACACGCTCCATCATCACCAAGCCGCCTCTCGCCAAGCTCTGAGGGTGGGGTGGTGGTGGCACAAGGCGCCTCGGAGGAGCCGTACACCCGCACGGGTGTGATTCCGTACCGCCCGACGGCCATGTCGAGTAGCGGGCGCGGAATCATCGAACCGCCAAGGCTGATGACGCGCAGGCCGACATCCACCAGGTCTTGAGACTGGGCCTCACGCAGCAGTTGCTCGACGATGATGGGGGCACCACCAAGGACTGTCGCCCCCTCACGTTGCATGCGGGCGAGCGATTCCGGCGCATCGAAGCGGTCCTCGAGCAGCAGCGCGGCACCTCGGTCGAGCGTGAGATGAATTTGGACGAGCCCCGTCACGCTGGCGAGCGGCGACGACAGAACGGCGATGTCGTCCTTGGACAGTCGCACCGCCTCTGCCATGTTCCGAGCCCCCGCCCATATCGTGTTGAGACTGTGTACGACACCCTTGGGCCTGCTGGTCGTCCCGGAGGTGAATACGACCGCGATGGGCCGTTCCGGGTCGGGTTCAATCCAATCGTTGCGCTCGACATCGGATGCGAGCAGTTCGGCGTAGGTCACCACCGGCACGTCGAACTGCGCCAACTCGAGGTGTTCGACGAGTTCGGGCGTCGAAATGACGAGGTCGGCCTGCGCCGATTCCATGGCTTGGGCCACGTCGGCCCGACCCGCGCGGCGGTCAAGCATGACGGCGACGGCTCCGTTGCGGAGCACGGCGTGGTACGCGGCCACCGCAGGCGCGATGAGGGGCGCAATGATCAACACCACTGATTGATCGTTGATGTCGAGGCGGTGCAGGTACCCGGTCGCGCGGGCTGTCGCGGAAGCCAATTGGCCATATGTCCAGCGTGTTTCGCCATCGATGAGCGCGACCTTGGCGGGATGCAGGCGAGCGTGCTCTTCAACCCCATCAGCCAGCCTGGTTGCGTTCCACAAGCCCTCATCGATGTAGTTGGCACGTACATCGGCTGGGATCGATTCTGCTCCAATGATTTTCATGAGTGGGAGAAGTCTCGGTAGGCAGTCACTCGGGCGATCAGTGCGACCGATCCGTCCGCCCCGATGGCCTGCGCCTCGGCAACACCGCTATTGCGGCCGACGCGTACGTTGTGCGCTTCGTATCGCGAGCCGCTCCCGGCGAGAAACTCTCGCACGAAGTTCACCCGTAACGAGGCCGTTCGCATCGGGGCGCGGGCGCCTCGCGGATTGAGCGCAGCCGAGGCTGCCAATTCAAGACCCGCGGCCGCCACTCCCCCGTGCACGATGCCGAGCGGGTTGTTGAGCGCGCCGTCTCGTCGTTGGTGGATCACCGCTCTGTCGCCAGCTCTGGGCTCGACGGTAAGCGCCATGATGTCCCGCAAATCGGAGGGTCGTTTGCCACTCGAGCGCAGATCCGGATCATCGGGGAGGTCGCTCACCGGCGTGAAGAAGAACGAGCGCACCACGCCCATGCCGACGACTACGTCGCGGTGGGCAATTTCACAAGTACTGACCGACGTCGAACCCTTGCTACCAAACGGTTTTCCACTCGCCACGACTGGCACCTGCGGTGCGGATGCGATCGACGACAACGCGTCCGGGCTCAGTTCCAACGACAGCTCGGTCGATACGGTCCACTCGCCCACCGCCCGACGATGAAAATTGACCAACCCGCCGATGAAGTCCACCAACACCGCCAGCGGCCCCGCGGAAAGTTCACCGGTCACCGGATTGCACAGACCGTCCATGCGCATCTCGGCTACGGACGGAGCCGGGCCATCCACGAGCGTTTCGATACCGAAACGGGCCCACGGAGTGGTTGCGACCTCGGAGTTCGCGTTGACGGCTTTAGACATCCGTACGCATGCCCTTGATGCCGACGGTCACTGCACTCTCCTACCTCGGGTGTTCCTACCTCGCCTGAATCCGCCGGTTGCGGTCCACCACGTTCCTCGTGGTCAGCTCCTGGCGCCCGCGATTTCCTTCGCGCTGGCTTGGAAATCCGCGAAGCTGGTGCCGGTCTTTTCGTGCCTGCTGAGAGCCTGGATGCTCACGTCGTGGTCTCCCGCAGCGGCACGCAACGCACCGACGGTGGCGGCTTCCCTTGGCACGTGGTCGAACGGCTCGAAATGATAGAGCTTCATGGCGTTGAGATGGGTCATCTTGTCGATCTCGTCATCACTCACGTCATGGGCCTTGAACACCGTGTCGAGTTCCTCGGGGGCGCCAGGCCACATCGAATCGCTGTGCGGATAGTCCATCTCCCAGCAGATGTTGTCCACGCCGATCTCATGACGGAGTTTCACCCCGACCGGGTCGGAGATGAAGCAGGTCATGAAGTGGTCCCGGAACACCTCACTGGGCATCTTCCCGCCGAAGTCCTGATGGGTCCACGTCGAGTGCATTTCGTAGGTGCGATCCGCCCGCTCCAGAAAGTACGGAATCCATCCCGTGCCCCCCTCCGAGAGCGCGATCTTGAGGTCCGGGTAGTCCTTGATCGGTTTGGACCACAACAGATCCGCGGCCGCCTGGACGATGTTCATCGGCTGCAACGTGATCATCACGTCCATGGGCGAGTCAGGCGCCGGAATCGACAGCCTGCCCGAAGATCCGATGTGCACATTCATCACTGTGTCGGTGTCCACCAGCGCCTCCCACAGCGGCTTCCAGTAGTCGTCGTGGAAGCTGGGGTATCCCAGAGCGGCTGGGTTCTCGGTGAACGTCAGCGAGTGCACCCCCTTCTTCGATACCCGGCGCACCTCCGCCGCGGCAAGTTCGGCGTCCCAGATGACGGGCAATGCCATGGGGATGAACCGCCCGGGTTGCGATGCACACCACTCGTCGATGTGCCAGTCGTTGTAGGCCTGCACCAACGCCAGCGAGAAGTCCGAGTCACTGGTGGCGAAGAGGCGGCCCGCAAACCCGGGGAAGGACGGGAAATTCATCGTGGCCAGCACTCCGCCGGCGTTCATGTCCTTGACCCGCTCGCCCGCGTCGTAACACCCCTTGCGAATCTCGTCTAGCCCCTGCGGCTCGAGCCCGTATTCCTCCTTCGGGCGGCCTGCCACCGCATTCAAGGCCACGTTCGGTATCACGGTCTCCCGGAACTGCCAAGTGTCACTGCCATCGGGGTTGTGCACGAGTCGCGGTGCGTCGTCGAGATACTTCGCCGGCAGATGATCGTTGAACATGTCGGGCGGTTCGATGATGTGATCGTCCACGCTGATCAAGATCATGTCGTCCTTGTTCAACAGCCGCTTCCCTTCGATCGACGGGCAACTCCGCGCTGACAGACGATGGCCACCCGCGTCCAACTGTGACAGTTTACGACTGCATTGTAAAGCTAAGGTTCTATGCCTGCGCCTGATGCCACTTTCGGTCGGCTCGATCGACGCTGCCACAACTGTGACGAGCCTTCCCCGGCCGGCCGGCGTAGCACCCACCGACGATCGAAAAGCACTGACCCGCCGAACTTTTACGAGCAGTTCACAGTGAGTTGTGAACGGGGAATTACTCGGTAGTTGGGCGGTAGAGGCCAGCCGCATACCTGAGTTCGGCCAAGAACCGGTCCGCGTCGTCGTCTGGGAGTAGATAGTGCGACATGGCGACCCGCATCACGGTCGACGCCGCCAGCGCGGGATTGGGCCCCGGAATGATCGATTTGAGGCGATCCCCCAACACGGGCATGAGCCCGGACAGTCTCAAGATGACTTCACCAGGTTCGAGGTCGAACATTCGCAAGCCTGAATGGGCAAGCTGAAACCTGACGATGAATTTCAGTGTTGCGTCCAATCTTTCGGCACCCCGCAGACCCGCGGTCGCCTTGAGCAAACTCTCTTCCATCTTGTCGGATTCCCAGCGCGTGAACGCGTTGACCAGATCTTCCTTGGACGCGAAAAACCGGTAGATCGTCATGCGGGACAGGTCCGCCTGCTGGGCCACCTCGGAAAGATTCAGCTTGGTGGTACCTCGGCGGGCCAACACTTCGGCGGTGGCCTGGAGGATGCGCTCCCGGCTGTCACCGAAGGCACGCTCACGATCGCGATTCTCCATCGAGAGCGGTTGGTCCATATAGGAATTGTGACAAAGTTTTCTTGTTGTGTCAGGTCTTTGTGGCTCAGCCGATAGTGGGACCTAAGACTGCCTCGTTGTACGGCACGCAACCCGTCGGGCTCGCCGCGGGGCCAGCCCTGAAAACCCCGCCGTGAATCGATGGCCTCTCAGAGAATGGCACCGTCCTGTTTGTACTCCTCGATCGCGTTCCATTCGAATCCGGCTTCGAGCAGCACTTCCTCGGTGTGCTGACCGTGTTCCGGTGCTCCGATCGGCACCACGGGGCGCTCGTCGAATTGCACCGGACCGGTAGCAAGGTGATACGGCAGGCCGCTCATCGTGTGCACGGTGGGTATGTATCCATTCGCCACCACGGCTGGATCGACGTGCAGTTCGCCGGCCTGTTGCATCACGCTCCACGCACCCGACAACGGTTGCAGAACCTTCCGCCACTCGTCGCTATGACGTTGGACGAAGACGTCGTCTAGGATGCGGATCAACTCGACGCGGTTGTCGAATCGCGAAGCACCGTCGACGAATCGGGGGTCAGTCACCAATTCCGACAAGCCCAGCAGGGTGACCACTTCCGGAAAGAACCTGTCGATCTGCAGCATCATCAGCGTGATGTAGCGGTTGTCCTTGGTCAGATAGTTGCCGACGAGCGGGTTGGGCGCATCGCGGTGGCTGAGCGTTGGCAGCGGTGCGTCGCCATAGAGGTTGCTGGCGGTGATTCTCGGGGTCATCGCGAACGCAGCCATTCCGAGCAGGGATACGTCTACCACCGAGGTGACCCCGGTGGCCTTTCGCTTGTATAAAGCCGCCGCTATTCCGCCTGCGATCGCCATGCCGCCGAGCAAATCTCCGAACGCGGGGTGTCTGCTGGATGGGTTCGACGTGGTCGGGAGTCAGTGCGTCGGCGATGCCACCACGGGACCAGAAGGACACGCCGTCGTACCCTGGCCGGTCGGCATCGGGGCCCGATGGGCCGTAACCTGATCCACGCGCGTAGACGATGTCTGGATTGGCGGCACGGATGTCGTCGACGTCGATGCCGAACAAGGCCCGTCGGCCAGGCAGGTAACTGGTGAGAAAGACGTCGCAGGTCTTGGCGAGGTCGCGAACGACCTGCTGGCCACCCGGCGTGGAGAGGTCGATGCCGACGGATCTCTTTCCCCTGTTTGGCATCTCGATCATGTAGTTGACGCCGCCGGCAGCCCCGGGGACCAGCCCCATCGTGATGAGACCACGCTGCGGATCCCCGCCTTCTCGAGGTTCGACCTTGATGACGTCGGCACCCCATTCCGCAAGCACCGCGCCGGCCGACGGCACGAACGTCCACGCTGCGACCTCCAGAACTCGAATGCCTTCTAGAACCCTGTCGGCGTTCATGCTCGGTCTCCTCGTGCGACGGTGGTCGGTGAGTAGGTCGGTCGTCCGAGTCCCATCTCGTGTTGTGCAATCATGTTGCGGAAGACTTCGATTGTGCCGCCGTAGATTCCGCTGGGAAGTGCCAGGCGGTAGAGCTTCTCGGCCGTTCGGTGATCGGCTGCCCGAGCGGCGTCTGCTAGTAGCGATGACCGTGCCCCTGCGACGTCCATGAGATCAGCCGAGATGTCCCGCATCGTTTGAGCGAGCGCGACCCTGCCGTAGATGCCGGGCGTGCTCACCGCCGCCTCCGCCCGGGAGATGCTGCGCCCGAGTCGGTATTTCACGGACTGATCGTCGAGTAGACATCCCTCGATCGAAGGCTCACTGGCTGCGGAAGCGACTACGGCATCGATGGTTTCCAGCATGCGGGTGCCGTGCGGCGCGAGTATCGAGATCTCATTCAGACCTGACGCGTCGGAATCCGTTCCCCCGTGTTCGGCGTTGAGTGCCGAACGGAGCACAGTCCATCCGCCGTGTACGTCCCCGACGCGGTACCTGTCGTCGATTCGAACGTCGCTGTAGTAGACGAGGTTCGTCCGGTCCCCGTCCACGGTACGTAGGCCCTGGATCTCTATCCCCGGTGTGGTGAGCGGGACCAGGAACATGGTCAGGCTTTGATGTTTGGGCGCTTTCGGGGCGGTGTTGGTGATCAGAAAGACGTACTGACTGTTCTGGGCGTTGGAGGTAAACATCTTGGCGCCATTGATCACCCAGCTACCGCCGTCCTGCACCGCGCGGGTCTTGCACGTGGCGACGTCTGATCCCCCCTCCGGCTCGGTATATCCCAGACAGAGCCGGACGTGGCCGGTGAGAACGCCTGGCAGGACCTCGCCCTTGAGATCTGAGGAAGCGAAATCCTTCAGCGTTCGAGCAATCAGCTTGGTGGTGTCCCAGTGGAAGTACGGCATCTGTACTCGGCGGGTCTCCAGTTCCCAAAGCCGGCGGCGTAGCGGGGAAAGACCGCCTTCGGATTCAGAGAGCCACTCACGAGCGAGCCAACCGTGCGCACCTAGCGCGAGGTGAACCTCCTCATCGAAGTTCTCCCCCGACTCATGGTCGCGGATTCGCACCTCGTCGGTGACGACCGAGTTGAGCAGAGCCCGGACCTCGGTGAGAAACGCGCGATCATCGTCGGCGAGGGTCACTCGGGAGAAGTCCACCTGAGGTCAGCCTTTCTCAGCATTCACGGTCTGCGCGGCGAGTACGCCCGCGGGTGCGTGACGACGTTCGCGGGTCGTGACGATGTCGACGATGTGCTGGGCGACACGTCCCGGGTCGCCACCGGCCAATGGCCACCCCCTGGCCCGCAACACGTAATCCGTCGCCGCCGCCTCGAGCGAGACACCTAGACCGCCCTGAACGTGTGCGGCCGCGGTGGCCGCCTTGCTGGCCTCCTCGGCTATGAAGACAAACGCCGCGCAGGCCAGCTCGGGTCTTTCGTCAGGCTCGTTGTCGAGGTACCACGCGGCCCGGTGGGTCAGGTTCCGACCGCTCTGCACGGCGATCGCGATGTTGGCCAACGGATGCGAGATCCCTTGCAGAGTTCCGATGGGTACACCGAGTGTGTAGCGCGTCTTCGCGAACTCAGCGGCAATGGTCATCGCCTCGTCGACCAGCCCGACCAATGCAGCAGCCGTCAAAAGATGCCATTCGTACACTGCGCGAAGATAAGTCGTCACCGCCACCGCGCCACTGCCGAGCACCATGGACTGGGCGGCAACGTCTGGATCAATCCACGCTGCCGGGAGCCTAGCGATGTTGTCCACCTTGGCGGGCCGTGGATCGTAGGCCAGTGCTACGACGCGCTCGCCGTCCCGTACCACGATGTGGTCGGCAACCGCTCCACTCGGCAAGAGCCGTCGTCCGCTCGTCGGGTGCAACTGGGGATCGAAGCCTGCCAACCGCGCCCCGGTGAGTAGACCCGTCGTCCAAGTCTCGTTCGGTCCCAACGCATCAAGTCGGGCCAGTAGTCGCGTGGTGCACACGTGGTCGATCCACGGCACCGGGGCCAGCGTCCGCCCGATTTCCTCGGCTATCAGCGTCAAGTCGACCAAGGAGGCGCCGTCGCCGCCGAATTCCTCGGGGACGGCCATCGTCGTTGCACCCATGGTGCACAGTCGTTTCCATAGCTTCTCGTCGAATCCGGTGGCCTCTGCTGCGCGCACGGTTTCAATGGGGGAATGCGCCCTGAAGAACTTGCCATACGCCGCCTGGACGTCCCGGTGATCCTCGGACAAGCCGTAGTCGAGCCTGCGCAGCTCATAGCGATCCAAACGTCTTCACTCTCTGTGTCAGGCCAGGGATGTCCGGTCAGTCTCGCACCGCCGAGGCATCGACGGCCCTGTTAGAACTGTGACAGTTATTGAGGATGTTGTAAAGACACTGCCGATGGATCCGTCGTTCGGTCACCAGCCAGCATCGTGTCGAGATCGGCGCGTTGCATGTGCACGTCATGAGGTTGATGGGATTTGGAGGTGGCAGCGCAACGACTGCGAAAGTCGGAGCCGCACCGATGACTGGCTTACCATGTGACACTTCACGCTGGTATTGTCACCGCAGTCTCAGCAATGGTTGCCACTAGTTTCTGACGAAGCTCGCGAGCGCAACGGCGACTGGGCGCGCTCGAAGTGGAATGGGTAGAGAGGAACTAGTTCAGGTGAATGACGTAGCGATCATCGGCGTCGGCTTGCACCCCTTCGGTCGGTTCGAGGGAAAGTCGGCGATGGAAATGGGGCGCGAGGCGATTCGGCTCGCTCTCGCGGATGCTGGCGCGGCGTGGGGCGACATCCAGTTCGGTGTTGGAGGCAGCTACGAAGTTTCAAACCCCGACGCCGTGACCAAGCTGGTGGGCCTTACCGGCATACCGTTCACCAACGTGTACAACGCCTGCGCCACGGCGGCCAGCGCCACGCAGTTGTGTGCCGACACGATCCGGCTGGGCAAGTACGACATCGGTATCGCAGTCGGCATGGACAAACACCCGAAGGGTGCCTTCGCCGACCATCCAGCCAAGTTCGCACTGCCACAGTGGTACGGCGAGAACGGCCAGTTCGTGACTACCAAGTTCTTCGGCATGAAGGCCAACCGCTACCTGCACGACCACGGCATCTCGCAAGAGACTCTGGCCAAGGTCGCGGCCAAGAACCTGCGTAACGGCGCGCTCAATCCAAACGCGTTCCGACGCAAACCGATTGCCGAACAAGACATACTCGACTCGCAAATGGTGAATTACCCCCTTACGCAATACATGTTCTGCACACCCGACGAAGGCGCTGCGGCAGTGATCATGTGCCGTGGCAACGTTGCGCACCGCTTTGCACGCAAGCCGATCTTCATCAAAGCCGTGGAGATCCGAACTCGTCGTTACGGTGCCTACGAGGTTCACGCGACGTCGGCTCCTGTGGCGGAAGACGCGTCGCCGACTGTGTATGCCGCGACGGCAGCGTTCGAGTCAGCCGCCGTTTCCCCCGGGGACATCGGCGTCATCCAGCTCCAGGACACCGATGCCGGCGCCGAAGTCATCCACATGGCCGAGGCGGGCTTTTGCGCCGATGGCGACCAAGAGAAGCTGTTGGCCGACGGCGCGACTGAGCTCGACGGTCCGATGCCCATCAATACTGATGGCGGGCTAATTGCCAACGGTGAACCGATTGGTGCTTCAGGCCTGCGGCAGGTGCACGAACTGGTGCGGCAACTCCGTGGCGAAGCGGGTGATCGACAGGTACCCGGTAATCCACGCATCGGCTTCGCCCAGGTGTATGGAGCGCCAGGAACGGCGTCAGCAACGATCCTCAGCGTGTGAGGTTCGGCGCTTCGCCGTTGACCAACTCACACAAGATCGCATCGTCCACACAGTCCCATTGCGAGTTCACGGCCATGCGAGCCATGGTTTCGAGGCACCACCCAGTGACGTGTACAGCTGATGGCGCGGCGATGCACCCTCGGATTGATACTGCCGCTGGAGCTACGGCGCCATGACGTCGCCGAAGTGGTCAGCGATCGCCGCTGACGAAATCGCACCGGCTCCAGCGCGCAACTGGACCACTATCTGGAAGTACTCAACTGTCAGCGGTCACATAATTCCTCCAGCTTGAGGGGTTGTCCGTCACGGAATTCCCCCACCTCGTCTGTCACGTAATTCCGCCACCCGGGCGGTGTGGCAGCCGGTTGTGGG